>CAZPVG010000022.1:49298-58006 GCA_964589945.1 uncultured bacterium
TTCGGGGGTTGGCTGGCCTGGGGGGGGGGGGGCTTAGGGGGCACCACTCGGGGGGGGGGCGCCGGGCACGTTTGGGCCCGGGGCGCCACCGCTCGCCCGGTTGCCCGGAGGGCCGGGGAAGTCGGGGCGCGGCGGCGTCATCACCCCCTACGCGGTCCGCTTGACCCACCTGGCGGCACGCCCGGTTCCTTCCGCACGAAGCCGACCTTCGTCGCGCAGGGTGCGCAGCACTCGCCGGACCATGTCACGGCTGACGTCGGGACACTCCTGCTCGATGTCGCTGATGCCGAACGGTCCGATCCTGCGTTCGACCGCGGCTCGCACACGATCGGTCTTCGAGCCCCTTCCCGTCATCGTGCCGAAGCGGCCTTCGAGCTCCCGGTACGCTCGCGTCAGCGTGCCCCAGAAGTAGCGCAGCCACGGCATCGCGTCGTGGCGACCCTCATGCCAATCCTTCGAGCTCGCCTCGAGCGCCTCGTAGTACGTCTCCCGGGATTGCTCGACGATTCGTTCCAGGCTGATGTAACGCCCGACATGATGTCCCGCCCGGTAGAGCAGCAGGAGCGCGAGCAACCTCGCCATGCGGCCGTTTCCGTCCCGGAAGGGATGGATGCACAGAAAATCGAGCACCGCGAGTCCAGTGACGACAAGCGGTTCGACTCCCCTTTCCGTGGCGTCCGACAGTTCGCGCTCGAACTGCCTCATGGCATCGGGAGTGAGATGGGCTGCGACCGGGTGGAATCGAACGCGGGCGACCTGGCCACTCGCGTCACGCTCGACGATCTCGTTGTCCGCGTTCTTCCAACGCCCTCCACCGGCCGGGTGGTACGCGAACAGTCTCTGGTGGAGCTGCAGCAGCAGGTTCGCCGTCGGCGTCATGTCCGCGTGCGATTCGTGGATGAGCTGAAGCACGTCGCGGTAGCCCGCGATCTCCTCTTCCGCGCGGTCCCGCGGGGTCGTGCGCTGGAGCACGATGTCACGGAGTCGACCCCTGGGCGCCGTGACCCCTTCGATGCGATTCGACGATTCCGTCGACTCGATCATGGCGACGCTTCGCAGTGCCTCGAGCTGCTCGGGCAACTGTGCGGCCCAGAGCTGCTGCTTGCCGGACATCTCGCCCAGCTGACGGATCGCTGCCAGATCGTCGGCGGGGAATTGGAGACCGCTCAGGTAGGTCGAGTTCAGGGACTTCATGCCGTGTTCCTTCGCTGCCCTCCGCATTCGTCATGGAGCCGACGCCGGAAAGGGGGTAATGCTGGCGGCAAGGGGGTAATTTGACCACTATATTGCCCCCTTTCAAGGGGATTCCCCCATCCGTTGCCCCTGCAGGGGGCGGTGCCCACCCTGAGTGGTCGATCGCAACAGCCGGGGAAACGGGGGCGCCCGGGACCTGGTCGTCCCGGGCGCCGCCGGCGTTTCCGACCCGGAAGCGGTCCTCAGGCCTGCAGGCCCGCCTTCTTCAGGATCGTGATCATCGGGCACCACTTCGTGAACGCGCTCTGCAGCAGGTTCAGGCCCACGAACGCGGTGAACGCGAACCACCACGGATTCACCCACACGCCCAGCGCCACCGAGGCGAGGATGAAGACCCCCGCCACCATCCGGACTCCGTCTTCGACTCGCATGATTGGATTCTTCCTTTCTTCAGGCCTGCCGGAGCACCGGCATCATGAACAGCCTGGACATGTGGTCACCGACGCCATCGCGCCGGCGCACGAGCTCGTCGAACATCGCGTCCGCCCTCGTCTCGTCCACGATCACCATCACCAGCGCGAGCGCGCCGGGATGGACGCGGTCCCCCGAGTGGACGCCGGTCGCGCCGGAGCCCTCCTCGATGGACAGCACGGTGTAGCCGGGGGCGTTCAGCTCCTTGAGGGTCTGGCGCACCGCTTCCAGGCGGAACGCGTCGGCGTAGATCAGGATCATCTTCAGCATCGGGCACCCACCTCCGCGTGCTCGGGCGCGGGGGCGGCCGCGTCCGGGGCGATCACGGCGGGCACGGCGCCCGCCGCCACGGTGTCGGTCGACGCGGCCACGGGGCGGCCGCGCTTGAGCAGGTAGTAGAGGAGCGGCACCGCCGCGCGGCTCAGCACCGGCGCCGCGAACGCGCCGCCGATGAGGGCCACGGCGAGGCCCTGGAAGATCGGGTCGAACAGGATCACCGCGCCGCCCACGATCACGGCCGCGGCCGTGAGCACCATCGGGCGGAACCGGATCACGCCCGCGTCGATGGACGCCTCGCGCAAGCTCAGGCCCTGCGCCATGCGCAGCTCGATGAAGTCCACGAGGATGATCGAGTTGCGGACCTGGATGCCCGCGCCGGCGATGAAGCCGATCATGCTCGTGGCGGTGAAGAACGCCCCGACGAGCGCGTGCGCCGGCAGGATGCCGACGAGCGAGAGCGGGATCGGCAGCATGATGACGAGCGGCGTCGTGAAGCTCTTGAACCAGCCGACCGTCAGTACGTAGATGAGCACGAGCACCACCGCGAACGCCCCGCCCATGTCGCGGAACACCTCGTAGGTGATGTGCCACTCGCCGTCCCACTTCACCGACCAGCCCTCGTCGGAGTCCGGGATCTTCGTGCTGAGCTGGTGGACCGGCCTGCCGTCGGGGCCGGGTAGTGCGTCCACCTTCGGGCGCAGCGCCGCGATGGCGTAGACGGGCGACTCCTCCTTGCCGGCGACGTCGCCGAGCACGTAGACGACGCGGTGCAGGTTCTTGTGCATGATCTCGGGGCTGACCGAGTCGCGCACCGCGTGCGAGAGTTCCGAGAGCGGCGTGCCGCGCCCGGTGCCCATGCGCAACGCGCCCATGGCCGAGAGGTCCGCGCGGTCGGCGGGGGCGAGGCGCACTTCGATCGGCACGGGCTCGGCCTCGTCGGGGGCGCGCAGAACGCCTGCCTCCTGCCCGCCGTAAAGAGTCATCGTGGCGGCCGCGGCCTGCGCGGGCGCGACGCCGGCGAGCGTCGCCCGATCGCGGTCCACCACGAGCCGCGTGCGCGGCTGGTTCTCGGTCAGCAGGAGGTCCGTGTCCACGACGCCCGGCGTGTCGTTGAAGACGCCGTAGAGCTTCCTCGCGTACTCGCGCTGCTGCTCGAGGTCGGGGCCGTAAACTTCAGCCACGAGCGTCGAGAGCACGGGCGGTCCCGGCGGCACCTCGACGACCTTGACGCGCGCGCCGGCGGCGGCCGCGATTCTCTCCAGCTGCGGCCGTACCTCGCGCGCGATCGCGTGGCTCTGCTTGTGGCGCTTGTTCGCGTGGACCAGGTTCACCTGCACCGAGGCGAAGCGCGGGTCGGTCCGGTAGTCGTAGTGGCGCACGAGACCGTTGAACGTGAGCGGCGAGCCCAGGCCGTCGTAGATCACCCAGTCCTCGACCTCGGGACGCTTCGCGATCTCGTCGGCCATGTTCGTCGCGACCGCCAGCGTGCGCTCGAGGGGCGTGCCCGGGGGCATGTCCACGAGCACCTCGAACTCGCTCTTGTTGTCGAACGGCAGCATCTTCACGGTCACGAGCCGCACCGCGAAGAGCCCCATTGCCAGGACCAGCAGGCCGGCGAGGCCGCCGAAGAAGATCCAGCGCTGCCTGGGCTGGTCGATCAGGCGCGCCATGAACCGGCGGTAGCCCTGGTCGAGCTTCGACTCCTTCGGCTCGTGGGTGTGCACGCCCTTGGTCCTGAGCACGCGGCGCGCCGCCCACGGCGAGACCATGAACGCCACGGCGAGCGAGAACAGCATCGCGAGCGAGGCGCCGATCGGGATGGGCTTCATGTACGGGCCCATCAGGCCGCCGACGAACGCCAGCGGCAGGATGGCCGCGATGACGGCGACGGTGGCGAGCACGGTCGGGTTGCCGACCTCGTCCACGGCCTCGACCACGCGCGTATCGGTGTCGCGCGAGTCCTTCATGGCGAAGTGGCGCGTGATGTTCTCGACGACGACGATCGCGTCGTCCACCAGGATGCCGATCGAGAAGATGAGCGCGAAGAGCGTGACGCGGTTCAGCGTGTAGCCGAGGAACCGGTAGAGGAACAGGGTCAGCGCGAGCGTCACCGGGATCGCGATCGCGACGACGACCGCCTCGCGCCGGCCGAGCGCGAACGCGATCAGCACGATCACCGAAAGCGTCGCGAGCAGCAGGTGGAACATGAGGTCGTCGGATTTGTGCTTGGCCGTCTCGCCGTAGTCGCGCGTCGTCGTGACGTCGATGCCGCTGAGCAGCGCGGGCTTCAGCTCCGCGACGCGCCCGTGCAGGACGTGGACGAGGTCGGTGGCGTTGATGCCGGGGCGCTTGGCGACCTCGACGGTGACCGCCGGCCGCAGGCCGTGCTCGTGGTCGCCGAGGAAGACGTAGTTCGTGATCTCGCCGGGCCCGTCGGTGACGGTGGCGACCTCGGAGAGCCGCACGGGCCGGCCCGAGGACGTGGGCACGAGCAGCGCCCGCAGCTCGTCGGCACTTCGCAGCGGCGACTCGGCGCGCAGCTCGTGCCGCACGTCGCCGCCGGTGAAGTCGCCCGCCGGCAGCGAGAGTCCCGCGCCCTCGAGGCTGCGGGTGAGCATCTCGACGTTGACACCGGCCGCAGCCATGCGCGCCGGGTCGGGGGCCACGGTCACCGTGCGCGGCTCGCCGCCCAGCAGCCGCACGCGCGCGACGCCGGGCGTCTTGCGCAGCTCGGAGGCCAGCTCGGCCGCGACGCGACGCACGTCGCTCTGGTCCATCGCCGAGTCGCGGCTCGCAAGCGAGAGCGCGAGCACCGGCACGTCGTCGATGGCGCGCGGCGAGACGCCCGCGACGAAAGCCCCCGGGGGAAGCAGGGCCTTCGCCTCGTCGAGCCGCGTGCGCACGCGGGTCAGCGCCTGGTCGGGATCGAAGCCGACCTTGAAGCGCAGGATCAGCGCCGCGCCGTCGTCGCGCGAGATCGAGTAGAGGTACTCGAGGTCGGGGATCTGCCAGAGCTGCCGCTCGACCGGCGTCGTGAGCTGGCGCTCGACCTGCTCCGACGGCGTGCCCGGCCACGCGACGTTGATGTCCACCATCGGCACCTTGATCTGCGGCTCCTCTTCGCGCGGCAGCGTCACCGTGGCGAGAAGGCCGAGCAGGATCGAGGCGAAGATCGTGAGCGGGGTGAGCTTCGAGTGCAGGAAGGTCTCGGCGATCCGCCCCGCGAACCCGACCTTGTGCAGACGGCTCACGACTTCACCGCCGTCGACCCGACCGTCACGGCGCGGCCGTCCGAGAGGCCCGCGGGATCGGCGATGACCGCGTCCGACGCGCCGAGGCCGGCCAGCACCTCGATGGCGCCGCCGCCCTCGCGGCCGACGCGGAGCCAGCGCAGGCGCGCGACGCCGTCCTCGACGACGTAGACGCCGGTCAGGCCGCCCCGGCGGACGAGCGAGGCCACGGGCACGCGCAGCGGGCCGGTCACGGCCGCCGCCGCCGCGGCGCCCTTCGAGTCGCGGGCGGGCGAGAGTCGCACGCGCGCGAACGCGCCGGCTTCGAGCGTCGCGGCGCCGGCGGGCGCCACGCGCGCCACGCGGGTGCGCGTCGCGTAATCGGTCATGCCGTCCACGCGCACGAGCCGCGCGGGCCGCCACGCGCCGTCGCCCACCTGGAAGTCGATCCGGCCGGAATCGAGCCGCGGCAGCTCGGACTCGGGCACGCTCACGGCGATCTCGCCGACCTGGCTCGAGCGGATGTCGAGCAGCGGCTGGCCGGGGCCGACGGTGGCGCCCGGGTCCGCGTGACGGCGCACGACCACGCCCGCGAACGGGGCGGTCAGCTGCACGCCGCTCTCGAAGCCGTCCACCTGCGCGCGCGCCTGCGCCCACGCGGCCTCGGCCGCGCGGCGCTCGGCCTGCGCGCCCTCGAGCTCGCGCAGCGCGGCGACGCGCTGGGCGTAGAGCGAGTCCATGCGCTGCTCCTGCTTCCTCGCGAGGTCGCGCGCGCCGGTCGCGGCGGCGAGGCCGGCCTTCGCGCCCTCGAGCGCGGCCCGCGTCTCGGGCGCGTCGAACGAAGCCAGCACCTGGCCGGCGGCGAAGCGGTCGCCCTCGCGCAGCGGCAGCGAGGTGAGACGCGCGGCGAGCCGGGCGGTGAGCGTGACCTCCTCGCGCGCGGTCACGCGGGCGGGAAGCACGAGGGCGTCGCCGGCGTCGGCCGCGGGATGCAGCACGGAGACGGAAACGGCAGGACCGGCGCCGGACGACGCGTTCTCGTGACGGCCCCCGGCGCAGCCGGCGGCGAGCACGGCGAGCGCGAGGACCGAAGGGATGAGCAGCTTCTTCATTTCAGGTCTCCCTGGGCGTGGAGGAGGCGGTAGTGGGCCAGCAGGACGGCGGTCGAGGCGTCGGCCTCGGCCGCACGGGCCCCGGACGCTTCCGCGTCGGCGCCCAGAAGTTCGGTGATCGGGAGCAGCCCCGCGCGGTAGCGCAGGGACGCGAGCCGCAGGGCCTCCTCGGCGGCGGCCAGCCCGGCGCGCGCGGCGTCCAGCCGCTCGGCGGCGACGGCGTCCTCGGCGCGCGCGGCGGCGAGGCCCGTGGCCATGTCGCGCTCGAGCGCCTGCGCCTTCGCGCGGGCCTCCTCGGCCTTTGCGCGCGCGGCGCGCGCCTCGTTCCAGCGCTGGCCGCCGTCGAACAGCGGCAGATCGGCCATCACGGCCACCATCCAGCGCCGCTCGTACGAGTCGCCGTCCCAGGGCCTGTACTGCGACACGGCGAAGCGCGAGTTGATCGAGGGCAGCAGCCGCAGCGCCGCGGTCCACGACTCGGTCGAGGCGGCCTTCGCGCTCTCGCGCATCGCGGCCAGCTCGCCGCGCGCCGTCTCGGCGCGCTCGGGAACGGGCGCGAACGCGGTCGTCTCCTCGAGGTCCTCGGCGGCCACGGGTGCGCCGACCAGCCGCGAGAGATGATCGATCGCGACCGCGAGGCCGCGCCGCGCCTGCAGCGCCTGCACGCGCGCCTCGCCGAGGCGGGCCGTCGCGCGCAGCGTGTCCAGCTCGGGCACCTGGCCCATCTGGAAGCGCGCGACCGCCGACTCGCGCATGGACCGGGCGGCCTCGAGGCCGAGCTGCGCGGCGTGCGAGCCGGCGCGGGCCCGCAGGGCGTCGCCGAACGCCTGGGCCGCGGCGAGCAGCCGGTCGGCGACGTTCGCGCGCTCCATGTCGGTGGCGGCTCGGCCATACTGCGCCGCGAGCCCGGGCACGGTCAGCTCGCGGCCGCCGTTCCAGAGCGGCTGGTCCACCGTCAGGCTCCACTGCATCGCGCTCTGCGGGTCGGGCTGGTTCAGCCGGTCGATGGCGAAGTCGGCCATCGTGAAGCGTCCCTGCCAGAGCTTCTGCGAGAACAGCACGGCCGGGTCGTCGGTGCGGGTGAAGCCCGCCGAGGCCGTGAGGCGGGGCGAGAGCATCGCCCAGGTCTGGGCGGCCTGGGCGCGGCCGGCGGCGCCGCCGGCGCGGGCAGCGCGGACGCCGGGGTCGTTCGTCCGGACGGCGTCGAGCACGCGCTCGACGTTCCAGCCCCCGGCCGCGGCGCGGCCCGGCAGGGCGGGAAGGAGCAGGCAGAAGGCGAGAACGGCGGCCTGTGATAACGTCGCGGCCGCTCGCGCGGCCGGCTGGTGCGGCAGGGGATTTTCAAGGGACATGGTGCCCGTGGGAGCCCCGACCCCCCGGGAGGATTCAGGCACCCGGTCCGGGGGCCCGCGCGGCGCGGAAGCGGCCGAGTTCCAGACGTTTCAGGGGTGTTCGCCCGGACGGAACCGCCGCGAACCCCTTCCCAGAGAGAGTCCGACGCATGGCGAAGAAGTTTTTCGGTCCCGAGCCGCCGAAGAAGACCAACGGCCGCGCCGTGCCGGCCGGCGCCCGGGCGGCCGAGCGCGCCGCCGAGGCGAAGCTGGTCGCCGCCGCCCGCAAGGGCGACCGGAAGGCGCTGAACGAGCTGGTCCGCGCCGCGAGCGAGCCCGCGCTGCGCTTCAGCCGCGGCTTCTGCCGCGACCCGCACGAGGCCGAGGACCTGGCGCAGGACGTCATGGCGACGCTGCTGCGCACGCTGCACACCTTCCGCGGCGACTCCTCGCTCTCGACCTGGACCTACACGGTCGCGCGCCGCGCCTGCGGCCGGCGCAAGAAGCGCATGGCCCGCCAGTCGCCGCTCGAGGAGGCGCCGCCGGGGCTGCTCGAGCAGCCCGCGCACGAGGCCGAGCCGCACCGCACGCTCGAGCGCCGCCAGCTCGGCGAGGCACTCGAGAACGCCATCGCCGCGCTGCCGCACGCGCACCGCGAGGTGATCGTGCTGCGCGACGTCGAAGGGCTGCCCGCCGCCGAGGTGGCGAGGATCCTCGGCATCGGCGAGCGCGCCGTGAAGAGCCGCCTGCACCGCGCGCGGCTTTCGCTGCGCGAGACGCTCGCGCCGTTCGTCAAGGGCGGCGACGCGCCCGCGCCGCTCCCGCAGTGCCCCGACACCGCCCGCATGCTGAGCCGCTACCTCGAGGGCGAGCTGTCGCCGAACGTGTGCGCGCACATGGAGGAGCACGTCGCTTCGTGCCCCGCGTGCGGCGGCGCGTGCGAGTCGCTGCGCGAGGTGCTCGGCGCCTGCCGCGACTACGGCAAGCAGGCCGTCCCGAGCGAGATCCGCCTGGCGGTGCGCACGGCCGTGAAGGACCTGATCGCGGGGCGGCGGTAGGAGGGCGGGCGCCCCGGAAGATCGAGCGCGGGC
>CAZPVG010000023.1:0-57437 GCA_964589945.1 uncultured bacterium
TCGCCGCCGGCTCGATCGCGATGGGGCTCGGCGGCTACCTCGCCGCGCGCAGCGACGCCGAGCACTACGCGAGCGAGCGGCGCCGCGAGGAGGCGGAGATCGTCGAGAAGACCGAAGCCGAGCGCGAGGAGGTGCGCGAGGTCTTCCGCGGCTACGGCGTGCCCGAGGACGCCATCGCGCCGATCGTGACCGCCATGGAGGCGAACCCGAAGGCGTGGGTGGATTTCATGATGCGCTTCGAGCTGGGCCTCGAGGAGCCGGACCCGAAGCGCGCGCTCGCGAGCGCGCTCACGATCGCGTTCGCGTACATGGCGGGCGGCATGGTGCCGTTGGCGCCTTATTTCTTCACGCACGAGGCGCACCGGGCGCTCGGCGTCTCGGTCGTCTTCACGCTCGTCGCCCTGCTCGTCTTCGGCTGGGTGAAGGGCCACTTCACCGGCGCGAAGCCGCTCCGCAGCGCGCTTCAGACCACGCTCGTCGGCGGCCTCGCCGCCGCCGCGGCCTTCACGCTGGCGAAGCTGCTGGGGTGACCGGCGGAGCGGGCGCCGGGGCCTTGAGGACGGCGACCGCGCGCTCGTAGTCGGGCGCGGGCACGAGGATGTCCACCGCGCCGGCCGCGCGCGCTCCCAGTCGAGGTCGAAGCGGGCGAGGACCTAGAATGCCTGGGCGGGCCCGAGCGGAGGGCGTCCGGAACTCACGTGCGTCGGCACCGCTCCGCCGGGATCCTTCGAAGGAGCCGGTCGTGATCGAGATCGATGGCGCGCAGGGCGAAGGAGGCGGGCAGGTGCTGCGCACCGCGCTCGCGCTCTCGCTCGCCACGGGCCAGGCGTTCCGGATCGTGAACGTGCGCGCGAGTCGCGAGCGTCCCGGCCTGCTGCGCCAGCACCTGACTGCGGTGCGAGCCGCGCAGGCCGTGAGCGGGGCGCGCGTCTCCGGGGACGCCCTCGGCAGCGGGACCGTCACGTTCGTCCCCGGCCGGGTGCGCCCCGACACCTACGCGTTCGCCGTCGGCACGGCCGGCAGTACGACGCTCGTGCTGCAGGCGATCCTGCCCGCGCTCCTCTTCGCGCCGGGGCCCAGCGAAGTCGCGGTCGAGGGCGGGACGCACAACCCGGCCGCGCCGCCGTTCGAGTTCCTCGCCCGCTCGCTCGCGCCCCGCCTCGAACACCTGGGCGCGCGGCTCTCACCCGTCCTCGAGCGGCACGGCTTCCTTCCCGCGGGCGGCGGCCGCGTGCGCGTGGGCGTCGAGCCCGCGGGCACGCCGGCGCCGCTCGAGCTCCTCGAGCGGGGGCGCGTGCGCACGATCCTCGCGACGGGCGTCGTGTCACAGCTCCCCGACCGCATCGCGCGCACCGAGTGCGAGGTGGTCGCGGAGCAGCTCGGCCTCGAGCCCGCGGCTCTCACCGTGGAATCGGTCCCGGACCCTGCCGGGCCGGGCAACGCGCTGGTCGTGACCGTCGAGACCGACTCGGGCCTCGAGGTCTTCACGGGCTTCGGCCGCCGCGGGCTGCCGGCGGAGGAGGTCGCGAAGACGGTCGTGGCCGAGGTGCGCGAGTTCCTCGACGCCGAGGTGCCCGTCGGGCGGCACCTCGCCGACCAACTCCTGGCGCCGCTGGCGCTGGCGGCCGGCGGGGCGTTCCGGACGCTGGAGCCGAGCGCGCACGCGCGGACCGTCGCCGCGGTGATCGGCGCGTTCCTGCCCGCGGACGTACGCTTCACCCACGAAGCCGGCCCGGCCTGGCGTGTGGAGGTTTCGCGCCGCGACCGGCCGGCGAAGGAGGCGCCATGAGCGAGAAGCAGAGTGGAGGCGCCACCGCCCCCTGGCGGCAGTGGGGCGAAGGGCTCGAAGCCGACGCGGTCCAGCAGCTCGTCAACGCGTGCAGCCTGCCGGTGACGGTGCGCGGGGCGCTCATGCCCGACGCGCACGTCGGCTACGGGCTGCCGATCGGCGGCGTGATCGGCGTGCGCGACGCGGTGATCCCGTACGCGGTCGGCGTGGACATCGCATGCCGCGTCAGGATGAGCGTGCTCGACCTGCCGCTCGATCTGCTCGAGGGCGACGCGCACCCGCTGCGCGAGGCGATCAACCAGGAGACACGCTTCGGGATCGGCTCCCAGTTCAAGGCGCGCCGCACGCACGAGGTGCTCGACGAGGACTGGAAGGTCTCGCCGGTCACGACGCGGCTCAAGGACAAGGCCTGGGCGCAGCTCGGCTCGAGCGGCAGCGGGAACCACTTCGTCGAGTTCGGCGTGTTCCGGATCGACCGGGCGGAGCTGGGGCTCGAGCCCGGCCGCTACCTCGCGCTGCTCTCGCACAGCGGCAGTCGCGGCACGGGCGCCGAGGTCGCGGCCCACTACAGCCGGCTCGCGATGAAGGCGCACCCCGAGCTGCCGCCGCACCTCAAGCACCTCGCGTGGCTCTCGCTGCGCTCTCCCGCCGGGCAGGAGTACTGGCACGCGATGCAGCTCATGGGGCTCTACGCGGCCGCGAACCACGCGCTGATTCATCGCCACCTCGTCGCTCGGCTCGGCGCGCACGTGCTGTGGGCGCACGAGAACCATCACAACTTCGCCTGGAAGGAGACGCACGGCGGCGAGGAGTTGATCGTGCACCGCAAGGGCGCGACGCCGGCCGGAGCCGGCGTGCTCGGGATCATCCCGGGCTCGATGGCGACGCCGACCTACGTCGTGCGCGGTCTGGGCAACGCGGAGTCCATGAACTCGGCCGCGCACGGCGCGGGCCGCGTGATGAGCCGCACGGCGGCGAAGAAGACGTTCCGCTGGGACGAGGTGCTGCCGGTGCTGCGAGAGCGCCAGGTGGCGCTGATGTCGGCGGGTCTGGACGAGGTGCCGATGGTCTACAAGGACATCGCCGAGGTCATGCGCGCGCAGGCCGACCTCGTGGAGCCGCTCGCGACGTTCCGGCCGCGCCTCGTCAAGATGGCGCCCGCGGGCGAACGGCCGGAGGACTGAGCGGGGCGTTGCGGCCATTCGTCCCGCCCAGTCCAATCGCGCGCCCGGAGTTCGGCAGCCAGGCGCGGGCGCGAGAGCCCGTACGGGTGCTCAGCGGGTGACGACGATCACGCGGGTCAGACGACGATCCTGCAGGGACAGACTGGCGAAGTAGATGCCGGGTGCGGCTCGCTGGCCGTCGTCGCCCCGCAGGTCCCAACTCTCCTCGTGGCGTCCCGGTTCGGCCGCCCCCGACACCAGCGTTCGTACGGTCCGTCCCGCCACGTCGAGAATGGCCAGCTCGACATGCTCGCCGACTGCTCCGGCGGGAATCGCGAAGTTGACGGTCGCCCAGCTGCGCGCGGGGTTCGCCGAAGCCAGCCGGAGATCGAGTCCGCCCTGGATTCCTTCCGGCGTCACGCCCCGGGCCCGGAAGCCGGCATTACAGAACGTCTCCCAGCCGCTGCAGTGGGTCACACCATAGGCGACGTTGCTGAGGGGGGACCAATTCCCGGCATTGTCGCGCACGCGGAGCGCGAAGTAGTAGGGCGAGCACTTGTACAGCCCGGTCGCGGTGGCACAGTCGCTGTAGCCGGCGGGCGCCGGGCAGTCGGTGGCAATCCGCGTCGCCTGGTAGAAGTTCCCATCGCTGATCGGGAGCGACGAGTACCGGAGGTCGTAGTTGCTCGCGGTTCCGGACGTGCCGTCGTCGCCCGTGGCCGTCCAGTAGACGGCGGCGGTCGTCTTACCGACCTGGACGTTCAGGTCCCCCACGGCCGCCGGGGGCGTGCCGTCGCCCTGGCCGGGTGTCTCCTCGAAGACGCGGAGGGTTCCTGTCTGGTCGCTGATCGCGAAGAGGCCGTAGCCGGACAGATTCTGCGCCATCGAGATCGGGTCGGCGCCGCCGGAGGTCGGCGGGGCAGCTCCGGGCGCGACGACATGCCAGATCCCGTCCTGTCGATAGACGTAGAACAAAGCGGCCGTCTGATCGTCCAACACCCACGTCGCGATGCGGGGTTCGTCCCCGGCCCCGAGCACCAGCGCCGTGCTGTAGGCCGCGGCAACAGTCCCGATGGGCGTCACGACCCACTGGCTTGGGGTTCGCTCGGCGTAGCGGAGTTCGTCGTAGGCCGCTCCCGTCCTGCCCTCGAAAGAAATGCGCGGGAGATCGTCGGCGCCGATCGCGATCGCGCATCCCCGGCCACCACTCGACATGGGGATGGGGTCGGGCGACCAGGAGGTCCCCGTCCACTGAACGTACGCCAGGTTCAGGCTTCCGAGCTCTCCCACGGTATAGGCGATGTGTGCATTGCCCTGGCTGTCCATCGCGATGGCGTTGCCATACTTGCCCTCGGGGTATCCACCCTCCGCATACGATGCGCCCTCCCACTGCCCCGTGGCATCGGTGGCGTAGCGCAGGATCGAGCCGGACGAGTACGACACGTGCGCGTGCCCGCCTGCGTCAACCGCGATGGATACGGGGGCCCCGTCAGCCGGACCGAGATCCGCACTGGATTCGACCGACAGGCTTCCGTAACTCTTCACTATCCGGCGGTATTGCAGTTCACGGCTTCCGTAGGGCCCACTGAGATAGACCACGTGCAGCCGGCCCTGAGCGTCCGTGGCCATGGCGGATCTGAAGCCTGCACCGTTCGGATCCAGCGTCGTGGACTGCCACGTGCAGGCTCCCGCGTCGCGATAGGCGATGCGAAACTCCGCCGGGGCGGACGGCGACAGGTAGGCGTAGCCCAGGTACACCGTGCCGCTGGGACCACGAGCGAGCGAGGGGTAGTCCCCCGTGGGGAAGAGCGGATCGAGCCAGTAACTCGACGTCTCCACCTCTTGGGCGGCGGCGGGGCGGGAGGCGAAGAGCAGGAGCGCGGCGAGGAGTGTGAGCGAGATCCGAAGGGGCGTCCTGGGGTTCAAGGCGGTCGAACGCATGGGATCACCTCGCGACTGGGGTTGGGAGGGAGTGCGGCCGATGCGAAAAGCTAGGCGGAGAGGCCAAACGTTCGCAATGAGAAAATTCCGCGCTGACCTTAGGTTCTATCAACGGAACATGGCAATGCGTTCGCAGGGGGATATTCACTGCGCCACTCTGACTGATTGGCTCACGAATCCGGGGCGCGTGGCGGGCGTCTCCCGAGCTCGACGAGTTGCCGGTGCCTACGAGGAAGCCGCCGAGGTCATGCGCGCGCAGGCCGACCTCGTGGAGCCGCTCGCGACGTTCCGGCCGCGCCTCGTCAAGATGGCGCCCGCGGGCGAACGGCCGGAGGACTGAGCGGGGCGTCTCACCAGCGTTCGATGATCTCGAGCCCGGCCCCGCCGCGGGCGGGCCACATCGCCACGAGCAGGCCGCGCGGCCAGTGCCTCTGTGCGACGAGGTCCGCGCGGCGCGCGACCCAGGTGCCGATCGCCGCGCCGGCGACGACGTCGCTCGGCCAGTGGCGGCGGTCGCGCACGCGCGACCAGGCGGTGAGCGCGGCCGCCGGGTAGCCGATCGCGGGCACCCACGGCGTCGAGGTCTCGGCGTCGAGCGCCGACACGAACGAGAACGCGACGGTGGCGTGGCCCGACGGGAAGCTGTCGTGGAGCGTGAGCGGCGTGAAGTGCCACGGGTCGCCGGGCGACTCGATGGGGCGCCAGCGGCCGACGGCGCTCTTGATCGCCAGCGACACCGCGCCCGCCGCGACCATCGAGAAACCGATCCGCTCGCTCGCGGCCGCGACGGCGCCGTGGTGCGAGAGCCGCGCGAGCGCGTCCGTGGCGATCAGCGCCGGCCCGACGTAGATCGGGTCGCCGAGGCGGCGCGCGTCGGCGGCGAGGTCGAGCGCGAAGCGCGAGCGCTCGGAGGAGAAACGCAGCGAGCCGTGCCGGTCCTCGAACGCGACGATTCCGGTCGCCGCGCCGGCGGCGAGCGCGAACTCCGCGTCGCGCCGGGTGAGCCGGGCCGCTGCGTCGGCGGAGTCGGCCGGCGCCCAGGCCCGCGCGGGCGCCGGCGCGAGCGCGAGCGCGAGGAGGAGCAGGAGCGTGCGCCTCACGCGGGCAGCTCCGCCGCGACCACCGCGAGCGGCACGGTGAGCGTGATCGGCCCGCCGCCCGCCGCGCGGTCGAGCGCCGCGGCGAGCGGCGCGAGTCCCGCTTCGCCCGCGACCTCCTCCCACGCCGGCCGGAAGCCGAGGCGGATGAAGTGGTGCGAGAGCAGCGCGGTTGCGCCGGCGAAGCGCATCGGGACCTCGCGCTCCCGCACCGCCGTGACGTGCAGGCCCGCGGCCTCGAGCGATCCGCGCAGCGCGCTCACCGTGGCGCGATGGGCGACGTGGGCGCGCAGGCGCTCGAGCGCCACCGCGTCGGCGGCTTCGGCCAGCACGCGCTCGAAGACCTCGTAGAGCTCGCGCATGTGCCCGACGAGGTTGGTCGAGAGCACGAGCGAGCCGCCCGGGCGCAGCACGCGGCGGCATTCGCGGAACGCCGCCGCCGGGTCGGCGAAGTTGTTCACCCCGAGGTTCGAGACCACCAGGTCGAGCGCGCCCGTGCGCAGCGGCAGCGCCGCGCCGTCGGCGCGCACGCACGCGCCCGGCGCGCCCCAGCGCGCGAGCTTGGCCGCCGCGCGGGCGAGCGCCGTCTCCCACGGGTCGGCGCCGACCACGAGCGCGCCGGGCCCGAGCCGCTCGGCCAGCTCGACCAGCGGGAAGCCGGGGCCGCAGCCCAGGTCGAGCGCGCGGCGCACGCCGGCGAGCGGCACGTGCTCGAGCAGCAGCTGGCCCGCGAGCGACGACCAGAGCGAGGTCTCGTCGAGGAGCGATACGTCGCGGGCGCTCGCGAAGTCGAAGGGTGCGCTCCCGGTCATGGCGCGCATCCTACGCGGGGCGGCGGCCCCGGGTCACCGTCGCAGGAGCCTCAGGCTGGCGGGCCCACGGGCACGCGGATCGAGTCGGGGTGCGCCCACAGCCCGGCGCGGCGCTCGCGGGCCGAGCGCTCGGCGGCGCGGAACTCGCTCATGTAGCGGAACGGGAACCGCGTGTACGCGAAACCGTAGCCCTGCTTCACGATCTCGAGGTTCACGAACGTGCCGTCGTCGAGGAAGAGGTAGCCAAGCGTGCGCCCGTAGCGGTCCCTGCGCGTCTGGTCGTAGGCGAGCCGCACGCGCCGGCGCTCGACCAAACCGCGCGTGAACGCCTTCGCTGATCTTGCGAAGTACTGGACCGGCGTGCCCGGCCGGTGCAGCTCGGGCGTGTCCACGCCGATCAGGCGCAGCCGCTCGCCCCCGTCGAGGATCACGGTGTCGCCGTCCACGACGCGCGTGCAGCGGCGCGCCACGGCGCCCTCGGGCACGCCGACCGGCGACCCGCCCGGGGTGGCGTCGTGCGGGGCCTCGGCCGCGCGGTCGCCCCCGCAGCCCGCGGCGGCCGCCAGCGCGAACGCGAGCACGGCGGCGCGAAGCCGCGGGGCGCGCACGGCGATCAGGCCTGCGCGGGCGCGCCCGCCGGGGCGAGGGCGGCCGCGCGGTTCAGCGCCACGAGCAGCTCGCGGGCGCGGTTCAGCAGCACGAGGTCGGCGCCCCGGAGGCGCAGGCCGAACTCGCGGCCGCTGAAGAACTCGACCTGGAAGTTGAGCGAGCCCACGACCGAGGCGATCTCGACGGGTTTCAGCGGCCGCTTGAGCGTCACCTCGGCGACGTCGTGCATGACCTTGAGGCTTTCGACGACGCCCGCGGCGTCGTCGGCCCCGCGCGCGAGAACGCGCAGGCGTCGCAGCTCGATCAGCGCGACGGAGGGCGCCGGCAGCTGGCCGAAGCGATCCATCAGCTCGAGCGTGAAGTCGTCGATCGCGGACTCGGTCTTCGTCTCGGCGAGGCGGCGGTAGAGCGCCAGCTTCTCGTGCTCGTCGGGCACGTACTCGTCGGGCAGGTAGGCGCTCCAGTCCGTGAGCAGGCGCGGCTCGGGACGCAGCGATTCGACCTCGCCCTTGAGCTCCGCGACCGCCTCCTCGAGCAGCTTCACGTACAGGTCGAAGCCGAGCCCGAGGATGTGGCCGTGCTGCTCGGGGCCGAGCAGGTTGCCGGCGCCGCGGATCTCCATGTCTTTGAGCGCGACCTTGAAGCCCACGCCCAGCTCGTCGAACTCCTCGATCACGCGCAGGCGCTTCTCCGCGTCCTCGGTCAGCACGCGGCGGCTCGGCACCATGAGGTAGGCGTGCGCGCGGTGGCTCGAACGGCCCACGCGGCCGCGGAGCTGGTAGAGCTGCGCGAGCCCCAGCGTGTCCGCACGGTCCACGATCAGCGTGTTCACGCTGGGGATGTCGAGGCCGCTCTCGATGATCATCGTCGAGACGAGCACGTCGAGGCGGCCTTCCGTGAAGTCCATCATGACGTGCTCGAGCTCGCGCTCGCCCATCTGGCCGTGCGCGACGCCGACGGTCACCTGCGGCACGAGCTGCTGCACGAGGGTGGCGGCGTTGTAGATCGTCTCGACGCGGTTGTGCACGTAGAACACCTGCCCGCCGCGGTCGATCTCGCGCAGGATGGCGTCGGTGACGACCTCGGGGTCGAACTCGAGCACCTCGGTGTGCACGGGCAGGCGGTTCTGCGGCGGCGTCTCGATGACGCTCATGTCGCGCGCCCCGGCCAGCGACAGGTTGAGGGTCCTCGGAATGGGCGTCGCGGTGAGGGCCAGCACGTCCACGGTGCGCGTGAGCTGGCGGATCTTCTCCTTCTGCGCGACGCCGAAGCGGTGCTCCTCGTCGATCACGACCAGGCCGAGCTCGCCGAAGCGCACGTCCCTGCTCAGCAGCCGGTGCGTGCCGATCACGACGTCCACGTCCCTGCGCGCGAGGCGCGCCACGACGTCCTTCGCCTCCTTCGCCGTACGGAAGCGCGAGAGCACCTCGATCTTGACCGGGAAGTCGGCGAGCCGCTCGCGGAACGTCACGCCGTGCTGCTGCGCGAGGATCGTCGTCGGCACGAGCACGGCGACCTGCTTGCCGTCCTGCACGGCCTTGAACGCGGCGCGGATCGCGACCTCGGTCTTGCCGTAGCCGACGTCGCCGCAGATCAGGCGGTCCATCGGCGAGGCGCTCTCCATGTCGCCGCGCACGTCATCGATGGCCCGGAGCTGGTCGGGCGTCTCGTCGTAGGGGAAGGACGCCTCGAGCTCGCGCTGCCAGACCGAGTCGGGCTTGAACGCGAATCCGGGCAGGGCGCGGCGCGCCGCGTAGGCCTTGAGCAGGTCGTCGGCCATGTCCTGGATGGCCTTCTTCGCCCGCGCCTTCGTCTTCTGCCACTGCGCCGAGCCCAGGCGGTGGAGTCCCGGCCGCGCGCCGTCGCCCGCCGCGTAGCGCGAGACGAGCGAGAGCATGTGCACCGGCACGTAGAGCACGTCCTTCTCGGCGTAGGACAGCTCGAGGCAGTCGGTCTCCTGGCCGCCGAGCGTGAGCCGCTTCATCCCGCGGTAGACGCCGACCCCGTGGTCCTCGTGCACGACGAAGTCGCCGGGCTTGAGGGCCGACAGCTCGGCGACCGACAGCCCGCCCGTGCGCCGCATGCGGCGCCGGCGGCGCCGGTAGCGCGCGAAGATCTCGTGGTCGGTGAGCAGCGCGAGCCCCGCGCTCTTCAGCGTGAAGCCCGCCGAGACCAGGCCGACGCCGAGCGTCACGCCCTCGTCGCCGAGCATCTCCCAGAGCCGGTCGCGTTGGCCGGCGTTGTCGCACAGGATCACCGGCTCGATGGCGTTCGCGTTGAGCTCGGCGAGGTGGTTCTTGAGCCGCTCCAGGGAGCGCTGCTGCGGCTCGGCGGGCTGGCACTCGAGAAAGACGCGGTGCGCGTAGCGCTCGCCTTCGCCGGCTTCCGCGACCGCGCCCATCCAATCGGCGCCGCGGCGCCGATCGAGCATCGTCTCCCACGCCTCCGCCGGCAGGAACAGCTGCTCCGGCGGCGAGACGAGCGGGTACTCGCGGCGGGCCTCCTCGAAGCCGCGCCGCACGCCCTCGGAGAGCTCCGCGGCACGCTCCGCGAGCGCGCCCGGGTCGTCCACAATCACGAGCGCGTCCCCGGGCAGGTAGTCGAGCAGCGAGGCGAGCGCGCCGTCGTAGTAGCCCGCGAAGCGCTCCATGCCCTCGTGGAACAGGTTCGCGCCGCCCTTCGCGGCCGGGTCTCCGGCGTCGCGCAGTCGCTGCGCGATGGACTCCGCCTCGGCCGGGTCCACGACGATCTCGTAGCGCGGCAGCACGAGAGATTCGGGCAGCTTCTCGAGCGAGCGCTGCGTGCCGGCGTCGAAGCGGCGCAGCGAGACAATCGTGTCGCCGTCGAACTCGACGCGCAGCGGATCCGCGTGGCCGACCGGGTAGACGTCGAGGATGCCGCCGCGGCGCGCGAACGTGCCCACCGACTCGACCTCGGGCAGCCGCTCGTAGCCGAGGAACACCAGCCGCTCGACCAGCGCACGCGGGTCGGCGTCCTCGCCGACGCGGAGCCGCAGGACCGCGCGGGCGAGTTTCTCCGGGCGCGGCACGCGCTGGAGCACGCCGCGCACGGTCGCCACGACGACGCCGGCCTCGCCGGCCGCGAGCCGCCCGAGGGCCTCGAGCCGCTCGGCGGTGATCGTCGGGTGCGGCGACGACGGGTCGTAGGGCAGCGCGTCGGGTTCGGGGAAGGCGAACGTGGCGCCGCGGCCGCGGAAGTACTCGACGTCATCGCGCGCGGCCTCGAACGACTCGCCGTGCGGCACGACGTAGAGGAGCGGTCGCCCGGTGCGCCGCTGCAGCCACGCCGCGAGCCACGCGCGCGCCGAACCCGTGAGGCCGCGCACCGCGACGCGCGGGCGCTTGCCGGCGGCGTCGGCGCGGCCCCAGCCGTCCTTGAGCGTCGCGAGCAGGTCGAGCGCCTCGGGGCTGCGGTCGGCGAACGCGGCCAGCCGCTCGGCCAGCTCGTCGGTCAGGTAGACGTCGGTCGTGGTCACGTCGGGCGCTCTCCAAGCACGAAAAGCCGCCACGGATCGTTCCGGGGCGGTCGCGGCTCCAGGTGCGCGGGGCCCTCGGGGCCGCCGCGGGACCTCGCGGCCCGCACGGCGACGCCCGGAGGGGCATCGCGACCGGGAACCTTACCCGAGGCGGCCGGCGCCGGTCCACGGCGCGCTGGCGCGCGCCCCTAGCGCTGCGGCGCGGCGGGCAGGCCGGGCATGCCCCAGCGGGCGATGACGCTCTCGGCGACGAGCAGCGCCAGCGCGAGCAGCGCGAACAGCGCCCACAGCTCGCGGCCGTAGCGGGCCTCGCGCACGCGGCGTGCGAGGTCCTCGCCGGGGTGAAGGATCGTCGTGCGGCCCTTCGGGAAACCCGCCTGCAGCTCCGGCCCGCCGATCGGGGCGAGGTCGGACTCGCGCGGGTCGGGGTTCACGGCGAAGCTGCCGCGCAGCTTCCCGTCGTGGAGCACGCGGTAGAGGCCGGGCCGCTCGAGCGGCGCCGTGACGACGCGCGTCGCGCCGCCCGCGCCGCCCAGCGAGACGGGCACGTCGCGGCCCTCCTCGTCGATCACGCGCCAGTCGCCGGTCGCCCCGGGCGCGCGCCAGACGTCGCCGGGCGCGAGCGAGGCCGCGGCGGTGCCACGCCCCAGCACGCGCACGCACTGGTGGAGCAGCGGGAGGAACGCGCCGCTCACCGCGAAGTCGCTGCTCGCGGGGTCGAGGTCGGCGACCAGCACGAGCGCGTGCGGCACCTCGAGGAGCGCCGGGTGCTCGCGGTCGTACTCGAGCAGCACGCGCGCGCGCGGGCCGGCCTTGAACGCGCGCACGGACTCGAAGCGCGCCGACGAGAGCGGCTCGCCGGGCCGCGCGGGGAAGCCCTCGAGCACCGGGTGGCCGGCCGCCCGGCGCACGAGCCGCCAGGCCGAGCCGGCGCCCGCGCGCTCGGAGGGACCGAGCGTCCCGGCGCCGAGCTCGCGCAGCAGCGAGGCGTTCCAGTCGGCGGCGTCGGCGCGCCCGCCCGGCACGAGCAGCAGCGCGCCGCCCCCGCGCCAGAAGTCGAGCACGGCCTGCAGCTCGGCGGGCCCCAGCCGCGTGACGTCGCCGATCACGATCACGTCCGCGTCGGCCGCCTGCGCGACCAGCCCCGCGGGGTCCACGGCGCGCACGTCGAGGCCGGACGCCGCCCCGCCGGCCTCGAGCGCGAAGCGCAGCGGCGACTGCGAGGCATCCTCGCGCAGCAGCACGCGCAGGGCGCCGGCGCGTCCCGCCGCGAAGACGCGGCGGTTGTCGAGCGCCAGCGCGTCCTCGGGCAGCAGCACCTCGCCGCCCGCCTCGGGCACGCGCGCGAGCGGCAGCAGGGTCGAGGCCTCGCCGCGCGCCGGCAGCGAGACGAACCCCGAGGCGAGGCGCGCGCCCGGCGCCAGCGGGCCCGCGTCGCCGCCCGTAGGCGCCAGCTCCCGCGCCTCGACGGCGAAGTCGCCGGGCGTGACGTCGTGCCCCGCGGCGCCGAGCGACAGCTCGACGCCGCTCGCGCCCGGCGTGAGTGCGGCCGAGGTCAGCGCGGCGTTCGCGCGGCTGCGCGGCTCCATCGGCACCAGGTAGACGCGCGCGTCGGTCCACGGCCCCTCGGGCGCGCGGAACGCGCCCTCGGCCACGCCCAGCCCGGCGCGCTGGAAGTCCGAGATCCAGAACAGCTCGCGGTTGAGCGCGTGCGACTCGCGCAGGGCGCGGGCCGCCAGCTCGAGCGCGGCGACGTGGTCGGTGACGGCGGCGGTGGGCTGCAGCGCGTGCGCGGCGGCGCGCAGCCGGCCCGCGTCGCCGAGCGGCTTCTCGGACACGGGCCGCGGCGCGCGGTCGTAGGGCACGAGCAGCAGCTCGTCGGCCGGCCCCATGGTCGAGAGCAGGTCGTCCACGACGCGCCGGGCGCCCGCTTCCAGCGGCCGCCCGTCGGCGGCGATCGCGCCCATGCTGCCGCTCACGTCCACGAGCGCCACGAGCGTGCTCGCGGCGCCGGCGTTCGCACCCGTCGAGCCGCGCAGCGCGGGGCGGGCCATCGCGAGCGCGAGGCACACGATCGCCAGCGTGCGCAGCGCGAGCAGCAGCCACTGCTTGAGCTTCAGGCGGCGGATCTCGCTCTGGTGGACCTCGGCGAGGAACTCGAGGGAGGGGAAGGGCACCTCGCGCGGCCGGCGCCGCGTGAAGAGGTGGATGAGGATCGGGATGGCCGCCGCCCCGAGCCCGAAGAGGAAGAGGGGGTTGAGGAAGTTCACGAGGGCACCGCCTGCCACGCGCCGCGCATGTCGTCCCACACCTCGATGCGCGTGACGGGGTGGATCTCCCAGCCGGTCAGGCGAGGCGCGCTGTTCTGGATCGCCCACGTCGAGGGCGCGCGGTCGTACTGGAAGTCGTAGAGCAGCCAGCCGGAGATGCGCACGCGGCGGGGGCCGTCGGGCCACGGTGTGATGTCGCCGTCGTTCGGGCGGAAGAGCGCGAGCAGCCTCTCGCTCGTCCACCGGCCGGGCCGCCGCCACTTCGGCGTGATCTCGCCGGTCACGTAGGCCGTGTCCGGCCCGCCGGGCCGGCGGGGCGTCGTGACGATCTCGAGGTGAAGGTCGCCGTCGCCGGCGAGCATCGTGCGCTGCACCCAGCCCTCGAGGCTCACGCCGCGGCGCTCGAGCGGCTCGACGACCGAGAGCGGGCTGCCGTGCGGAAGCGCGACGAAACTGTCGGCCGTCCAGGCGGCGTAGGTCGCCGGCGCGGTGGCGCGGCCCTTCCCCTTGCGCAGGACGTGCAGGTCCTTCGGGACGCCGGGGCCGATGCCGAGCGCCGCGAGCCCGCCGAGCGTGGCGAGGAGTCCGAGCGAGAACACGAGGGCCGAGAGCGTGCGGAAGGTCACAGCAGCTTGGCCCTCTTCTCGAGGTAGGCGAGCAGGGCCCGGTCGAACGGGGTGCGCGTGTCGAGCGGCACGTAGTCCACGAGCTGCTCGCGGCACGCGCGGCGGTACTGGTCCTGCCACGCCGCGAGGCGCTGGCGGTAGCGCGCGGCGATTTCCCACGGCTCGGTCGTCACGCGCTCGCCGCTCTCGAGGTCCACGAACGTCGAGGTGTCGTGGTAGGGGAACTCGATCTCGGCCGGGTCGAGCACGTGGAAGACGATCACCTCGTGGTGGCGGTGCCGGAAGTGCTGCAGGCCCGAGAGCACCTCGGCCGGCCGGTCCATGAGGTCCGAGAGCAGCACGACGAGGCCGCGGCGCTTGATGCGCTCGGCCAGCTCGTGCAGCGACGGCCCCAGCCGGGTGCGGCCCTGGGGCTGCCCGGCGCCGAGCGCCTTGAGCAGCACGTCGAGGTGCGAGCGCACGGAGCGCGCAGGGATGAAGCTCACCGGCCGGTCGGCGAAGAGCAGCGCCCCGACCGCGTCCTGCTGGCCCAGCATGAGGTAGGCGAGCGCCGCCGAGAGCGAGCGGGCGTACTCGAGCTTCGAGAGCGAGGCCTCCGGCGACTGGAAGCCCATCGAGCCCGAGAGGTCCACGAGCAGGTGGCAGCGCAGGTTCGTCTCCTCGGTGTACTGCTTGACGAGGTAGCGGTCGCTCTTCGCGAGCACCTTCCAGTCGAGGTTCTTGAGCGGGTCGCCCGGCATGTAGGGCCGATGCTCGGCGAACTCGACGCTGAAGCCGTGGAACGGCGAGCGGTGCATGCCCGCGATGAAACCCTCGACGACGAGCCGCGCGCGCACGTCGAGGTGCGCGAGGCGCGCCACGACCGCCGGGTCGAGGTAGCGGCGCGCCTCGCCCGAGGTGCCGCGCGCGGCCGCGCGGTCGGGCTGGGCGCCGCTCGAGGAAGCCGGTCCGCTCGGCGTCATCGCGTCAGTCCCTCCACGCCGTCCAGCGCATCTGGTCGCCCTCGCGCGGCGAGCGCCCGACGGCCGCGCTGCCCGGGTCGGCGCCATCGGAGAACAGCGGCTCGACCTCCCAGCGCGAGTACCCCGCGACCCGCAGCAGCAGCTCCATCTCGGGCTTGTACACGTAGCGCAGGTCGAAGCGCTCCACGCGCTCGTCCACCTTGCGACCGCCCTCGAGGATCTCGACCCGGCGGGTCATGCGGCGGATCTGCTCCACGCGGTCGTCTTCGGCGCGGTCGAGCACGCGGTAGTGGCGGCCCTGCCAGTCGAGTTCCTTGGTGAGGACCTCCTTCCCGGACCACTTGAGCAGCCCCTCGACGCTCGGGTGGAAGACGACGAGCTGGAGCCGGCCGCCGCTCTCGAGGTGCTGGCGGCAGCAGCGCAGCGTCGCGAGCTGGTCCTCCTGCGTGAGGTTGTGCAGAAAGGAGTTGAACCCGATCGCGATGAGCGCGTAGCGCATCGGCAGCGTGAAGTCGCGCATGTCCGCCTGGTGGAGCGGCGCGCGCAGGCCCTTCGCCTCGAGCTTGGCCTTCAGGTCGGCGAGCATCGCCTCCTCGCGGTCGAGCCCTTCGCAACGCAGGCCGGCCTCGAGCGTCGGGATCAGCAGCCGGCCGTTGCCGCAGCAGACCTCGAGCGCCGGGCCGTCGGCCTCGCGCATCGCCTCCACGTGCGGCGCGATGTCGGCCGTGTAGTCCGAGTAGACGGCGTCGTAGAGCGCGGGGTCGAGGTAGTAGCCGTCGGATGTCATCGAGATCAACGCGCCTTCGCGCGCCTCCACCAGATCCAGTACACGGGGAAGCCCGTCGCGGCGATGAGCACGCCGGCCATCGCGCGCGGGATGATCGTGTGCGGAATCGGGCCGCTGTTCGTGAAGTCGCTCCAGATGATCACGGCGGTCACGACCAGGAACACGAGCGGCGTGAGCGGGTAGAGCGGCGTGCGGTAGCTGGCCGAGCCCTGCTCGCCGCGCTTCTCCCGCGCGCGCTGCACGAACAGCGTCGCGGTCGTGACGCCGTAGAAGAGCCACGAGGTGGTCACGAACCAGCCCGACACGTCGTCGAACCCGCCCGCGGCCCACAGCCACACGCACGAGAGCACGGCCTGTAGCCACAGCGCCGTGGACGGCGTCTCGCGCCGGGGGTCGAGCCCGGCGAGCGGCTTCCACAGCAGCCCGTCGGCGGCCGCGGCCTGCGTGACGCGCGGGCCCGTGAGGATGGCGCCGTTCGTCGTGCCGAACGTCGAGACCGCCACGAGCACCGCGAGCGCGCGCTTCCCCCAGTCGCCGAGCAGCCGGAAGGCCGTCTCGGAGCCGACCGCGGGGTAGCTCGCGACCTCGTTCGGCGAGAGGACGTGGTAGTAGGCGAAGTTGGTCACGACGTAGATGGCGATCACGAGAGCCGTGCCGCCCAGGATCGCGATGGGCATGTTGCGCTGCGGGTTCACGACCTCGCCGGCGACGTAGGTGGAGTCCGTCCAGCCGTCGTAGGAGAACAGGATCGTGATCATCGAAAGCGCGAACGCGAGCATCAGCGGGTGGCCCGCATTGGCCGCCGTTTTCGCCTCCTCGGCCATCGTCGCGGCGTGCGTCGGGTGGACGAAGAACGCCACCGCGCACAGCCCGGCGATGCCGAGCACCTTGGCGGTCGTGAACAGCGACTGCGTCCCGGCGCCCTCGCGCACGCCGAGCCAGTTGATGAACGTCAGCAGGAAGATCGCCGCGCAGCCGACGCCGAACTCGGCGCCGTGCCCCCAGCCCATCACCTGGCAGAAGTAGAGCGAGAAGACGCTCGTGATCGCGGCGATGACCGTCGGCTTGATGACCCACAGGTTCGCCCAGCTGAACGTGAACGCCCACGCGTTGCCGAAGCCCTCGCGGATGAACACGTAGAGCCCGCCCGTCTTCGGGTGGCGCACCGCCAGCTCCGTCAGCACGAGCGAGCCGCAGATGGACAGAACGCCGCCCACGATCCAGGCGAGGATCACCGGCGTGAACCCCGGCAGCTCCTGCGCCACGGAGTGCGGCGAGCGGAAGATGCCCGAGCCGACGATGTTGCCCACCGTGATCGCCGTCACGGCGTACAGCCCGATCCGCCGGTGCATCTCCACGTGGGACGAAGCGGCCATGCGGGAACCTCCGATCGTGCGCCGCGGGATGGTGCGCGGCAGGGTCAGTCCGTCGGGACGGTCTGGAGCAGGTCCGCGATGATGCGGTCGGGCTTCACGCCCTCGGCCTCGGCGGTGAAGTTGGTGACGATGCGGTGGCGCAGCACGCTCGCGGCCACCGCCTGCACGTCCTCGAGGCCGGGCGCGAAGCGGCCGCGCAGCACCGCCCGCGTCTTGGCGCCGAGCACGAGGAACTGCGAGGCGCGCGGGCCGGCGCCCCAGCTCACCCACTGCTTCACGAAGTCGGGCGAGTCCTCGCGGCCGCGCGTCGCGCGCACGAGGCGCACCGCGTAGCGCACGACGTGCTCGGTCACGGGGACGCGGCGCACGAGCTGCTGGAGCGCGAGGATGTCGGCGGCGCCGAGCACGCGGTCGAGCTGCGGCACGTAGGCCGACGTCGTGGAGGAGACGATCTTTTCCTCGTCGCCGGCGCCCGGGTAGTCCACCTGCACGTTGTACATGAAGCGGTCGAGCTGCGCCTCGGGCAGCGGGTAGGTGCCCTCGAGCTCGATCGGGTTCTGGGTCGCGAGCACGAAGAACGGCTTCGGCAGCGTCATCGTCTGGCCGCCGGCCGTGACCTCCTTCTCCTGCATCGCCTGCAGCAGCGCCGCCTGGGTCTTGGGCGGCGTGCGGTTGATCTCATCGGCCAGCACGACGTTCGCGAAGATGGGCCCGCGGATGAAGCGCATCGCGCGCTTCCCCGAAGACGAATCCTCCTCGAGGATGTCGGTGCCCGTGATGTCGCTGGGCATCAGGTCGGGCGTGAACTGGATGCGGCTGAACTCCAGCTCGAGCACGCGCGCGACGCTCGAGACGAGCAGCGTCTTCGCGAGCCCGGGCACGCCGACCAGCAGCACGTGGCCGCCGGCGAACAGCGCGGTGAGCAGGTGATCGACGACCTCGTCCTGCCCGACGATGGCCTTGCGGAGCTCCGCGAGGATGCGCTCGCGGGCCTGGTTGAGCTGCTCGACGGCCTGCAGGTCGGATGCGTTGGCGCTCAAGCGGAAACCTCGGGTCCGGAGGGTCGGTGGGCTCGGCCGGGCGGCGCGCGACGCGCCATCGGACCCGGCCCTGGGGGGTCCAGTCGGCGCACGTTACACCGCCGTTTTCGCGCGCGGCAATCGCGCGCCCCCCGCCGCCGGGTCCGGGCCGACCGGCGTGGCGCCGCCGGCCGGTTCGCCAGCCCGCCGCCTACCGGCGGTGGAGCCGCGCGAGCCGCAGGCGCGGCGGCCCGTCGGAGCGCTCGACCCAGGCGGCGAACGCGAGGCGGGGGCCCATGCCGGCGACCGCGGCGCTGCGCACGTTCGCGCCGAGGAAGAGCCAGGGCGTCATCGCGCGGTCGGGATCGAGCGCGCGCACGGCGAGCACGCGCGTGGTGCTGTCGGCGGCGGGCCGGGCGATCGCGGCTACCAGCGTCGTCGTGCCGAGGGCGGCGAGCATCGGGTGCGAGGCGTCGCGCAGCGAGTCGGCGAGCGCGCGGCGCGGCCCGGTGCGGCCTGCGTCGAGCCGCCAGGCGGCGACCCAGACGCCCGGCTCGACGTCGTCGGCGGGGCGCTCGGCGCCCGTGAACCACGCGTACAGCCCGCCGCCGGCGCGGTTCGCCGTGATCGCCGGCCCCACCGAGGGGCAGCCGGGCAGCTTCCAGCGGTCGTCCGCGACCAGCGTGTCGAACGGGAAACTGGCTCCGCCGTCGTGCGAGACCGCGAGGCGCGGGTCGCGCAGGTCGTTCCGCGCGCCGCGGTAGGCCACCGCCAGGCGCCCGAGCGAGTCGGCGCGCAGCGCGACGCGGCAGCACGGGCACGCCTCGGGCGCGACGAGCGTGCTCGGCGCCCACGAGCGACCCTCGTCCACGCTGGAGGAGAGCCGCACCGAGGCACGCAGGGGCTCGTCCATGCCCGGCCCGGGCGGCTGCCCGCGCCCGTCGAGCCAGGCGGCGTACGCGCGGCCGTCGGGCGCGAACGCGAGCGAGACGAACCCGTGGTAGGTCGAGGCCGGGTCGCCGTGGTCGTCGTTGACGAAGACGGGCGGGTCGAACGTCGTGCCGCCGTCGACGCTCGCACGCGCGACGATGTCGTCCGCCCACCGCGTGCTGTCGCGCCGCTCGGCCCACAGGACGACGAGTTGCCCCGTGGGGCCGAACGCCGCGACCGGCCGGCTCTCGGGGTACGACGCCACGCGGCCGGGCGGCTCGTCGAGCCGGCGCGGCTCGCCGAAGCGCGTGCCGCTGTCGGAGGAGACGGCGAGCCAGACGCCCGTGCCCTCGTCGTCGCGCGTCACCCACGTGAGCGCGAGCCGCCCGTGCGGCCCCACGGCGAGCGAGGGGTCGGAAGCCACCACGTGCTCGAGCGCGGCGGGGGTGATCTCGCGCACGCGCGCCCACGGCGCGGGGCCCGGGGCGGGCGCGCACGAGGCGAGCGCCGCCGCCAGCGCGAGGGCGGCGGCCGCGGCACGCGTGCGCGAGGAGAGGGTCGCGGCGACCATCGCGCGCGAGGTTAACCCGGCAGGCGCACGACGCGCACGGTCCGAGTGCGCGACGCGTCGCTCCAGCGGACGAAGTAGAGGCCCGCCGGTGCCGCGCGACCCGCGGCGTCGCGGCCGTCCCAGCGGGCGCGGCCGGCCCGAGGCTCCAGCGCGCGCACGAGACGGCCGGCCGCGTCGTAGACCGCGAGCCTTCCGGGCGCGCCCACGGCCACCTCGAGCGCGCCGCGGAACGGGTTCGGGCCAGCGCGGAGCGACGGCGCCGCGCCCGGGCCCACGCCCGCCACCGGGGCGCCGCCCGGCTGCGGGCGCGCGGCGCGGCCGATCACGGTGAAGCCGAAGCGCACGTACTCGGGCGGCAGCGGGATCCAGCCGCTCGGCGTCGTGTCCTCGTCGGCGCGGTAGAGCCAGCCGCGGAGCGTGAACGTGCGCGCGGTCTGCGCGACGACCTCGGCCGTCGCGGCGAAGTACGGCAGCCGCCAGTCGCCGCGCGCGGCCATCGTCCCGCCGACGCGCGGCCAGACGTGGAGCGAGTCCACGAGCGAGTCGGGGACCGTCACGGTCGCGTAGGCGGCCCAGCGCGTCACCGCGACGTCGCCGCGGTAGCGGTCGAGCGTGCCCGGGCCGCTCTCGCCGATCGCGAGCGTGCCCGAGCCCTCGGGCACGAGCGAGTCGGCGCTCACCTCGTCGTGCCAGATGCCGACCTCGGGCCGCACGGCGTCCAGCGCCCGGCCGAGGTCGAGCCGCCCCCAGCCCGTCTCGGCGTCCACGCCCGGCGCGCCGATGTCGTCGGCGGTCTCGCGCAGCACGTGCTGGAAGTCGGTGTCCATCAGCTCGGGGCGCGCGCTCGCGAGCAGCCCGACGGCGCCGGTCACGAACGGCGAGGAGAACGAGGTGCCCGAGGCCGCGACGTAGCCGTCGTACGAGCGGCCCGCCCAGCTCGGGTAGGTCATGTAGGTCGTCCAGATGTTGAGCCCCGGCGCGACGAGGTCGAGGCCGGGGCCGTAGGACGACCACACCGCGCGCTCGTCGGACGACGTGCTCGCCCCCACCTGGATGCAGAGCCCCTCGCTGGCGTAGGCCGACGGGTACTGCGCCTGCGTCGGCGCGGTCGTGCCGCTGTTGCCCGCCGAGACGACGACGACACAGCCGTGGAGCAGCGCGTAGGTGAGCCCGAGCCGTTCGACCCGGCTGCTCGAGGGGCCCGCGTAGGAGAGGTTCATCGCCCGCGCGCCGACGTCGGCGGCGTGGATCATCGCGCGCGCGATGTCGAACGACGTCGCGTCGCCCGAGTGCCCGGGCGAGATCTTGATGGGCACGATCCGGCAGCCGGCGGTCGTCACGCCGTCGCCGCCGCAGACGCCGGCCGTGCCGCCGTCCGAGAAGTGCGGGCCGTCGTTCGTGCGCGAGCCGAAGACGCCCGCGACCGGCGTGCCGTGGCCGAACGAGTCGGTCACCGCGGGCACCGGCTCGCCCGTCACGTTGAGCGCGTCCACGATGCGCGGGCTGCCGTCGGCGAGCGTGCCGCCCAGCTCGGGCTGGTCGGGATCGATCCCCGTGTCCGCGACCGCGAGCTTCAAGCCGTCGTCGCCGACGCACAGGGCCCAGCCCTCGATCGCGTGCACGTCGGCGCGCGCGATCCCGCCGTAGATCCCGGTGGGCCCGACGTTCCAGAGCCCCCACTGGTGCGTGTCGCGAAAGCCCGGGTCGTCGGGCAGCGAGTCGAGCCGCGCGGCGTCGGCGGGCCAGGGCGAACGCGGCGCGCCGGCCGGCGCCAGCGACTCGAGCTGCAGCGTGCGCACACGCAGCGGCTCGATCCAGTCCACGACGCCCGCGTCCGCGAGCGCGACCCGCGCCGCGTCGGCCGAGGCGTCGTCCGCGGACTGGAGCAGCACGATGCGCTCGGGCGCGAAGCCGCGCAGCGCGAGCGCATCGGCGCCGCGGACGGTCGCCGCCCCCGCGGGCGGCGCGGGCAGCCCGTCGAGCAGCCCGCGCGCGACCGTCACGCCGAGCGCGGCAAGCCGCGGTGCCGCGCGGGCGATCGCGGCCGCGCCCGCCTCCGCGCGCGACAGCCGCGCGTCGCCCGGCGCCGCCGCGAGCTGCGCGACGAGCGCGCCGCGTGCCGCGTGTGCCGGGACGGCGAAGGCGGGGGCCAGCGGGAGAAGCGCGAGCAGCAGCGGCACGAAGCGCATGCGGTGCTCCGGCGGGGACGGGTGCGTGAAGCGGGGGCGCGCGGAAGGCCACGCGAAGCGGGCCTCGGCGAAGGCTAGCGCGCCGAAGCGAGAACGCGCCATCGGCACGGAGTTCACGGGCCTCTGCACGCTGTTGCCATCCCGCAACGATGCGGGCTGACGGGCCGCGCGTTCTCCTGCCATCGCGTCACAGTTGAGGGGGCTTCACTGCCGCGTCAGGGAAAAGTCCGGCCCCCGGTGCGCGCATGCGTTCAAGGGGTTTGCGGCTTTCCCGCCGCCTCGCGATGGTCGGCTCCGGGCGATCGGGGACGCAGGCACGCATCCTGCGGTTGATGTTCCAACGGCGGTATCCGAAAGGCGGCACGGACGAGCCCGCCGGCGGGCCCGCCACGGGGAGATGAGCCCCAGGGGTTTTGCCGCAACGTGCCGTGATGCGTGTAGAATGCCGCCTCGTGGGCGGCGGTGATAGGAACGGCCCATCGAGCTGACGACGTCGTTCGGGTGTTGGGACCGGGACGAGCGAACCGAACCTCTACGACGGGAGTACCGAGAATGAAGCTCCGCGCAATCGGACTGGGTGCCCTGGTGGCGGGCGTGCTGGTGGGCCTGGTCGTTTCGCAGTCGCAGGCGCTGCCCGGCTACGCCAAGAAGACCGGCGCCGCCTGTGCCTCCTGCCACAAGAACGTGGCCGGCGGTCCCGAGTTGACCGCCGCCGGCGAGGCCTACAAGGCCGACGACACGAAGGTGCCGGAGGACAAGGGCACGGCCAACGAGTACCTCGGCGCCAACAAGTGCAAGATGTGCCACAACAAGCAGTACAAGGCGTGGGCCGAGACGAAGCACGCGCACGCCTTCGCGACGCTCGAGAAGGTGGACGACAAGACCGCGGCCGAGTGGGCGAAGAAGATGGGCGTCGAGCTCAAGGGCAAGGCGTCCGAGTCCCCGGCCTGCATCCAGTGCCACGTGACCGGCGACGGCCTGCCGGGCGGCTACCCGCCCGCGGACGCCGAGGCGATGGCGAACTTCACGGTCGTCGGCTGCGAGCAGTGCCACGGCCCGGGTTCGGCGCACAAGGCGGCGGCCAAGGACGAGAAGAAGTCCATGATCAACGTGATGCCGGGCGAGACGCTCTGCAAGTCCTGCCACACGGCGGCGGCGAGCCCGGACTTCAACTACGCCGAGCGCAAGGCCAAGGTGCACCCGGTCCCGACCGAGTGACGTTTCGCTTCGAACGCGCGCCGCGCGCGCCCCGACGGGCGCGCGCGGCGTCTGCTTTCCAGGGATCGCGCGGCCCCGCTCAGCGCGAGTCGAGGCTCTCGAAGCTCGTGCGGGCGGCGTTCGAGAGGCGCACCTCGTCGAGGACCCCGTCGAAGCCGTAGTAACCGGAGTAGTCCGAGTTCTCCAGCTCGAGCTGGCCGCTCAGGTCGGTCAGCCGGCGCTCGTCCACGTAGTTGCCGAGCACGAGCGGCGCCAGGCTGGCGCGTACGGTCTGGCGCGTCGCGTACTGGGCGTCGAGCCGGCCGTCGAGGTACAGGCGCACGACCTGGCCGTCCACGGTGGCGGCCACGTGCACCCAGCGGTCGAGGGTGATCGCGCTCGCGGTCGCGTACGCGACCGCGCCCGCCGCCTCGGCCGGCTGCATGACGAACACGATCCGCCCGGACGGCACGTCGGTCATCGCCTGCTGGAACACCGAGGGCGCGATCACGCCCGTGGGCGCCGACTGCTTGAGCCCCGAGACGCCGAGCACCCAGCTCTGCTCCCCGGGCACGGGCGACCAGCGCGCGGCGATCACGGACAGCTCGTAGTTCGACCAGCTCGCCGGCTCGATCCACGCCTCGATCGTGAATCCGCGCGTGACGTCGAGCGCCGGGTTGTGCGGCACGACGACGAACGACTGCTGCGTGCGCGTGAACACCCGCGCGCTGCCGAAGCGCCCGAAGTCCGTGCGCGTGTCGGGACCGGCCGTGCCGTTCAGGCGGAACGGCCCCGAGTCGGCGACGAGCGGGCCGCCGTTCTCGTCGAGCCGCCACAACGCGACGGTGACCGAGTCCACGTGCGGCGCCTCGGGCGCGTGGGGCGGCAGCTTCGGCTCCTTCGGCTTCTTCCCGCCCGCCACGGCGCCGGCGGCGACGAGCAGCGCGGCGAGGACGACCGCGAGCCGCTTCACGGCGTGATCCCCAGCGCGCGCATGCGGTCCTCGGCCCTCATCACGGAACCGTGGTCCCCCGCGGCGACGAACAGTTCGTGCATGCGCCGGAGCGTAGCAGCATCGTTCGCGTACGACACGACCGGGCGCCAGAGCTCGAACGCGTCGCGGTCCTGGTGCTGGAGCAGTGCCGCCCAGCCGCGGCCGATGCGGGTGCGCGGGTCGCCCGGCGAGAGGGCCTCGAGCCGGTCGAACACGTCCGCGGCCTCGGCGGCCCGGTCGGTCTGGAGCAGGTTCTCGCCCAGCGCGAGCAGCACGTCGGGGTTGCGCGGCGCGATGCGGGCGGCCTCGTCGAGCAGCTTCTGCGCCGCCTCGAAGCGGCCGTGGGCGCGGTCGTCCAGGGCGACGACGAGACGGGCGCGCCAGTCCACGCGCGAGATCGCGATCTGGGCTCGCGCGCGGTGCACGGCCAGCTCCTTCGGGTCGGAGAGCCAGGCGGGGTCGCGGCCGAAGCCCGGCCCGATCTCGTAGAGCACGGCGGGCCAGTGCGACGTGACCGCGCGCGCGGTGAGCCCGGGCACGTCGGAGGTCGTATCGAGCAGGTACGAGAAGTCGGGCCGCATCTCGGCCTCGGGCCACGAGAAGTAGAGCCACCGCACGCTGTCGCGCCGCGCGGCCGCCGCGAGCTGCGAGAGCGTGTCCACGTACGGGAACGCCACGGGACGCATCCCGGCGTACCAGGCGAAGTGCGCCTTGCGCGCCATCACGCGGTCGCCGGGCTTCAGCCACGGCTTCGCTTCCTTCGCCATCTCGAGCACCTCGACCGGGAGCTGGTCGAAGACGCGCCGCTGGACCGCGACCGAGGTGCGGGCCGAGAGCGCGAGCGGCAGCGCGACGAGCAGCGTCTTGAGCCACACGCGCTGCCCGCCGCCCACGTTCAGCGCGAGCGCGAGCTTCGGCGAGGCGAACGCGACCGCGGCGAACGCCGCCCACACGGGCAGCACCGCGAGCGACCAGCGCTCGTTGTGGAACCCGGGCACGAGCGCGAGGAAGAGCAGCGCGCCGGCGAGCAGCACGGCCCGCAGGCGCTTCAGCGTGCCGTCCAGGGCCGCGAACACGAGGCCCGCGGCGGCGGCGATCGCGACCGGGAGCCCGGCCAGCTTGAGCGCGTCGAGCCGCAGATGGTCGGCGACGTTGAACGCCATGCGACCGAACACCGCGGCCGGGTCGCGGGCGATCACGGACCAGGGCGTCGGGAACAGCGGCTCCATCTGGCGCTGGTAGACGTCCCACGGGATGCCCTTCGCGCGCGCGAACACCTCGTAGGCGATGTTCTGGTGGAGCTGGAACGTGAAGTGCGCGCCGCTCGCGAGCGAGATCCCGACCCACGGCAGCACCGGCGCGAGGAACCCCGCCGAGAAGAGCAGCGCCGCGCGGCCGCGGCGGCCCCCCGGCGCGGCCGCCCAGCCGAGCAGCAGCGCGAGGGCGCCGGCGGGCAGCAGCGCGACGGTGTTGTAGCGGGTCAGGAACGCGAGTCCGGCGGCGATGCCGGCCGCGAGCACGCGGCGCGCCGTCGCCCCGCCGGTGAGGAGCAGGAACAGCGAGACCGCGCTCACGCCCAGGGCCAGCGCGTCGGTCGTGGCGGCGTAGGCGTAACGCAGGAACTGGGCGTTCGCGGCGAGGAAGGCCACCGCGAACAGGCCCGCGAGCGCACCGGCGCGCACGCGCACGATGCGGTGCCAGAGCAGCAGCGTGGCCGTGGCGGCGGCGGCCGAGATCAGCTCCGCGGCGAGGAAGAGGTCGCGCACGACGAAGCCGACGAGCGCGAGGGTCATCTCGTGGATCGGACCCACGACGCCGTAGCGCGAGGGGTCGAGGTGTCCGGCCTCGAGCGCGCGGGCGCCCAGGCCGTACGCGCCGTAGAAGTCGGTCTCGGTGAACACGTCGCCCACGCGGTGCGGCCCGAAGACGATCACCAGGACGAGCATGGCGAAGAGCGCCGCCAGCACGAGCGCGATCCGGTCGGGCCACGGGCCCGCGGCGGGGGCCGGGGCGCTGGCGAGCAGGAACGCGGACCGGGGCCCGGCGGGACGCGCCTGGGCCGCGGGCCTTCTCGGGCGGGACGTCTGCCGGGTGCGGGACATGGGCGGGGATTGTAGTGGGGCGTGGGCCCGGCCCCAAAAACGGACGCGGCGGCCGGGACCGTGGGTCCCGCCGCCGCCCCTGTGCCGGGGGTCAGCTGGGCAGTTGACGTCCGGAGCGGCTCACTCGTGGGGAGTGAGATACGCCGCTCTTCTGCAGCCTACTTGCCCCGACGCTTGCGCGCGGCCGCGCCGAGCGCGATCAGGCCCATGGACGCGAGCGCCATGGTGCCGGGTTCCGGAACCGGCGCAACGGGCGTGTCGCCGTTGCGGTGCCGGTGGTGATGCAGGTCGAGGACGTCACCGCCCTGCGATGAGGTGGTCCCGGGGTCCGACTGGGATCCGCTGGGATCCTGGGCGAACGCCGGCGCCGCCAGAAGGGCGACCATGGCGAGGGGGAGGAACAAGCGCTTCATCGGATCACGTCTCCTTAGGGCAGTAACAGGAGGCAAGGGAGGCCCTGTCGTGGAGGACTTTTCGTCGTACCGCGCGTGATAGTCTGCAAGCCGCGGGCCAGCAGTGCCGGTATCCCGCCATCGCGATGCGCGACAACGCTTGGGCGGCGAAGATGCGCCCCGCCGGCCGGCCCTCGGGGCCCCCCGCGGAGGAGAAGTGTCGCCTGCACCGACACCCCGGACGGCCCGGACGGTCGCGGGCCGGGAGGAGCGGATGACGGAAGAACGGTCCCCGGGCCTGTGCGCCGACTGCCGATGGGCACGCCGCGTACGCACGCCACGCAGCGTCTTCTGGCTCTGCGAGCGCTCGAAGACCGATCCGCGGTACGAACGCTACCCCCGCCTGCCGGTGCACTCCTGCGCCGGCCATGAGCCTCTTCCGCCCGGCGAGGCGCCGGCCGAGGGGCCGGCGCCTCGCGGGGAGGGGTGACGGGATTCCTTACGGCACGATCGCGAGCCGCTGGACCCGCGTGAACCCCGGCGTGTCGAACCGGACGAAATAGAGCCCCGCGGGGACCTTCTTTCCGGCCTCATTCCGGGCGTTCCAGCGCAGCGTGTGGGGCCCCGCACCCAGGACGCCCGACGCGAGCGTCGCCACGCGGCGGCCGCCGAGGTCGTAGATCCCGACGTCCACGGGGGCCTCGCCGGGCAGCTCGAACGCGATCTCGGCCCCGTCGCGGGCCGGGTTCGGCCGCGGCGGCAACAGCCGCAGCGCCCGGGCGCCGCCCTCCACCCCCGCGCCGCCGCTCACGCGGGCCGTGAGCTGCACGCTCAGCGACGCGCCGGCCACGGCGCCGGGCAGCGCCTCGTCGGACGTCGTGAACGTGAGCGTCGCCTCGTAGGTCGAATCGAGCGGCGCGCCCCAGGCGTCGAAGTGGACCGGGAACGTGTGGCCGAGTTCCCCGATCGTGACGGGCGAGAAGCCCGGCACCGAGAACCGCCCGCCGCCGCCCGTCACCTGCGCGGCGGTCACGGCGAGGCCGGCCTGGAGCGGGTTCCAGCCCTGGTCGTGCACGCGCACGCCGAGATCCTCGAACGAGGCCGGCGGGTGGTCGCCGAAGTCGAGGCTCGAGGCGGTGAGCACGGTCGCGGAGTCCAGCGAGGCGACCGCGTGCGCGAGCACGCGCGCCGAGAGCAGCACGGCCTTGTTCGCCGTGTCCACGTCGTTGCAGGCGACGGTCAGCGTGCCCGAGCGCAGTCCGCTCGAGCCCGTGTCGAGGCCGAGCAGGTGGACGTTCGGCGCCGCGCCCGCGGCGACGCTGTCGAGGCCGGCGGGGGCGGTGAAACCGGCGGGCGCCGAGAGCGTGTAGCGCAGCCGGTCGGCCGGGACCGTGGCGGCGTTCGCGACCGAGAGCGGCGCGGTGACGCCCGCCGCGCCCACGATCACGTCGCCGAAGTCCACCTGCGAGTCGCCGCCCACCTTCGCGGGCAGCTGCAGGTCCACGACTACGGGCAGGTGGTCCGAGGCGCCGTGCAACGCGTTCGCGACCTCGAGCCCCACGGCGTTGTTGAAGCCGCCGCCGTTCACGTCGGTGTTGAAGTGCAGCCCGTCGTTGCCGTAGGCCGCGTAGCTGCCGGGCACGAGGTCGAGCCCGACGCCGTCCTGCACCGCCTGGTAGGTGAGGAAGAGGTCGAAGCGGTCGTCGAGCCCGCCGCCCGAGAAGCTCGGCGTGGACGGGCAACCCGAGTTGCACGGACTCTGCGTGAAGTACGACGTGTACGAGTACACCGCGTGCCAGGGGCCCGGCATGTTCAGCGGGTCCCAGCAGCGGCCGTCGTCGTCGGCCTGCGACTCGGTGAGGACGATGTAGGCGCCCTGGTCGGCGCCGTAGATGTTCGTGTCGCCGCCGACGAGGAAGTTGGGGCCGGTGCCGAGCGTGTTCGTCGTGTTCAGGTAGTCGCGCAGCGCTGTGGCCTCGCTGAGCCGCCTGTCGATGTCCGATTGCTGGCTGCCGGCCTTGAAGTGGACGGAGTACATCCGGAACCACGCGGGGTTGTGCGCGTACCCAACCGGCTTCACGAGGAAGATCAGCACGGGCCGCGGGCCGCCGGTGGCATAGGAAGTGAAGTTCGTAATGGCCACCTTCGACGGCTTGTAGAACACCGCGCCGCCCTCGGTGCCGAGCGCCATCCACTGCGCCGCCCACTGCCCCGGCTCGATCACGTTGAGGACGTTGTTGAGCATCGAGTCCTTGCCGGCCGAGGTGTTGATCTCCTGCGCGATCATGACGTCGGGCGAGAGCGCCGCGAGGACCGTCCGGAAGTCCTGCTGGCGGTTGGCGATCGTGAACTGGTCGTACTGGAGCAGGTTCCAGGTCACGACCCGCAGGGCGAAGGCGGGGGTCGCGGCGGCGGCCACGGCGAGGAGCGCGGCGGCGACGGCGAAGCGGAGGCGGTGCGTCACGTCGGGCGGTTCCTTCCCGCTCCGGCCCGGGAGGCCGCCGCGCGCGCGGCGGCCCCCCGGCGAAGCGATGGCTCTAGCGGATTACCGCGACGCGGGCCGACTGCGCGCCCGTGCCGGGGGCCGAGAGGCGGACGAAATAGAGGCCCGCGCGAACGGGCGCGCCGTTCTCGCCGAGGCCGTTCCACTGGACCGAGTACCGGCCGGGCTGCAGCGGGCCGCGCATCAGCGTGGCCGCGCGGCGGCCGGAGAGGTCGAACACCTCGAGCGCGACGTCGCCGGCGCGCGCGAGGTCGAAGCGCACCGTGGCCCGGCCCGCGATCGGGTTCGGGAACGGCGCGTAGAGCATCGTGGCCGAAGGCGGCTGATCGCCCACGGCGGTCGTGCCGCCGGTGTGCAGCGTCGCCTGCAGCGTCACGGTGAGGTCGGGCCGGGCCGTCGCGCCCGGCAGCGCCTCGTCGGAGCTGGAGAACGTGAGCGTGGCCTCGTAGAGCGAGTCCTGCACGGCGCCCCCGGCGTCGAACGCGACGTCGAACGTGCGGCCGGTGCCCGCGACGAGCGACGGCGAGAAGCCGCCGACGATCGAGAAGCGCCCGGCCCCGCCCGCGATGGCGCCGCCCGTCAGCGAGAGCCGCGCCTGCAGCGCGTCCCAGCCCTGGTCGTGCACGCGTACGGACTGGCTGTCGAACTCGCCCACGTCGTGCGTGCCGAAGTCGAGCGTGGTCGTGCCGAGCACCACGGCCGAGTCGAGCGAGGCGACCGCGTGGCGCAGCACCGTCCCGGAGACCGGGATCGTGGCGTTCGCCGCGTCCACCGAGTTGCTCGTGAAGCCGAGGGCGCCCGAGTACGCGCCGGGCGTCGCGGTGTCGAGCCCGATGGCGTCGTCGTTCGTGGCGCCGGCGGCGGCGGCCTGCGGGCCGGCCGGGGCCGTGAAGCCCGGGGGGGCCGAGTAGGCGTAGAGAAGCGTCTCGCCCGGGGCCGGGGCCGCGTTCGTGACCGGCCGCGTCTGCGAGACGGTCGCGCCGGTGATCACCGAGCCGAACGCGATCGGCGCCGAGGAGACCTCGACCAGCGCCGGCAGCCGCAGGTCCACGCGCACCGGCAGGTGGTCGCTCACGCCGTGCAGTGCGGCGGCGTAGGTCGCGCCCTCGGGAATGGTCGGCGGGTCCATGATGCTGTTGTTGTGGTGCTGGCCGTCGTTGCCCACGACGATGTACGAGCCGGGCACCAGCTCGATCCCGGCCCCGTCCTGGAGGGGGTAGGTGGGCAGGATGAGGTCGAACCGGTCGTCGAGGCCGCCGGTGGCGGCGCCCGGAGCGCAGGGGTTCGGGTCGCTCGTCTTGCAGGTGGACTGCGTCCACGCGGACTGCATGAACGTGTTGTCCTGCCAGGCGATGTTCTGCAGGCCGAGCGGGTCGTAGAGCCGGCCGATGGGGCCTCCCACGGAGTCGGGCTGGACCTCGATCAGCTTCTGCATGCCGGGCTCGAGGCCCGTGTAGAAGTTGTAGTCGCCCACGACGAGCACGTGCGTGCCCGGCGGCATGGCGTTCAGCGAATCGCGCAGCCCGACGCACTCGTTGTAGCGGTCGGTCACGTTCGACGAGCCCGAGGACGCCTTGAGGTGCAGCGAGTAGATGCGGAACTCGGCCGCGTCGGACGAGTAGCCGACCGGCTTGAGCCGGTACACGTGGATGTAGCGCAGCGGGTAGGCCGGGTTCGGGTAGAAGGCCCACTGCCCCAGGAACTGGACGGAGCCGGGCTTGTAGAAGAGCCCCGAGTCGGTGTCGTTGCCGTCCACGAACGGCGCCGCGGTCCACATTCCGGGCTCGATCGCGTTCAGGTTGCCGAGGAACTCGGTGACGCCGGCCTGCGACTGCGTCTCCTCGGTCACCACGACGTCGGCCGCCAGCGGCGCGAGGACGACGCGGTACAGCGGGTCACGCGCGGGACCGGTGTTTCCCGGGTAGTTCAGGATGTTCCAGTTGACGACGCGCAGGGCGTGCGCGGGGGTGGCGAAGGCGAGGGAAACGGCGAGCAGCGACGCGATCAGCCGCGCCGCGTGCGCGCGGGATGGCTCGGGGGCCATGGGGACTCCTTGGCGCAAGGTTGCGGTGCAGGCCGGGGGGCAGTCCGCGTCGCCGCGCAGGAGGGCCCGAGCCGGTGAACCGGGGTATGGGTTTGAGGCCGGGGCAATTCTACGGTTTCCCGCCGTCACCACGCCAATCCGGAAACGCGTTCGCACGCGCCTCGCCCACGGTCCGGAAGGACCGTGGGGCGGCGGCGCCCGCGCCCGGTGGTCGAGCGGGTCGTCCTGCCCGGCCGGGCGGGTGGTCCCCGTGGCGGGGCGAGAACGCGTTCGCCGCTGGCCCGGACCGCGCCGCGAAAGGCCGCAACGCGCGCCTCGAACTCAACCCTCCGCCGGGGCGCGCCGATACCCGGGGTGTGACTCTTCGCGCACGCACCCCGGTTCCCGACAGGGTCCCCGTCTCCGACGTCTTCGCGGCGCTCTCGTACGCCCTCGACCTGACCGAGGGCCAGCCCATGGGGCACGCGCTGCGCACGTGCCTGATCGCGATGGAGCTGGGCGGCCGGCTCGGGCTGCCGCTGAGGCTGCGCCGGGACCTCTACTTCGCCGCGCTGCTCAAGGACGCGGGGTGCTCGTCGAACGCCGCGCGCGTGTTCTCGCTCTTCGGAGGCGACGACCGCCAGGCGAAGGGCGCGCGCATGCAGGTCGACTGGTCGAACTACTTCCGCGCCGCCTTCTACGCGATGGCGCACGCCGCGCCCGGCGGCTCGTGGTTCTCCCGCGCCCGCCGCATCGCCGAGCTCGCCCGGGTCGGCCCGCGGATCGCCGCCGAGCTGGTCGAGATCCGCTGCCGGCGGGGCGCCGAGATCGTGATGCAGCTGGGCCTGGGGTCCGGCGCCGCCTCGGCCGTGCGGGCGCTCGACGAGCACTGGGACGGCCGGGGCCACCCGCGCAGCCTCTCGGGCGACGAGATCCCGATCGTCGCGCGCATCCTGACGCTCGCGCAGACGCTCGAGGTCTTCGCGATGCGGGGCGGCGTCGAGCACGGACTCGCCGTCGTGCGCGAGCGCGCGGGCAAGTGGTTCGACCCGCTCGTCGTGGCCGCCTGCGCCGGCCTCGAACGCGACCTCGCGGGCTGGTGCGCGCTCGAGACGAAGGCGCTGCAGGCGCGGGTCGTCGAGTCGGAGCCGGGCGGGGCCGCGCTGCTCGCGGGTCCGCGCCTGCTCGACCGAATCGCCGAGGTGTTCGCCGAGATCGTGGACGCCAAGTCGCCCTTCACCGGCGCACACTCGCAGCGCATGGCCCGGCTCGCCGCGGGCGTCGCCCGCGAGCTCGGCTGGGAGCGCGAGGCGGTCGCCGAGGTCCGGCGCGCGGGCCTGCTGCACGACCTCGGCAAGCTCACGGTGCCGAACACGATCCTCGACAAGCCCTCGCCGCTCACGGCGTCGGAGTGGGAGGTCATGCGCATGCACGCCCTCTTCACCGAGCGGATCCTCGAGCACGTGCGCGGCTTCGAGTGGCTCGCGTTCGCCTCCGCCTCGCACCACGAGCGGCTCGACGGCAGCGGCTACTGCCGCGGGCTCCACGGCGACCAGGTCCCCGGGCTCGCGCGCGTGCTCGCGGTGGCCGACGTCTTCGACGCGCTGAGCACCCGCCGGCCGTACCGCCCGGCGCTGGGCCCCGACGAGGCGCTGGTGTTCATCGAGCGCGACCGCGGGATCGGCCTGTGTCCCGACGCCATGGACGCGCTCGTCCGGACGCTCGGCGACGCGCCCCGGGCCGACGAGGACGAGGTCGCCGAGGCGGCCTGAGCCCCGCCCGCGCGGCCCGTCAGGGCAGGAAGTAGAACGCCAGCCCGAGCACGAGGTAGACCGCGAGCAGCATCGCGCCCTCGAGCCAGTTCGACTCGCCGTCCGAGGCCACGAGGTTCACGACGACCGTCGCGGCGATCACGGCCAGCACCTCGAACGGGGTGAAGCGCAGGTTCATCGCCCCGTGCGGCAGGACGTACGAGGCGAAGACGAGCACGGGGGCCACGAACAGCGCGATCTGGATGCTCGAGCCGATCGCGATGTTGAGCGCGAGGTCCATCTGGTTGCGGACCGCGGCGACCACCGCCGTCGAGTGCTCGGCGGCGTTGCCGATCACGGCGACGACGACCACGCCGACGAACACCTCGGTCAGGCCGAGCGCGTGCGAGGCCGCCTCGACCGCGCCCACGAGCAGCTCGCTCATCCCGGCGATGAGCGCCGTCGCGACGACCAGCGTCGCGACCGCGCGGCCCACCGGCGCGGGGGCGCGCCCGGCCGGGTGCCCGCCGCCGGCATAGAGGTGCCGGTGAGTGCGCAGCGCGAAGAACAGGCTCAACAGGTAGGCGACGATCAGCACGATCGCGATCTCGAGCGAGAGGCCGCGCTCGAGCACCGTCTCGCGCGCCGGGGTGAGGGCGCCGCGGGCCACGGCGCCCCCGGCGACGAAGTGGAACGCCGCGGGCACGACGAGCGCGATGGCGGCGAGCAGCAGCAGCGTGGACGAGGCCGAGGCCGCCGAGCGGTCGAAGGACTGCTTCTCGCGCCGCGCCCCGCCCGCCAGCATCGCCAGGCCGAGCACGAGCAGGCTGTTGCCGAGGATCGAGCCCGTGAGCGAGGCCTTCACGACGTCGAAGAGCCCGCGGTTCAGCGCCACGAGCGCGAGGATCAGCTCCGCCGCGTTGCCGAACGTCGCGTTGAGCAGCCCGCCGACGCCCTGGCCCAGGCGCGAGGCGAGCGTCTCGGTGGCCCCGCCCATGAGCCCGGCGAGCGGCACCACCGCGAGCGCGCTGCACGCGAACACCGCGAGCGGGCCCCAGTGCAGCCACTTCGCAAGCGGGGCCAGCACGACGAAGACGAGCAGCGCCTGCAGCGCGCGGTCCGGGGTGAGGAGCGCCGGGCGGCCGGCGGCGGAGGTCATGGCCGGGCACTCTGCCGGGCGCCGCGGCGGGCGGCAAGCTCGCGGCGCGCTCCTCCGGCCGGCGGGCGCCGCGCGGCCCGCCGCTGAGGTACGCTGCGCGCGCCGCGGGGGGCCGCGGCGGTCCCGGATCCGGGGAGGCGTTCCGCGTGATCAAGTACATCGGCTCGAAGCGCCGTCTCGTGCCCCGCATCGTCGCGGCCGTCGAGTCGTGCGCGGGCGCGCACACCGTGCTCGACCTGTTCTCGGGCACCTCGCGCGTGGGCCACGCCCTCAAGGCCCGGGCGTTCGTCGTGCACGCGAACGACCACAACGCCTACGCCCACGCGTTCGGAGCCTGCTACGTGGCGACCGACGCCGCGAAGTGGCGCGCGAGGGCCGAACGGCTCGTCGCCGAGCTGGACCGCGTGCGCGGCCGCGCCGGCTGGTTCACCGAGACCTACTGCGTCGCCGCGCGCTACCTGCAGCCGGCGAACGGCGCGCGCGTGGACGCGATCCGCGCGCGGATCGAGCGGCTCTCGCTCGAGCCCGAGCTCGAGGCGGTCGCGCTCACGAGCCTGGTCGAGGCCGCCGACCGCGTGGACTCGACCGTCGGCCTGCAGATGGCCTACCTCAAGCGCTGGGCGCCGCGCTCGCACCTTCCGCTCCGGCTGCGCGTGCCGGAGATCCTCGAGGGGCCCGGCTCGGCGTCGGGCCTCGACGCGCTCGAGGCCGCGGGGCGCTTCGAGGCCGACGTCGCCTACCTCGACCCGCCGTACAACCAGCACAGCTACCTCGGGAACTACCACGTGTGGGAGTCCCTCGTCCGCTGGGACCGCCCCGCGGTGTACGGCGTGGCACGCAAGCGCGAGGACGTGCGCACGCGCGCGAGCGCGTTCAACCGCCGCGCGACGATGGCCGCGGCGCTGCGCGAGACGGTCGAGCGCGTTCGCGCGCGGTGGCTGGTCGTCTCGTTCAGCGACGAGGGCTTCCTGGCGCCGGAGGAGCTGCGGGCGCTGCTCGGCGGGCGCGGCCGCATGCGCGAGCAGGTGGTCGATCACCCGCGCTACATCGGCCACAAGATCGGCATCCACGACCCGGCGGGCCGCCGCGTGGGCACCCCGGGCCCGCCGCGGAACCGCGAGCACCTGTTCGTCGTGGACTGCCGGGCGAAGCCCGCGCGCCGCTCCGGGCGGCGGGCGGCCCGCCCGCCGGTCGCGGCCGTCGCCGGCAGCTGAGCGCCCGGCCGGGCCGAAAAGCGAGGCGGGCGGGACCGCGAGGTCCCGCCCGCCGCTTGGTCGTCGGTTTCCCGCGCGGGGCCGCCTAGCTGCACCCCTGCGAGTTGCCGCAGTTGACGCACTTGTAGCAGGTGCCGTTGCGGATCGTGATGTGGCCGCAGTTGTCGCACGCGGGCGCGTCGCCCTTGAACTTGGGCGGCACGGCCAGCGTGGGCGAGGGCACCATGAACGGGCTGTCGGCATTGCCCTGGGCGCGTGTCAGGCGCGGGCCGCCTTCGCGCGGTTGGGCGGTGAACCCCTGGCCGCGGGGCACGCGGTGCTCCTTGCCCACCGGCACGTCCACGGCGTGCTTGTGCGGCTGCAGCTCGCCGGTCGGCGCCTCGTCGATGACGTGGGCGAGATCGGTGCGGTTCAGGTACTCGAAGCCGAGCACGCGGAACACGTAGTCGATCACGCTCGTCGAGACCTTGATGTTGTCGTGGCCCTCGACGCGCCCGTGCGGCTCGAAGCGCGTGAAGCAGAACTGGTCCACGAGGTCCTCGAGCGGCACGCCGTACTGCAGGCCCATGGACACGGCGATGGCGAAGCAGTTCATCATGCTGCGGAAGGCCGCGCCCTCCTTGTGCATGTCGATGAAGATCTCGCCGATCGTGCCGTCCTCGTACTCGCCGGTGCGGAGGAACACCTTGTGGCCGGCAATGCGGGCCTCCTGCGTGAAGCCGTGGCGGCGCTTCGGCAGGCGGCGGCGGCGCAGCTTCGGCGGCAGCTCGGTCACGGGCTCCTTCTCGCCCGCTTCCGCGGCGTCGGTCTTCTTCCTGGCGCCGCCGGTGCTGAGCGGCTGGCTCTGCTTGCACCCGTCGCGATAGAGCGCCACGGCCTTGATGCCGAGCCGCCACGCCTCGGTGTAGATCGAGCGGACGTCCTCCACCGTCGCGTCGTGCGGCAGGTTGACCGTCTTGCTGATCGCGCCCGAGAGGAACGGCTGCACGGCGCTCATCATGCGCACGTGGCCCATCGGCTGGATGTAGCGCGTGCCGTGGGCGCCGCAGCGGTTCGCGCAGTCGAACACGGCGAGGTGCTCGGGCTTCAGGCCCGGCGCGCCCTCGACCGTCTGCGTGCCGCAGACGTGGAGGTTGGCCTCCTCGATCTGCTGGTCGGTGAAGCCGAGGAACGGCAGAACGCTGAACCCGGGCTTCTCGCGCTCGGCCATCGCGACGCCGAGACGCGTGAGCACCTCGTCGTTCAGGATGCCCCGCCCGAACGCCTGGCGGATGTCGAGCACGTTCGGCAGCACGGCCTCGATCTCGGTGACCTGGGCGTCCCTGAAGCCCTTGTTGAGCAGGCTCGAGGCGTTGATGTGCGGGGCGCCGTTCAGCGAGCCGCTGCCCACGGCGTAGCGCACGATGCGGTCGATCTCCTTCTCGTCGTAGCCGAGCCGCTCGAGGGCGAGCGGCACCGACTGGTTGACGATCTTGAAGTAGCCGCCGCCGGCGAGCTTCTTGAACTTCACGAGCGCGAAGTCGGGCTCGACGCCGGTCGTGTCGCAGTCCATGAGCAGCCCGATCGTGCCGGTCGGCGCGAGCACGGTCGCCTGCGCGTTGCGGTAGCCGTGCAGGCTGCCGTACGCCACGGCGCGGTCCCAGCACTCGATGGCCGCCTGCCGCATGTCGCGCGGCGCGTGCGTCGGGTCGATCTTGCGCGCGGCCTCGCGGTGCAGGCGCATGACGCCCAGCATGCTGTCGGCGTTCGCCGCGTAGCCGCGGAACGGCCCCTTGCTGGCGGCCATCTCGGCCGACAGCGCGTAGGCCTCCCCCGTCATCATGGCGGTGATGCAGCCCGCGTAGGCGCGCGCGGCCTCGCTGTCATACGGCAGCCCCTCGACCATGAGCAGCGTGCCGAGGTTCGCGTAGCCCAGTCCGAGCGGGCGGTAGTCCTCGCTGTTGCGGGCGATCCGCTCGGTCGGGTACGAGGCGAAGCCGACGAGGATCTCCTGCGCGAGGAAGAAGACACGGTTCGCGTGCCGGTAGCCCTCGATGTCGAAGGAGCCGTCCTCGCGCCGGAACTTCATCAGGTTCACGGACGCCAGGTTGCAGGCGCTGTCGTCGAGGAAGACGTACTCGCTGCAGGGGTTCGTGGCGTGGATGCGGTCCGTGACCTTGCAGGTGTGCCACCTCTGGATCGTGTCGTCGTACTGCACGCCGGGATCGGCGCAGCTCCAGGCGGCCTGCGCGATCTCGTCCCACAGCGCGCGGGCGCGCATGGTCTCGCTCACCTCGCCGGTGGTGCGGAAGGTCGTCTGCCAGTCGCCGTCGACCTCGACCGCCTTCATGAACTCGTCGGGCACGCGCACCGAGTTGTTCGAGTTCTGGCCGGAGACGGTCGCGTAGGCCTCGCCGTTGAAGTCGGCCGGGTAGCCGGCGGCCACGAGCGCGGCGACCTTCTTCTCCTCGCGCATCTTCCAGCGCACGAAGTCCAGGATCTCGGGGTGGTCCACGTCGAGCACGACCATCTTGGCCGCGCGCCGCGTGGTGCCGCCCGACTTCGTCGCGCCGGCCCCGCGGTCGAGCACCTCGAGGAAGCTCATGAGGCCCGAGGACGTGCCGCCGCCGGAGAGCTTCTCCATGCGGCCGCGCAGCTTCGAGAAGTTCGTGCCCGTGCCGGAGCCGTACTTGAAGACCCGCGCCTCGTTCTTGACGAGCTCGAAGATGGACATGAGGTCGTCGTTGCACGACTGGATGAAGCAGGCCGAGACCTGCGGGCGCGAGTAGGAGTCCCGGGTCATCCGGACCGTGTCGTCCGCGAAGTCCACGGCGAAGCTGCCGCCGGAGCCGACGATGCCGTATTCGTGGAAGAGCCCGCAGTTGAACCACACCGGCGAATTGAAGGCGCCGATCTGGTGCACGAGCATGTACGCCAGCTCGGCCTCGAACGCCTCGGCGTCCGCGGGGGCCGCGAAGTACCCGCCCTGCTGCTCGCCCGCCGCCCGGATGGTGCGCACGAGCCGGTGGACGGTCTGGCGGACGCTGTTCTCGCGCCCCAGGGGGCCCGGGACGCCGGCGCGCCGGAAGTACTTGCTGGCGACGATGTCGGTGGCGAGCTGCGACCACGTCGAAGGCACTTCCACGTCGTCGGCCTTGAAGACGACCGAGCCGTCGGGATTGGTGATCACCGTACGGCGTCTCTCCCACTTCACGGTGTCGAACGGATGGACGTCCGGGACGGTGAAGCGGCGGGGGACGTGGAGGCCCGAGTCGGCCGGAGCTTCCCCGTTGTTGCCGTGGGCGGAGGCGCTCGTCTCGGGGTTGAGGGAAAGGGACATTTTGGACCCTCCTGGTCCTTGCGGCGAGAGAGGCGGGTTGCGGACCGGCTTCCTTGTTTACCCGGCCGGGAACGCGCCCGTTCCGCGCGAGGCGCGGATCGCGACGCGGTCCCGAGTGGGTCGCGCCCGCGGGAGCGGGCGCGTGCATCTGATGTTCGCGTGATTGGAACGCCGCCTCGCTCGAAGAGTCGCTTCGCGCGACGGCAGCGTGGGGCGGTTATACCACCGGACTCGGTGCGCGCGACAAGGAGGAAAATTCTCGCGAACGATGCGGTGAATTTTCCTCTGGACATCGCGCGACCGCGAACGACGCAGGCGCGCGCGTGCCCGGAAAAATTCTCCCGAGCGCCGCTCGTTCTCCCGCGCGCGTTCCCTCATCGCGCACATCGTCGGCCACGGCGCACGCGGCGCAGCGCGGCGACACCGCGCCGCGCCGCGCGTCTCGTGGACGCGGTCGCGCACGCCGCGGAGCGCCGCGCGCGAGCGGCGCTCCGGCTCAGGGCACGCGCACCATCCCGAGCTGCCAGCGCAGGAACTGCAGGTTGTCCGCGCCGTCGGCGATCGTCTGGTCGACCGACTTCCCGCCCGAGTGACCCTGCGAGACGTCGTAGTGCAGGAGCACCGGGTTCGGGCCGTCGAGCGCCTGCATGCGCGCGGCCATCTTGCGCGCGTGCAAGGGGTCCACGCGCGTGTCGGAGTCGCCGCTCACGAACATGACGGGCGGGTACTTCACGCCCCGCTCGACGTGCTGGTAGGGCGAGTACCCCTTGAGCCAGCGGTACTGGTCGGCGTCTTCGGCCGAGCCGTACTCGGGCACCCAGAAGCGGGCGACGAGGAACCGCTGGTACCGCAGCATGTCGAGCAGCGGCACCTGGCACAAGACCGCCCCGAAGAGCTGCGGCCGCTGCGTCATGACCGCGCCCACCAGGAGGCCGCCGTTGCTCCCGCCGGTGATCGCCAGCTTCGCGGGCGTGCAGTAGCCGTGGGACTCGAGCCATTCGGCGCAGGCGATGAAGTCGTCGAACACGTGCTGCTTGTTTCCGAGCATGCCGGCGCGGTGCCACGACTCCCCGAACTCCGAGCCGCCGCGGAGGTTGGTCAGCACGTACGTGCCGCCGAGGTCCAGCCAGGCAGCCGCGAAGGCCGACCAGCGCGGCTTCTCGCTCACGTTGAAGCCGCCGTAGCCGGTCATGAGCACGGGATTCGAGCCGTCGAGCTTCAGCCCCGCGCGCCGCGTCACGAACATCGGCACCTTCGTGCCGTCCTTCGAGACGGCCCACTCCTGCCGCACCTCGTATTTCCCCGAGGGGAACGGCACGGACGAGCGCCACCACTCGGCGCTCTTCCCGGAGGCGAAGTCGTGCCGGAAGATCGTCGGCGGCCGGTTGAACGAGGAGAACGTGTAGTACGCGTCGTGCCCGGTCCATTCCCCGGCGGGCGTCGAGGACGTGCCGAGGCCGGGCAGCGGGATGGAGCCCTGCCGGCGGCCGTCGAGGCCGAAGACCGCCAGCTCCGACGAGACGTCGCGCAGGTAGCCGACCGCCAGCCGGCCCGCGACGGGGCGCACGTCGTCGATCACGGCGTCGGGCCGCTCGGGCACGACCTCCTTCCAGTTCGCGAGGTCCGGGTGGCGCGCGTCCGCCTCCAGGATCCGGTGGTTCGGCGCGTTCCAGTTCGTCTCGATCACGAGCGTGTCGCCGGCGAACCGCGGCGAGACGTAGGCCCGCAGCGTGTCGGAGATCAGCGCGAACGGACCGTCGCCCGCCGTGTCCCGCAGGTAGAGGCGCGTCTGGTCGCCCGAGGAGCCGACGAGCACCTGGACGGCCAGCCAGCGCCCGTTGTCCGAGAGGACCGGCACCGGGATCTCGGCGGGCCCGATCCCGTCTCCGAACACGAGCTTCGCGTTCCCCGGGTCGTCGCCGAAGCGGTGGTAGTAGACGCGCGATCCCTTCGGCTCCCAGCGGCCGTACCAGGCGCCCTGCTTCGCCGCGTCGATCGAGAAGCCGAAGTAACGCGCCTTCGGCAGCCCGCCGGGCACCTCGCGACGCGTGTCGGTGTCGAGCAGGTGCACCTCGACCTCGTCCTGGCCGCCCTTGCGGATCCCGTAGGCGACCAGCCGGCCGTCGTTCGAGACGTCGAGCAGGGCCACCGAGGTCGTGTGGTCGGCGCTCATCGGGTTGGGGTCCACGAGCACGACGTCGGGCCCCCCGGGCGAGGTGCGCATCACGAGCACGGGCTGCTGCTGGTCGGCGCGGCGCGCGAGGAAGAACAGCCGCCCGCCGTGCTCCCGCGGCTGGGTGCGCGTGTCGGTCCTCGTGTAGCGCGCGAGCGCGGCGGCGACCGCGTCGCGCCCGGGCACCCGGCCCAGCGCCTTCTCTGTGTACGCCATCTGGGCGCGCACCCACTGGCGCGTCTCGGGGCTGTCCCTGTCCTCGAGCCAGCGGTACGGGTCTCCGATCACGTCGCCGTGGAGCGTGTCCCGCACGACCTCGACGCGCGTCGGCGGGTAGGCGGGTGGGGCGGCCGTGCCGGCCGTGCCGGCGGCGCGCGCGGCGCCGGCGGCGCCGGCGAGGACGAGGGCGGACAGCACCAGCGAGGCGGGGGTGCGGCGCATGGGTTCTCCTCCCCGGGTGCTACTGCGCCCGGGCGTAGGGCTGCATTCGGTCCACGTCGGTGCTCGCGAACGCCGTGGGCTGACCCAGCGACTGCGTGGACACCGTGTAGACGTACAGGCTCCAGTGGTCCGAAGGGGTGGGGCGGACCTGGAAGACGATGGAGTTCCCCGAGAGGGTGATGGCGGGGTGCCGCTCGTCGCCCGAAGTGTTGAGGCCCGGCAGGGGCACGAGCGTCGAGTTCACGAGGTCGTAGAGGTAGACGTCGTACCCGCCCTGGCCGCCCGCGCGGTCGCTCGCGAACGCCAGCCAGCGGCCGTCCGCCGACAGCGAGGGGTCCACGTCGTTGCCGGCCGACGCGAGATCGGGGATCGAGGCGAGTCCGCCGCCATGATTCCAGACCATCACATCCCAGTTCCCGGCGCGGTCCGTCTGGAACGCGATCCGGTCGCCGTGCAGGTCGGGGGCCGGCGACCTGTCGCGGCGCGGGCCGCCGGTCGAGAGCCCGGGCAGGGCGACGAGCGAGTCGCCGGTCGGGTCGTAGAGGTGGACCCGGTCGAAGCCGGCCGAGTCGCGCGCGAACGCGAGCCGCACCGAGTCGTAGGCGAACCGCGGCCACGTCTCGTTCGCCGCGGTGTCGAGCGATCGGGTCGAGACGAGCGCCTGGCTGCCGCGGTCGTAGACGTAGACGTCGGTGCCGCCCTTACCGCCCGGGCGGTCGCTCGAGAACGCGATCAGGTTCCCGTCGTACGAGAGGCAGGGCTCCGACTCGTCGGCGGCCGTGTTGAGGTTCGAGACGGTCCGGAAGCCGGCCAGGTCGAAGTCGTAGAGCCAGATGTCGTACTGGCCGGCGGGGCCCGAGCGGTCGCTGCGGTAGACGAGCAGGTCCACGCCGCCCGTGTCGCCTCCGGGCGGCGTGGGCGTGGTGGACTTCGAGCAGCCGGCCGCGAGCAGGACGAGGCCGGCGAGGAGCGGTGCGAGCGCGCGCGGGCGCGGGGTCCTGGGCATGTTCGGGTCCGTCCGGGTCGCGTTTCGGTGATCTCGTCGGGGAGCGGCGAGACTCTAGCACGACGTTTCCCGGGGTTTGCGCGCGGCCTTCGCGGCGCGCATCCTCGCCGGTGCGCGCGTCCGCCGGGGCCCCGGGGAACGCCGCCCACACGAACCTTCCGGGAGCTTCCCATGAACGATACGCAGGCCACCTTTCCCGCGGCCGGGGAGGCGGGAAAGACGTCGAACCGCCGGCCCCCGGGCGGCAGCGGGCTCGAGGCCATCTTCCGGCCGAAGTCCATCGCCGTCATCGGCGCCTCCCGCGACCGCGGCACGGTCGGGGGCGCCCTGTTCCACAACCTGCTCAAGCACGAGTACCAGGGCGCCGTTTACCCGGTGAACCCGAAGTCGGCGATCGTGCAGTCCGTGCGCGCCTATCCCACGATCTCCGACGTGCCGGAGGCCGTGGACCTCGCCGTGATCGTCGTGCCCGCCGCCTACGTGAACGCCACGCTGGACGAATGCGGGCGCAAGGGCGTCAAGGCCGCCGTGGTCATCACCGCCGGCTTCAAGGAGATCGGCGGCGAGGGCGTGGAGCGCGAGAAGGAGCTGGTCGCGATCGCGCGCCGTCACGGCATGCGCCTCGTGGGCCCGAACTGCCTCGGCGTCGTGAACACCGAGGCCGGCGTGCGCATGAACGCGACGTTCACGCCGCCCTACCCGCCGGCCGGCTCCGTGGCGTTCTCGTCGCAGAGCGGCGCGCTGGGCCTCGCGATCCTCCAGTACGCCTCGGTGCTGGGGATCGGCATCTCGCACTTCGTGAGCGTGGGCAACAAGGCCGACGTCTCGGGCAACGACCTGCTCGAGTTCTGGGAACACGACCCGGGCACGTCCATGCTGCTGCTCTACCTCGAGTCGTTCGGCAACCCGCAGCGCTTCCTCGAGCTGGCCCGCCGCATCTCGCGCCGCAAGCCGATCATCGCCGTGAAGAGCGGCCGCACGCGCGCCGGCCGACGCGCGGCCTCGAGCCACACCGGCTCGCTCGCCGGCGCCGACACGGCCGTGACCGCGCTCTGCCAGCAGGCGGGCGTCATCCGCACGGACACGCTCGAGGAGATGTTCGACGTCGCGATGCTGCTCGGGAACCAGCCCGTGCCGCACGGCAACCGCGTCGGCATCGTCACGAACGCCGGCGGGCCGGGCATCATGGCCAGCGACGCGTGCGAGTCGCACGGGCTCGAGATCCCGTCGCTGGCCGACGAGACGGTCCGGGCGCTGCGCGAGTTCCTGCCCGCCGAGGCGAGCACGAAGAACCCCGTGGACATGATCGCCTCGGCGACGCCCGAGAGCTTCGAGCGCGCGGTGCGCCTGGTCGCGAACGACCCGAACGTGGACTCGCTCATCGTGCTCTACGTACCGCCGATCGTGACGAACCCCGGCGACGTGGCGCGGGCGATCGTGAGGGGCAACGAGGCCGCGAAGAAGGACCTGAAGGAGAAGGGCCTCCACGCCAAGCCGATCGTGTCGTGCTTCCTCGGCACGCACGGCATGCCGGACGAGCTGCGTTCGCTCCAGGAGGACGACATTCCCTCGTACACGTTCCCGGAGGCCTCGGCCATCGCGATCGCGCGGGCGGTGAAGTACGGCCAGTGGCTCGGGACGCCCGACGGGACCGTTCCGCAGTTCACCGACGTGGACCGGGCGGCCACGCGCGACCTGATCGACCGCGCGCTCTCCCGCGGCGGTGCGGCGGGCGCGTGGCTGACGCCCGACGAGGTCGCGTGGCTGCTCGCCGCGTGGAAGATCGCGACGCCCGCCGTGGCGTTCGCGCGCACCGCGGTCGAGGCGGCCTCGGCGGCCGAGCGGCTCGGGTTCCCCGTGGCCGTGAAGCTCGCGAGCGAGACGATCACGCACAAGAGCGACGTCGGCGGCGTGCGGCTCGACCTGCGCAGCGCGAAGGAGGTGAGCGACGCGTTCGCGAAGATCGAGAAGAAGCTCGAGGCGATCAGGCGGCGCGACGAGATGACCGGCGTGACGGTGCAGCCGATGATCCGCGAGGGGCTCGAGACGATCGTCGGGATGACGCGCGACCCGTCCTTCGGGCCGCTGCTGCTCTTCGGGCTCGGCGGCGTGCAGGTCGAGCTGCTCAAGGACGTGGTGTTCCGCGTGCACCCGCTGACCGACCGCGACGCCGCGCAGATGGTCCGCGGCATCCGCGGCGCGAAGCTCCTCGAGGGCTACCGCGGCGCGCCCCCCGGCGACCTCGCGCGCCTCGAGGAGACGATCCTTCGCCTGTCGCAGCTCGCGGGGGAGTTCCCCGAGATCGTCGAGATGGACCTGAACCCGCTCAAGGTCCTGCCGCCCGGCAAGGGCTGCGTCGTGCTCGACGCTCGGGTGATGGTGAAGCCGAAGGCGTAGGCGCGGCGGCGGAAACGAAGGGGCCCGGGCGTCTCGCGACGCCCGGGCCTTCGCACGTGCGGCGGCCGGGACGCGTCAGGCCGCCGCCTGCTGCATCGCCGCGGTCTCGGCGGAGCGCTTCTGCTCGGCGCGCGAGAGGAAGCCGACCGCGACGAGGATGAACACGAAGGCCGCCCACTCGGTGGGCGCGGGTGGGCGCTGGCCCCATCCGAACGCGAGGATCAGCGTCGCCGCGGTGCCGGCGAGCAGCGACGTGAGCCGGTTCACGAGGCCCGCGAACGTGGCGGTGCGGCCCTGGAACATGAACAGGAACACGCTGAAGAACGCGACGAACCCGAACGGCAGCCCGGACAGCACGCCGGCGAGGTCGGGGTGCGCGACGGCGTCGTGGGCCGTGACGATCCGGGACTCGGCCCAGCCCCAGTGGCCGACGCCCCACCAGATGAGCGCCATCGAGCCGAAGATCACGATGCTGGCGCTGATCTGCTCGAGCGCGAAGTAGGCGCGGTTGTCGGCGTCGCGCGGGCCCCTGCGGGTGTTCTTGAAGTAGTTCATCAGGTAGAGCCGGATCGCGTAGGCGCCGATGTAGGCGCCCAGCGTGCCCATCGCGAGCGGGTTGTGGACGAAGTCGAAGCCGCCCTTGAGGCGGTCGAGGTCCACGCCCAGCGCGTGGGCGATCTCCGTGTGCCGGGCGAGCCAGGGCCGGAGCGGAACGGGCGCGAGGTTCATCCCCACGGCGAGCAGCGCGAACACGACGGCCCAGTTCTCCTGCGCGTAGACCCTGCGCTTGAGAATGCCCTGGGCGAGCTGCACGGCGTCGATGATCCGGCTGATCACGATGATGCTGCCGCGCATGATGACCATGGCGACCATCACCGAGATGGGCAGCGTGTAGAGCAGCGTCGTCGTCGGGATGATGACGGCCGTGCACACGCCGCTCGCGAGGATGTAGCCCGACTCGGAGGGCCAGCGGCCGCCGTGCTTGGAGGGCCAGGGAATCCACGACAACGCGAACACGGCGACGAGGCACAACAGGTTGCCGCCCATCGTGTTGTTGACGAGGTAGGCCATGTCGCTCATCCGGGGCGGGCCCCCGTGGAGCGAGCCCACGAAGAACTTCACGAGCACGCCGGTGAGGACGTACGAAAAGAAGTAGCCCGCGCACAACTCGAGAAGCCGAGCGGTGCTGCCGGGCTTCGACTTGAACACGATGACCTCCGGGTGAATTCGTTGAGTTGCCGAATGTAGCCCCTCCGGCCGCCCGTTGCATTGCCGAAATCGCAGCGCCGCCCCGCAGACGACGCTCCGACACTGAGACACTCCTGAACGCGGGCCCGGTCCCGCGGCGTCGCGCGGCGCTGCCAGAGTGTCAGCGCGGGACCGATCTGGCAGGCCGTCGGGGGCCGCCGGTCGCGGCCCCGTGGCCGGCGTCGCGCGGCGGATTCGCTTCCGGCAACCAGTTGCGAGTCGCGCCGGGCGGTGGGCCGGCGGGCACGCGTGATGCGAGTTCCTTCGCGTCCCGGTGGTCGCGGCCACCGCGAATCCAAGTCGAGCGGCCCGTCATCCCCGATCCGATCGGGGACGGTGCGTTCGCGACCGCCGGGCAGAGTTCCAGGCCGTGGAAGTCGTTCGCGCGGGAGGCCCCGATGTCGGTCAGGACCCGCGAGACCATCGTCGTGTGCGGCCCGGAAGCCGCGCACACCGAGGGCGTGATCACGCTGCTGGGGGACGAAGGCTGGGACGTCATCCCCTGCAGGAGCGACGAGGGGTTGCTCGCGATCGTCTGCGAGCGCCGGCCGCACGCCATCGTCTACGCCCTCGCCCACCAGATCGCCGTGGACCTGGCGCTCCTCGCTTTGCTCCGCCAGGTCGCTCCGGACCTCCCGGTCGTCGTCGTGGCCTCGTTCGAGCGCGGATCCCGTGCCGGCGTGCCCGAGGCGACGCATGCCGTGGTCCTGGAGCAGTCGCCGGCGGACCGCGTCCGCCTGTGCGACGCGCTGCGTGCCGTCCTGAGGCGGACACGCAGGCGCCCGTCGAGGAAGCCCGTCCCAGCGACGGGTTGATCGACGGGGTCCGCGCGCCACGCTCCGCGCGGGCCGAAGCGGCGCCCCCGTGGCCCCGGCGCCGGGGCCGCGGGGGCCGAGGGGGTGCCGCGCCGCGCTCGACAGCGCCGGCCGTGGTGGGGTAGACACTCGCGCTCATGCCTCGATTCTCCAGGCTCAGGGCCTACGCCATTCCCATGGCCGTGGGCATGCTCGGCGCGCACGCCGCGCTCGCGGCCGGCGGCGGGGGCGGCGCCGGCGGCCACGACTTCCTGCTGCCCATCCTCGAGGCGCTGGTGCTCGTGCTGCTCGCCGGGCGCCTCGGCGGCTCGCTGTTCACGCGGCTGGGCATGCCCGCCGTGCTCGGCGAGCTGGTCGCGGGCGCGGTGCTCGCAGTCGTGGGCCGGGTCGGGCTCCCGATCCTCACGGGCCCGAACACGCAGATCGTGCTCGACACGCTCGCCCAGCTCGGCGTGCTGTTCCTGCTCTTTTCGGTCGGCCTGGAGTCCGACGTCGCCCGCCTCGCCGCGGTCGGCACCTCGGCCCTGCTCGTCGCCGTGATCGGCGTGGTCGCGCCCATGCTGCTCGGGCTCGGCGTCTCGGCCTGGCTGCACCCGGGCCACGACATGCTCGTGCACTGGTTCGTCGGCGCGACGCTCGCGGCGACGAGCGTCGGGCTCACCGCGCGCGTCCTGAACGACATGGGACGCGCCGCGAGCGTCGAGGGCCGCATCATCCTCGGCGCGGCGGTGATCGACGACGTGCTGGGCCTGATCGTGCTCGCCGCCGTGAGCGGCGTGATCAGCGCCGCCAGCTCCGGGCGCGACTTCTCGCCCGCGTCGCTGGCCCTGATCGTGGCGAAGGCCGCGGGGTTCCTCGTCGCCGCCGTGTTCATCGGCCGCTGGGTCTCGCGGCACGCGTTCTCGCTCGCCTCGCGCCTGCGCGGCGAGGGCATCCTGCTCACGATGACCGTGGCGTTCTGCTTCACGCTCTCGTGGCTCTCGGGCCTCGCCGGCCTCGCCCCCATCGTCGGGGCGTTCGCCGCCGGGCTCGTGCTCGACGAGATGCACTACCGCGTGCTGCTCGAGCGCGAGCCCCACGCCGAGACCATCGAGCAGCTCCTCGGCCCGATCTCGCAGCTGCTCGTGCCGGTGTTCTTCGTGCTCATGGGCATGGCGATCGACGTCACGGCGTTCGCCCGCACGGACGTGCTGCTCTTCGCGGGCGTCCTGACGCTCGCCGCGATCCTCGGCAAGCAGGCCTGCGCGCTGGGCGTGCTCGACAAGGGGGCCGACCGCGTCGCGATCGGCCTGGGAATGATCCCGCGCGGCGAGGTCGGGCTCATCTTCGCGAGCATCGGCCGCACGCTGCACCTGAACGGCGAGCCGGTGATCGAGGGCGCGACCTACTCGGCGGTGATCGTGATGGTCGTGCTCACGACGCTCGTCACGCCGCCGCTGCTCCAGGCGCGGCTGCAGCGCACCGGCGGCGCCCCGAAGGGCTGAAGCCGCACGCGAACGGCCGGCCGCGCGGGCTCTTCGCCCGCGGGCCGGCCGTTACGCCTTCCCGCCGGTCAGTCGCGGTCGCGGCCGTGGCCGCGGTCGTCCCGCCGGTCGTCGCGGCGCGCCTCGCGCCGGTCGTCCCGCCGGTCCTCCCGCCGGTCCACGCGACGCTCGTGCCGCTTCTGCTGGCGGTGCGCCTCGCGGACGTTGTGCCCCGGAGGGTTGTACCTCGGGTGGTGCTTCCAGCGCCGCGCCGGAAGCTCGAGCACGCTGCGCGGCACCCGGCGCACGTCCACGGACCGCCACGGACCGCGCCAGCTCGTGCTGCGGTACCACCAGCCGTTGCTCATCCGCCACCAGTACCGGTCCGCGCGGAAGACGTCGTCATTGCACGCGTCGCGGTCCACGATGGCCACGTGGCCCACCCAGACGATCGAGGGCTCGTTCCGCCACACGATCGGCGCAGGGGCCGGGGCGCCGGAGCGGATGCCGATCGAGAACCCGAACCAGGTCTGCGTCTCGGCGTGCGCGACGCCGGCCAGGGCGAGGACCGAGGCGGCGACGCAGGCAATCAGGGTCGTTCTCATGATGGCTGCCTCCCATCGGGGATCGTGAGGCCGGCTCCCGTCGGATCCGGGCCCGGCTGCCGGGGAGGGACCGCAGGGGGCGTGCCGCCGTCCCGGGAGGCCTAACCGCTTGCGGCGCGACCCGGCGTTCCGTCCGGAAACGGGCGGAACACTCGGAATCGCCCGTGCGTCGTGCAGCCTGCACGGTTTCGCGGTCGCGCTCGTCCCGCCTCCGGGCGCGCCGGTCGGCGGTGGCGCGGCGCCGGGCGCCACCGGGCCTACCCTTCCGCGCCGGCCTCATTCCCGAAGCGCGTCCTGGCCCCGGCGGAGACGCGCGCCCCCAGCCGCAAGGAGTCCGCGATGCCCGTCCCCGTTGCGCTCCGGCCGCGTCCGTCGCGCGTGCCCGCCCACCTCCCCCTGCTGTTCGCCCTCGTCCTGCTGGCCGGCACGGCGGCCCCGGCGGCGCGCGCGGAGACGCCCCGCGTGCACGCGATCGTCGGCGCGCGGATCGTGACCTCGCCCGGGCACGTGATCGAGCACGGCACGATCGTCCTCCGCGACGGCCTCATCACCGCGGTCGGCGCGAGCGTCGCGGTGCCGGCCGACGCGCGCATCTGGCCGGGCGACAGCCTGACGGTCTACCCCGGGCTCATCGACGCCTACGTGACCTCGGAGGGGATGCCGCGGTCCCGGCCCGGAGCGCCGGGCGGCGGCCCGCCGCGCGGGGCCGGCACGGAAGAGCAGGCCCGCGGCGCCGCGTCCCCGCTGTCGGTCGTGCGCGCGGACGACCGGATGATCGAGGAGCTGGCGCTGCCCGCGAAGCAACTCGAGTCCCTCCGCGCGGCCGGCTTCACGGTCGCTCAGGTCGCCCCGGACGAGGGCGTCGTGCGCGGCTCGAGCACGGTGGTCGGGCTCGGCGACGGCGCGCCGCGGCGCGAGGCGATCGTCCCCGACGCGAGCCAGGTGATCGCGCTGCAGCCGCAGCGCCAGGGCTACCCCGGCTCGCTCATGGGCGCGATCGCGGTGATCCGCCAGGCCTTTCTCGACGCGAGGTGGTACCGCGACGCCAACGCCGCGTATGCCCGCAAGTCCGGCGCCGAGCGGCCGCCCGTGGACAACGCGCTCGCCGCGCTCCAGCCGGTGATCGAGGGCCGCGAGCCCGTGCTGTTCGTCGCCGACGAGATGCTCGAGGTCCTGCGCGCGGCCGCGATCGCGAAGGAGGCACGCGTCGCGCCGCGCATCGTCGGCGCGGGCGACGAGTACAAGCGCGTCGACGACATCGCCCGGACGGGGGCGCAGCTCGTCGTGCCGGTGGACTTCCCCGGGACGCCCGACGTCTCCACGCCCGACAAGGCGTTCGAGATCCCGATCGAGACGCTGCGCGCCTGGGAGGAGGCGCCGGGCAACCCCGCCGCGCTCGCGCGCGCGCACGTGACGTTCGCGCTGACCTCGAACGGCCTGAAGGACCCGAGGACCTTCGCGGCACAGGTCGGCCGCGCGGTGGACCGCGGGTGGTCCGACGACGCCGCGCTCGCCTCGGTGACGACGGTGCCGGCGACGATGCTCGGGCTCGGCTCGAAGCTGGGCGCGCTGGTGCCCGGCCGGATCGCGAACCTCACCGTGACGCGCGGGCCGCTCTTCCACGGCGGAACGGTGCGCGAGGTGTGGATCGACGGCGAGCGCTACGAGACCGCGAAGGACCCGACGACGCCGGCGGGCTCGTGGACGGTCGACTGGGGCCACGGCGGCCACGCGCTCGAGGTGAAGGCGGGCCGCGACACGACCGTGACGCTGGTCGTCGGGGGCGATTCGCTGCGCGCGGAAGACGTCCGCCTCGACGGTGCGCGCCTGCGGTTCACGATGCGCCGCCCCGCCGGGCCCGACGAGGCGTTCGACCTGCGGGCGGCGAACGACGCGCTCGCGGGCACGCTCTCGGTCGCGGGCACCGGCTCGCACGCCGTGGCCGGCCGGCCCGCGAAGCCGGCCGACCGGACGCCGAAGCCCGAGCCGCCGCTCGTGCCCGTGCCGGTCGTGATGGGCAACAGCGAGGCCTGGCGCATGCCGCGGCCGGAGCAGCCGTCGGCGGTGCTCGTGAAGGACGCGACCGTGTGGACGGCCGGCCCGCGGGGCATCCTCGAAGACGCCGACGTGCTCGTGCGCGCCGGCCGGATCGCGGCCGTCGGCAGGAACCTGGCCGCGCCGGCCGGGGCGGTCGTGATCGACGGGAAGGGCAAGCACGTCACGCCCGGCATCATCGACGAGCACAGCCACTGGGCGATCCTCGGCAACGTCAACGAGTGCACGAACTCGGTGACGTGCGAGGTGCGCGTCCAGGACGTCATCAACTCCGAGAGCACCAACATCTACCGCCAGCTCGCGGGCGGCACCGTGGTCATGCACCTGCTGCACGGCTCGTGCAACGCCATCGGCGGACAGTGCGCCGTGATCCGGAACGAGTGGGGCGCGCCGCCGGACGAGCTGTTCATGTCGGAGGCGCCTCCGACGGTGAAGTTCGCGCTCGGCGAGAACCCGAAGCAGGCGAACTTCGGAGCGGACCGGACGAGCCGCTATCCCAAGACCCGCGCCGGCGTCGAGGAGACGATCCGCGACGCGTTCGTGCGCGCGAAGGACTACGACCGCTCGTGGGACGAATGGCGCGCCGGTCGCCGGCCGCTGCCGCCGCGCCGGGACCTGCAGCTCGATGCGCTCTCCGAGATCGTCGCGGGCAAGCGGCTCATCCACGTCCACTCCTACCGCGCCGACGAGATCCTGATGCTCATGCGGCTCACCGAGGAGTTCGGCTTCCGCGTGAACACGTTCACGCACGTCCTCGAGGGCTACAAGGTCGCCGACGAGATCGCGACGCACGGCGCGTCCGCGCTCGGGTTCTCGGACTGGTGGGAGTACAAGCAGGAGGTGATCGACGCGATTCCCTGGAACATCTGGCTGATGTGGGACCGCGGCGTGAACACGGGCTTCAACTCCGACGACCCCGACCTCGCGCGCCGGCTCAACCTCGAGGCCGCGAAGGCGGTCCGGTACGGCGGCATGCCTCCCGAGGAGGCGATCAAGACCGTCACGATCAATCCGGCGAAGTCGCTGAAGATCGACCGCATCATGGGCTCCCTCGAGCCCGGGAAGGAGGCGGACTTCGCGATCTGGAGCGGCTCGCCGCTCTCGGGCTACTCGGTCTGCGAGCAGACCTGGATCCAGGGCCGCCGGTACTTCGACCGCGCCGGGGACCTCGCCGGCCGCGCGGCGCTGGCGAAGGAGCGCGACGCGCTGATCGCGCGCGCCCGCGCGGCGAAGGAGGCGGCCGGCCCGGCGGCGCGCGCCGCGGGCCACCGGCGCCCGCCGCGCTACCTCGAGGAGGCCGACGAGAGCGGCAACGAGTGCGGTGGACACGGCGGCGTGTTCCTGCCGTTCCGCAGCGAGGCCGACCGCGACGCGCAGGAGGTGTCGCGATGAGCCGCTTCCGCTCCGCCTCCGCCCTCGCGGCCGCCGCGCTCGCGCTGGCCGCCCTCGCCGTCCCCGCCGCGGCCGGTCCCGAGTGGACGCCCGCGACCCCGAAGAAGTTCGCGCTCACCGGCGGCACGGTGCACACCGTGACCGGCGGCGTGCTCGAGAACGCCACGGTGCTGATCGACGACGGCCGCATCACGGCCGTCGGCCGGGGGATCGCCGTGCCCGCGGATGCGACCGTGTGGGACTGCCGCGGCAAGCAGGTCTACCCGGGCTTCATCGCGGCGAACACCGAGCTGGGCCTGATCGAGGTCGCCTCGGTCGAGGGCAGCAACGACACCCAGGAGACCGGCCAGATCAACCCGAACATCCGGGCCGAGGTCATGGTGAACCCGGACTCCGACCTGCTGCCCGTCACGCGGATCGGGGGCGTCACGAGCGCGCTCGTGGTCCCGGGCGGCGGCGCGATCCACGGCCTGTCGGCTCTCATGCACCTCGACGGCTGGACGCGCGAGGACATGACGATCCGCGCGCCGGTCGCGCTGCACGTCAGCTGGCCCTCGATGGTGACGCGCAGCGGCTGGCGCGTGCGCCTGAGCCCGGAGGAGCAGGCAAAGCAGCGCGAGAAGGCGCTGGATGCGATCCGCGAAGCGTTCGACGACGCGCGCGCGTACGAGAAGGCGCGCGCCGCCGAGGGCCGCCGGGGCGTGCCCGTCCACGACGCCGACGTGAAGTGGGACGCGATGCGGCGCGTGGTGCGGGGCGAGATCCCGGTCTGGTTCCACGCCGACAGCGAGGCGCAGATCCGCGCGATCCTCGAGTTCGTGGACCAGGAGCGCCTCGAGCACGTCGTGATCGTCGGCGGGCGCGACGCGCCGCTGTTCGCGGACGAGCTGAAGGCGCGCGGCATCGCCGTCGTCGTGGGCGGCACGCTCGCGCTGCCCGGGCGCCCCGACGACGCCTACGACGAGTCGTACACCGTTCCGGAACGGCTCGCGGCCGCCGGCGTGCCGTTCTGCATCGCCGACGACGGCAGCGCGTTCACCGCCGCGAACGCGCGCAACCTGCCGTTCCACGCCGCCATGGCGGCCGCGTACGGGTTGCCGAAGGACGAGGCGCTGAAGAGCGTGACGATCTATCCCGCGCGCATCCTCGGCGTCGGCGACCGGCTCGGCTCGATCGAGGTCGGCAAGATCGCCGACCTGCAGGTCACCGACGGCGACCCGCTCGAGGAGGCGTCGCACTGCGAGCAGGTCTTCATCAACGGCCGGCCGATCCCGATGCGCAGCCGGCAGACCGAGCTCTTCAAGAAGTACGACGCCAGGCCGCGGGGCCCGAAGGCCCGGCCGCGCTGAGCGGCGGAAGCTCGCGAGGGCGCCCTGCTGCCGCGGGGCGCCCTCGCCGTCCGGCGGGACGCGCCTGAGTTCAGTCTCGCGACATCCCGGAAGGAAAGCCCCCTGTCGCGCCAGATTGTCCGGGACTTGTGTGCCCCCATCGCCTAGGTTCGACGTGTCCGGCGCCCGTTCGGGCGCCGGCTCGGGTTTCCCCCGCATCTCGCCTTGGGCCGGAGGCAACATGCGATCACCGAGACTGCCCCTCACGCTGCTCCTACCCTTCCTGCTCGTCGCGACCGCTTCGGCCGCGCCGGCTCCCCGCCCGTGGACGCCACCCGCCTCCGCGACGGCCATTGCGACCCCCGTGGACGAGGATCCCGACATGCCCTCGGGTCTCACGCCCGCGATGGACAAGGCGGAGTACCTGCAGCTCCGCGAGGAGTATTACCGCCTGCGCTGGGACGCGCCCTTCGACCAGGCCTACCACGGCCGGATCGAGGCGATCGCGCAGATGCGACGGCAGGCGAGCGACCTCGGCGCGTTCAGCGCCGCGGGGTACTGGACCCCGATCGGCCCCGCGCCGATCCCCAACGGCCAGACGGTCACGATCTCGACGCCGGTGAGCGGGCGCGTCACCGCGATCGCCGTGGACCCGCGGGACCCGGACGTCGTGTACGTCGGCGGCGCCCAGGGCGGCGTGTGGCGCTCGCTGGACGGCGGCGCCACCTGGGTGCCCCTGTTCGACGCGCAGGCCACGCTCGCCATCGGTTCGCTGGCCCTCGCGCCCTCGAACCCTGGCATCCTCTACGTGGGCACCGGCGAGGCGAACCTGTCGCTCGACTCGTTCTTCGGGCTCGGCCTGTACCGGATCGACGGCGCCGACGCGGCGCCGGTCGTGAGCGGGCCGTTCAATCCGACCCCCGTGAACGACGTGATCGGCGCCCAGACGTTCACGGGCCGCTCGATCGCGAAGATCCTGGTGGATCCCACGGACCCCGCCACCGTCTTCGTGGCCGTCTCGAGCGGTGTCGGGGGTTCCGGCGGCGACGCCTACGGCGCCTCGCCCCCGATCACCGCACTGCGGGGCATCTACCGCTCGACCGACGCGACCTCGGCGAGCCCTTCGTTCACGAAGCTCACCGTCACCCCGGCGGGCAGCATCGCGCCCGATGCGACCGGGAACCGGATCGTGAACGACATGGCCTACGACCCGACCGACCCCTCCGGGAACACGATCGTGTGCTGGGTGTACGGCCTGGCCCTCGCGGGTGACGGCGGCGTCTACCGGACGACGAACGCGCTCGCCGCGTCGCCGGTGTTCACGCAGACGTTCGTCACCACCGTGGACGGCGCACGCGGCGCGTTCGCCGTCAACCGGGTCGGCGGCGTGACGACGATGATCGTCGCCACCGGCGAGAGCGCCGCGAGCACGAGCTGCACGAGCGGCTCGGGGTGCCTGCGCCGCTCCACCGACGGCGGCGTCACGTGGTCGGCCAAGCTCCCCGGCGGCGGCGGATTCTGCGGGGGACAGTGCTGGTACGACGACGCGGTCGCGCTGAGCCCGGTCGACGCGAACCTCGTCCTGATCGGCGGCGCCGGCAACGGCACGTGCGCGCGCGTCTACGCGCGCTCGGTCGACGGCGGCGCGTCGTTCACGGCCCCGGGCGGGGCCGACGTCGGAATGCACGCCGACGCGCACGCGATCGAGTTCGCGCCGTCGGACCCGAGCATCGTGTACGAGGGCAATGACGGCGGCGTCTGGAAGTCCGTGGACGGCGGCGCCACCTGGAGCAGCCTCAACGCCGGCCTGAGCCTGGCGCAGTACGAGAGCGTCGAAACGCACCCGATCGACCCCGACTTCACGGTCGGCGGCACCCAGGACAACGGCACGCACTGGTACCAGCCGGGCGGCACGTGGAACCGCATCGACTGGGGCGACGGCGGCTTCGCGGTGATCGACCAGAACGCGACCGACAACACGAACGTCGCGATCTACCACACGTATTACAACCGGACGAACAGCCTGCTCGGGTTCGCGCGCGTGACGAGCATGTCCTCGGCGAGCGACGGCAACTGGGCGTTCTTCGGCTGCGGCGGCCTCTCGAACGGCATCGGCTGCACCGACGCCGTGCTCTTCTACGCGCCGCTTGTGCGCGGCCCCGGCAACCCGAACACCCTCTACTACGGCACCGACCGGCTGTACCGCTCGACGAGCCACGGCGTGACGATGTCGGTCGTGAGCCAGGCGCCGATCGTGTCCGGAGCGCCGATCAGCGCGATCGCCATCGCGCCGCAGAACGACGCCGTCCGCGTCGTGGGTCTCCGGAACGGCCAGGTGTGGGCGACGACGACGGGCTCCAGCGCGCTCACGGACGTCACGGGACCCATCCCGGCGAAGTTCGTCGGCCGCATCGCGATCGACCCGTCGAACTCCGACGTCTGCTACGTCGCGCTCGGCGGCTTCGGCCTCGGCGCCGGCGAGCACGTGTGGAAGACCACGAACCTGTCCGCCGGCGTCCCGGCGTGGTCCGCGGCGGGCGCGGGCCTGCCGGACGCGCCGGTCAACGCGCTGGTCATCGATCCCGTGAACCCGGGCCGGCTTTTCGCGGGAACGGACGTGGGCGTGTACGAGAGCACCGACGGCGGTGCGAACTGGGCGCCGTTCACGACCGGGATGCCCGTCGTGTCCGTGTTCGGCCTCTCGCTGCAGCCGACGTCCCGCGTCCTGCGCGCCGCGACGCACGGGCGCGGCATGTTCGAACGGTTCGTGGACCAGCCCGTCGCGACGCAGCTGTCGCTCGTCGGCGCGGAGATCGTGGATGGCCACCCGCGCCTGACCTGGTACACCGCCGACGGCGCGAACGAGCCGCTCGACGTGCACCGCCGGCGCGAGCCGGGCGGCTGGGAGATCGTCGGCGAGGCGCGGGCCGACGGCACCGGCCAGATCGTCTACGAGGACGCGAGCGCCGTGCGGGGCGAGAGCTACGAGTACGCGCTCGGCCTGGTGCGCGACGGCACGGTCGTGCGCGCCGGCAACGTGTGGGTGGACGTGCCGCTCGAGGCGGCGTTCGCGCTGCGCGCGGCCGCGTCCACGCACGGCGCCCTGCGGTTCGTCGTCTCGCTGCCGTCGGCGGGCGGCGCCCGGCTGGACCTGCTCGACGTGACCGGCCGCCGCGTGGCCGGCCTCGACCTGGGCAGCCTCGCCCCGGGCGAGCACACCGTGTCGCTCGGCGCGCGCGTCGCGGCGTCGGGCATCTACTGGGCCCGCCTCTCGCAGGCGGGCAAGATGATCTCCACGAAGGTCGCCGTGGTGCTCTAGGCGCTTCGCGATCACGATCGGGGCCCCGGGCGGCTCGCCCGGGGGCCCCCGTGCTTCCCGGCGGACCGTCGCGCCCGGGCCGCGCGGCGTCGAGGCCCGCCATCGGCGACTCCTCGCGTCGTGTCCTCCGCCAGCTCAACCGACCCGGTTGACCGGGTAGTCAAGACGGCACGGTGACTGGACTGCCCGGTCAACAACTGTCAGCCTGCCGCCCGTGGAGACCGACCGGAATGACTGAGCCCACGTCGCCCCTGACCCGGACCCGCCTCGTCCAGGCGGCCAAGGAGCTGTTGTGGGCGCGCAGCTTCCAGGGCACGAGCGTGGACGAGATCTGCTCGAGGGCGGGGGCGGGGAAGGGGAGCCTGTACCACTTCTTCCCCTCGAAGATCGATCTCGCGATCGCCGCGATCGAGGCGTCCTGGGCGGACGCGAAGGCCGGCACGTTCGAGCCGGTGTTCTCCTCGGAGCCGGGCGGCCTGGAACAGTTGCGCAGGCTCCTCGACGCCGTGGATCGGCTGCAGCTGCAGGCCAGCCGGAAGTCCGGCGCCTGCCTCGGCTGTCCGTTCGGCGGCCTCGGGCAGGAGATGGCCCACCAGGACGAGCGCCTGCGGGCGACGCTCGTGCGCATCTTCGACGCGCACTGCGACTACCTCGAGCGCGCGATCGCCGCCGCCGTGGAGCGGGGCGAGATCCCCCCGTGCGACACGCGCCGCAAGGCCGAAGCGGTCTTCGCGCTCTTCGAGGGGGCGCTCCTCATCGCCAAGGTGGCGAACGATCCCGCCCGCTTCCGCGACCTCGCGGGCGCCGCGGTCGCCGGGCTCGCCTGAGCCCGGGCGCGCTGATCTTCCGGGCGCGCCGCTCACTTCGCGTACGTGCCGACCAGCTCGGCGGTCGCCAGCACGTG
>CAZPVG010000024.1:0-53302 GCA_964589945.1 uncultured bacterium
TCGGGTTGGCGATCTTGTAGCCGTTCAGGTGCAGGATCGGCAGCACCGCGCCGTCCGTCATCGGATCGAGGAACTTGTTCGAGTGCCACGCGGTCGCGAGCGGGCCGGTCTCCGCCTCGCCGTCGCCGACGACACAGGCGACCACGAGGCCGGGGTTGTCCAGGACGGCCCCGAACGCGTGGCTCAGCGAATAGCCCAGCTCGCCGCCCTCGTGGATCGAGCCCGGGCACTCCGGCGAGGCGTGGCTGGGAATCCCGCCCGGGAAGGAGAACTGCAGGAAGAGCCGGCGCAGCCCGGCCTCGTCCCGGCTGACGTCGGGGTAGACCTCGCTGTAGGTGCCCTCGAGATACGTGTTCGCCACGACGGACGGGCCTCCGTGGCCCGGTCCGGAGACGTAGATCATGTCCACGTCGTACTTCCGGATGACGCGGTTCAGGTGCGCGTAGACGAAGTTCTGCCCCGGCGTGGTCCCCCAGTGCCCGAGCAGCATGTGCTTCACGTCGGTGAGCGCCAGAGGCCTCCGCAGAAGGGGGTTGTCGCGCAGGTAGATCTGGCCGACCGAGAGGTAGTTCGCGGCCCGCCAGTAGGCATCGATCCGGCGCAGCAGGTCCGGCTCGAGGGTGCGCCGGTTCGGCGCGAGTGTGCCGTGGTCCATGGTCCAGCCCTCCGAAACGAGTTCGGTGGCAGCGCCTTCGCCACCGACCCCGCGATCATGAGCCCTTCTCCGGTGCGGATCACCCCCGGCACCACCCGGCCGGAGTCCGACGACGGCAGCGGTGCGCGCCCGCCGATGTCCCCGGCGAATCGGACGCCGGAAGCTCCGGCGTCCACCGCCGGGATCCGGGGTCAGCGCGCGCCATGGCCGGCGGGCTCGTCGTCCCGCAGGCCGAGCGCCGCGAGCTTCGCGCGTGTCGACCGGAGGTCCGTGTGGAGGATGCCGCGAATCCCGAGGCTTTCCGCGACCTGCACGAACATCGGGGTGTTCTCGAGGTAGACGACCTGTCGCGCGGGCACCTGGGCGATGTCCAGCGCCATCTCGAAGATCCGGAAGTCGGGCTTGCGCACGTGGACGAAGCACGAGGAGATGAACGCGTCCACGAGCGCGGCCAGCCGGAACTTCCGGATCCGGTGGGCGTTCAGCTCGCGGCCCTCGTTGCTGACCACGACGACCTTCAGTCCGTGCCGAGCCTTGAGCCGCGCCACCAGCGCGAGCATTCCGGGAGAGGGCCGGGACTGGGCGAACATGAACCGCCGGTAGTCCGCGCGGGTGAACGGGCGTCGTTCGTGGAAGACCACCATGGAGAGGTAGTCCTCGAGCGTCAGGCGGCCCTTCTCGTACGCCTCGAAGGCCATCTGGTGCCGGCCTTCGGTGTCGCTCCAGTCCAGGCCGAAGTGCCTTGCCGCGCGCCGGCGGGCCAGGTGGTCCCATCCGTTCGAGAGCAGGACGCCGCCGATGTCCACGAACAGGCAGGTGACTCGCGCGCGGGCCCTCATGGCGTGCCCTTCCCGGCGAGCCGGGGATCGTGCCAGCCGCCGGCCTTCGCGATGAGCGCGTCCGCCTCGGCCGGCCCCCAGCTTCCGGGGGCATAGCGCCGCGCGGGACGCGGGGACTTCAGGACCCGGTCCACCACCGTCCAGGCGGCCTCGACCGCGTCCTCGCGCGTGAACAGCGCGCCGTCGCCCGCCATCGCGTCGCCCAGGAGCCGTTCGTAGGGCGTCTCCTGCCCCGGCTGGTGGTCGAGCAGGGAGAGCTCGCGCTGGATCCCGACGAACTCCTTGCCGACGTGCTTGACGCGCGCGGCGAGGGCGACCACCGAGTTGGGCGAGAAGCGGAATCGGACGTAGTTCGCGCGCTCCGCCGACGGCGCCGAGTCGGCGAACAGGCGCTGCGGGGGCGGCTTGAGCTGGACAAGCACCTCGCCCATCGACACGGGAAGGCACTTGCCCGAGCGCAGGAACCAGGGCACTCCCTCCCAGCGCCACGAGTCGATGAACAGGCGCAACGCGCAGTAGGTCTCGACGTCGGAGTCCCGCCGGACGCCGGGCTCCCTCCGGTAGCCCGCGTACTGGCCGCGGACCACGTCGCGCGGCTTCAGGGGCCGCATGGCGTGGAGGACCGCCGCCTTGCCGCTCTGGACGGCTTCGAAGCCGCGGTAGGCGGGCGGCTCCATCGCGAGAAGGGTGACGATCTGGAAGAGGTGGTTCTGGATCACGTCTCGCAGGCAGCCCGCCGACTCGTAGAACGCGCCACGTCCCTTGATCCCGAAGTCCTCGGCCAGGGTCACCTGGACGCTGTCCACGTGGTTCCGGTTCCAGATCGGCTCGAGGAACGAGTTCGCGAAACGGAAGTAGAGGATGTTCATGATCGCTTCCTTGCCGAGGAAGTGATCGATCCGGTAGATCGCGTCTTCCGGGAACACCGACCGCGCAACGCGGTTGAGCCTGCGCGCCGAGGCCAGGTCGCGGCCGAACGGCTTCTCGACGATGACCCGGGCCTGCTTCGCCAGCCCCGCGCGCCCGAGCCCCCGGAGGACCGTCGCGAAGAGCGAGGGCGGAATGGCGAGGTAGTGCGCCGGGCGCCGCGACCGGCCGAGCGCGCGCTTGAGCGCGGTGAACGTGGCCGGATCGTTGTAGTCGCCGTCCACGTACTGCAGCAGGCCGAGCAGGCGGCGCAGCGCCCGCGCGTCCACGGTGCGCTCCGACTTCCGGATCCCGTCCTCGGCGCGCTCGCGGAGCCGCTCGAGGTTCCAGCCCGAGAGCGCGACACCGACCAGCGGGACGTCGAGGGCGCCGCGCTTCGCCATCGCGTAGAGCGCCGGGAAGATCATCTTGTGGGCGAGATCGCCCGTCGCGCCGAACACCACCAGCGCGTCGGACGGCGCGGGACCGCGGACGGCCTTCTCCATCTCAGTCCCCTCCCGTCTTCTTCTCGTCGTGCCCCCCGAACTGCTTCCGCATGGCCGAGAGAACCCGGTCGGCGTAACCGGCGTCGCCCCGGGACTCGAACCGCCCGAACAGCGCCGCGGCGAGCACCGGCGCGGGCACGCCCTCGTCGATCGCGGCATCCAGCGTCCAGCGGCCCTCGCCCGAGTCGGAGACCCGGCCCGTGTAGCCCTGGAGCCCCGCGTCGCCGAGCAGAGCCGCGGCGGTAAGGTCCAGCAGCCAGGAGCCGATCACGCTGCCCCGCCGCCACACCTCGGCGATCTCGGGCAGGTCGAGTTCGTAGGCGTAGGCCTCCGGATCGCGCATCGGGGACGTCTCGGCGTCGGACGTGCGGCTCCGCCTGCCCGCATCCGCGTTGCGCAGGACGTTGAACCCTTCCGCGTACGCGGCCATGACGCCGTACTCGATGCCGTTGTGAACCATCTTCACGAAGTGCCCGGCTCCGGACGGCCCGCAGTGCAGGTAGCCCCGCTCGGCCGTGCCGGGGCGATCGCCGCGACCCGGCGTTCGCGAGGCCGCTCCGACCCCGGGCGCGAGCGTCGCGAAGACCGGGTCGAGTCGCCGGACGATCTCGGCCTCCCCGCCGATCATCAGGCAGTAGCCCCGCTCCAGGCCCGCGACGCCGCCGCTCGTGCCGACGTCCACGTAGTGCACGCCACGCGGCTCCAGCCCGGAGCCGCGCCGGACGTCGTCCCGGTAGAACGAATTTCCGCCGTCGATGACGACATCGCCCTCCTCGAGCAGCGGCGACAGCTCCTCCAGCTCCCGGTCCACCACCGCCGCCGGCACCATGAGCCAGATGGCGCGCGGACGGGCCAGGCGGCCGACCAGGTCCGCGAGCGACGAGGCGCCCGCGATCCCCGGACCCTCGAGGGCGCGGACGGCTTCCGCGTGGACGTCGTACACCACGCACGTGTGCCCGCCGCGCGCCAGCCGCCGGACCATGTTCGCGCCCATGCGTCCCAGACCGATCATCCCGAGTTGCATCGTGCGCCTCCCCGGGGGATCTCGACGGCGCGCTCGTCGGTGAATCGCCTTCCGCCCCCGGATCCTCCGCAACCCCCAACTTAACAGAGGCTCGCGGATGCGCCCCCCCTCGGGCCCCTCGGGAAGGTCACGTCGACGTAGAATCCTCGGCCGCGGGGCGCGGTCGGCAGCGGCCCCCCCGGCGGGGAGTCCCGGGCCGAACGCGCCGCCACCGCGGCCGATCCGCCTCAGGCCACGCCCACCTTCACGCAGTTGATGGGCGGCAGCGAGTCGAACAGGCACTCCCATTCGTCGCCACCGTCGCGGCCGATCCAGAGCTGGCCGGTGGTGGTGCCGAAGTAGAGCGCCGGCGACTTGAGTTCGTCGATGTCCATCGCGTCGCGCAGGATGGTGAAGTAGCTCTCCTTCTTCGGGAAGCCCTTCGCCAGGCGCCGCCACGAGTCGCCGCCGTCCTCGCTGCGCCAGATCGCGGGCGCGCCGTCGGGGCACGTCCGCGTCATGGGCGTGAGCGGGGCCACGTACACCGTGTCGGGGTCGTGCGGGTGGACGCAGATCGGGAAGCCGAAGTCGCTCGGCAGGCCCTTCGCGATCGAGCGCCACGTGTGGCCGTGGTCGTCGCTGCGCAGCACGCCGATGTCCGGACGCGGGCCGCCCGGGCCGTTCCAGTCGCTCCAGCCGCCGTGGTTCTGCATGTACATGCGCCCGGGCGCGTGCGGCGTCGTGACGATCTTGTGCACGCACTGCCCGAACTCGGGGTACGGGTCGGGCTGGAAGCCGGCGCCGACTCCGGTGTTCGACGCCCGGAACGTCTGGCCGCCGTCCTCGCTCAGGTAGTGGCCGCCCGTCGAGATCCCGAGGTGGATGCGGTCGCCGTCGCGCAGGACGGTGTGCATGCACATGCCCCCCGCCCCGGGCTGCCACTGGCGCGCGTGCTCGTGGTTGCTGATGCCGGGCACGATGTCCCAGCTGTCGCCGCCGTCGTCGCTGTGGAACAGCGACGCGGGCTCGACGCCGGCGAAGAGGTCCTTCCTGTCGCTGCCCTCCTCGAGCGCCCAGATGTTCGCGAGCGCGCGCCCGTCGCCCTCCGGGAACATGGGCGGCGACTTCGTCTCCTTGAAGCTCTTCCCGAGATCGGTCGAACGCAGCACCTTCATCCCGAAGAACGCGTTGCAGCTCGACGCGAACAGCTTCGGCGTGCCGCGGGTGTCGATGAGGGCCGAGTAGACGCTCACGCCGGGCCCGAACGGCCCGCGGAGCTGGAAGCGGCCGCGACTCCTGGCCGCCTCGGCCACGAACACGCCCTTCTTGGTGCCGATGCAGAGGAACACGCGCTGCGCCATGATCAGCCTCCTGAGACCGCGGGAAGGATGGTGACGACGTCTCCGGGCGCCAGCGCGCTGTCGAGCCCCTCGAGGTCGCGCACGTTGGCGGCGTTGACGAACAGGTTGACGTGCTGGCGGACCGCGCCCGTCTCGTTGCAGACGCTGCGATAGAGATCGGGGTGGGTCTGCGCGAGCCGCTCGAGCAGGGCGCGGACGGTCTGCGAGGCCTCGACGGTGAGTCGCGAGGTCCCGCCGGCGCTGGCGCGGAGCATGCCGGGTACCTGGATCGTGACGTTCATGGTTCTCGCCGTGGCGGATGGATGCCTGCGCGCCTCGGGGATGAGCGGCGCGCCCCGGGATGGACTCCCGGGCGGAGTGACCCGCCGGAACCCTAGCGGTCCGGCCGGGGCGGTTCAACGGCGATGTGACGGGCGCGTCGAACGGGGCCGGAGCGGCCCCCGTCCCATCGGCTAAGCGTGCTGTTCCATCTCCCGGGCCACCGCCGCGAGCGCCTGCTCCTCGGTCTCGTGGTACTCGAAGAGCTTGTGAAACTTGACGACGTCGAACAGGGAGTGCACGCGGGGCGAGAGCCCGCACACCATCAGCCAGCTGCTGCAGCGCGAGCAGCTCGCCAGAATGCTCGCGACCGCGCCCAGCGCGAGCGAGTTCATGAACGGAACCTCGGTGAAGTCGAGGACGACGCCCGCGTGCCCGGTGCATGCGAACGCCCGCGCCTTCTCGACGAGCTCCTCGGTCTCCGGGCCGCCGACCAGCGGGCCGGCCGGCTTCATCACCAGGGCGTGTCCCTCGAGTGCCTGACGGGTCACCATGGCCGCACCTCCTTCGCGACGCTCTCGGCGCGGCGGTGCGGCCCGGCGGGCGACACGGTGCGACGCCCGCCGGACACGAAGCTGCCCCGGGGCCCGAGCCGGCTCGCGTTCCGTGGATGCCACGAACGCTAGGCCCGCCACGAGGCGCCGGTCAACGGCAGAAGTGCGGCCGGGGAGTCAGTGGATGACGGCCACGCGCTGGACGAAGGTCCGGCCGCCCGCCTGCAGGCGCACGAAGTAGAGGCCCGGCCCGGCGCTGGTCCGGCTGGGCCGCCAGGCCTGCCGGTACCGGCCGGCCTCCCGCTCGCCGCTCGCGAGGAGCGCGACCACGCGGCCCTGCACGTCGAGCACGTCCAGGCGCACAGGCGTCGCGGAAGGCACCGCGAACGACACGACTCCCGAGACCCGCACCGGGTTGGGCGCGATGGGCGCCAACTCGATGCGGGTCACCGGCGATTCATCCACGGCCGTCGTGATGCCGATCGCGAACGCGGAATCACTGACGTCCGAGGTGGCGTTGCCGGTGCTGTCGCTGGCGGTCACCCGGAAGAACGCCTCGGAGGTCGCGGGACCGGTGACGGTCCAGTCCCACTGTCCGGTGTTGGGCACGTCGGCCGCGAGCGTGTCGTACGTGCCGCCGGCACCCGTGCGCGAGAGGGACAGCGTCACGTGCGCCACGACCTGGTTGTCGAGCGCGTTCCACTCGAGGCTCTGGATCGAGCTCACCGCGAACGCTTCACCGCCGTTCGGGGCCTGCACCGTCACCGCGGGCGCCGCGACGTCGTCGAACCGGCCGGTGATGTTCCGATTCCGGTCCATGAGCACGCCGAGCGGATTGGCGGTGCCCGTCGTGTCGCCGCCCCAGCCGACGAACTGGAACCCGGTGCCCGGCGTCGCGGTGACGTCCACGAGCGAGCCCGCCGCGTAGTCGGGCTGGTCCGGCGACTTCCCGAAGCTGCCGACGCCGAGGCTCGTCAGCGTGAGCGTGTAGAGGACCGGCGTGAAGGAGGCCTCGATCGTGGCATTGGCGGTCACGTTCGTGAACGTGTACGTGGTCATGGTCCCGACCGAGTCGCCGTCCACCAGGACCTTCTCGACCCGGTAGCCGGGATCCGGCGTGATCTGGAACTGGAGCGAATCGAAGCACGCGACGCTCACCGCGCCGGACGGGCTGATGCTCCCTCCCGTCCCGGCGGTGGCCGTGATCGTCTTCGAGTCGTCGGCGAGGATCGTGGCGTTTGCGCGGAAGTCCGTGCCGAGCGCGCCGTTCGTCGCCGAGGCCAGCACCACGCCGAACATCTCGTCCGGTTCGCACAGCGTGTCGCCCACGACGCGGACGCCGAAGCCGCCCGTGATCTGGCCGGCGGGGATCGTGATCGTGCTGTCGAGCGAGAGGTAGTCCTGGTCCGCCACGGTGGCCGTGCTGTCCACGGTGTGGAACGTCACGTCCACGGGCTGCGAGGCCGCCGCCGAGAGCCGCACGGTGAAGTCGAACACGGTCACGCCCGCATCGCCCTCGGACGCCGACGGTCCCGGGTCGAGGCTCACGACGGGCGGTGGTGTCGCCACGTCCACGCCGGCCCACCAGGTGCTCCAGCGGCTGCCGTTCGCCGCGCCGTTGCCGTCGTCCGTGCTGACGCGCGCCTTCGCGTACTCCTGGACCGTCCACAGCCCGGCGTCGTCGGGATCCACGGCGGCCGTGCTGAAGTCGCCCCAGCGGTTGCGGCCCGTCGCCGTGGAAAAGGTCTTGTGGTAGTAGTCCTCGCCTGCGTGGAACAGGTACGGGTCGCGCAGCGTCCCGGCCCCGTCGGCGGCGCGGTGGACGGCGTAACCGGCGGAAGGATGGCCCGCCGACGAGAAGCGCGAGAAGCCGAGGATGAAGTCGCCCGCGGCGTTCACGGCGATGTGCGGGTAGGCGTACCACGCCCCGCCGTTGCTCGCGGTGGCCGTCGCATCCTCGAGCCTCCCTCCTTCCAGGAAGGCCCCGTCGGTCGCGTTGATACGGGACCACTGCACGCCCGTGTGCGTGAGGCCCGACGAAGGCAGCCCCACGGTCTGCGCGTACCAGATCGAGCCGTCGCGGTAGACGGGCGCGGAACGGACCTGCGAGTCCTGCACCTCGATCGGACACGGGGTCGAGCCGCAGGCGCTGGAACCCGCGACGGGCGCCGACTGCGGCAACAGGTTCCCGGACGGCTGCACCCAGCCGCCGCCCGGGCGCGTCAGCGCGGTGCTGCCGGCCGTGTAGGTCGGCGACGAGGGGGTGCCGGTGATGTTGTCGAGCACGTACGTCCCACTCGCGCTGCTCAGGTGCGTCACGATGTACTCGGTGTCCGCCGTGGCCGAATAGGTGAAGGACGGCGAACTGCAGAAGTGCGAGTTGGCCGACTGGGTGAAGATCGTGCCGACGCCGGTGCCGCCGCGCGCCTGCGGGTAGTCCATGACCAGCGTGATGCCGCGCTGGAACGTGCCGCCCGGGCTGTAGCGGTTGATCGAGACCACGATCCAGTTCCTGTTGAAGCCCAGGTTCGGGAAGTCGATCGAGACGCCCGTGTTGAAGCGGTACAGGTACCAGTTGCCTTCCGGGTCGCTGGTCTGCGACACGCCCACGAGGATGCTGGCGCTGCTCTCGAAGGTCTGCATCACCGCGATCCAGCGGTCGTTGTACGGATCGTAGACCGTGCGCGGGTCGGTGAGCGCGTTGAGCAGCGCCCCCGTCGGGGCCCAGAACGTGGCCGTGCCGACGGTGCTCAGGACCGCGCCGGTGGCCTTGTCGAGCACCCGGTAGTTGTTGTTGAGACCCTCGAGGATCTTCGTCGTTCCCACCGCGCCGCCCACGTCGGGCGGGATCACGATGTAGCTCGAGTCCACCATGGGGATGTCGTCGAGCCCCATGAAGCTGGCGTTCGGCGCCGGGGAGGCGACCTGGATGAGCGCGGGCGCGGCCGGCAGGAGCGGCGCGGCCGCCGGCGCGGACCCGACGATCCCGGCCCCGGGCTCGCCCTCCTCCTCCAGCTCGGGCAGCCGCCTCGCGCGCACGGGCGGCCTCGGGACCAGCCCCAGGGCCTCGCGCCGCGCCAGCTCCCGGAGGTTCACGACCGCCGTGTGCGAGGCGCTGATCCGCTCGCCGGGAACGGCGGACGGGGCAGGCCCGCCGGGCGCGGGCGTCGCCGCCCGAACGCGGCCCCAGCCGGGCAGCAGCATGGCGAGGAGGAAGAGCGCCGCGCCCAGGGCGCCACGGGAGCGACGGAGTGCCGGGCGGGATGGAGCGGCCGGGATGCGCACGTGGATTCTGCCTCCGGGGTCGGGGAGCCGCGCACGACCCTCTCCGCACGGGGAGGAACCGCACGCGTTTCGAAATGCCCTCGGGCCATGGCGGCCCGGGAGGAACGCCGGGGGCGCAGGTCCCGGTCCCGACCGGCGGCGCCGACCGAACCGGCCGGGCCGAACGGGCCGCGAAGCCCCACGACACTCGGAAATCATCCTTTCCGGCCCGCCCGCCGGGCAAGCACAAAGTGGCTTGCGGGCCGTAGGCGCGCGGTTTCAGGGCCTTCGGCTACACTGCCGCGCCCGTCCCTCCCCCCCGGAGCCGCGATCCCATGTTCAGGATGTTCCGCCAGTACCTGGAGCTCCCGCGCGCCATCCACGTCCTGTGCCTCGGCACGTTCGTGAACCGCGCCGGCACGTTCCTGGTGCCGTTCCTGACGCTCTACCTCACGTCGTCGCTGGGCCTGGGCGGGGCGTTCGCCACGCAGGCGATGGGCGTCTACGGCCTCGGCGGCATCGTGGCCTCGCTCACCGGCGGCGCGCTCGCCGACCGGATCGGGCGCCGCACGGTCATGGTGTCGAGCCTGCTCGGCGGCGCGTCCATCCTGCTCTTCTTCGGCCGTCTCACCTCGCCGCCGGCGATCCTGGCGGCGGTGCTCGCGTTCGCGTTCCTCGGCGAGATGTACCGCCCCGCGGCCTCCGCGATGATCGCAGACCTCGCCGGCCCCGCGGAGCGCCCGCGCGCCTACAGCCTGATGTACCTGACCATCAACCTCGGCATGACGGTCTCGCCGGTCGTGGGCGGCTTCATCGCGGAGCGCTCGTACCAGTGGCTCTTCTGGGGCGACGCCGCCACGGGCGCGGCGTACGCGCTGCTGCTGATCCTCGCCGTGCGCGAAACGCTGCCCGTGCGAGGAGCCGCGGGCTCCGCCCACGAGCCGCACCCGCCGCTCGGCCTCGTCGCGCGGCGGATCGCGGGCCACCGCGCGTTCCTGCTCTTCTGCCTCGCGACGCACCTCGTGGCGATCACGTACATGCAGTCGCACACGACGCTGCCGCTCTACATGAGCGGCCTCGGGCTCGGGCCGCAGCAGTACGGCCTGATCGTGGCCGTGAACGCGTTCATGATCGTCGCGTTCCAGCTGCCGTTCACGCACGCGACCGAGCGCTTCCCGCGCGAGAAACTCGTCGTCGCGAGCGCGGTCGTCACCGCGATCGGCTTCGGGCTCGTGGGACTCGCGAAGTCGCCCTGGCCGCTCGCGGGCACGGTGGCCGTGTGGACGATCGGCGAGATGCTCCAGTCGCCCTATCTCTCGGCCGTGGTCGCCGACCTCGCGCCGCGCGGGCTGCGCGGCAGCTACATGGGCATGCTCACGTTCTCGTTCGCGAGCGCGCTCATGGTCGGGGCGCCGCTGGGCGGCGCCGTGCTCGCGCGCTTCGGCGCGGGCGCGCTGTGGACCGGCGCGCTCGGCGTCGCACTTGTGGGCGCCGCGCTCTACGCGGCGATCGCGCCGACCCTCCGGCGCGCGCAGGCGGCGCACGAGCAGGAAGCGGCGGGATAGGCCGCACGCCCGCGTCCGCGAGCCCTCAGGGCAGTCCCTGCCCCCTCGCGGCCACGAGCAGCGTGTACCAGTCCTCGCGTGACAGCTCGAGGTCGTCGGCCTTCGCGGCCTCGCGGATGCGGTCGGGATTCACGGTGCCGACCACGGGCACGATGCCGGCCGGGTGCCGCAGCAGCCACGAGAGCGCGAGCACCGAGCGGCTCGTGCCCAGCCGGGCGGCCATGGCGTCCATCGTCTCGAGCAGCCCGCGCAGCACCGCCGCGCGCGGGTGGTCAGGATCCACGGTCGCGCCGTCGCCGAGCAGCCCGCCCGCGAGCGGGCCCCACGCGACCGGGACGATCCCGTCTTCGACGCACTGGTCGAGCGTTCCGTCCTCGAGGCAGTCGAGGCGCCCGAGGTGGATCTCGACCTGGTTGACGACGAGCGGCATGGGACACGCGGCGCGGATCATGGCGAGGTACGAGGGTCGGAAGTTGCTCACGCCGAACGCGGCCACCTTGCCCTGCCGCGCGAGACGGTCGAATGCGGCGGCGATCTCGTCGGGGTCGGCGAGGTAGTCGGGCCGGTGGAGCATGAAGAGGTCGATCCGCTCGACCCCGAGCCTCCGCAGCGAGCCCTCGCACGAGCGCGCGATGTGCTCGCAGGAGAAGTCCCAGCGGTGCGGTGCCGAGGGCACGGGATCGCCCTGCCAGCGGATGCCGCACTTGGTCGCGACGAGCACGCGCTCGCGCATGCCGGAGACCTCGCGCAGCACGCGGCCGAAGATCTCCTCGCAGGTGCCGTTCCCGTAGATGTCGGCGTGGTCGAAGTGCGTGTAGCCCGCTTCGTAGGCCGCGAGGATCGCGCGGCGCCCGCGCTCGTAGCGATCCGGCGTGAGCCCGTTCGGGTCCATGGTGCCGCTCGTGCGCATGCAGCCGTACGCGAGGCTCGACGTACGCAAGCCGCTTGCCGCCAGGCTCTTCTCCCTCATGGCCTCCTCCCGCGCCGCAGCCGCAAATGCAGGAGCGATGGAGGCTAGCGGGCCCGTCCGGCGCCGGCCAACGGCGCGTTCTCCCGGACGAAACCGCGGGGCACGGCGCCGCCGCCGGCCCGAAAGGCGCCCGGCAGGCCCCGGCGTGCTGCTAGGCTGGTCTTCGCCACGGTCGGAGCGCGTCGCGCCCGCCCCGGGTCGGCGACGGCGAACGGTGACGGTGGCCCGCCTCGGAGGTCCGCCATGCGAGTCGCGTTCGCGATCGTCGTTCCGCTCGCCGCCCTGGCTCTCGCGGTGACGTCCGCGCGCCCCGCGTCGGGCGCGGGTGCCGACGGTGTCATCGACACCTCGTACGTGAGCCACGTCGGCTGGCAGGATCGCCGGCCGCTCTGCCCGGTGGACCAGGAGGCGTTCGACGTGCGGCTGTACGCGCTCGCGGGCGACCTCACCGGCGTCCGGGTCCGCTTCCTCGACGGCACGGGATCCTGGGTGGAGGCGGCCCGCACCGGCGTCCGCGGAGCGCTGGACGTCTGGCAGGCCCGGGTGCCGGCGGCCACCACGACGCAGGCGCGCTACTACTTCGAGATCGCCGACGGCGGCACGAAGACCTACCTCGGGCCCTCGGGCTGCTCGGCCTCACCGCCCGCCGACTCGGGCTGGGTCGTGGACTTCGCGACGCTTGCGCACGCCCCGCTCGGCGCGACGCTCGTGGACGGCGGGGGCACGGTGTTCCGCGTGTGGGCGCCCGGCGCCACGACGGCGGCCGTGCGCGGCGAGTTCAACGCGTGGGGCATCACGCCGATGACGCGCCTGGGCGAGGACTTCGTCGCGCGCGTGCCGAACGCGACCGTCGACCAGCAGTACAAGTACTACTTCACCCCGGAGCACTGGAGTCCCGACGCGCGCGGCCGTGTGCTCGACCCGGCGAGCTACCTCTGGAACTCCCGCATCGCGGACCCCACGACGTTCACGTGGACGGATTCGGCGTGGCAGCCGCCTCCCCCCGGGCGGATGGTGGTCTACCAGCTCAACGTCGGGACCTTCAGCGGGCTCAACGATCCCAACGGGCCGACGAGTTTTCCCGCGCGCTTCGCCGACGTCGCCGCGCGCGCCGCCGAACTGCGGGCGCTCGGCGTGAACGCGGTGCTCTTCAATCCCGTCACGTCCACCCCGTCACTGACCTACGCCGGCTACTCGACGCTCGACCCCTGGTCGCCCGAGTGGAGCTACGGCATGCCCGACGACTTCAAGGCCGTCGTGGACGCGCTCCACCACGAGGGCATCGCCGTGCTGTGCGACATCGTGTGGAGCCACGTGGACCCGAACACCGCCCTGCTCTGGAACTACGACGGAACGCAGGCCTACTTCGAGACCCCCGCGGCGCAGACCCCGTGGGGACCGCAGGCCGCTTTCGGCCGCGCGGGAGTGGATGACTACTACGTGGACAGCGCCCTGCACTGGATCGGGGAGTACCACGTGGACGGCTTCCGCATGGACGCGGCGGGCGTCATGGCGCAGGACCCGCACGCGGAGGCCGGCTGGGCGCTCATGCAGCGCTTCAACGACGAGGTGCGTCGCCGCCGCCCGGGCGTAGTGACGATCTCGGAGAGCTTCCCGGTCCAGGGCTCGGTCGTCATGCCGACGTCGCTGGGCGGCGCCGGCTTCACCTCGACCTACAACGGGGACTACCGCTACCAGGTGCTCTACGCGCTGCCCAACAACCTCGGCTACTCGTACTACGGGTACCTCGGTCCGGTGCTCTCCGTCTGGCCGGGCCTGACGACCGGTCACCAGGCGCTCAATTACATCGAGCTGCACGACGACGCGTGGGGCCCGAACGGACATCGCATGATCCTCGACCTGGCGCCGACCCCCGGCGCGGTCGGCGACACGGCGCGGGCCCGCCTCGAGGTCGCCCTCGGCGTGCTGATGCTGACGCCCGGCGTTCCCGCGATGCTCATGGGCGACGAATGGGCCGAAACCACGGCGTGGGGCACGACGGCCGCGAACCGGATCGACTGGGGGCTGCGGGTGGCGAACGCGGGCTTCTACGACTACGTGCGCGAGCTGGTGGGCCTGCGAACTCGGACGCCCGCGCTCGAGGCGGATTCCCCGAGCGTCCCGACGCACTGGAATGACGCCGACGGCGTGTTCGGCTGGCTGCGCTACGACGACGTCGGAAGGCTCTTCCTCATCGTCGCCAACCTCGGTGACGTGGACTACCCGAGCTACCTGATCGGCGCGCCGCACCCGGGCGCCTGGATCGAGCGGTTGAACTCGCAGGCCGCGCGCTACGGCGGCACGGGGCTCGTGAACGACGCGCCGCTCGTCGCGTTCGAGCGGCCGCAGGACGGCTACCCGCGCACGCTCGACCTGCGGCTGCCGCGCTCGAGCGTGCTCGTGCTGCAGGCGACCGAAACGCTCGACGCGCCGCCGGTCGCCGAGCTCGGGCCGCTGCGCATCGCCGGCGTGTGGCCGAACCCCGCCCGCGGGGCCGTGCGCGTGGACTGCGTGCTGCCGCGCCCGGGCCTGGCCGACCTCTCGGTCTTCGACGCGCAGGGCCGCCGCGTCGCAAGCCTGCTGCGGGGTACGTTCGAGGCGGGCCCGCGTTCCGTGGCGTGGGACGGCCGCGACGCGACGGGCCGCCGGGCGGCGGCGGGCCTCTACTTCGTGCGGCTGCAGACCGCCGACGGCACGGCCACGAAGCGGGTCGCGCTCGTGTGGTGAGGCGATTCGCCGCGCGGCGCACCGGCCCGTCCCGCGGATCAGTCGTCCTTGGGGCCAGGCGGCGCGCCCAGCCGCCGCGACGGGCTCGCGAAGCTCGTGGTCACGGTCAGGCGCTTCGCGAGCGAGCGCATGCGGGAGCGCAGCGAGGGCGCGGGAGAGGAGGCCGGGGGCGGGTCGGCGGGCGCGCGCGATTGCCTCCAGGGCGCGGCCCGAAGGGCCGCGCGGCAGGCCTCGCGCATGGCGCGCATCGCTCGGGGAGTCTTCAGCTCCATGCCCGATCCCCCGGCCGTTGCGGGCGGGACCCCGTCGGAGTTCGTGCGGGTCCCGCGCGCAAGGAAGATGTTAGCCCCGTCGCCGTCTCGAGGCACGCGGAATCGTGACCCGGCCGGAGAAGCCGGCCCGGGGGCCGCTCAGGGGTTCGACTCCTCCTCCGGCTCGTGGTCCTGCCCCTTCTTCTCCGCCTTCACGACCACCGCCGGCACGTCGCGGTCGCGGACGAGCCTGTTGAACGCGTCGAGGTCCGGACCGAGTAGGGTCTTCAGCGTCGCGAGTTGCGCGTCGATCTTCGCGGAGAGGTCGCGGAAGACCTCGACCGCCTGGTCGGTGGGCCGCGCGTCCGCCGCGTCCACGTTGCCCGTGAGCAGGCTGAGCTTGTTGTTCAACCGGATCGGGAAGTTGAGCGGGTCCTGGTTGCTGCGGTTCTTCGTCTGGTAGAGCGCCTCCTCGACGGCGGTCAGCTTCTTCGTGAGCGACTTCGCGGCGGCGACGACCGTCGTGTCCTTCGGGTCGGCAGCCTTCGCGCGATCCACGGCGTCCTGGAGCTGTGCGCGCACCTCGCGCAGGCGCCTGATCGCGTCGTGCGTGGCGGTGAGCTCGTCGCGGATCTTCGCGTGCAGGTCGTAGCGCGCCTGGTACTCGGCCTGCGTCGTCGTGAGGCGCGGGTCTTTGCGCACCTCGAAGCTCACCTCCTGCGTCCGGCCGGCCGCCTGGAAGCGCGCGCGGTAGGTCCCGGGCACGACGCGCGGGCCCTGCAGCCCGCCCCCCCAGAGCACGAGGCCCTTGAAGCGTGAGGCGTCTTCGCCCCGCAGGTCCCACGTGAAGCGGTTGAGGCCCGCCTTCGCCGGCAGCACGCTCGGGGCGCGGCGACGCCGGTAGCCCCCCTCCTCCTCGCCCCCGCCCGCGGCCTCGTCGCGCGAGCGGTGGTTCGAGAACCTGCGGATGACGGCTCCCGAGGAATCCAGGATCTCGAGCGTGATCTCGTCCTTCTTCGCCGGCTCGCCAGCGAGACGGTAGTAGAACGTCGCGCCGGGCGGCGGGTTCTGGCCGAAGTCGCCGCCGCGGCCGAAGCCGCCGCCGCGGCCGAAGAGGTAGGCGGGCGTCGGCGTGAAGAGCCAGGCCGGCGCCGAGGCGGCCTGGGTCGTCATCTGCCGCAGCGGCCCGAGGTCGTCGAGGATCCAGAACGCGCGTCCCTGCGTGGCCACGACGAGCGCGTCGTCCTTCACCACAAGATCGGTGACGGGCACGAGCGGCAGCGCGCCCTTCGCGTCGCCGTTCGGGTCGTCGAGGTCCGCGACGAGGCCCGGGCGGTTCACCCGCAGCGGCCGCCAGTGCCAGCCTTCGTCGGTCGAGAACCACAGCCCGGTCTCGGTGCCCGCGTAGAGCAGGCCCTGGCGCACCGGGTCCTCGCGCACGACGCGTACGAAGCCGCCGTCGGCGGGCAGGTTGCCGGTGATCAGGCGCCAGGTGCGGCCGTAGTCGTGCGTCACGTAGGCGTAAGGCGTGTCATCGTCGAGCCGGTAGTCGTAGGCCGCCACGTAGGCCGTGCCCGGCGAGTGCGTCCCCGGATCGATCATGCTGATCGTGGCCCACGTCGGCAGCTTCGGCGGCGTGACGTTCTTCCACGTCCTGCCGTCGTCGCGCGTGACGTGCACCAGGCCGTCGTCGCTGCCGACCCAGATCACGCCCTTCTCGAGCTTCGAGGGCGCGATCGTGAAGATCGTGCAGTAGTACTCGATGCTCGTGTTGTCCTTCGTGATCGGCCCGCCCGAGGAGACGAGCTTGGCCGGGTCGTGGCGCGTGAGGTCGGGGCTGACGACCTCCCAGCTCTGGCCCTCGTTCGTCGTCCGGTGCACGACGTTCGAGCCCGCGTAGACCGTGTTCGGGTCGAACGGCGAGACGACGATCGGGAACGTCCACTGGAAGCGGTACTTCGCCCCCTCGGCCCCGTGGCCCATCGGGTTGTCCGGGTACGGATTGACGTCGCGCTCCTGCTCCGTGCGGTGGTCGTAGCGGGTGAGCAGGCCGTCGTAGGAGCCCGCGTAGACCACGTCGGGATCGCCCGGCTTGGGCGCGATGTAGCCGCTCTCGCCGCCCCCCACGGGGTACCAGTCCGTGCGCCCGATGCCGAAGCCGGCGGTGCGGCTCTCGATGCCGACGGTCGTGTTGTCCTGCTGCGCGCCGTAGACGCGGTACGGGAACGCGTCGTCGGTGATCACGTGGTAGAACTGCGCGGTCGGCTGGTTGTCGAGCGGGGACCACGACAGGCCGCCGTCGTTCGAGACGGCCGCACCTCCGTCGTTGCTCTCGATGAACCGCTGCGGGTCGGCGGGGTCGATCCACAGGTCGTGGTTGTCGCCGTGCGGCGTGCCGACGCGCTCGAACGTGACGCCGCCGTCCTCCGAGCGCATGAACGCCACGTTGAGCACGTAGACCGTCTCGGCGTTCTTCGGGTCCGCCACGACGTGCGTGTAGTACCAGGCGCGCTGGCGCAGGTCGCGGTCCTGGTTCGTGTGCTTCCAGGTGCGGCCCCAGTCGTCCGAGCGGAAGACGCCGCCCTGGTCGGCTTCGATCACCGCGTACACGAGTCCCGGCTGCGCCGCCGAGGCGCTCACGCCGACGCGTCCCCAGATCCCCTTCGGCAGGCCCTCGCCCTGCAGGCGCGTCCAGGTGTCCCCGCCGTCCGTGCTCTTCCACAGGCCGCTGCCGGCGCCGCCGCTCACGAGGCTCCACGGCGTGCGCTGCACCTGCCAGGTGGCCGCGTAGAGGATGCGCGGATTCCTCGGGTCGAGGCTCAGGTCGATCGCGCCCGTGCTGTCGTTGACGAACAGCACCTGCTTCCACGACGCGCCGCCGTCGCGGGTTCGAAAGACGCCGCGCTCGTGGTTCGGCCCGTAGGGGTGGCCGAGCGCCGCGACCCAGGCGACGTCCGGGTCGCGCGGGTCCACGCGCAGCCGCCCGATCTGCCGCGTGTCGGAGAGGCCGAGGTGCTTCCACGTGCGGCCGGCGTCCGTCGAGCGGTAGACGCCGTCGCCGCTCGAGAGGTTGCCGCGGATGCAGCCCTCGCCCATGCCGACCCAGACGACGTTCGGGTCCGAGGGCGCGACCGCGATCGCGCCGACCGAGCCGGCGGAGAACCAGCCGTCGGAGACGTTCGTCCAGCGGTCGCCCGAGTCCTCGGTCTTCCAGACGCCGCTGCCGGTGCCGCCGAAGTAGTAGACGCTCCGCTGCCCCGCGACGCCGGTCACGGCGGTCACGCGCCCGCCGCGGAACGGGCCGATGTTGCGCCACTGGAGCGCCGAGAGCTGCGACTGCTCGAGCGCCCGGTCCACGGGCGGAACCCTGTGGGGCGGCTTCGGGGCGCGCTTCGCGACGGACGGGGAGGAGAGGACGAACGCGGCGAGCAGCGGGAGCGCGTACGACAGGGGGGAGCGCGGCATGGTGCACCTCGGTTCGGGACGGCTTCGAAAGAGGGGAGCCTGGAACCTAGGGGCGCCGGGCACGGGCGCGGCGATGAAATCGACGGGCGCGGTGAAAGCGGCGCACGAGCGGGCGCAGGCGGTCGGAGGCCCGCCCGCGGCCGCGGCGGCCTCGAGTCAGATCCCCGCGCCCTCCGTCAGGTCCACGTGACCGTTCGGGGGTGCCGCGCTCTCCCGGAGCGCCCGGAAGGCGGCCTCGACCTCGCGGGCGCTGAGGCCGATCGGCACGACCTCGGCGACCGGCCGCTCGCGCAGCTCGGCGAGCTCGCGGGCCAGCGACTGCACCTGGCCGCGCAGGGCGGTGATCGCCTGCGAGGTCGGGTCCGGCAGGCGGTTGTGCTCGAGCTCGTGGCCCGGCCGGGCCTCCTCCTCGGCCCGCTCCTCGAGGACGTGGCCGGGGATCCCGACCACGGTCGAGTGCGGCGGCGTGGACTTGATGACGACCGAGCCCGACCCGACGCGCGTGTGCGCGCCGAGCCGGATGTCGCCGAGCACCTTGGCCCCCGCCCCCACGACGACGTGCGGCTCGAGCGTCGGGTGGCGCTTGCCGTGCGCGAGCGAGGTGCCGCCGAGCGTGACGCCCTGGTAGATCAGGCAGTCGTCGCCCACGACCGCCGTCTCACCGATCACGACGCCCATGCCGTGGTCGATGAACACGCGCCGGCCGATCGTGGCGCCGGGGTGGATCTCGATGCCCGTGAGGAAGCGTGCGACCTGCGACCACAGCCGTGGCAGCACGGGCATCCTCCAGCGCCAGAGCGTGTGCGCGACGCGGTGGAGCCACAGCGCGTGCAGCCCGGGGTAGCAGAGCAGCACTTCGAACCACCCGCGGGCTGCGGGATCGTTGCGCTGGATGGTGCGGATGTCTTCGGTCAGACGGTTCATGCGCGTGCGTGGCGCCTCAGCGGGCCGCCGCGGGCTCCTCCTGCTCGGGGGTGTCGAAGAGGGGCGTCGAGAGGTAGCGCTCGCCGTGGCTCGCGAGCACGGCCACGATGAGCTTGCCCTCGTTCTCGGAGCGCGCCGCCACCTGCATCGCCGCGTGCGTCACCGCGCCCGAAGAGATGCCGACCATGATCCCCTCCTCGCGCGTGAGCCGGCGCGCGGTCTCGAATGCCTCGTCGTTGGTGACTCGGACGATCTCGTCGAGCAGCTCGGTCCGCAGCACCTTGGGCACGAAGCCCGCGCCGATGCCCTGGATCTTGTGCGGTCCCGGCGCGCCCCCCGAGAGGACCGGCGAATCCGCGGGCTCGACCGCGATCGCCTTCACGGAGGGCTTCTTCGCCTTAAGCGCCTCGGCGACGCCCGTGATCGTGCCGCCGGTGCCGACGCCGGCGACGACGATGTCCACGGCGCCGTCGGTGTCGTCCCAGATCTCGACCGCGGTCGTCTCGCGGTGGACCTTCGGGTTCGCGGGGTTCTCGAACTGGCCGATGATGATCGAGTCCGGCGTCGCGCCCTTGATCTCCTCGGCACGCGCGATCGCGCCCTTCATGCCCTGCGCGCCCTCGGTGAGCTCGACCGTCGCCCCGAGCGCCGCGAGGATCTTGCGCCGTTCGACCGACATCGTGTCCGGCATCGTCAGCACGAGCGGGATACCGCGGGCCGCGCAGATGAACGCCAGCCCGATGCCCGTGTTGCCCGAGGTCGGCTCGATGATGGTCGTCTTCCCGGGCACCAGCGTGCCGCGCGCGAGCGCGTCGTCGATCATCGAGAGCGCGATCCGGTCCTTGACCGACGACATGGGGTTGAACGACTCGAGCTTGAGCACGAGCTGGCCCTTGAGCCCCTGCTGCAGGCGCCGCGTGCGGACGAGCGGGGTGCGGCCCACGGTGTCGGTGATGCTGGCGAAGATGCGGGACATGAACGGGCTCCTTCGTGGGGTGGGTCGCGAACGGGGTGAAAACGAAGGCAGCCGTCCGGACCGGTCGGTCGAGACGGCTGCCTGTGCGCCTGGAATCGGGCTGCGGAACGTTACATCACGTCGCGCGTGCCGGACTCACGGACGGGAGGCGACCGCCTCGTCCGCGACAACAACAGCAGCAGGTCCGGTGGATCGGCGTGGTGTTCCGCATGAGGCGGTAATCCTAGCATGCCGTCGGGTTCCGGCCGCGGGGGCTTTCGCCCCTCTTGACGCGGTCCGGACGCCCTCAGGTCAGATCGTGCCGGCGGTCACGCCTTTCGCGCGGCGACGGCACGAGGACTAAGATGTCGCTCCCCCGCCGACCGATTCGCGGGCCCTGGAGAAAGTCTCGTGCGCCGCCTCGGGATCGCTGCCATTCCACTCTGCCTCGCCCTCGCCACGTCCCTTTCGTGCGGGAGCCATTCCGGCCTGCCCAGCTCACCGGGGGGGCTGCTTTGGCCCGACCACGCCCGTCTGGGCCCGGGCAAGACCCAGCAGTTCGGGACTCGCCTCGACCTCGCGGAGTGGCGTGTGGAGGGCCCCGCGGGCAGCGGGATCATCTCGAACGGCGGGCTCTACCACGCCCCCTACTTCCAGCCGGCCGGTGGCCAGGTCGAGGTCGCGGCCCTCTCTCCCCCGGACACGGCGCGGGCGGCCGTGACGATCACCGACGGGCCTGCCGACCCGCGCGACTGCTGCGGACCCGGGCAGGATCACCTGCCGGCGCACGGCGAGTACCTCTTCGCCGACGAACTGCCCGTCGCGGTCGTCCGGGTCCCGCCGTCCTACCCCGACTCCGCCCGGGAGGCGGGTGTGGACGGCACCGTGGTGGTGAACGCTCTCGTCTGTGCCGACGGCCAGATCATCGAGACCTGGATCGCCAGCTCGATTCCCCTGCTGGACGGAGCGGCGGCGGACGCCGTTCGCAAGTGGGTCTTCCTCCCGGCCCGCAAGGACGGCCAGCCGATCGCCGTCTGGGTCGCCGTTCCCGTCAAGTTCAGCCTGCACTGAGCGCGCGGCGCGCGAATCAGGCGATCCGCTCCGCGCCCGTGTAGACGTTCATCCGGCCCTCGCGGACGAAGCCGGCGAGCGTCATGCCGGCGGCGCGGGCCAGCTCGATCGCGAGCGTGGTCGGGGCGCCGACGGCGGCCATCGCGGGGATGCGGGCGCGGGCGGCCTTGAGGACCAGCTCGGCGCCGGCGCGGCCGCTCACCCAGAGCAGGCCGTCGCCCGCACCGTAGCGGCCCTCGCGCAGCAGCCAGCCGCAGACCTTGTCCACGGCGTTGTGCCGTCCCACGTCCTCGCGCAGGACCCGCGGCTCGAGCGCGGCGTCGCACCAGGCGGCCGCGTGCAGGCCGCCCGACTCGGTGAAGCCGGCCTGCGCCGCGCGCAGCCGAGCGGGCAGCGTCACGACCGCCTCCGGGTCGAAGCGCGCGCCGGTCGGAGCCGGCGAGAGCCCGGCGCGCAGCGACTCGAGGTGGGCCCGTCCGCAGATGCCGCAGGCGGCCGTGGCGGCGAAGTTGCGCTCGAGCTTCGTCCAGTCGAGCACCGTGCCCGCCGCGAGCCGCACGTCGAGCGTGTCGGGCTCGTCCTCGCGCGGGGCGGCCGCGGCCGCGACGCCCGCGACGCCGGCCGCCGAGCGCAGCACGCCCTCGCCGGCGAGGAAGCCCAGCGCCAGCTCCTCGTCGTGCCCGGGCGTGCGCAGCGTGACCGAGAGCGCGCGGCCGTCCACGCGGATCTCGAGCGGACGTTCGATGGCGACGGCGTCCTCGCGCGCCTCGCGCGAGCGGCCGGCCACGCGCGTGACCGGCCGCCGCTCCGTCGTCCCGCCGTCCGTGCGATCGTCCATCGTCCCTCGGGCGGGGCCGCTCAGACCTTCACGTGGTCCGTGCGGGTCGCGAACGTGCCGTCGGGAAGCGGCACGAGCGTGTAGTCCGAGAACATGCCCGGCGCCTCCTTCTGCATGATCTTCAGCACCTGGACGGCGACCTTGCGGATCTCGACCTCGGCGTGCTCGCTGCCGCGCAGCTCGATGAAGTGGCGCAGCGCGCGCGCGTTCGCGGTCACGAAGATCTTGGTCTCGGTGGCGTTCGGCAGCACCGAGCGGGCCGCCTGGCGCGCCATCTTGCGGCGCAGCGTCTTCTCGGGCACGTCGGTGAACTTCGCCTCGAGGCCCGCGACCAGACGGTCGTAGGCCGCGCGCGCGGCGTTCACGGACTCGACCCAGACGGCGTGCAGCGCGGGGTCGGCCGCGATGACGTCGGGCTCGACGTAGTCCGAGTCGCTCTCGTCCACGTACCGCTGCGAGAGCTGCGAGTACGAGAAGTGCCGGTGGCGGATCAGCTCGTGGGTGAACGAGCGCGAGACGCCCGTGAAGAGGAAGCTCCACACGCCGTGCTCGAGCACCGAGCCGTGCCCGACCTCGATGATGTGGCCGACGAACTCGGCATTCGTCTTGCGGCCCTTGCCGTACGACATGTAGCAGACGCGACCGGCGATCTCGGCGAGCTTCTCGGCGCCGACCTCGGTGTCGGTCTGCCAGGTCACCTCCTCGTCGGCGAGGAAGCGGGCGATCGTCCCGTCGTCCACGACCTGGCGCCCGACGAGGTAGACCTTCGGCTCGCGCACGATCTTGAGTTCCCGCGTCACGGCGGGTGCGGTTCCCATGGCGACTCCTTCGCGGGCAGGCGTGGCGCGGGGGCGCCTCGCGCGGGGAACGCGCCCCGGTCGAAGGGGCGCGGGCGCGGACGGCGCAGGACGCTGCGTGTCGTCGCTGCGACGCCGCTCTGCGTTTCGATCTGCGCGGCAATGTACCCCAGCGCGGCCCGGCCCGTCACGAACCGATGCGGGCCGGCTCCGCGGGCCGGACGGCGCCGCTACCGCGCCGCGCCGACCGCCTTCCCGACCTCGACGCGCAGGCGGCGCATGACCTCGTCCACCTCGTCGTCGCGCGTGTAGTAGTGCGGCGCGAGCCGCAGCCCGACGCCCGGCCGGTGGTCGAGGAGCACGTCCTGCGCGAGCAGCGCCTCGCACACGCGCGCCGCTTCGGGCACGTCGAGGCACACCGTGCCGCCGCGCCGCCGCGCCTCGCGCGGCGAGCCGACCCGGAAGCCGTACTCGTCGGCGAGCGCGAGAATGCGGCCCGTCAGCCGGAGCGACTTCTCACGGATCGCCTTCGCGCCGATCTCGGCGGCGATGGCGAACCCGGCGCGCGAGGAGGCATAGGCGGGGATGCACGGCGTGCCGTTCCAGAACCGGCGCTCGCCCTCGTGCAGGCGCGCGGGGCCGGGATCGAACTCGAACGGCTCGACCTGCGCGAACCAGCCGGTCAGCGCCGGCCGGAGCTTCGGCGCCAGCGACGGGCGCACGTAGAGCCAGCCCGTTCCCGGGCCGCCGCAGAGCCACTTCACCGAGCCGCCCGTCATGAAGTCGGGATCGAGCGTTCCGACGTCGCGCTCGAGCGTGCCGGTGCCCTGGTAGTCGTCGAGCAGCGAGAGCGCTCCGGCCTCGCGGGCGCGGTTCACGATCGGCGCGAGATCGAGCGCCTGCGCGGTGCGGAAGAGCACCGCCGAGCAGGCGACGACGGCCGTGCGCCCGTCGATCGCCGAGACGAGGTCCTCCTCGGCGATCCGCCGGCCGTCGCGCGCGCGCACCCGCACGATCTCGGCGCCCCGCCGCGCGAGGTTCTCGTAGAGGTAGAGCACGGAGGGGAAGTCCTCTTCGGTGCAGACGAGCTTCGGCCTCGCCGGCGTGAAGTCCACGCACGAGAGTGCGACGGCCTGCGCCACGGTCACGTTCGGGTGCAGCGACACCGAGCCCTTCGGGGCGTTGAGCAGCGACTCGACCGACCCGGCCACCGCGGACGGGAGTGCCATCCACCGCTCCTCCCACGCGCGGATGCCCCGCTCGTTCCACGCGCGCGTGAACGCGGCGAGCTCGTCGGCGGCCGCCGCGGGCATGGCCCCGAGCGTGTGCGAGGCGAAGTGCAGCACGCGCTCGAGCGACGGGAAGCGCTCACGCCAGCGAAGCAGCGGGTCGTGGCCCGCGTCCGCGCTCATCGCGCCTCCCCCCGGCGGCCGTTCCCGGCCGCGGGCAGCCCGAGGCCCGCGACGACGGCGCGCACCGCGTCCTCCGGCGTGTCGGCCACCTCGACGAGCTCGAACAGCCGCTCGGGAACGAGCTCGGGCGAGCGGTGCGCTTCGAGCCACGCCCGCCAGTGCGGTCCCATGAGCACGAAGGGCGCGCGGGGCCGGGCGCTGACGCTGAGCAGCATCCAGGTCAGGAACAACTCGGTCAGCGTGCCGACGCTGCCGTTCACGGCGACGAACGCGTCGGCGTGGGTCACCAGGTGGCGCAGGCGCTCGTAGATGTCGCTCGTGTGCACGCGCTCGTGCACCCACTCGTTCGCCGGCCCGCGCTTCTCGAACATCTCGACCGTCACGCCGACCACGTGGCCGCCGGCCTCGCGGGCGCCGCGCGAGACCGCCGCCATGGCCCCGTTGTAGCCGCCCGACATCACCGACAGTCCCGCCTTCGCGAGCCCGGCCCCGAGTTGCTCGACCGGGGCCCAGAAGGGATCGCTCTCGCGCATCGTGCTGCTGCCGAAGACCGCGACCACCGGCACGCTTCCCCTGGGTGCCAATTGCACTCTCCCTGCACCCGGCCACCAGGCCCTTCGGGAGCGCCCGACGGGCCGCAGTCCCGGGTGGATAGTGGTCGGGCGAAACGGTAGATTCCGGTCTCGGCTGTCCGAAGTGGACCCACCGGAAGGACGAATCCCCCGATGCCGAGACGACCCAGTATTTCGAGCTTCCGCGCCTTTTCCCTCGACTCCAACGCCCCAGAAGCCCTTCACCGCCAGCTCTACGAGGAACTCCGCCGCGCCATCCTGAGCGGCCGGCTCGCCCCCGGCTCCCGCCTCCCGGCGAGCCGCGAGTTCGCCAGCGTCTCGCGCATCTCGCGCAACACCGTGCTCACCGCGTACAGCCAGCTGCTGGCCGAAGGATACATCGAGAGCCGGGCGGGCTCAGGCACATTCGTGGCGCGCGCGATCCCGGAGATCATGGTGCCCGAGACGCCTCAGGGACCTCCCGAGGTGTCCGCGGACTCCCCGGGGTCGCGCGCCCTGTCCCGCCGCGGCACCGTGATCTCGGAGACGCCGATCCTGCGCCATCCGCTGCGCACGGTGGCGAACGCGTTCCGCCCCGGCCTCCCGGCGCTCGACCACTTTCCGATGGACATCTGGCGCCGCCTCTACGACCGGCGCCTCCGGCGGGCGTCCATCCGGCTCCTGAGCTACGACGACCCGCAGGGCTACCTGCCGCTGCGCGAGGCCATCGCCGCGCACCTGGCGGCCTCGCGCGGTGCGCGCTGCGGCCCCGAGCACGTCGTGATCGTGAACGGCTCGCAGCACGGCACCGACCTCAGCGCGCGCGTGCTCCTCGACCGCGGCGACGAGGTCTGGTTCGAGGAGCCCGGCTACTTCGCGGCCCGGGCGCTGTTTCGCTCTCACTCCGCCGTGCCGGTCCCGGTACCCGTGGACTCCGACGGCCTCGTGGTCACGGCGGGCATCGAGCGCGCGCCGAACGCCCGGCTCGTCTACACGACCCCGTCCCACCAGAACCCGCTCGGCGTCACGCTCACGCTCGCCCGGCGCGTGGCGCTCACGAAGTGGGCCGAGGAGGCGGGCGCGTGGATCCTCGAGGACGACAACGCGAGCGAGTACCGCTACCACGGCCGCCCGCTCGCCGCGCTGCAGGGCATCGACCCGTCGAATCGCGTGGTCTACGTGGGCACGTTCAGCAAGGTGATGTTCTCGGCCCTGCGGGTCGGCTACGTCGTCGCCCCGACGGACCTCGTGCCGGCGCTCGTCCAGGCCCGGGTGCTCACCGACCGGCAGACGCCGGGCCTCTCGCAGGCGGTGATTGCCGACTTCATGAACGAGGGGCACTTCGCGCGGCACCTGCGCCGCATGCGCACGCTCTACGCCGAGCGGCTCGCGGCGCTGCTGCGCGCCGTGCGCGAGCACGCCTCGGACGTGCTCGAGGTGCACGAGGGCGAGGGCGGCATGAGCCGCGTGGCCTGGCTGCCGCCGGGGCTCGACGACGTCGAGGTGGGCGCCGAGGTGGCCCGCGCCGGCATCCAATGCCTGCCGCTCGCCGAATACTGCTCGGTGCCCTGCGAGCGCGGCGGGCTGATCCTCGGCTTCACGGGCGTGGACGAGGCCGAGATCGGGACCGGCATCCAGCGCATCGCCGGGTGCGTGCGCGCCGTGCAGGCGCGCGTCCAGGCCCCGGTTTGAGCGGCGTCCGGATCGGCCCCGCCGCGACCCTGCGCGACGGCGACGGGGTGCGGTTCCGGATCGTGCTCGATGGCGTGGACCGCGACGCGTTCGCCGTGCGCTGGCGCGACCGCGTGTTCGCGTACGTGAACTCGTGCCGCCACGAGTCGCTGCCGCTCGACTTCGGCGACGCGCACTTCTTCGACGAGGGGTTCCATGCGCTCGTCTGCTGCCATCACGGCGCGCGTTACGCCCCGGACACCGGCCGGTGCGTCGAAGGCCCCTGCGAGGGGGCGTCGCTCACGGCGCTCGCGGTCGAGGAGCGCGGCGGCGTGCTGTGGTGCACGGGTCGCGCGAGGCGCTGAGCCCTAGGGCCCGTAGCGGATCTTGAGCGTGCCCCACGTCGGCCGGCCCGCCGGCACGGCCGCGTCGCAGTAGTGCACGTAGCTCCCGTTGCAGCCGACCGAGTAGGGGTTGATCGGCTGCACGTTGCCGGTGCCGCCCCAGCCGACGAGCGAGCCGCCGGCCCCGGGGCCGTCCGGCGGGCGCTGGCCCGGCGGGCCGAGGAGCCAGAGATCGCCGCCGGCCGACTGCGGCTGGTAGCCGTAGTAGGCGACCGCGACGTAGTAGTTGCCGGGCGGAAGCGGACTGGCCGGCGCGCTCAGCAGCTTCATCCCGCCCGCGCAGGTCTCGTTCGTGACCACGCCCTGCCCCAGCGCGTCGAAGAGCCAGATGTTCGGGCCCTGCGTGGCGGAGCAGTCCAGCCACACGAGCGGCGTGCCGGCGGGCGGCGAGGCGAACAGGCTGACGCAGTAGACGTCCGCGTCCGCCGGCGAGGCGAGGGCGCCGAAGATCGTCGCGAGGCCGCCGCTGCCGAGGGTGAGCTGCGCGGTCCCGACGAGGTCGCCGGCGTCGCCGATCTCGCTCCAGGTCTGCGCGCGCGCCGCCGGGACGAGGGCGAGGAGCGATGCCGCGGCGAGGACGGCGAGGAGTCGGCGGGCGGGACGCTTCGGCGACGCGGCCATGGGGAGCCTCTCGGGAGGTACGGAACGGGGTGCGGATGCGTCGTGAAGCCCGGCGCGAAGGGCCGCGCCGGACCTGCCCGAACGATACGCCAGCCGGCCCGCGACCGGTGAGCCCGGAATGCGGAAGACCGGCGAAAAACGCGGGCGGCGGGCCCCTTCCGGGACCCGCCGACCGACGGCCCCGCCGGGGCCGCTCAGCCCCGCGGGGTGTTCCGGTTCTTCACGATGCCCGGGTCGGTGACGTCGAGGAACCCCACGAGCCGGGCGTGCCGCTTCACGGCGTCCGAGAGGTCCCGCGCCCCGCGGTCCCTGGCGACCGCCCGGGCCAGCGCCGGCGAGAGCGCCAGCGGGTGTCCGCGCAGGCCGCGCCGGCGCGGGACGAGCGCGTAGGCGAAGCCGCTGCGGGCCGAGCGGCCGAACGCGCCGAGCGCCTCGTCCATCATGGCGGCGAGGTGGGCGACGGTCTTCGGCTTCACCCCGGGGTGGTCCACCGGCAGCACGAGCACGGCCGCGGGCTTGAGGCGCAGCGCCTCGGCGAGCCCGGCCTGGGCGCTCGAGAGCATGCCCCGCTTCCAGCCGGCGTTGACGACGAAGTGCGCCTCGAGTCCCCGCGCGCGGTCCTTGCGGCCGTGCACGAGATGGGCGAGCTCGCCGCGCGCGGCGAGGCCCGACAGCTCGGCCTCGGCCGCCTTGCGCACCTCGCGCGAGCGCGAGCCGATCACGACGACGACCGCGTCGCAGGCGCTCCAGAGCGCCGTGAGCGAGTGGGCGAGGAAGCTCCGCCCCTTCCATTTCACCGAAGCCTTGGGCGCTCCCATGCGGGTGGACGCGCCGGCGGCGAGCAGCACCCCGACGTTCATTCGGCCCCTCCTTCCGTGGACGTGATGCGCTCGGGCGCAGGGCCCGGAGCGTTCGCGTGGTCGCGCGGCCGCGGCGTCCAGCCGCGCTCCGGCGTGCCGCCGCGGCGCACGGCGATCAGCTCGCCGAGGACGCTGACCGCGATCTCCTCCGGCGTCTGGGCGCCGATCGGGACGCCGAGCGGCGCGCGCAGCCGCGCGATCTGGTCGTCGCTGAAGCCCCGCGCGCGCAGGCGCAGCGCGAACTTCCGCTGCTTGGCGACGCTCCCGATCATGCCGGTGAACCGCAGCGGCCGCGCGAGCAGCTGCTGGACGACGCGCTGGTCGAGCTGGTGGTCGTGCGTGCAGACCACCGCGAAGTCGTCGGGCGTCGTCGCGAGCGTGCGCGCGAACCCTTCCGGGTCCTCGCAGCGCACGGTCATGCCGGGGTAGCGCTCCGGCGCGGCCCACTCGGGCCGGCCGTCCACGACCGTGACCGTGAAGCCGCAGGCGTCGGCGAGCGCGGCGATGGGCCGGGCGACGTAGCCGGCGCCGAAGACGAACAGCCGCGGCGAGGCCTCGACCGGCTCGAGGAAGATCACCATCTCACCGCCGCAGCACATGCCGAGGTCGTGCCCGAGGTGCTTGCGCACGGTCTTCGCGCCGCCGCCGGTCGCGAGAATCTCGCGGGCCTCGCGCAGCGCCTCGTGCTCGATCGCGCCGCCGCCGATCGAGCCCGCCGTCTCGCCGTCGGCGGCGAGCAGCATGTGCGTGCCCGCCTTGCGCGGCGTGAACCCGCGCGACTCGATCACGGTGAGCATCACGAACCGCCGGCCCGCGGCGCGCCAGAGCGCGAGCGCCTTCCACACGTCGGGCTCGCGGCCCTCGCCGAACGCCTCGAGCGACTCGTGCGCGCGGGGCTCGGGACCCGGCGCCGCGCCTTCGTCCGGAAGCCGCCGTTCGTCGCTCACGACGCGCCTCCCGCAAGCGCCTCGCGCAGCGCGCGCTTCACGTAAACCGGCACCATCTCGTGCCGCCAGTCGTCGTCGTAGGGCACGTTCGTGAGCGGATGGCACTGCTTGTGCGCCACGGCGGCCACGGCCTCGAAGAGCGACTCGTCCGCGGCCCTGCCCTTCACGAGCGGATCGAGCCCGCCGATCGTGCGGGGCTTCGCGCCCAGCGCGCTCACGACGACGCGCAGCGACTCGAGCGCGCCGCCCGACTCGCGCGCGGCAACCGCGACGGAGAGCATCGGGAAATCGATGGCGCCGCGCGGCCGCAGCTTGCGGTAGGCGGCGCGCAGCTCCCTCGCGTCGGGCGGAATCGTGATGCGCGTCACCAGCTCGCCGGGCTTCAGGACGTTGTTGTGCACGCCGTCGCCGACGAAGAAGTCCTCGACCATGATCTTCCGCCGTCCCCCCTTGAAGGCGATCTCGACCGACGCCTCGAGCGCGATGAGCATCGGCGAGACGTCGGAGGAGTGCGCGGCGACGCAGCGCTTGCCCGCGGGCACCACGTGGCAGCGCGTGCCGTCCTTCTTGAGGCAGAAGCCCAGCGCCTCGCGCCAGAAGAACGTCTGGTTGTAGTAGGTGCAGCGCGTGTCGAGGCACAGGTTGCCGCCGATCGTCCCCATGTTGCGGATCTGCGGCGAGGCGACGAGCGAGGCGGCGGTGGCGAGCGCGGGCAGGTCGCGGCGCACGACCTCGTGCGCGGCGAGGTCGGCGAGCGTGACGAGCGCGCCCACGTGCAGCCCCGCGGCGTCCTCGCGCACGAAGCGCAGCTCGGAGACGCCGCCCAGGCTCACGACCCGCTTCGGCTCGTGCAGGCGGTGCTTGAGGTTCGGCACCGCGTCGGTGCCGCCCGCGACGAGCAGGCACTCGCCGGGGTGCGCGGCGAGCAGCTCCAGGACCTCGTCCACGGTGGCGGGCTTCGCCCAGCGATAGACCGGCAGCGTCAGCACGTCACGCCCTCCCCGCCTGCGTGCGGGCCTTCTCCCAGCGCTCCCGGGCGCCGCCGGCCTTGAGCAGCCGGTACACGGCCGGCGCGTCGAACGGCAGGCGTTCGCAGCGCACGCCGAGCGCGTCGTAGATGGCGTTCGCGATCGCCGGGATGCTCGGGTGGAGCGGGCCCTCGCCCGCCTCCTTGGCGCCGTAGGGCCCCTCGGGGTCCACCGACTCGATCACGATCGAGCGCAGCTCGGGCGTGTCGAGCGAGGTCGGGATCCGGTAATCCAGCAGGCTGGGGCCGTGGTGGAGGCCGAACGGGAACGCGGCGCCGGCGGGCTTGAACGTGTGCGTCTCCATGAGCGCCTCGGCGAAGCCCATGTAGGCGCTGCCTTCCATCTGGCCCTCGACGCCCACCGGGTTCAGCGCGCGCCCGCAGTCGTGCGCGACCCAGATCGTCTTCACGTCCACGACGCCCGTCTCGGGGTCGCACTCGACCTCGGCGACGTGCGCGGTGAACGAGTAGGCGGGCGAGGCGCCGATCGTGCCGCCGCGGTAATCGCCGCCCAGCTTGGGCGACTGGTACCAGCCGGTCGCGCCCAGCGTGCCGTGCTTCGCCTCGGCGGCCTGGAAGGCGTCCTTGACGCTCATCGCCTTCTCGCGCGGGTCGCTGCTCGCGCAGGCCACGCCGCCGGCGAGGACGATCTCGCCCTTCGGGACGCCCCAGAGCCCGGCGAGCGTCGCGGCGATCTTCCCCCGCAGCTCGCGCGCCGCGTCGAGGCAGGCGTTGCCGACCATGAACGTCTCGCGGCTCGAGTACGAGCCCAGGTCCACGGGCGTGAGGTCGGTGTCGGCGGCGACGACGCGCACGTCGCGCAGCTCGAGCCCCAGCTCCTCGCAGACGACGTACGCGAGCACCGAGTCCACGCCCTGGCCGATGTCCGAGCAGCCGCTGAAGACCGTGGCGCGCCCGCTGCGGTCGAGCTTGATCTGCACGGCCGCCTGCGGCATCTCGTTCGGGTAGATGCAGTAGTTGGTGCCGGTGATGTACATGCTGCCGGCGACGCCGACACCGCGGCCGTACGGCAGGCGGCGGAACTTCTTCTTCCAGCCCGACTCGCGCTCGACCGCCTCGAGGCACTGCAGGAAGCCGTTCGAGGTGACGCGCAGGCCGTTCACGGTCTTCACGTTCTCGCCGATGAAGTTCCGGCGCCGCACCTCGATCGGGTCCATGCCGATGGCCTCGGCGAGCCGGTCGAGCTGGCTCTCGAACGCGAACCTCGGCTGCACCGAGCCGTGGCCGCGCTTGGGGCCGCAGGCCGGCTTGTTCGTGAACAGGCGCGTGGAGTCGAACCGGTAGGCCGGCAGCGCGTAGGGCGCGGTGAGCAGCTGGCCCGAGTAGTACGTGGTCACGAGCCCGAACGAGCTGTAGGCCCCGCCGTCCAGGTGGACCACCGCGTCGGTGCCGGTCAGCTTGCCGTCGCGGCGGATGCCCGTCCGGTAGCGCATCCGCATCGGGTGGCGGCCGCGGTGCGCGTAGAACACCTCCTCGCGCGTGTAGAGGATCTTGACCGGCCGGCCGGTCAGCATGGCGAGCTTGGCCGCGCAGAACTCGAGCGAGAACGGCTCGGACTTGCCGCCGAACGCGCCGCCCACGACGGGCTGGATGACCCGCACGCGCTGGGTGGGCAGGCCGAGGATCTTCGCGAGGTCGCGGTGCAGGTAGTGCGCGACCTGGGTGCTCGACCACACGGTCAGGAAGCCCGTCGCGTCGAGCTCGGCGACGCAGCAGTGCGGCTCGATCGGCGCGTGCGTCGAGCCCTCGTACCAGTACTCGGCCTCGACCACCTCGTCGCTGTTCGCGAGCGCCGCGTCGACGGGGCCGAACTCGAGGCGCACCTGCTTGCTGATGTTGCCCTCGGAGGCCTTCTCGTTCACCTGCAGTTCGGGGTGAGCGAGCGCCTCGTCCACGTCGGTCACCGCGGGCAGGACCTCGTACTCGACCCGGATCGCGCGCAGCGCCTCCTCGGCCAGCAGCTCCGTGTCGGCCGCGACCGCGGCGATGGCGTCGCCCACGTAGCGGGCCTTCTTCTCCGCCAGCGGCTGTTCGTCCTCGGTCCACGGGATGATGCCGAAGAACCCGGGCAGGTCCTTCCCCGTGATCACCGCGTGCACGCCCGGCATCGCGAGCGCCGCCGAGGCGTCGATCGAGACGATGCGCGCGTGCGCGTGGATCGAGCGCAGCAGCTTCGCGTGGATCATCCGCGGCAGCGCGAGATCGTCGGCGTAGACGGCCCGGCCTGTGACCTTGGCGAGACCCTCGACCTTGCGGTTGCGCTTGCCGATCGTCGTGAACTCGCCGCCGTTCGGCGGACCCGTCCGCCCGTCCTCCCACTGCGGGGGCTTCAGGCGGTCCTCGCGGGGCATCATCCGCCCCTTGGGGACCGCCATGCCGCCCTTCTTCAGGACGTCGCTCATCGCCGCTCCCGGATCTCGCGAGCCGCCAGTTCGACGGCCTCGAAGATCTTCGTGTAGCCCGTGCAGCGGCACAGGTTCCCCGACAGCGCGTGCGCGATCTCGTCGCGCGTGGGGTCGGGGTTCCGGTTCAGCAGCGCGTACGCGCTCATGAGCACGCCCGGCGTACAGAAGCCGCACTGCGCGCCGCCGGTGCGGTCGAAGGCGTCCTGGAGCGGGTGCGGCCGGCCGCGCTCGGCGAGGCCCTCCACGGTCGTCACCTCGCGCCCCTCGGCGTTCAGCGCCAGCGTGATGCACGAGAGCACCGGCCGGCCGTCGACGAGCACCGTGCAGGCGCCGCAGTCGCCCTTGTCGCAGCCCTGCTTGCTCCCGGTCAGACCGAGCTCGTAGCGCAGCGCCTCGAGCAGCGTCGTGCCCGCCGTGACGGCGCACTCGCGCTCGTCGCCGTTCACGCGCAGCCGGCAGACGGTCTTCTCGGGAGTCTCCAATGGGGCTTCCTCGGGGAGGAGCGAAGGGCGGCCGCGAACCCGCCGATTGAAGCCGCTTTCGCCGGGCAGTGTCAACGCCGGGGCGGCCGCTTGCCGCACCCGCGGACCGCGTGCATCATCCCGCGCATGAACGACAAAGCCCCCCGCCCCGCATCGCTCTGGTGGACCGCGAAGGTCCCCGAATTCCCGCCCCTCGACCAGGACCTGGACGCCGACGTGCTGATCGTGGGCGGCGGCGTCGCCGGACTCACGCTCGCCTACACGCTCGCCGAGCAGGGGACCATGGTCGGCCTGCTCGAGGCCGGCCGGCTCGCCGGCGACGCGAGCGGCGCCAACGTCGGCTTCCTGCTCGCCGCGCCCTCCGAGCCCTACGCCGAGCGCATCGCGCTCTGGGGCCGCGACGGCGCGCGCGCGGTGCTCCACATCGGGCGGCGCAGCCACCAGCGCATCCGCCAGCTCGTCCAGTCGCTGGGCATCGAGTGCGACTACCAGCAGACGGGCTCGCTGCGCCTGACGCGCACGCACGAGGAGAGCGAGGACCTGCGCGGCTCGCTGCCCGAGCTGAAGCACGACGGCTTCCCGATGCGCGAGATCGCGGTCGCCGACGCGGTGCCCGCGCACGCGGTGGAGTCCTTCGACGCGGCGTTCGAGGTGCCCGAGGACGGCATGCTGCATCCCGTGAAGTTCCTGCACGGGGTGGCGGTCGCGGCGCTCGAGAAGGGCGCGCGGATCTTCCCCGGTACGCGCGTCGAGTCCGCGCGCTGGCAGGCCGGGCTCTGGGAGGTGCGAGCGGCCGGGCACGTGGCACGCGCGCGCACGCTGGTGCTGGCGACCAACGCGCGGACGACGCGGCTGCTGCCCCACCTCGCGCCGGTGATCGCGCCGCGGCGCGGGCAGGTGCTGGCCACGGCGCCGCTCGAGGTCGAAGTCACCGCACGCCCGACCTACTGCCACTGGGGTTACCAGTACTGGCGGCAGACGCCGGACCGCCGGCTCGTGATCGGCGGGTGGCGCGACACGGACTTCGACACCGAATCCACCGACTCGGTCGAGATCACAGACTCGATCCAGTCGGCGATCGAAGGAGGCCTCGAGCAGCTCGTGCCCGGTGGCGCGCCGATCGAGTACCGCTGGGCGGGCACGATGGCCTACGCGCGCGACGGCCGGCCGCTCGTGGGCTGGCTCGACGCCGCGCACCACCTGGCGATCTGCGGCGGGTTCACCGGCCACGGAATGGGCCTGGCCGCCGCGAGCACGCAGGACCTCGCCGAGCTGCTGTCGTGGAAGCGGGCGACGGGCATCTCGACGTTCGACCCGCAGCGCTTCCCCGAGGTGCGGCAGGCCCGCGAGGGCATCGTCGCCCTGGGGGCCACCGCACCGTAACGGGCTGGGCCGCCGCGCCCCGGGGCGCGGCGCCGGGCGGACGCAGGCGGTTCCGCCGTGCGGGGACGGGAGTTTCCACGCCCGTCCCGGAATCCTTTCATCGTGTTTCAGGGCCGGGCTATACTGCGGCGCCTGTCTCGGAACACCCCCTCGACCTCCAACCGCGCCCGGCCGGCCGCGGGGCCTGACGCCCGCCCGCGCCCCGGGCGCTCCGGGATCCCACATGAACCTCGAACTCCACAACATGGATGAAGTGCGCCAGGCCACCGCGGTCCTGGCGACGGGCAACGGCGACGCCCTGGACCGTCTCGTGTGGACCGGCGTCTTCGGCGCAGGCGAACTGCGTGACGCGGCGCGCCAGGCCGTCTTCGACCAGTGCCGCAGCTCCGGGATCTACCCCGCCTCGATCCACGGCCTGTACATGGCGCGCGGCCGCGGCGAGGTGGCGCCCACGTTCACGGTGCCGGCGATCAACATCCGCGGCATGGCCTACGACTCGGCGCGCGCCCTGTTCCGCGCCCGCAAGGCGCTCGACGCGGGCGCCGTGCTGCACGAGATCGCGCGCTCGGAGATCAGCTACACCGACCAGCGCCCGGCCGAGTACACGTTCGTGATGCTCGCCGCCGCCCTGCGCGAGGGCTGGAAGGGCCCGGTGTTCGTCCAGGGCGACCACTTCCAGGTCAACGCGAAGAAGTACGCCGCCGGTGCCGAGGCCGAGGTGAAGAACGTGCTCGACCTGGCCACCGAGGCGATGAAGGCGGGCTTCTACAACATCGACGTGGACACCTCGACGCTCGTGGACCTCTCGAAGCCGACCCACGCCGAGCAGCAGCAGCTGAACGGCTCGCTGTGCGCGCGGATCACCGCCCACATCCGTTCTCACGAGCCGGCCGGCGTCACCGTGTCCATCGGCGGCGAGATCGGCGAGGTCGGCGGCAAGAACTCGACGGCCGAGGAGCTCGAGGCGTTCGTGGGCGTCTTCAACGCCGAGCTCGCGAAGATCGCCCCCGGCAAGGCCGGCATGAGCAAGATCTCGATCCAGACCGGCACGAGCCACGGCGGGGTGCCGCTGCCCGACGGGACGATCGCGAAGGTCAAGCTCGACTTCGACACGCTCGAGAAGCTCTCGAAGCTCTCGCGCGAGAAGTACGGGTTCGCCGGCGCGGTGCAGCACGGCGCCTCGACGCTGCCGAGCGAGCTGTTCGGCGAGTTCGCGAAGCGCGGCGCGTGCGAGATCCACCTCGCGACCGAGTTCCAGAACATGATCTTCGATCATCCGCAGTTCCCGGCCGACCTCAGGAGCACGATCTACGCGAAGCTCCACGCGACCGAGTCCGGCGACCGCAAGCCGAACGACACCGACGAGCAGTTCCTCTACAAGACGCGCAAGAAGGCGCTCGGCGCCTTCAAGAAGGAGCTGTGGTCGCTGCCCGCGGCCGTGCGGCAGGCCCTTGGCCGGTCGCTCGAGGAGCGCTTCACGTTCCTGCTCCGCCAGCTGAACGCCGGCGGCACGCGCGCCGTGGCCGAGAAGCACGCACCGTTCGTTGCCGGCTCGTTCCCCGTCGCGTCCGACGCGGTGGGCGCCGGCAAGGGCCCCGAGGACGTTTCGGGGCTGTCCGACTGACCGGAGAGGCCGCCATGGAACAACGTGCCGTGACGCTGTCGCAGTTCGTCCTGCAGTCCGAACGCGACCACCCGGAGGCCAGCGGCGAGTTCACGAGCGTGCTGCTCGACATCGCCCTGGCCGCCAAGATGATCAACAAGGCCGTCGTCCGGGCCGGGCTGGTGGACGTCCTGGGCGCCACGGGCACGACGAACGTGCAGGGCGAGCGCGTCCAGAAGCTCGACGTGTTCGCCCACCAGACGATCATGAGCGTGCTGGGCTCGACCGGGCAGCTCGCGGTCGTCGCCTCCGAGGAGGACGAGGGCATCGTGCCGATGCCCGACGGCGCGCCGATCGGCAAGTACGTCGTGAACTTCGACCCGCTCGACGGCTCGTCGAACATCGACGCGAACGTCAACATCGGGACGATCTTCTCGATCCTGCCCCGCATCTCCCGCAAGGGTCACGGCACGATGGAGGACTGCCTGCAGGCGGGCCGGCGGCAGCTCTGCGCCGGCTACGTGCTCTACGGCACCACCACGATGCTCGTCTACACGACCGGCGACGGCGTGCACGGGTTCACGTTCGAGCCGAGCATCGGCGAGTTCCTGCTCTCGCACCCGAACATCCGCACGCCCGAGCGCGGGCGCATCTACAGCGTCAACGAGGGCAACTACGCGAAGTGGGCCACGGGCGTGAAGCGCTACGTGGACTGGCTCAAGTCCGACGACCGCTCGACGGGGCGGCCCTACAGCGCCCGCTACGTCGGCTCGCTGGTCGCCGACTTCCACCGCAACCTGCTCTACGGCGGCATCTACCTGTACCCGGGCGACCAGAAGAACCCGAACGGCAAGCTGCGCCTGCTCTACGAGTGCGCGCCGCTGGCGTTCATCGCCGAGCAGGCGGGCGGCGCCGCCAGCAACGGCTCGCAGCGCATCATGGACCTCGCGCCGGCGTCCCTGCACCAGCGGAGCCCGCTCTTCCTGGGAAGCCCGACGGACGTGCGCGAGTGCGAGGAGTTCATCGCCGGCCGGCACGAGGCGCTGGCCTCCGAGCGCCGCGCCTGAGCGGGGGGCCCCGCTCAGGCCGCCTCGGCCCGCTCCTGGCCGTCCACGGGCAGCAGCATCGTGAACGTGCTGCCCTTCCCCGGCCGGCTCTCGATCTCGATGTGGCCGCCGTGCGCGGACACGATGCCGCGGGCGAGCGAGAAGCCCAGCCCGAGCCCGCCCGAGCCGAACTCGAGGCCGACGGCCGAACGGTGGTGTGCCGCGTCGCGCTCGGCGGCGCCGAGGGTCCGCAGGGACTCGACGACGCCCGGCTCCATCCCGACGCCGGTGTCGGAGACCGCGATGGCCAGCCGGCCGTCGCCGAGCCCGGCGCGCACCTCGACGCGGCCGCCGTCCGGGGTGAAGCGGATGCCGTTCGTGATGAGGTGCGTGAGCGCCTGGACCAGCGCCTGGCTGTCCACGTTCACGATCCCGTCGGGCGTCTCGAGCTTCGTGACGACCTCCACGTTGCGCCCCGTGGCGGCCTCCTTCGCGGAGTCCACCGACATCTGCAGGATCGCCGCGACCGGGGCGGGCTTGCGGTCGAGCGACAGCCGCTCGTCGCGCATCTCGGCCACCATCGCGGCGTCCTCGGCCACGCGGCCGAGCCGGTCGAGGTACTCGCGCATGGACTCGACCACCTTCGTCTGCCTGGCGGTCAGCTTGCCGAGACTGCCCTCGGCGAGCAGGTCGCGGTAGCCGGCCAGCACGCTGATCGGCGTGCGCAGCTCGTGCGAAGCGATGCTGATGAACTCGCTCTTCAGGCGCGTCGCGCGCTCGAGGCTCTTCACGTACGCCTGCTCGCGCGCGCGCATGCGGGTGAACTGGTCGGCGAGGTAGCCGATCTCGTCGTCGCGCCGCACCCCGATCGGGTGATCGTAGTTGCCCTCCTCCATCTCCCTCGCGCCGCGCACGAGCTTCTGCAGCGGCAGCAGGATCTGCTCGCTGAAGATGAAGCTCGTCGCGATGGCGAGAATCAGCGCCACCGCCGCGAGCGCGACGAGGTCGTTGCGCATCGTGTGCTGGAAGATCAACTCGGGGTCGAAAGCCCGCTGGAGCACGTAGAACTGCGACGACTTCGCCGACGTTCCGGGGATGCGCCGCACGAGGGTCAGGAATTCCTTGTCGCTCTTCACGCGCAGCAGGCCGAGCCGGACGGAGTTCGTCGCCGGCCCGAGGTCGATCGCGTTGAGCTCTTCCAGCAGCGCCTGTCGCTCGCCCGCCCGGGACAGGGTCGTGCCCGTGATCGTGCGGCCGGCGAGGAACGAGACCTCGCAGCGCATCTGCGTGCGCAGCTCGTCGGCGAGCGCGCTGCCGATCTCGGCGCCCATGAGCAGCACGCCGACCTGACGTCCATCGGCGTGCACCGGCACGGCGACCGCCTGGTAGTGCGCGGTGCCCTCGGCGAGCACGCCCGTCGCGACCTCGCCGCCGAGCGCGCGGTTCACCAGCGCGGCGCGGGCGTCGGGCGAGGACTTCGATTCGCCGACCGACGCGAGCAGCCGGCCCCGGCGGTCGAAGACCTCGAAGACGTCCGTCTTGGTGATCTGGTTGAAGTCGTGGGCCATGCCGCGCACCGTGGCGTCGAAGCGCGTGTCGCGCTGCGAAATGCCGAGCATGAGCAGCGAGAAGAAACGCGGGTCCTGGGCGACGACGCGCGCGCCGCCCTCCAGCGCGTGCAGGCGCGTCGCGAGCATGCCTTCGAACACGGCCGCCGAGTGCGAGAGGTTCTCGTGCAGGCTCGAGGAGTCGGTGTGCTCGGCCACGTCCCGATTGACCAGTACGAGCGTCGCCCCGGCCAGCGTCACGGGCGCGAGCAGGGTCAGCAGGAGGATCTTCCAGCGCAGTCCCAGGCGCACGCGGTCCTCAGTCCTTGAAGGTGGGCGTGAGCGCGACGGAGCCGCGCTTCGGCACGTCGAAGGGCAGCCGCAGATCACCCCTGTCCGGGTGCCACGCGTGGAGCACGTAGCGGCCCGGGGGCATCTTCGGCAGGCGGAAGTGGCCCGAGCGATCCGGCGAGGCATAGGCGTGGTTGGGCGTCACGACCACGTAGCCGACGGCGCGCGGGTGGATCTCGCAGTGCAGGTTGATGACGCCCGGCCGCGAGAACTCGACGGTGTCACGGCGCCCCGGCGGCGTCTTGCCGAGGTCGAAGCGCTTCGCCCCCGAAACGCTGAACGTGCTGTGGTAGAGGCGGTCCGGGTTCGTAAACTCGATGCTCGATCCCACCGGCACCGCGAGCACGCGCGGCGAATACGTCTCCTTCTCCTGCGCAATCACGGGCAGGGGCGGATTCTCCTCGGGCTGCCTCCAGAACAGGAACCAGGGCGGGTCCGGGTGCGCCAGCTGATCCTCGACCCGCTCCGGGATCTTCTCGAGCCAGACCACGCCCTCGGAGACCCCGGCCTGCGGAGTCTTCCCGCCGTGCTTCGCGGCCGCACTGCGCGCGGCCGGCGAGAGCCGGAGCGTCCCCGTCACGGCGGTTGCGGCGAAGGCCGGCGGCGCCAGGAGGAGCAGCGCGGGCAGGAGGGCGGCGGTGAAGCGACGCATCGAGGGGCTTCCTTGACGAAGCGAGGGCGGCAGACCGGGCCTGCCCGGTGGGCAGGCGTTCCCTCGCGTTTTCGGTCGCGGAAGGGTCCGGATTGAGCCGGGAATCGCGCCCCGGCCGGCGCCCCGGGCCCGCCGGGACCCGCAACCCGCTGCCGGAACGCCGGCTGCGGGTCAGTCGCTCACTCGCGCGGGGGCCAGAGCGATGCGACCCGCCAGCGGATTTCGTCGCGGACCTGGCGGAAGACCTCCAGGGCGCGCTCGGGGGGCGCCAGGCTCGGGTCGGGGAGCGGCCAGTGCACGCGCCGCACGTCGCCGGCGACGGCGGGACAGACCTCCGCCCCTTCGCCGCAGAGCGTCACCACCGTGTCGGCCTCGCGCCAGGGCACGTCGTCCACGTGCTGCGAGCGCTGGTCCGAGATGTCGAACGAGACCTCGCGCATGACCTCGATCGCGTGCGGGTTGAGCCCCCGCGGCTCGGTGCCGGCGCTCATGACCACCGTGTCCGGCGGCGCGAAGCGCCGGGCGAACCCCTCGGCCATCTGGCTGCGCGAGGCGTTGTGCAGGCAGATGAAGAGCACCTTCTTGGGCGGACGGGTGACGAACGCTGCCGGACGGACGGTGTCGCTCACGAAACGCTCCTCTTCGCGCCTCAGGGACGCAGGACGACCTGCTTGTAGACGCGCGCGGCCGCAGCCCCGCCGAGCAGCGGGCCGACCCAGTAGATCCAGTGGGCGTCCCAGACTCCGGAGGCGCAAGCCGCGCCGAAGGCGCGCGCCGGGTTCACCGCCGCCCCGGTGAGCGGCCCGCCGAGCAGGACGATGGCGAAGAGCGCGAGCCCGATCCCGAGCCCGCCGATCCTCGGGGCGCGCTCGTCCACGGCGGTGCCCCAGACGACGGTCACGAGGAGAAACGTCAGCACGAACTCGAGCAGCAGCCCCATGGACTGCGAGACGCCCTCTCCCAGCATCGGCACGCCCCAGTGCGTGGCCTGCCCCGACTCGCCCGGCAGCACCGAGCGCAGCAGGAAGCTCGCGACGAGCGCGCCGAAGAGCTGCGAGATCCAGTAGGTGATCGCCGACGTCCACGACTGCCGCCCGGTCACCACGAAGCCGAGCGTGATGGCGGGATTGAAGTGGGCGCCCGACGTCGAGAGCAGGGCCGAGACCATGACGCCGAAGATGATTCCCTGCGCGGCCGCGATCGCGAAGAGCCCCTCGGGCCCCGCCCCGAGCAGGTGCTGGACGCCGATGGCGCCCTGGCCCACGAAGCACAGCGCGAAGGTGCCGAGGAACTCGGCCCAGTAGGACTTGGAACCCTGGTCCATGGGTGACTCCGTTGTCGGAAAGAGGGCGCGGGCCGCCGCCCGGGCGGGCCGACGGGCCGGCGGCGCAAACTAGTCGCGAGCGCGTCCGCGCGTCAACGGCGCCTCAGACCGGGAGGTTCTGGCGGCGCAGCAGCTCTTCCATCAGCTTCGCGTTCCGCGCGGCCTGGCCGGCGTGGCAGTTGTTGAAGAAGAGGTAGGTCTGCTTCGCCCGGTCGGCGAGCACCCGGATGCGCTCGACCCACTCGGCCAGCTCGCGCTCGGCGTAGTCGTAGTCGTAGCGGTCGCCCCCGGAGCGTCCCCACCAGGTCTTCTCGTTGCGCCCGTGGAAGCGCACGTAGCCGGTGTCGGTCGTCAGGTGGACGACCGGGGGCACGAGCCCGGGCAGCGCGGGCTCGTCCACCGCGCAGTAGCCGAGCGAGCGCTCGCGCAGCCAGTCGGGCAGCTTCGGGTGCATCCAGGAGGCGTGCCGGAACTCGGCCCACAGCGGCTCGCCGGGCAGCGCCGCCCGCAGGTGCTCGAGGTGTCCCTTGGCCGCCTCGGTCTTCTTGAAGCCCCAGGGGAACTGCGCGAGCAGCCCGTGGTATTTGCCGGCGTCCTTGAGCGGCTGGATCGCGGCGAGGAACTCGTGGTAGAGGGCCGGGTCCGTCGCGCCCTCGTGCGTCATCGCCTGGTTGAGCTTGACCACGAACTGGAAGCCCTCGGGGGTCTTGCGCTCCATCTGCTCGAGCACCCGCGGGGCCGGGATGCGGTAGTAGGTCGAATTCACCTCGACGCAGCCGAAGTGCCGGGCGTAGAAGCCCAGGTAGTCGCCGCTCCGCGTGCCCGGCGGGTAGAAGGGCCCCACCCAGTCGGCGAACGAGTAGCCGGACGTGCCGACATGGATCGTGCCGGGCGCGCTCAAGGCTCCTCCCGGCGCTTCCCGGGCCGCTTCCCGCGGCTTCCTTCGGGCGGACGGCCGGGGCCGTCCTTCCGCGTCTCGCCGGCGTCCGGCCGGCCCGCGGCGGGCCCCTCGCGCTTCAGCCGCTTCTTCATGTCCACGGTCGCGCCCTCGCGCGAGAGCGCCGCGGTCGTCGCCCGCTTCGCCGCCCCGAACGGCACGTGGCCGGGCTCACGACGGTGCGTGAGCGAGCCCGCGGGCACGACCGAGCTCTCGCCGAGGCGGTCCCGCACGCGGTCGAGCGCCTCCCGGAGCGTCTTCGAGCGCTCGTCCTTCACGAACAGCTCCGTCTGCTCGCCCTCGGCGCGCTTCTCGAGCGCGCTCGCGCTCACGCCGAGCAGGCGCAGGGGCTCCCCGTTCCAGTTCGCGCGCCAGAGCGAGCGCGCGACCTCGAACAGGCTCACGTGGTCGTCCACGGGCGCGCCGAGGGCGCGCTGGCGGGTGATCGTGCGGAAGCGGAAGTCGCGCAGCTTGAGCGTCACCGTGCGCGCGACGAACCCGTCGCCGCGCAGGCGGCGGGCCACCTGGTCCGAGAGCCGCAGCAGGATGCCCTCGAGGTACGACGCGTCGTGCGAGTCGTCGGCGAGCGTCACCTCGTGCCCCATGGACTTCGGGTCCACGCCCTCGTGGTAGGGCACGACCGGCGTGCGGTCGCGGCCCCAGGCCGCCTCGAGCAGGTGCGTGCCCACGACGCCGAAGGCCTGCTCGAGCACGCCCGCCCGCGTCCGACCGAGATCGCCCACGGTCGAGATGCCGAGGTTCTTCAGGTGCACGGCCATCTTCGGGCCGACGCCCCAGAGGTCCTGCACGTCCCGCGGCCAGAACAGGCTGCGGAAGCCCGCCTCGTCGAGCGCGGTGAGCCCGCGCGGCTTCTGGACGCCCGAGGCCATCTTGGCGATGAGCTTGTTCGGGCCGACGCCGATCGAGGCGCCGAGGCCGTGCTCGCGGTCGATGCGAGTCTGGATCTCCCGCCCGAGCGCGACCGCCGCCTCCATCGTGGCGCCGCGCCCGCCGAGCTTGCCGAGGTCGAGGAACGCCTCGTCCACGCTGAAAGGCTCCACGTCGGGCGTGTACGAGAGGAAGATCTCGAGCAGCTCGAGCGACTTCTCGACGTACTTGCGCGGGTTGCCCTCGACGTATTCGGCCTGCGGACACAGCCGCTTCGCCTCGGCGAGCGGCATGCCGGCCCGCACGCCGAACGGCCGCGCCTCGTACGAGGCGGCCGTCACGACGCCGCGCCGGTCGGGATCGCCGCAGACGATCACGGCCCTCCCGCGCAGGTGCGGGTGGTGCGCCTGCTCGACCGACGCGAAGAACGCGTCCATGTCCACGAGCAGGATCACCGGGGCGCTCCCGCGCGGCCGCTCACGAGGCCTCGCGCCAGGCGCGGTTCAGCGTCCAGCGCGGCCCGCGCGCGTCGTAGCACAGCTCGTAGCTCTCGTCCCTGGGGCCCTGCACGGCGAAGTAGCGCAGCACGGCCTGTCCCTCGCGGCGGTTCCACTGCCCCGTCACCTTTCGAATGCGCACGACGCGCCCCTGCCAGCGGAAGCGGATCGGGTGCATCGCGCCGTCCACGAAGGCGGTCAGCACGTCCACGGGATCGTTCAGCGATTCGAACATGTCTCGTCGGCGGCACCGCTCGGGACGTTACTGCACACGTGGGCAGCGCCGCAAGGCCCGTGAAGCGGGTTCCGGAAGGCGTGTGAACGGGCCGTGCCGGCGGCCGCCCGCGGCCCGTGAAGCGGCGCGGGCGCCGCGTCCGCGATCCTCGCGGCGACGGCGCCCGCCGGGGCTCCGGGGCCCGGCGCGGGGCCGGGCCGCGAAGGTCAGCCCAGCTGCTTCTCGCGGAACATCTCCATCGCCCGGCGGATCATCACCAGGAACGTCGAGACGATCGCGATCACCGCGCCGATCCACACCAGGCCGATGAACGGCTTCGTGCTGACCTCGACCGCGAGCACCTCATCGTCGTTCGACGCGGCGGCCTGCTGCATGCCCGGCAGGCTCAGCTCGACGCCGCCGTCGGCACCCGGCTTCGCGTTGAGGATGTTCACCTGCCCGCCGCCCGGGATGTAGTCCGGCGTCCGCGTGACCTCTCCCGAGGCCATCTGGATCTCGAACGTCGGCTTGAGCGGCACCGTGCGGCCCCCGATCTCGGCCACGACGTTGGCGATCAGCTTCATGCTCTGCGCGCCGGGCTCGGGCGTGAAGCCCTGGAAGGTGTACTTCACCTCGCCCAGCTGCTTCGTGTCGCCGGCGTGGAAGAACACGCCGCCGCCCTGGCCCTCCTGCCCCGGTCCGCCGACCATGTCGAGCGGCGAGATGTAGACGTCGTGGGTCAGGAAGCGCTCGATGTGCGGGTTCTTCATGTAGCTCTGGTTGTAGGCGCTCCAGTAGAAGTGCGCGTTCGCGGTGAAGCGGCCCTCGGGCGCGTTCACGGCGATGACCGCGAAGTCCTTGCCGTCGCCGCCGTGCTTGAGGCCCTCGAAGGTCATCTGGTAGCCGAGCGCGCTGCGCTGCTGGCCCTTCGGCAGCTGCACCTGCGCCGAGCGCCCGTAGCCCGACGACGAGATGACGCCGATGAGCAGGATCGAGACGCCCATGTGGCCGAGGAATGCCACGCCGTGCTTCCAGCCCGCCCGGAACCCGCGCACCGTCGCCGCGTAGTTCGCCGCGAGCGCGAAGGACATCGCGAAGACGATGGCCGCCGGCATCACGTCGCGCACGCCCCACCAGACCGCCACGGCGGTGAAGGCGATCGCGACGCCCACCGACACGAGCGTGATCGGCGCGTAGAGCACCATCGTCGTCACGATCCACGCGAGCAGCCCGATCCCGAACCACGGGAACGCGGCGTTCGCCACCGGGTTCGAGTTCGAGAGCAGGAAGGACACGACGAGACCCGTGACGAGCACGCCGGCCACCACGCGCAGCGGCCCGGCGAACGAGGCCGCCGAGGGCGGGGTCTCCTGCCGGCGCCAGCGCAGCAGCGGCGCGATGCCGAGCAGCAGGCCCAGCGCGATCGCGAGCGGCGCATTGACCAGGTTGTAGTAGGACGTCTGCACGTTCGCCGGCGGGCCGAACAGCCGCGTGATGAGCGGCGCGCTCATGCCGAGCGTCACGAGCAGGCACATGAGCATGAAGACGAGCTGGCCCAGCCACAGGAACGACTCGCGCGAGAACGCGCCGAGCGGCTGCGGGGACTTCGGGATGTCCGAGAGCCGCCACAGCAGCAGGCCGTAGCCGCCGACCGCGGCCACGCCGATGAACGACAGCAGGAAGCCGGACAGCCCGAGGTTCGCGAACGAGTGCACCGAGAAGTCCGCGAGCACGCCGCTGCGCGTCAGGAACGACGCGTACAGCACGAGCACGTAGGACGTGATCGCGAGGAAGAAGTTCGTGCGCCGCAGCGACCCCGTCACGCGCTGCACGAGCAGGCCGTGGAGCAGCGCGATATTGCTGAGCCACGGGATGAGCGAGCCGTTCTCGACCGGGTCCCAGCCCCAGTAGCCGCCCCAGCCGAGCACCTTGTAGGCCCAGACGCCGCCCATGATGAAGCCCGTGGCCTGGATGGCGGTCGAGAAGATGACCCACGGCAGGGCCGGCTTGAGCCAGCCGTCGTAGTCGCGACGCAACAGCGCCGCGCAGGCGATCGCGAACGGCACCACGAACGACGAGAACCCGGTGAACAGCACGGGCGGGTGGATCGTCATCCAGTAGTCCTGCAGAAGCGGGTTCAGGCCGACGCCGTCGGTGAAGACCTGGGTCGCGCGCAGGAACGGACCGCGCATCACGGTGACGAGCCCGAGCATGATGGCCGGCGCGTTCAGGAACAGCATCGTCGGCGCCATCATCGGGTTCCGCCAGCGGATCACGAACAGGCCCAGCGTCGTCGTGATGAGCGCCCAGAGCAGGAACGTGCCCTCCTGCCCGCCCCAGAACGCCGCGTAGACGAATCGCCGCGGCATCGCCAGGGACGAGTAGTCGTGCACGTACTGGTACTGGAACTGGTGGTTGAAGAGGATCCACCACAGGAACACGGCGCTCGCGAGGAACGCCGCCCACTGGATCCAGTACGCCGTGCGGGCCGCGGGCTCGGCGGACGGCCGCCCGATCGTCACGAGCAGCCACGAGAGGCCCGAGACGAGCGCCGCCACGAACGCGACCCAGGTGAACACCTGGCCCAGGTTCAGCGTGCCCGTGCTCATCAGCATTCCGCCGAGCACGACTCCGGGCACGAGCAGGCCCGCCGCGACGGCGAGCGAGGTGCGCTGCGCCGTCACGACGTCACACCCTGCTTCGACACGCCCTCGGGATGCCGGGCTCCCTTCTCGGCCTCGGCCTGGTACTTCGACGGGCACTTCACGAGCAGCTGGCTCGCCTCGAAGTGATCGCCCTGGTACTGGCCGATGGCGACGATGCTGACCGCCTGGTCGAAGTTGCCGGGGATGACGCCCCGGTAGACGACCGGCATGACGTCACCCTTGGTGTCCTTGAGGGAGAAGCGCAGGTACTGCTCCTCCTTCTTGAGCACGTAGTTCTTGTCCGCGAGCGTCCCGTTCACCTGGACCTGCCCGCTCGCCGCGCGCGCCTCGGCGAAACCGATGTACGGCGTCATGGTCTTCTTGAAGCTCGTCACGCCGATCACGACGGCCGCGACCAGCAGGCCGACCGCCAGGAGCACTTTCGTGTTCATCGCTTCTCCAGTTCCCGTACCCGCTTCTCGAGGCGCAGGAGCCAGACGAACAGCAGCCCCCACACGAGCAGCGAGACGCCCAACACGACGAAGTTGCGATCCATCGTCCCTGTTTTCCCTTCAGGCGGCCAGCGAGGCGCGCTCGAGGCGCGCCACGCGAACCCGCAGCGACTGCAGCCAGACGTACAGCGCGGTGAAGCCGCCGAGCATCGACAGGAAGCACCACCGGATCATGGGGTCCATCTCCACCTTGCCCCGCGTGTTGATGATGGGGTCGGGATGGAGCGTGGCGTACATGCGCGGCACCACGAAGATCAGGAACGGCACCGCGACGAAGGCCGCGACCGAGTAGATCGCGGACAATCGGGCCCGCTTCTCCTCGCCTTCGATGCTCCCGCGAAGCGCGAGATAGGCGGTGTAGAGAAGCAGGATGAAGAAGATGGAGGTCTCGCGAGGATCCCAGTTCCAGTAGGCCCCCCACATGGCTTTGGCCCAGATCGCGCCGCTGACCGTGGCGGCGATGCAGAAGACCAGCCCCAGCTCCGCCGCCGCGGCCGCCTGGTCGTCGGCCCGCAGGTCGCGCTTCACGAGGTAGATCACGCTGTTCACCATCGACCAGCCCAGGGCGACCACTGTCAGCCACGCGACCGGGATGTGGAAGTACAGGACCCGGGTGGTCTCCTCGAGCACGGGAACCAGCGGGGCCATGAGCAGCGCGACGACCATCGTCACCGCGATCCAGAGGAACAACAGCAGGCGAAGCACCATGGAGCGATCAGTCCTCCCAGAGATGGTCGTACAGTAGCAGGCTCGCCGCGAGCAGCGCCACGGCGTAGGCGGCGAGCAGTCGCAGGGACGATCCGACCGGGTTGGTCGCCCACATGTCGCGCGTGCCCCCGACCGCGGCGGCCAGCACGGGCAGGAGCAACGGCAGCGAGACGCCCGCGAACAGCGCGCCGCGACCCCGCGTCTGCGCTATCACCGCGCCGACGAGCGTGGAGGACGCGGCCAGCGAGACCGTGCCCAGCGCCAGCAAGGCGAGAAACAGGTCCCATCGCACGGGCGGGGCGCCCGTCAGGATCATGAAAAGCGGCACGGTCACGGCCTCGACCACGAGCAGGAAGAGCAGGTTGAAGAGCAACTTGCCGGTCGCGATCTCGGTGGGCGACGCGACGAGCCGCAGCAGGAGCATCGTGCGCCCCTCCATCTCCCGGACGAACGCGTGGCTCATCGAGGCCAGGGTCGCGAAGAGCAGGACGATCCAGAAGAGCGCCGCGAGCAGGTCCGTCCGGTCCGAGAGCCGGCCCGAGGCGAAGCTCACGGCCGTCAGGCTGGCCACGGCGAAGAGAAGCGCCGCGTTCAGCCCGTAGCGCGTGCGCCATTCGCTGCGGCACTCCTTACGCAGGATGGTCCAGACCGCGACCGCTGAGCTCGATCCGGATGCGGGCAAGCTGCATCTCCCGTGGGTCGTTGGTGGCGATGACGACGAGGCCGGCCGCGGCGTGCTGAAGCACGAGCCGTTCCACGACCGCCCGTCCCTCCTCGTCGAGGTGCGAACCCGGCTCGTCCAGCATCAGGATCGGCGGCCCGTGCAGGACCGCAAACGCAAGGCGCAGGCGCTGCTTCATGCCGGACGAGTAGGCCGCCACCCGGTCGGTGGCGCGCGATGTCAGGCCGGTCCTTGCAAGCGCATCCTGAACAGCCGCCTGCACGTTTGGCAGGCACCTTGCCTCGGCCGCGAACTGCAGGTTTTCCAGGGCTGTGAACTCTTCGTAAAACGCGAGCTCGGGCGTCGCCAGCCCGAGGACGACGCGGCGGGAGCGCGGGGCGACCTCGGTCCCGCCCACCTCGACGCGCGTCGAACCACGCGCCGGCCGCAGCAGCCCCGCGAGGATGCGCAGCAGCGTGCTCTTGCCCGAACCGTTCTCGCCGGTGACCGCCACCACCCCGGGGCCGGTGAAGTCGAACGAAACCGGCCGCAGTGCCGTCCGGGGCCCGTACCGGTGCGAAACGTCGTGGCCGAGGAGCCGCGCGGCCGGCGCGTTCAACCGTCGCCCCCCGCGAGCGACTCGGCGTGCGCGTCGAGCAGGCGGACGATCTCGGGCAGGATCTTCGCCTTCACGTCCTCGCGCGTCCCGCGCATCTGCACGCCCGCGGCGTGCGGGTGGCCGCCGCCGCCGAAGCGCGCGCAGACGGCGTCGATCGTGACGTTCCCGGTCGAGCGGAGCGACACCTTCACCTTGCCCGGCTCGACCTCCGAGAACAGCGCGACCACCTCGACGCCGGCGATGGCGCGCGGCATGTCCACGAGCCCCTCGGTGTCGGCGCCCACGAGGCCGTGGCGCGCGAACTGCTCGGGCGCCGCCTCGACGACGACCAGGCGGCCGCCCTCGAGCACCTGGAGCGCCGCGAGCGACTCGCCGAAGAACCGGATCCTCCCGGCGGGCGCGGTCGCGTGGACGCGGCTCGTGAGATCCGAGGGGTCCACCCCCGCCTCGACCAGCGTCGCCGCCATCCGGTGGGCGCGCGCGTCGGTGTTCGAGTAGCGGAAGTTGCCCGTGTCGGTGAACAGGCCCACGTACAGCGCCTCGGCCGCGGTGACGTCCGGCGTCACGCCGGCCTCGCGCATGAGCTCGAAGACCAGGCTGGCGGTCGAGGCCAGCTCGGGCTCGACCACGTTGACCTGCCCGAAGCCGTCGTGCGTCGCGTGGTGGTCCACGATCGCGATCGCGACGACGTGGCGGTCGAGGTGCCGCGACAGCCGGCCGATGCGCTGCCGGTTGCTCGTGTCCAGCACGACCAGCGCGTCCGCCTCGGAGAATCGCTGCTCGCAGAGCGCCTCGTCGTACATCTCGATCGCGTCGTCGGCCGTCAGCCAGCCGAACGCGACGGGGGTCGGCGAGTCGTTGAGGATGCGCACGGACTTGCCGCGCGAGCGCAGCCAGCGCGCCATCGCGATCTCGCTGCCGATCGCGTCGCCGTCGGGGTTGACGTGCGTCGTGAGCAGGAACTTCCCGTGGCGCTCGAGGAACGCGTGCAGCGCAGCGCGGTCGGGGGTCGCGGGCGTCATCGACGGCCGCCCAGGCCCGCGACCTCGCGCAGGAACCACGCGTGGAGCCGCGGGTCGCCGGTCAATTCGGGATGGAACGTGAGCGCGGCCGCGCGGCCCTGGCGCACCCCCACGGGCTCGCCGTCGAGCGTCGCGAACACCTCGACGCCCCGGCCGACGCGCGTGACGCGCGGCGCGCGGATGAACACCCCGTCGAACGCGCCGCCGAGGGGCGCGACGTCCACCGCGGCGCTGAACGAGTGCACCTGACGGCCCCAGGCGTTCCGGGCGGCCGTGACGTCGATCACGCCCAGCGTCGGGGCGGGCAGGCGGTCCGCGGTCCGCGAGAGCAGGATGAGACCCGCGCACGTGCCGAGCACGGGCTTTTCGCGCACGAACCGCTCGACGCCGGCGCGCAGGCCCGTGGCCTCGAGCAGGCGCAGCATCGTCGTGGACTCCCCGCCGGGGACGATCAGCGCGTCGAGGCCCGCGAGGTGCTCGGGCAGCGAGACGCGCACGGCCTCGGCATCCAGCGCGCGCAGCGCCTCGCGATGCTTCTCGTAGTCGCCCTGCAGCGAGAGCAGGCCGACGCGGGGCGGCCCGGCGGGCCGGCGCCCGCGCGGCTTCGTCAACTCCGCGACCTCACCACCCGCGACGGGCAAGCAACTCCTCCTCGGAGAGCGTCTCGAGCGAGATGCCCCGCATGGCCTGCGGCAGCCCCTTGCTCACCTCGAGCAGCACGTCCGGACGGTTCCAGTTGGCCACGGCCTGCACGATGGCCTTCGCCATCCGGCCCTGGTCCCGGCGGGCCTCCTTCGGCTTCGCCGGATCGCCCACCTCGAAGATGCCCGAGCCCACGAACACCGCCTCGGCGCCGATCAGCATCATGAGCGCGGCGTCGGCCGGCGTGGCCACGCCGCCGGCCGCGAAGTTCGGCACGGGCAGCCTGCCCGTCTTCGCGACCTGTCGGACGAGCTCGAACGGCGCGCCGAGCGTCTTGGCCTCGGCCATCAGCTCGTCGGCCGTCAGCGTCGTGAGCTTCTTCATGTGCGAGACCACGGCGCGCATGTGCCGCACGGCCTCGACGACGTTGCCCGTTCCGGCCTCGCCCTTCGTGCGGATCATCGCGGCGCCCTCGGCGATGCGGCGGAGCGCCTCGCCCAGGTCGCGGCAGCCGCACACGAACGGCACCTTGAAGTTGTGCTTGTTGATGTGGTGGTTGTCGTCCGCCATCGTCAGCACTTCGGACTCGTCGATGTAGTCGACGCCGAGCGCCTCGAGGATCTGCGCCTCGACGAAGTGCCCGATGCGCGCCTTCGCCATCACCGGGATCGTCACGGACTGCTGGATCGACTCGATCAGGTCGACGGCGCTCATGCGGGCGACGCCGCCGGCGGCACGGATGTCGGACGGCACGCGCTCGAGCGCCATCACGGCGACGGCGCCGGCTTCCTCGGCGATGCGGGCGTGCTCGTGCGTGACGACGTCCATGATGACGCCGCCCTTCAACATCTGCGCGAGGCCGGCCTTCACCGTCCAGGTGGCGGTGTCGCCGCTCATCTCGTGCGCGCCGTTGGTGCTGCCGTTGCTGGTCATGTCGCTCCCGGGGGGTGGTGATTGGATTCAGGGTCATTGTAGCGCGATCTCGAGTGGCAATCTGTCGGCCGGCGCGCCCTCGCCGCCGTGCGGTACGCTCATCGTCGATGTCTTCCGTGAGCGACCCCACCGACACCGCCGCCCGCCGCTGGCTGGACCGCCACGTCTTCGCCGGCGACATGCTGATCGGCCTGGTGTCCGATACCCACATCCCGGAGGCACGGGCCGCGCTCTGGGACGAGGTCTACGCCGCCTTCCGGGGCGTCGATCTGATCCTGCACGCCGGGGACATGCACGAGGTCGTCGTGCTCGACTGGCTCCAGGAGGTCGCTCCCGTGCTCGGCGTGCGCGGCAACGGCGACGACGGCTCGAGCGGCCGCCCGATCGCGCCGGCGGACGACCCCCGGCTGCCCTACAACCAGCTGCTCGAGGTCGGCGGCCTGCGCATCGGGATGACGCACGACTTCCCGGAGGAGCCGTACCCCGGCGGCGCGACGCACGAAGAGCGGATGCAGCGCCACTTCGAGGGCCCCGTCGACATCGTGGTGGCCGGCGACACGCACGTCCCGGGCGTGACCCGCAGCCCGGCGGGCGTCCTGATCGTGAACTCGGGGTCGCCGACGTACCCGCGGAACCTGCAGACGCAGCTCGGCACCGTCGGCTTCCTCGACATCCGCGGCGGCCAGGTCGACGCCTGGATCGAGCAGCTCCACTAGGGCGCCGACCGGCAGGAGACGACGATGGCCACGCTGTCCCCTCGCGCGCAGCAGGTACAGGACCGGCTGGCCGCGCTCGACCTCGACGGGGAGGTGATCGAGCTGGCGGCCACGGTCCGCACGCCGGCGGACGTTGCCGCCGCGGTCGGCTGCGCCTTGCGGGAGGTCGCGACGGCACACCTGTTCCGCGCGCTCGAGTCCGGCCGCGCCGTCCTGGTCATCGCGAGCGCCGCGAGCGCCGTCGACCCGGCGGAGATCGGCGAACTCGTGGGCGAACCGGTGGACCTCGGCCACCCCGAGTGGGTCCTCGCGACGACGGGATACCCGGTGGGGGGCGTTCCGCCGCTCCCGCTCGCGCACGACGAGCACGCCGCGATCTTCATCGACGAGGACCTCATGGAGCTCGAAGCGCTCTGGGGCGCGGCGGGGACGCCGACCGCGGCCTTCCGCCTGACGCCCGGCCAGCTTCGCCACGTCACGCGTGGTCGCGTCGTCTCGATCGCCTGACCCGCCACCGCCGAGGAGTTCGCCGCCGTCCCGCGAGCACTCCGCGCGAGGCCGGCTCCCCTGGTTTGAGCGGCGCGCCGGAACCCCCGCGTCGCGCCCGGCGTCTCACCTCCAGTCGCGCCGTCGCACACGACGCGCGGCCGGGGGGAGCACGAGATGCACAGCCAGTGGATCCAGGACATGCGAGCACGGCCCGCGCCGCGCATCGGGTGGCGGCCGATCGTCGTGATCGCGGTCGCCATGGGCCTCCTGGTGGTCGCGGTGGCGCTCGGCGTCGCGCGCAGCGGCCGGGCAGGCGACGGGGAGACGAGCGGCGGGGCCTACCCTGTGATCGCGGTCCGCTCCGGCGGGACGACGCCGGAGGAGCTGGCTGCGTCGAAGGGCGGGACCGCCGGCGTGGCGCCGGCGCCGTCGGCGGCGCTCGGCGCCGCCCAGACGTCCGATGCCGCGGGTGCCTCGAACGCCGTCTCCGCCGGCGCGCCCGATCTGCCGACGCTCGACGCCGGCCGCACCATCATTCGCTCCGGCAAGGTCGATCTCGCGGTGCGGTCCGTCGCCGACGCGTTCGGGCAGGTGAGCCAGGTC
>CAZPVG010000025.1:0-52796 GCA_964589945.1 uncultured bacterium
GCGGGCGAGTGCACGCTCCAGAACTACTACATGCAGCACGACCTGCAGCCGAGCCGCCAGGACTTCACGCGCTTCAAGAAGGGGAAGGCGATGGACATCGGACCCACGCTGATCCTCGACCAGGAGCGCTGCGTGTTGTGCGACCGGTGCGTGCGCTTCCTGCGCGACGTCGCCGGCGACGAGCAGCTCTACATCGCCGGGCGCGGCCACGAGGCGTTCATCACGACGTTCCCGGGGCAGGAAGTGACCAGCCCCTATTCGCTGAATACGGTGGACCTGTGCCCGGTGGGGGCGCTGACGTCGAAGGACTTTCGGTTCGATTCGGCGACGTGGTTCCTCAAGAACACGAACTCGGTGTGCACGACGTGCGCGCGCGGGTGCAGCATGCAGGTCCAGAGCAAGAAGGACCAGATCTACCGAATCCGTCCGCGGCACAATCCGGACGTCAACGGGTACTGGGCATGCGACGAGGGGCGCCTGAACTACAAGTTCGTCAACACCGATCGCATCCACACGCCGTTTGTCCGGCGGGGCGACGAAACGTACGAGTGCGCGCGGCAGGAGACGATCGTCGAGATGCGTTCGCTGCTGGGTTACCCGCCCGAAGGTCCGGCGGGCGGGCCGGCTTCGCGGAACTCCGTGGTGCTGCTGTCCGCGACGTGCACGCTGGAAGAAATGTTCATGTTCCGCCGCCTGGCGACCGAATGCCTGAACGCGACGGTCTTCGTCGCCCGGCACGTTCCCGACGGCGCCGATGACGCGCTCCTGCGCCGCGCCGACCGGCACCCGAACGCGAAGGGCGCCGAGATGCTAGAGATGCGCGTGCTGGATCTTCAGCGGCCGGGTGCGCCGGGTGCGGACGCGGTGGTGGATGCACTCGGCTCGGACGGCGTGTTGATCGCGGTCGGGTTCAATACGTACGTGTCTCCCGCGCTGGATTCGATTGTGGCGCGCGCGGCGCGGCTCGTCGCCGTCGCCGGATGCCGGTCGCCGCTCACGGAGCGCGCCGACCTGGTCGTTCCCGGGTTGACGTTCGCGGAGAAAGAGGGGCTGGTCGTCAACTTCGAGGGCCATGTCCAGATGCTGCGACCCGCGATCGACCCGAAGGGCGAGACGGACTGGCGGATCGCGGACGCGATGATCGCGTCGCTGACCGGCGCGCCGACGCAGGAGTTCGCGGCTCACGTGCGCAAGGCCATCATGGACAACGTCGCCGCCTTTGCGGGCGTCGACCTGAACAAACTGGGATTGACCGGCGCGCGCGTTAGTGCCCAGCCGGTGGGGTAACTGGTTAGAAATCTCGAATGCCGACTCTGACCGACTTTCTGATCATCAGCGGCAAGGCCGTCTTCATCTGGGGCTTTGCGCTGTTCCTGGTGCCCGTTCTCATCTGGTTCGAGCGCAAGGGCGCCGCGTTCATCCAGGACCGCGCGGGTCCCAACCGTGCCGCGATCCTCGGCGTGCGACTGGCGGGATTCATCCACAACTTCGCGGACGTCGTGAAGCTCCTCATGAAGGAGATGATGATTCCCCCGCAGGTCAATCGGACGTTTTTCATGATCGCCCCCGTTCTCGGGTTCACCTTCATCCTGAGCGCGTTCGCCGTGATCCCCTGGGCGGACCGGTTCGTCGTCGGGGGGCGCAACATCTCCATGCAGGTCGCCGACCTGAGCTCGGGGATCCTCTTCATTCTCGCGATCACCTCGCTCAACGTGTACGGGATCGTGCTGGCCGGCTGGTCGTCCAACAACAAGTTCGCGCTCATGGGCGGACTGCGGTCGACGGCGCAGATGATCAGCTACGAGGTGCCGCTGGGGCTCGCGCTCGTCGGCGTATTCATGGTGTTTCAGAGCGCCCAGCTCAACGAGATCGTGCGGGGACAGGGGGAACTGCTCTTCGGCTTCCTCCCCCGGTGGGGAGTTTTCGTCCAGCCGCTCGGCGCCATTCTCTTCATCGTGGCGGCGTTCGCGGAGACGAACCGCAACCCCTTCGATCTGCCGGAAGGCGAGTCCGAGATCGTGGCCGGCTACCACGTGGAGTACAGCGGCATGCGCTTCGCCCTCTTCTATATGGGCGAGTACGCCGCCATCGTGCTGTCCTCGGCGATGATCACTACGCTGTTCTTCGGCGGCTGGCAGGTTCCGTATTTCCCGACGGATCGCCTGGTCGCGACGGCCGGCGCGTGGCTCAAGATCATGCTGGGGCTGAGCGCGGCCGGCGCGCTGGTCTTCTCCGCGCTGATGTTCTTCTGGTCGCGGCGTATGCGCGGCGGCTTCGGCGACCTGCGGGACAAGGAAGGTCTCGTGCTGGGTACGCTCAGCCTGCTGGGCGGCGTCGTAATGCTGTTCTTCTTCGCCCGCGCGCTGGGTATGGGTCCCCTGCCGGAGTGGGGGGCGCGCACGGTGGCGCTGGTGGTGCAGATCTCGGCGTTCGCCGCAAAGACGGTGTTCTGGTGCTGGGTGTTCATCTGGGTGCGGTGGTCGCTGCCGCGCTTCCGCTACGACCAGCTGATGCGACTCGGGTGGAAGAACATGATTCCGTTGTCGTTCGTAAACATCCTGGCCACCGGGCTGGTGCTGTTGCTGATCGGTCGGTAATCGAATGCAGGCAATTCTCTTTTATCTGCTGGCGGCCCTCTCGATTCTCGGCGGACTCCTCATGGTGAGTCTGCGCAATCCGCTTTCGGGCGCGTTTTCCCTGATCCTGTCGCTGTGCTCGCTGGCCGGGCTCTTTGCGATGGTCCACGCCGAGTTCGTCTTCATCCTGCAGATCCTGGTCTACGCCGGCGCCATCATGGTGCTGATCATCTTCACGATCATGCTCCTGAACCTGAGGAAGGAGGAGATCGAGGAAGCCCCGGTGGGGTGGATGCGGTTCCTCTTCACCGCGGTGCTGTGCGCGGCCGGCGCCGTCGGCGCGATCCGGGTGTTTTCAATGATCGAGCCGGCCCGGGTCGAGCCGACCGAGGCGTTCGGCAGCATCGAGGCGGTGGGGCGTCTCATGCTCTCGGGATACCTGTACCCGTTCGAAGTGATCTCGCTGATTCTGCTGGTCGCCATCGTGGGCGTGGTGCTCCTGGCGAAGAAGGTGATCTAGGTGGGCGAAGTCAGCCTCAATCAGTACCTGTACCTGAGCGCCATCCTGTTCTTCATCGGGGCGTTCGGGGTGTTGTTCCGGCGCAACCTGCTGGTCATCCTGATGTCCATCGAGTTGATGCTGAATGCGGTCAACCTGTCCTTCCTCGCCTTTTCGCGCTATGCGGCGGGGTCGATGGACGGCCACGTGATCGCGTTCTTCGTCATGGCGCTGGCCGCGGCGGAAGCCGCGATCGGCCTCGCGATCCTCGTCATGCTGTTCCGGAACCGAACCACCGTCCAGGCCGACGACCTCACGCTGATGCGTGACTGAAGCGACGATACCCATGTCGAACCTGCTCTGGATCATTCCTGCCGCGCCCCTGGCGGGCGCATTCCTGAACGGTCTCATCGCCGTGTTCTTCAGCGGCCGAGAGAAGGGGCCCTCGGAGAGGCTGATCTCCTTCATCGGCTGCCTCGCGCCGCTCGTCTCGTTTGCGGTTGCGGTGAAGCTGTTCATGGCCATGCTTGCCATGGCTCCCGACGCGCGCCTGTTCGAGCAGACGCTGTTCCCGTGGATCGTCGCCGGGCCCGTCCACATCGATGTCGCCTTCTGGCTTGACGCGCTCTCCATGACGATGGTGCTCGTCGTCACCGGTGTGGGATCGATCATCCACATCTACTCGGTGGGGTACATGCACGGGGACCGCGGTTACGCGCGCTACTTCTCGTACCTGAACCTCTTCATGTTCGCCATGCTGACCCTGGTCATGGCGAAGAGCCTGCTGCTCCTGTTCGTGGGCTGGGAGGGTGTGGGGCTGTGCTCGTACCTGCTCATCGGGTTCTGGTACAAGGACCTCGCCAACGCGGCGGCGGGGAAGAAGGCGTTCATCGTCAACCGGGTGGGCGATTTCGGGTTCCTGCTGGGGATGTTCATCCTCTTTGTGACCGCCTATCAGCTGGGCAGCCCCACGCTCGACGTTCCGGTGCTGCGGAGCCTGGCGGCGATTCATCACGATGCTTTCGTGAAGGTGGGCGTGGCCGCCTGCGTGCTCCTGTTTGTGGGCGCGTGCGGCAAGTCGGCGCAGATCCCGCTTTACGTGTGGCTGCCTGACGCCATGGCGGGTCCGACGCCGGTGAGCGCGCTCATCCATGCCGCGACCATGGTAACGGCGGGCGTGTACATGATCGCGCGCCTCAGCTTCCTCTACGACCTGGCGCCGCAGGCCGCCGTCGTCGTCGCCGTGATCGGCGCCCTGACCGCGATCTTCGCCGCGACCATCGGCCTCGCTCAACGCGACATCAAGAAGGTCCTCGCGTACTCCACCGTGAGCCAGCTCGGTTACATGTTCCTCGCGGTGGGAACGGGCGCGTACGCGGCGGGCGTCTTCCACCTGATGACGCACGCGTTCTTCAAGGCATGCCTCTTCCTCGGAGCGGGATCGGTGATCCACGCCATGTCCGGCGAGCAGGACATGTTCAAGATGGGGGCGCTGTCGAAGCCCATGCGCATCACCGCGGCGACGTTCCTGATCGCATCGCTGGCGATCGCGGGTATCCCGCCGCTGGCCGGGTTCTTCTCCAAGGACGAGATCCTGTGGATGGCGTTCAACTCGACACTCGAGCCCGTCTGGCTGGGCCGCACGCTGTGGGTGGTCGGCCTCGCGGCCGCGTGGATGACGGCCTTCTATATCTTCCGGGCCGTGTTTCTGACCTTCTACGGCAAAGACCGGGTATCCGAGGAGGCGAAGCATCACCTGCACGAGTCGCCTCCGGTGATGACCATGCCGCTGGTCGTGCTCGCGGCGGGCGCGGTCATCGTGGGCTTCCTCGGCGTTCCCCAGGTGCTCGGGGGCGGCAACGTGTTCCACCACTGGCTGGAGCCGGTGTTCGCGGGCCACGTCGGGGCGCACGAAGTCGGGGTCGGCCTGGTGCCGGCCGTGCACGCCACCGTGGCCGCGGAGATGGAGGGCGGGCACGGATCGTCCCTCGAGATGATCCTGATGGTGGTCTCCGTCCTGGTGGCCCTGGCCGGAATTCTGTTTGCGCGCGTGCTCTACATCCAGCTGCCCGGCGCCGCCGCGGCCTTCACGTCGCGGCTGGGAGGTCTCTACACGCTGGTGGCGAACAAGTACTACGTCGACGAGCTCTACGAGCGCGCCATCGTCCGGCCCGGATACGCGATATCCGACAAGCTCCTGTTCGGCTTGATCGACGCCGGCATCATCGAGGGAATCGTGAACGGCCTGGGCGTCACCGCCCGGCTCATCGGCGCGACGGCGCGCCTGCTGCAGTCGGGACTGGTGCGCACGTATGCGTTCTTCATGCTGATCGGGTTCCTGTACCTGATGTACCAGCTGGTCCGATAAGGAAACGACGTGGATATTCTGAGTCTGGTGACATTCCTTCCGCTCTTCGGCGCCGTCGCCGTGGCGATGATGCCGTCGCGGGCGCACGGCGCGATCCGCTGGCTCGCCCTGGTGTTGTCCCTGGTCGTCTTCGCCGTCTCGACGCGACTGGTGGCGGGCTTCCATACCAGCCCCGAGATGCAGTTCGTGGTCAGCGCGCCGTGGCTTCCGTCGCTCGGGATCAGCTATCACATCGGCCTCGACGGCATCAGTCTGTTTCTGGTGATGCTGGTCACGTTCATCACGCCCATCACGATTCTGGGGTGCTTCCGGTCTATCGACACGCGCGTCAAGGAGTTCTTCGCCTGCCTCCTGTTCCTGGAGACGGCGATGATCGGCGCGTTCGTGTCGCTCGACCTGTTCCTCTTCTATGTGTTCTGGGAGGCGATGCTCATCCCGATGTACTTCATGATCGGGATGTGGGGCGGGGAACGGCGTATCTACGCCACGGTGAAGTTCTTCATCTATACCATGATCGGGTCGCTGCTCATGCTGATCGCGATCCTGTACGTCGTGCACCAGTACAAGATGCAGACCGGTGTGCTGACGTTCGACCTCGCGACCCTGATCGGGACGACGTTGTCGTCGCAGCAGCAGTGGATTCTCTTCCTCGCCTTCGCCCTGGCGTTCGCCATCAAGGTGCCGATGTTCCCGTTCCACACCTGGCTCCCCGACGCCCACGTCGAGGCACCGACGGCGGGCTCGGTCATCCTGGCGGCCGTGCTGCTCAAGATGGGCGGCTACGGCTTCATCCGGTTCGCGATGCCGCTGTTCCCGAACGCGCTCGAGGTCTGCGCGCCGTGGATCGCCGGGCTGGCGATCGTCGGGATCATCTACGGCGCGCTCGTCTCGATGGTGCAGCCGGACCTCAAGAAGCTGGTCGCCTACTCGTCCGTGAGCCACATGGGCTTCGCGATGCTCGGCCTGATGGCGCTCAACGCCCAGGGCTTCTCGGGATCGATGATGACGATGCTCAACCACGGCGTCTCCACCGGCGCGCTGTTCCTCCTGGTCGGTGTCGTCTACGAACGCCGGCACACGCGGCGGATCGCCGACTTCGGCGGGCTCTGGAAGGTGATGCCGGTCTACGCCTCGATCTTCATGGTCGTCATGCTCTCGAGCATCGGCCTGCCGGGCACGAACGGGTTCGTCGGCGAGTTCCTCGTCCTGCTCGGCGCCTTCCTGCACGCGAAGTGGTGGGCCGTTCTCGCCGCGACGGGCGTGATCCTGTCGGCCTGCTACATGCTGTGGATGTACCAGCGCGTGGTGTTCGGCCCGGTGACGCACGAGGAGAACCGCAAGCTCACGGACCTCTCGCTCCGCGAGCGGCTCGTGTTCGCGCCCCTGCTGGTCTTCATCTTCTGGATGGGCGTCATGCCGCAGCCCTTCCTCGACCGGATGCAGCCGGCTCTCGACCGCACGATCGAGGTGACGGTCCAGCGGCGCGAGCGGCTCGCGTCGCTCGATTCGGCGCCCGGGGCCGTGTTCGCCGAGCGCGACCTGCCGGCGGCCGCCGGCGGAGGTGAGCGATGAGCGTCGTGCCGCAGCCTTCGTTCCTGCCTGTCGACTGGTGGGCGCTCGGCCCGGTGCTGGTCCTGACCGCGGCCACGATCCTGCTGCTGCTGCTCGAGTTCGTGCCCGCGCGCCCGAACGGCAACCGCGGCGGGATCGTGTCGCTCCTCGCGCTTCTCCTCGCGGGCTTCGCCGCGTGGCGGGTCGCCGGGGACAAGCGCGACCTGTTCGGCGGCATGTTCGTGCACGACCCGCTCACGGTCTTCTTCACGGTGCTCTTCGCGGCGATCGGCGTGGTCTCCGTGCTGGCCTCCTGGGACTACGTGAAGCGCACGCGCATCAACCAGGCCGAGTACTACGCGCTCCTGCTCTCGAGCGTGCTCGGGATGATCCTGATGGCGGCGTCGAACGACCTCATCACGATCTTCCTGGGCCTCGAGCTCATGTCCCTTTCGCTCTACATCATGGTGGGCTTCCGCCGCTCGCGGCTCGAGTCGAACGAGGCCGCGCTCAAGTACTTCCTGCTCGGGGCGTTCGCGTCCGGCTTCCTGCTCTACGGCATCGCGCTCCTCTACGGCGCGACGGGCACCTCGAACCTGGCGCGCATGGGCGAGTTCCTCTCGGACTCGCCGCTCAAGGACAACCCGTTGCTGCTCGTGGGCGCGCTGCTCGTCTTCGCCGGCTTCGGCTTCAAGGTCGCCGCCGTGCCCTTCCACATGTGGACGCCCGACGCGTACGAGGGCGCCCCGACGTCGGTCACCGGCTTCATGTCGGCGGGCGCCAAGGCGGCCGGATTCGCCGCGCTGCTGCGGGTCGGCCTGCGCGCGCTCGAGCCGGTGCAGGCGGACTGGACGCAGATGATCGCCGTGATCGCGTTCCTGACGATGACGGTGGGCAACGTCACCGCCCTGCTCCAGAACAACCTCAAGCGCATGCTGGCCTACTCGAGCATCGCGCACGCCGGCTACATTCTGGTGGCGGTCGCCGCCGGCGGCCCCGACGGCGCCTCGGCCGCGGTCTTCTACCTGGCCGTCTACTCGTTCATGAACCTCGGCGCCTTCGCGATCCTGACCATGATGGGGAAGGGCCGCGACGAGCGCGTGCTCGTGAGCGACCTGGCCGGTCTCGGCTTCCGCGCGCCGTTTCTCGGGCTGGCCATGACGGTGTTCATGATCTCGCTCGGAGGGATCCCGCCCACGGCGGGCTTCATGGGCAAGGTCTACGTTTTCGGCACGGCCATCAAGAACCCGGCGCTCACCTGGCTCGTCATCGCGGGCGTGCTGAACAGCGTCGTGTCGGTCTTCTACTACCTGCGCGTCACGGTGGCGATGTACATGCGCGAGCCGGAGGGCGAGCCGGTCCCGGTCTCCTGGGGCGTCCCGGTCACGCTCGCCGTGCTGATCGCGTTCGCGGTGACGCTCTACTTCGGCGTGCAGGCGCAGGACCTCTGGGCTCAGGCGCGCAACAGCGTGCTCGGCATCCTCTGACGCTCCACCGTTCGCGCGGGCCGGGCCTCCCCGCGGGGGGCCCGGCCCGCCCGCCGTTCCGGCGCCTCAGGCGGGCGGCAGGCGCAGCACCAGCGCCACGGCCTCCGCGCCCTCGCGGAGGGTCGCTGCCTCCGCGGGGACGACGAGCAGCGCGTGCGCCCGCGACTGCGGCGCGAGGTGGCCGGAGACCTGCTCGCCGGCAGGCGTCGCCCACAGCTCCCGCTCCCGCCAGGCGAGCGTGCAGCGCACGAAGTCCACGCGGCCGGCCTTCGAGGGCACCGCGCGGGCCGCGCGCACCGGCACGCGCGGGCGGTCGAGCGCTGAGAAGCCCTGCAGCCGTCGCAGGGCGGGCCGGACGATCGCCTCGAAGACGCAGGCCACCGAGGCCGGGTTGCCGGGGAGCCCGTGGAAGAACCGTCCGAGCGGGCGGCCCGAGGCCTGGGGGCGTCCCGGGCGCATCGCCACGCGCCAGAGCGCGATCTCGCCGATCCGGTCGAGCGCCTGTTTGACCGGGTCGTGGTCGCCGGCCGAGACGCCGCCGATCGTGAGCACGGCGTCGCAGGTCAAGAGGGCCTCGGCGACGCGCGCGGCGACGCGTGCCGGGTCGTCCCGCAGCCGCTCGGCGATCGCGACCTCGGCGCCGGCCTCCGCCGCGAGGCGCGACAGCATCCCGAGATTGCTGTCGCGGATTGCCCCGGGGCGCAGCGGCTCGGCGGGGTCCAGGAGCTCGTCGCCGGTCGAGAGCACCGCGACGCGCGGGGCCGGGGAGACCTCGACCTCCGCCATCCCGAGCGCGGCGAGCAGCGCGACGTCGTGGGCCGAGAGTTCGCGGCCCTCCTCGAGCACGGTCTCGGCCGGCCCCACGTCCGCTCCGGCCGCGCGCAGGTGGTCCCCGGGCTCGACCGGGCGCGAGGCGCGCACCGACTCGCCGCCCGGGCCGGAGACCCGCTCGCCCTCCTCGAAGGGCACGACCGCGTCGGCGCCCTCCGGCGGCATCGCGCCGGTCATGATGCGCATGGCCTCGCCCGGGCCGAGCGGCCGCGCCGCCGTGGAGCCGGCGGGGATCTCGCCGGCGACGTGCAGCACGACCGGCGCCCCGGGCTTCGCGCCGGCGAGGTCGGCGGCCCGCACGGCCCAGCCGTCCATCGCCGAGTTGCGGAAGGGCGGCAGGGCGTGCGGGGCGGCGACGGACCGGCGGAGGGCGCGGCCCGCGGCGCGCGCGAGCGGCAGGCGCACGGGCGGCAGGCTCGCGAGCGATTCGACCGCGCGGGCGCGGGCCTCGGCGTACGAGAGCTCGATGGGCTCCACGATCAGCGCTTGCGTCGCGGCGCGCGGGTGGAACGCGGAACCGGCTCGCGGCGCCGCCACTCGCCGCTGCGGCCGCCGCGCTTCTCCCACAGCGCGATCTCGCCGATCACCATGCCACGGTCCACGGCCTTGAGCATATCGTAGAGCGTCAGGGCAGCCGCGGACACCGCGGTGAGCGCCTCCATCTCCACGCCGGTGCGCGCGCTCGTGCGCACGCGGGCCTCGATCCGGACCGCCGGGCCGGCGGGGTCGAGGTCGAACGCCACGTCCACGGCCTCGACGGGCACCGGGTGCGCCAGCGGCACGAGCTCGCTCGTCCGCTTGGCCGCCATCACCGCGGCGAGGTGGGCGGCGGCGAGCACGTTGCCCTTGGGTGTCCGGCCGGCGCGCAGCCGCTCCAGGGTCGCCCCGGCGAGGAAGACGCGGCCGCGCGCCACGGCCTCGCGGGTCGTGACCTTCTTCGCGCTCACGTCCACCATGCGGACGCGCCCGCGGGCGTCGAGGTGCGAGAATCGCTTCGGCATGCCGCGCAGCATAGGAACGCGCCGCGCGCGCGGCAACCGGGCCCCCGCGCCGCCGCGAACCTGTTGACACCGTCTCGGCGGCCCCCGTACCGTGCGCGCCTCCCGCCGTCCGACCCGAGCGAAGCATGCCCGATCCGCCACGCCCTCCCATCTCCGCCCGACACGCGTTCGCGCTGGCGTTCGACCTCGCCGCGCGGCGCGACGTGCTCCAGTCGCTCGTCGTCCCGCTCCTGCTCTGGTCGCCCTGGATCCTGGCGCCGGCCGTGGCCGAGCAGCTCCTGCCCGGGATGCCGCAGGGCCGCCTGCTGCTGCTGACCGCCGCGTTCAAGCTGCTCGACTTCCTCATCTTCGTCGTGATCACGGCCATGCTGCGATTCCGGGCGCGCTCCGTGTTCAACACCCCGGGCGGCGCGTCGCCGGCCCCCGCGCTCGAGTGCTACGCGCAGGCACTGCGGCGGGTCCCCGTGCTGTACCTGGCCGAGGTGCTGCGCAACCTGGCGCTCGCCGTCGCGTTCAGCATGCTGCTCGTGCCGTTCCTCTACCTCGGCTTCAAGCTGTCCCTGGTGACCGAGGTCGTCACGCTGCGCCGCACCGGTCCCGTCGGCGCCGCGCAGCGCTCGTTCCGGCTCACCGAGTCGCGCTTCGAGCGCTGGCTCGAGATGGTGGCCCTCTCGGTCTTCCTGGTCGTCCCGATCTGGTTTCTGATGGTCGTCTGCTTCTTCGCCGTGCCCGGGAGCAGCTGGAACATCTGGGTTTCGCTCGGCACGTTCCTCAGCGCCGCGATCATGCCCGTGGTTCAGTACGCCTGGACGTTCTTCTACCTCCGCCTCGAGGAGATCAGCCCGGCGGCGCGGACCGCCGTCCCGGCGGAGCGGGTGGCGGTCCCGGCCGGCCCGCCGTCGCCCCGGCGGGCCGCGCAGCCTCAGCTGCGGCTCGTCGAGCTGCGTCCCGAGGACGGGGACGAGCAGGAGGCCGGGAGGGACTCCTAGGCCCCGTTCGGGGGCCGGCTTGCCCCGGCTTCGCCCGCTGTGGCAAGTTGAAACGGCCGCCGAGGGCCCGCCGCAGGGCCCGAGCCCCCGTCCGGCCGTTCCAGAAGCGAACGAGGCCTCTCCCATGTCCCCGACCCGACCCAGCATTTCCGCCTCCCAGGCGGCCTCCGGCGTCCGCACCGCCGGGGCCCGGGACCTCGAGCTCACCCCCATCGTCGGGGCCAGCGCGAAGATGCAGCGGCTGCTGCGGCTGGTCTCGCGGGTCGCGCCGACCGACAGCACGGTGCTGGTGCTGGGCGAGAGCGGCACGGGCAAGGAGCTGGTCGCGCGCTCCCTCCACGTGCTCTCGGGGCGCGCGCGCCACGCGTTCGTGCCGGTGAACGTCGGCGCGCTCCCGGAAACGCTGATCGAGAGCGAGCTGTTCGGGTACGCGAAGGGAGCCTTCACGGGGGCGGCCGGAGAGCGCGCGGGGCTGATCGAGGAGGCGGACCGCGGCACGCTCTTCCTCGACGAGATCGGGGACATGCCGCTCGGCACCCAGGTCAAGCTCCTCCGCACGCTCGAGAACAACGAGGTGCGCCGCATCGGCGAGAACGCGCCGCGGCTCGTGGACGTGCGGGTCGTCGCCGCGACGCACCGCGACCTGCGCGCGCTCGTGGACGAGGGCCGCTTCCGCGCCGACCTCTACTACCGGCTGAACGTCGTGCAGATCGAGCTGCCGCCGCTGCGCGAGCGCCGCGAGGACATCGGGTTGCTCGCTTCGTTCTTCCTCGACCGGGCGGCGCGCCGCCAGCGCCGGCCGGGGCTCGAGTTCACGCCCGCGGCCATGCTCCTGCTCGAGCGCTACGACTGGCCGGGGAACGTGCGCGAGCTCGAGAACGCGATCGAGCACGCGGTCGCCGTCTCGGAGCGCCGCCGGCTCGAGCCCGCGGACCTGCCCGCTGAGATCCGCGCGCCGCGGATGCTGCCGCGCGCCGCGGCCGCCGCCCCCGCGCCGGCGTCGGCCGCGCCCCGGCCGGACCGAGACGCGCTCTCGCTCGAGGAGGTGACCCGCCAGCACGTCCTGCGCGTGCTCGAGCGGCACCAGGGCAACACGACCTCGGCGTCGAAGCAGCTCGGCATCTCGCGCACCACGCTCTGGCGCATGCTCAAGCGCTGGGGCGTCCCGCGCTCCTCGCCCCGAGAGACCTGACGATGGCGAGCGAGCGGCGCTACTACGACGATACGTACACGACGCGCTTCGAGGCCGAGGTGGCGGCCGCGGGCGAGTGGGGAGGACGGCCCGCGGTGGAGCTGGACCGGACCTGGTTCTACCCCGAGAGCGGGGGCCAGCTCCCCGACCACGGTACCCTGGCCGGCCTGCCCGTCGTGGACGTGCAGGCCGCGGAAGACGGGCGCGTGTGGCACGTCGTGGACGCGGAACGAACGCCGCAGGGTGCGGTGCCCGGCGAGATCGACTGGGAACGCCGCTTCGATCACATGCAGCAGCACACCGGCCAGCACGTGCTCTCGGCAGCGTTCGAGCGCGTCGCGGAAGCGGCGACGCTGTCCTCGACGCTCGGCGCCGAGCGCAGCGTGATCGAACTCGGGCTGGCGGGCCTGGACTGGAAGCTCGCCGGCCGGGTCGAGGAAGCGGCGAACCGCGTGCTGTGGGACGACCGGGAGATCCGGCTCCACTGGACCGATGCCGAGGGCGTGAAACGCTTCGCGCTGCGCAAGCCGCCGAAGGTGGAAGGCCGCATCCGGATCGTCGAAGTGCCCGACTGGGACCTCTCCGCCTGCGGCGGCACCCACACGCGCCGCACGGGCGAGGTGGGCGCGATCAAGATCACCGGCTGGGAAAAGGTGCGCGGCAACGTGCGCGTCTCGTTCCTCTGCGGCGGCCGCGCGCTGCGGGACCACGCCTGGCGTGCCGAGGCGCTCATCGAGGCGGCCCGGCGGCGGACGCTCAAGGACCGCGACCTGATCGCGCACCTCGAGCGAGCGTTCGAGGAGCGCGACGCGCTCGCGAAGCAGCTGCGGGAGCTGAACGCCCGCCGGCTGGCCGACGAGGCGCGCGCGCGCGTCGGTGCGGCGCCCCGCGGCGTCGCCGAGTGGGCGGCCGAACGTCCCCGCGACGAGGTGCGCGCGTTCGCACTCGCGTGCCTGTCGGCCGGGGCGCCGTGGGCGGTGAGCGGCGCGGGCGCCCCGGACCCGGTCGTGGTCGTGGTGCGCTCGAAGGGTGCCGGCCCGGACCTCAAGGCGTTCCTGTCCGAGCTGCTTGCGGCGGCGCGGGGCAAGGGAGGGGGCAGCCCCGACCAGCTCCAGGTCTCCGCCGCGGACGCGGCCGGCGCCCAGGCGGCGTTCGTCCTCGCGAGAAGTCGCCTCGAGCCGCCTGCGGGCTCCTGAGGTCCGTATCCGGAAGCCGAGCGGCCCGAGGCGCTTGCCTCGGGCCGCTCGAGTCACTTCTTGGGCCGTGGGGCCGGCAGGGCCACCTTCCGGCGCGCCGCGGCCGAGACCTTGCGGGCGGCCGGCCGCGGGCGATGCGAGGCGGACGGCTTGCGGGCCGTCGCCGAGGCCGCACCCGGCTTCGAGCGGGCCGGCGCCGAGGATGCCGGCACCGAGGCCGTGCGTCCCTTGGCCGTCGCCGTCGCCGGCTTCACCGAGGCCGCCGCCGGCCCCGAGACGCGCGACGGGATCGAGGCCGCGCGGGCCGGCGAGGACAGCCGCGAGGTCACGTAGGCGCCCATCTTGTTGAGGGCGGCCCGGCGCGCCGCGGAGCGGACGCGCTCGTCGTCGTAGATGACCGTCTGCTGCAGCTGCGACGGGGTCAGCTTGTAGTCGAAGTCGGGCAGCAGCACGCGCGGGATCGCGCGGCCCACGAACCGCTCGATCGCGGCGAGGTGGCGCTGCTCCTCGGGGGCCATGAGCGTGAACGCGTCACCCTGCGCGTCGGGCCGCGCGGCGCGGCCAATGCGGTGCACGTAGTCCTCGGGCGTCGGCGGCACGTCGAAGTTGACGACGTGGGCGACCCCGGTCAGCTCGAGCCCGCGCGCGGCGAGGTCGGTCGTGACCGCGATCTGCAGGCGGCCCCGCTTGAGGTCCTCCATCGCGCGCTCGCGCTCGGTCTGGCTCTTGCGCTCGTGCAGCGTCGTGACCGTGTACTTGCGGCGCTCGAGCTGGCGCGCGAGCCGGTCGGCGCCCTCGCGCTGCCGTGTGAAGACGATCGTGCTGCGCACCTCGCCCGGGCGCGACAGCAGCCGGTCGAGCAGCTCGATCTTGAGGTGCTTCGGCACGGGGTAGATGGCGTGCATGATGCCCGTGGGCTGCGGGGACGTGAGGTCCACGCGCACGGGCTCGATGAGCGCCTCCTTCGCGAGGCGGTTGAGCTCGGGCGCCATCGCCGCCGAGAAGAGCAGCGTCTGCCGGGTCTCGGGCAGCAGCTTGAGCATCCGGCGGATGTCGGTGGCCTGCCCCATGTCCACCATGCGGTCGGCCTCGTCGAGCACGAGGATCTCGACATCCTCGAAGCCGATCACCTTGCGCTCCTGCAGCTCGAGCAGCCGGTCCACGGTCGCGACGAGCACGTCCACGCCGTGATCGCGCAGCAGCTTCTCCTGGGCCGCGATCGGCGCCGCGTTGTGCGCCAGACCGACGCGCAGCTCGGTGAAGCGCGCGAAGTCGCGCGCCTGGGTGTCCACCTGCGCGGCGTGCTCCCGCGTCGGTGTGAGCACGAGCGCGCGGAGCTTCTGCGGCCCGTCGAGCAGGCGCGCGAAGCCGGGAAGCAGGAAGGCCCCGGTCTTGCCCGAGCCGCTGACGGCGTTCCCGATGAGGTCGTTGCCCTGGAGGATGACCGGAATCGCCTTCGCCTGGATGGGCGTCGGCTCGGTCCAGCCCGCCGCGCGCACCGCCTGGACGAGGGGCGCCGGCAGGCCCAGCGTGTTGAACATCATGATTTGCGCTCCGTAGGAACGGGGGGCGCCGGCCAGCAGCAAGACGGAAAGGGGAATCGCGGCGCGCCACCCGGGGATGGGTATGGGTAACACCGCAGGGTAGGGGGCGGCGCACCGCGGTTTCAATGAAAACGTTGTGGTTCTTATTCGCGGTTCGTCAGGACTTGCGCGCCGGGGTCCTGCGGGCCGTCTTTTGCGCCGTTCCGGCCGTCTTCGCGGCAGCCTTCGCGGTCCTGCGCGCCCGCGTCCGCGACTGTCCGGCCGCCTTCGGCGCCGGGGCCCGGCGCTGGCAGCCCGGGCAGAAGAAGGTGGCCCGGCCGCCCTGGACGATGCGGCGGACGGGCGTCCCGCACCGCCGGCAGGGCTGGCCCGCGCGGTCGTAGACGAGCAGCTGCTCGCCGTACTCGCCGGGCTCGTTCCAGATCGTGCGGTAGGTGCTGAACGTGGTGCCCATGCGCGCGATGGACTCCTCGAGCACGCGCGGGATCTCGCGCGCGACGCGTTCCCACTCGGGGAGCGCCAGCGACCCGGCCCGCCGGCGCGGGTCCAGCGCGGCACGGAACAGCACCTCGCTCGCGTAGATGTTCCCCAGTCCCGCGATCCGCCGCTGGTCGAGCAGGAAGTTCTTCACCGCCACGCGCGCGCCGCGCGCGAGCGACCGGAGCGACTCGCCGGTCGGGGGCGACGCGAGCGGATCGGGCCCGAGCAGGCGCAGCGACGGGTCGCGCGCGAGCCGCTCGAGCCGCACGACCCGGAGCATCCCGAAGCGGCGGATGTCCTGGAACCAGAGCGCCGCGCCGTCCTCGAGCACGAGCTTGAGGTGCACGTGCGGCAGCGACGCGTCGGCCTCGCGCCCGTCGGCCCAGAACAGCCATCGCCCGCTCATGCCGAGGTGGGAGAGGAGCGTGACGCCGCCGTCGAGGTCGAGGAGCAGGAACTTGCCGGTGCGCCGGGGCGTGCCGAACGTCCGGCCGGCGAGCGCGGCGGGCAGGCGTTTCAGGGTCGCGGTGCGAAGACGGTGCGGCGACACGGTCGCGCGCGCGATCCGGCGGCCCGGCACGTGCGCGGCCAGCATCCGGCGGACGGTCTCGACTTCGGGCAGCTCGGGCATGGCGACGCAGGGTGCATTTCGAGGCCGGACCGGTCAATGCCCATGCTATCTTCGCGCGTCCCCCTCCCACCGGCGTCACGCAGGCCTGACCATCCCAGCGCACGGAGACCCGGATTGCCCCTGACCGTCGGCCAGAATCTCGGCCCGTACCGAATCGTCACCCCGCTCGGCGCGGGGGGCATGGGGGAAGTGTACCGGGCGCACGACGAGAAGCTCGGGCGGGACGTCGCGATCAAGGTGCTGCCCGAGGGCTTCGCGCGGGACGCGGGCCGCCTCGGCCGCTTCCGCCGCGAGGCCCAGTCGCTCGCGGCCCTCAACCACCCCAACGTCGCGTCCATCTACGGCCTCGAGGACGCGACCGGGACCCTGTGCCTGGTGCTCGAGCTGGTCGAGGGCGAGACGCTCTCGAACCGCCTCGGCCGCGGCCCCCTGTCGCTGCAGGAGACGCTGGCGCTCGCCGTACAGGTGGCCGAGGCGATCGAGGCCGCGCACGAGCGGGGCATCGTCCACCGCGACCTGAAGCCGGGAAACGTCATGGTGTCGGATGCCGGGCGGGTGAAGGTGCTCGACTTCGGCCTCGCGAAGAGCGAGCCCGCGGCGCCCGCCGGGGCCGACTCGGCCGAAGCCGAAACGCGCACGGCGATGCCCGCCGCGACCGAGGCCGGCGTCATCCTGGGTACCGCGGCGTACATGAGCCCGGAGCAGGCGCGCGGCCGGGCCGTGGACCGGCGCAGCGACGTGTGGTCGTTCGGCTGCCTCCTCTATGAGTGCCTCGCGGGCCGGCCGGCGTTCGCCGGTGAGACGGTCTCCGACCTCGTCGCGCGCATCCTCGAGCGCGAGCCGGACTGGAGCGCGCTCCCGGCGGGCACGCCCCCGCGCGTGCTGGGGATCCTCCGTCGCTGCCTGCGGAAGAACGCCGACGAGCGCCCGCGCGACATCCGCGACGTCCGGCTCGAGCTGGCCGAGGTTGCGTCCGGAGGCGCGCGCGGCGGTCGCGCCGAGGAGCGTTCCATCGCGGTCCTGCCTTTCGAGAACCTGAGCGGTCCGGACGACGAGTACTTCGCGGACGGCGTGGCCGATGAGATCCTCAACGCGCTGGCGCAGCTGGAGGGACTCCGCGTCGCGGCGCGCTCGTCGTGCTTCGCGTTCAAGGGCCGGCGCGAGGACCCGCGCGTGGTCGGCGAGCGGCTGGGCGTGACGACCGTGCTCGAGGGCACCGTTCGGCGGTCCGGGCAGCGCCTGCGCGTCACGGCGCAGCTCGTCAACGTGGCCGACGGCTACCAGATGTGGTCCGAGCGCTACGACCGCGAACTGACCGACGTGTTCGCGGTCCAGGACGAGATCGCGGAGGCGATCGCGAGGAAGCTGAGCGTCGCACTGCGCTCGGGAGGCGGCGCCCGGCGCGGCACGGCGAACCTCGAAGCGTACGAGCTCGTGCTCAAGGGCCGCGCCTTCCAGCTCCGCCGCGGACGGTTCATTGCGAACGCCATCGAGTGCTTCGAGCGCGCGATCGAGCTGGATCCGCAGTACGCCGATGCGATGGGCCTGCTCGCGGACTCGTGGCGGCTGCTCGGCACGTTCGGGGCCCGCCCCGCGTCGGAGATCATGCCGCGGGCCAGGGACCTCGCCGAGCGCGCGCTGGCGCTGGACCCGTCGAACACCGAGGCGTGTGCGACGCTCGCGGACGTCGAGGCGCAGTACGAGTGGGACTTCGACCGCGCCGATCGGACGTGGCGACGCGCGTTCGCGGTGGATGCGCGGCACACGCGCTCCCGCTGCGAGCGCGCCATCTGGGGCTACGGGCTCCGCCGCTTCTCGCCGGAAGAATCCGTCCGGCTGGCCGCGGAGGCCGTGGCGGACGACCCACTCAATGCCTGGGCGATCACCGTGCACTCGATGCTGCTCGCCCACGCGGGCCGGCACACCGAGTCGGTCACCCAGGCCCTGCGCGCCGAGGAACTGGAGCCGGAGGGGGTCTTCGGGCACTACAACCTCGTCCGTGCGCTCGCCTGGTCGGGCGACTTCGCCCGGGCGCGTTCGACCGCGCTCGGCGTGCTCGCGCCCTCGGGGCGGCACCCGTGGGTGCTCGGCAGCCTCGCGTGGACCTTCGGCCAGCTCGGAGAGTCCGCGAACGCCCGGGCCGTCTTCGACGAACTCGCGGCCCGGAGGCGGTACGAGCACCTGTCGGCTTCGATGGTCGCGCTCGCCGCTTCGAGCGCCGGCCTTGCCGACGAGGCCTTCGCCTGGGCTTCCCGCGCTGCCGGGGAGCGCGACCCGGTGTTCCTCCTCATGCCCGGGAGCCCGTTCTTCGACGACGTCGTCGCCGATTCCCGCTTCGAGGCGCTCGCGAGGCAGGTGTGGACGTGACGCTCGCCCCCGGCACCCGGCTCGGCCCCTACGAGATCGTCGCCCCGCTCGGTGCGGGAGGCATGGGCGAGGTCTACCGTGCGCGCGACACGAGGCTCGGTCGCGAGGTCGCCGTCAAGGTGCTGCCGGGGCACGTTTCCTCGGATCCGGAAGTGCGTGCCCGCTTCGAGCGCGAGGCGAGGACGGTCTCGAGCCTGAACCACCCGCACATCTGCACGCTGTTCGACGTCGGGGGTGTGGACGACACGGACTACCTCGTCATGGAGCTGCTGGAGGGCGAGACGCTGGCGGCCCGGCTCGCGCGTGGGCCGCTGCCTCCGGCCGACGTCCTGCGCCTCGGGGCGCAGATCGCGGACGCGCTGGACCAGGCCCACCGGGCGGGCGTGATCCACCGGGACCTGAAGCCCGGAAACGTCATGCTGACGCGATCCGGGGCGAAGCTCCTGGACTTCGGGCTGGCGCGCGCGACCGGCACGGCGGGACCCGTGACCGGCAGCGGCGCCACGAAGTCCCCGACCGCCGCCGCGCCGCTGACGGCCGAGGGCACGATCGTCGGCACGTTCCAGTACATGGCGCCCGAGCAGCTCGAGGGACGCGAGGCGGACGCGCGCACCGACCTGTGGGCGCTCGGCTGCGTGCTGCACGAGATGGCGACGGGCCGGCGGGCGTTCGAAGGCTCGAGCCAGGCGTCGCTCATCGCCGCGATCATGCACGTCCAGCCCGCGCCCATCTCGCAGGTCGAGCCGCTCGCGCCCCCCGCCCTCGACCGCGTCGTCAGCGCCTGCCTCGCGAAGGACCCGGCGGACCGCATCCAGAGCGCGCACGACGTGAAGCTGCAGCTGGGCTGGATCGCGGAGCCGGGCGCGACGGCCGCCGGCGCGGCGGTGGCGACGCCGGTCCGGCGGCGGCGTTCGGTCGCGCCGGCGGCCGGCCTCGCGGTGGGCGCGCTCGGGATCCTGGTTGCGGCCGTCGCGGGGTGGGCGCTGTTCGCGCGCCGCGAGCCCGTCGTCTTCACGCAGCTTCCCGCGCCGTCCGGGCTGCTCGTGCAACCCTACCTGAGCACCGTGGCGATCTCGCCGGACGGACGTCGGCTCGTCTCGAGCGCCCAGATGCGCGACAGCCCCGCGGCGCTCTGGCTCTGGTCGCTCAACTCGCCCGACCCGGTCGAGATTCCGGGGACGACCACGGCGATCATGCCGGTCTGGTCGCCCGACGGCCGCTCGCTCGCGTACTTCGACGTGGCGAACAAGGGGCTTTTCCGGGTGCCGCTCGGCCGGGGCGCCGGTTCCACGCGCCTCTGCGACGCCTCGGACCCGCGCGGACTCAGCTGGGGCCGCCGCGACGTGATCGTCTTCGCTCCGTCGGCCTCGGGGCCGCTCATGAAGATCCCGGCGGACGGCGGAACGCCCGAACCCGCCACCGAGCTCGACCCCTCGCACCACGAAGCGGGGCACCGCTTCCCGTCCTTCCTGCCCGACGGGGAACACTTCCTGTTCGCCGCCGTGCCCCGGGGTCCACAGGGGTTCACGATCCGGGTCGGCTCGATCCACAGCCGGCAATCACGTGTCGTGACGCAAGCGGGCAGCGCGGCAGTCTGGGCGCCCCCGGGCTACCTGATCTTCCTCGACAGCGGCCACCTGGCGGCCCAGCGCTTCGACCTCCGCCGGCTGCAGGTGGTCGGCGAGAAGATCGCGATCGGCAAGGGGCCGCGACCCGGGGTCCTGGACGCGGAGACGCCCGCGTCCGCCTCGCGGAACGGGTGCCTGGCCTTCCTCTCGAAAACCTCCCCGAACGCGCGCCTCGAGTGGCTGGATCGCGCGGGTCTCTCCCTCGGCGTGACCGGCCTGCCGGAAGGGGACTGGGTGGTGAAGTCGATCTCGCCGGACGGGAAGTCGGCGCTCGCGACGCTCGGCCGGGACCTCTACCGGGTGGATCTCGAACGCGCGGTGTCCACCCGGCTACTGGCGGACGTGGACCCGTCCGAGTTGGCGCTGTGGTCGCCGGACGGCTCCCGGATCGTGGCGACCAGTCGCGACTCCGGGCACGAACGGCTGGTCTTCCTCGACGCGGGTGGGGGAGGCGCGCGTGACACCGTGCCCGCACCGTCCGCGCTGTTCACGGAAGCGGAGTGCTGGGCGCCGGACGCGCGATCGCTGCTGGTCGCCCTGCTGGGCCGGCTCGGCCAGAACGCCGATCGATCGATGAGCTGGGACCTGTGGAGGGTGCCGCTCGACGGAGGGACGCCGAAGCCCTGGCGGGCCACGCCGGGGTACGAGCGCCTCGCGGCGATGTCGCCGGACGGGCGGTGGGTGGCCTGCGTTTCCCGCACGGAGGGCGTGACGGAGATCTTCATCGACTCGTACCCGCTTCCCGGGCGTCGCGTCCAGGTCGTTTCCGGCCCCACCCAGGGCCCCCTCTTCAACAACAGCCTGGTGTGGGGTCGGCAGGGTCGGGAGCTGATCTACGAGAACCAGGAGGAAGACCTCGTCAGCGTGCCGGTGGAGAGGTCCGGCGACCGACTGCGGCTCGGCCGGCTCAGGCGGCTGTTCCACGTTCCTCCTTCCGTCTCGAGCTTCACGTCGCGCGACGGCGAGCGCTTCCTCGTCGCACGGCGGCAGCTCGAAGCCTCGGGTCGCTCGATCCGGCTCGTCCAGGGCTGGAAAGGGCTGGTCCAGCGTTGAATCTCGTTCCCGGCCTCCGCCTCGGGCCCTACGAGATCGTCGCCCCGCTGGGTGCGGGCGGCATGGGCGAGGTGTACCGCGCGCGCGACACCCGGCTCGAGCGGGAGGTGGCGGTCAAGGTCCTGCCTGCGGCGCTCCGCGGCGACCCGGACGCGCGGGCGCGATTCCGGCGCGAGGCTCTGGCGCTCTCGCGACTGAACCACCCGAACATCGAGATGGTGCTCGACCTCGGCGAGACCGAAGGCACGGACTGGATCGTGCTCGAGCTGGTTCCCGGGGAGACGCTCGCGGCGCGGATCGCGCGCGGTCGAATCCCGGAGCGCGAGGCCGCGGAGCTGGGCGCCCAGGTGGCCGAGGCGCTGGCCGAGGCGCACGAGCGGGGCGTGCTGCACCGCGACCTCAAGCCGGGGAACGTCATGGTGACGCCCAAGGGGCGCACGAAGGTGCTGGACTTCGGGCTCGCCCGCCTGACGCAGTCGGTGAGCGAAGAGTCGGCGACTCAGGACCTGACTCGGGCCGGCACCACGACGGGGACGCTCGCGTACATGGCGCCCGAGCAGCTGCTGGGACAGCCCGTGGACGCCCGGGCCGACCTCTGGGCACTGGGGGTCGCGCTCTACGAGATGACCACCGCGAGAAAGCCCTTCCAGGGCCCGGTCGCCACCGCGCTGGCCAACGAAGTCCTGCACGGCACGCCTGCGCCGCCGCGCATGCACGAAGCGTCGCTCTCGGCGCGCGCCGAGGCGATCATCCTGCGCGCGCTCGAGCGCGAACCTGGGCGCCGGTACCAGACCGCGGGGGAGATGCTGGGCGAGCTGCGCCGGCTCTCGGCGGAGGACACCTCGGACCCGGCCGCGGCGGCGCCGGGCTCGACGCCGGCCCGCCGCGTCACGTCCATCGCCGTGCTGCCGCTCGAGAACCTCTCGGGCGACTCGACGCAGGAGTACTTCTCCGACGGCATGACCGAGGAACTGATCGCCACGCTCGCGCAAGTGCGCGCGCTCCGAGTGGTCTCGCGACATTCGGTCATGCGCTACAAGGGCCAGCACCCCACGGTCGCCGAGGTCGCCCGCGAGCTGAACGTGGACGCGGTGGTCGAGGGCTCGGTGCGGCGCGGCGGCGACCGCGTGCGGATCACCGCCCAGCTGATCGAGGCGGCCTCGGAGCGCCACCTGTGGGCGCGCTCTTACGAGCGGGAGCTCAAGGAGGTGCTGGCGCTGCAGGGCGAGGTCGCTGCTGCGATCGTCGAGGAGATCCAGGTGAGCGTGACGCCGCAGGAGGAGACGCGCCTCAAGGGCGCGCGCACCGTGGACCCCGTCGCCTACGAGGCTTACCTCAAGGGGCGGCACCTCATCGAGCAGCGCACCGAGGAGTCCTTCCGGGCGGGGCTGGCACTCCTCGAGGAGGCCGTGCGCCTCGACCCCACGCTCGAGCTGGCGCACGTCGGGATCGCCGACGCGCACAACCTGATGGGCTTCATGACCGTGGTCCCGCCGCGCGAGACCTTCCCGCGTGCGGCGGCCGCGGCGCGCCGCGCGCTCGAACTGAATCCCGCGAGCGGGGAGGCGCATACGTCGCTCGCTTACGTGAAGCTGTGGCACGACTGGGACCTCGTCGAATCGGAGAGGCTGTTCCGGCGGGCGGTGGACTTGAACCCGAAGTACGCGCAGGCCCACCTCTGGCTGGCCAACCTGCTGCTCGCGCGCGAGCGGTTCGAGGAGGCGGAGGCCGAGGCGGCCGTTGCGCGCGCCCTCGATCCCGACTCGAACGTGGCCATGGCGCACTCGGGATGGCAGCCCTACCTGCGCGGGCGCTACGTCGAAGCGCACGGGCGGCAGCGGCTGGTCGTCGAAGCCCTCCCCGGCTTCGGGGTCGGCCACTACTGGCTGGGGCTCTCGTTCGCCCGGGCCGGCCGCGACACCGTGGCAATCGCCGCCCTCGAGCGCGCCCTCGAACTGCTGGGACGCACCCCCATGGCGGTCTCCGCGCTCGCCACCGCCCATGCGCTCGCAGGCCGCAGCGGGGAGGCCCGAACGCTATTGGCCGAGCTGGCGGACATGGCTTCGCACCGCTACGTTGCCGCCTACTACCCCGCGCAGGTGCTCGTGGCGCTCGGTGAACGCGAGGCAGCCATCGCAAGCGTGGAAAAGGCGATCGAGGAGCGCGTGCACTGGATGATCCTGATCCACTTCGACCCGTCGCTGGCCGCCTTGCGGGACGACCCGCGCTTCGAATCGCTCGTCGCACGCGTGCGCGGGAAGGAGAACCGATGACGCTCGCGCCGGGAAGCCGGCTCGGCCCCTTCGAGATCGTCGGCCCCCTCGGCGCGGGGGGAATGGGGGAGGTGTGGCGCGCCCGCGACACGCGGCTCGGACGCGACGTCGCGATCAAGGCGCTGCCCGAGGCGTTCGCGCAGGACCCCGAGCGGCTCGCACGCTTCGAGCGCGAGGCCCGGCTGCTCGCGTCGCTCTCGCACCCGAACGTCGCCGGCATCCACGGCCTCGAGCTGGTCGAGGGCCACCGCTACCTCGTGCTCGAGTTCGTCGAGGGCGAGACGCTCGCGGCGAGACTCGCGCGCGGCCCGCTCTCCATCGACGAGGTCCGCGAGGTCTGCCGGCAGGTCGCCGCGGGGGTCGAGGCCGCGCACGAAGCCGGGGTCGTGCACCGCGACCTCAAGCCCGGAAACGTCATGCTGCGACCCGACGGCACCGTGAAGGTGCTCGACTTCGGGCTGGCCAAGGGCGGCGCCGCCCACGGCGCTTCTTCGGACCCCAGCCTGTCGGCGTCGCCGACGATGACGCACGCCGCGACGGGCGCGGGCGTCATCCTGGGCACGGCGGCGTACATGAGCCCCGAGCAGGCGCGGGGGCGCGCCGTGGACCGGCGCACCGACGTGTGGTCCTTCGGCTGCGTGCTCTACGAGTGCCTCACCGGCCGCCGCGTCTTCGACGGCGAGACGGTTTCCGACATGGTCGCGCGCATTCTCGAGCGCGAGCCCGACTGGTCGGCGCTGCCGGCCGCCACACCCGGGCGACTTCGAGCCCTGCTCCGACGCTGCCTCACCAAGGACGTGAAGCAGAGGCTGCAGGCCATTGGTGAGGCGCGAATTACGCTGGAGAGCCCGGGCGATGGCCCGGACGCTTCGCAGGCCACGGCACGATCCGCCCGCTTCGCCTGGGCACCCTGGGCGGTCGCGGGCGCGCTGGGTCTCGCCGTCGTCGTGCTCGCCGTGATCGCCGGTCGCCAGCGCGCGGCCGAGCCCGAGCGCCGCGTCGAGCTGGCGTTCCCCGCAGGCCAGTCCCGCCTGTGGGGGTGGTACCCGATGATCTCGCCCGACGGCCGAAGGCTTGCCGTCCTCGCCGCCGACTCGACCGGCGAAAGGCGGATCTGGGTTCGGGACCTGGAAGATCCGGCGTACCGGCCGGTGAGGGGCACCGACGGTGCCGCGATGGCCGTCTGGGCCCCGGACTCGCGCTCCCTCGCCGTGCTCCTGTCCGGATCGATCAACCGCCTCTCCGTGGACGCCGGCGTTCCGCAGAAGATCGTCGGTGCGGTCGCCGCCCCACGCGGCATGGACTGGGGCGCGAACGGCCAGATCCTCTACACGCCGGGCGCCAACGACGGCATCTGGATGGTCTCGGTGAACGGCGGGACACCGGTGGAACTCACCCGGGTGGACACGACGCTGACGGATGCTTCCCACCGGTTTCCCGTGTGGCTTCCGGACGGCCGCCACTTCCTCTTCGCCCTCTGGAGCAACAACCCCCGCGTGCTCTCCGAGGCGGGCGGTATCTACCTCGCCTCGACGGCGGGCGGCCCCATCCGGCGGATCTCTCCCGACCTCGGCCGTTTCGTCCTGCTTCGTTCCGGATACCTTCTCGTCCGTCGAAACTCGGCACTCACCGCGCTGCCCTTCGACATGAAGACCTTTCGAGTGGGGAGCGAAGCGATCCCGGTCGCGAACGCCGTGGATTTCAACTCGAGCTCGGGAATGGTCGCGGCGAGCGCCAGCGCGGCCGGCGACATTGTGCTCGACCCCGCCCTCGACCAGTCGTCCACCGACCTGGCCTGGATCGACCGCACGGGGCATCGCGGAGAAATGCTGGGCCTGAGCGGCGCCCTCGAGTCCGTCACGCTCTCGCGCGACGGCACACGGGCCGCGGGCATGGTGACCGACGCGACGGGGCTGTCTCAGGTGTGGATCGCCGACCTCTCGCGGCGGACGCTCGCACCGCTGACGCGAACCGAGAACGATTCGTTCGACCCCCAGTGGTCGCCCGACGGCGGGCGAATCGCCTTCAACAACCTCGACGCCGGGACCCAGGACATCTACGTGCAGTCGGCCGAGGGAACGCGGCCGAAGCAGCGATTGTGGGCGGCGGACCCGGTGGATGCCGACCTCACGGACTGGTCCGCCGACGGCCGGCACCTGCTCTTCGACGGCCGCCCGCGGACCGGCACGTTCACGAGCCAGGTCTGGATGCTGGACGTCGGATCGGATTCCGCGCGCACCCTGCTGGCCGCGGACTACCCGCAGGGCTCGGCCTGCCTCTCGCCCGACGGTCGATGGATGGCGTACGCGTCCGGCGAGTCCGGGAGGAGCGAGATCTACGTGCGGACGTTCCCGGACCTCGAGCGGAAGTGGCTGGTCTCGACCGCGGGCGGGGCGCTGCCTCACTGGCGGGACGATTCGCGCGAACTGGTCTACCGGAACGGGACCGGGCGCGAGTCCGCCGTCTGGGCCGTGACGATGACGGTGTCCGGGGCCGAGCCGTCGTTCGGCGAGCCGCACCGGCTGTTCACGCTCCCGCCCGACGTCGAGGACCTGTCCCCGGCGAAGGACCACTCGCGGTTCCTCGCGCTGGTCCGGCCCGTCTCCGCGAAGGAACCGCCGATGCGCCTGGTCCTGGACTGGAGGCCCGGCGGGCGGCGATAGCCCCCGACCGCGTGATGACCGCTTCCGCTTCGGCCGCCGGCCGGCGGCTCGCGCACCTCGGCCTCGAACGCGAGGACCCCGGGCTCGAGTACCTGCACCGGCTCGTCCACCGGCACCAGGTGCGCGTGCCGTTCGAAACGCTGACCAAGCTGATCGACTACGAGCCCGGGCTGCGGCGGGGTGACTTCATGCCGGCCTTCGACGGCTGCCTGGACCGGATCGTGACGCGGGGCGGGGGAGGCCTGTGTTGGACGCTCGCTCGCGGCTTCCATGCGCTGCTCGCGGACCTCGGCTTCGACGCCTCGCTCATGCTCATGGAGCCCGGGCACTGCTGCGTCCGCGTCGAACTGCCCGAGGGCCCCCATGACGCCGACGTGGGCGACGCGGCGCCGATCTTCCGGGCCTACCCGCTGTTCGAGTCGTTCACGCTCGAGACCTCGACCGGAGACCGACGAGGGCGCGCCGCAGCTCCTCGCGGGCCTCTTCGGTGTCGATCCGTCGCTCTATCGCGAGGCGGCCGAAGTCCACCGCCGCTACTGCTCGGTGGAAGCCTGAGGGTCGGCAGGATGTCAGGAGTCGCGTTCCCTCCGACGGCCCTCCCGATGAGGTAGGTTAGGCCGATGCCACTGACTCCCGGCGCCCGTCTCGGTCCCTTCGACGTCGTCGCACCGCTCGGTGCGGGCGGGGCCGCGCTGTCGCCGGACGGCCGGCTGGTGGCCTGAACGAGCCGTGACGAGGAGCCTCCCCGCTTCCCGGGCGGCGAGCGGCCCTGGCAGGTCGGCTCCGAGGGCGGACGTCAGCCGATGTGGGCCCGCGGCTCCGGGGCGCTCTACCACGTCGCCGGCAGCGGCCCGACCCGACGCTGGCTGGCCGAGGTGTCCATCGACTCGACTCCTCGCAGGCTCCGCCGACCGGACGTGCCACGCGGCTCTTCGACTTCGGTTCGCTGCAGGAGCAGTGGAGGACCGATTGGTCCTACGACGTCGCGGCCGACCGCAGCCGGTTCCTGGTCACCCGCGACCTCCCGGTCGCCTCCGGCCCCCGGGCACGGCTGGTGCTGGTCGAGAACTGGGAGTCCGGGCTCGCCCCGGCCGGGTCCCGCTGATAACGTGCGGTCACATCCGCCCGCCTTTGTCCATCCTTCCCCGAGGCTGACGACATGATCGCTCCCGGAACACGACTGGGTCCCTACGAGATCCTCGCGCCGATCGGCGCGGGGGGGATGGGCGAGGTCTATCGCGCGAAGGACACGCGGCTCGGCCGCGAGGTCGCGGTCAAGGTGCTTCCGGAGCACCTGTCGGCGAACCCCGAGGTGCGCGCGCGCTTCGAGCGCGAGGCGAAGACGGTCTCGAGCCTGAACCACCCGAACATCTGCACGCTGTTCGACGTGGGGGCCGAAGGGGACGTCGAGTACCTCGTGATGGAGCTGATCGAGGGCGAGACGCTGGCGGCGCGGCTGCGCAAGGGGCCGATGACGGGGACCGAGATCCTGCGCCTGGGGGCGCAGATCGCGGACGCGCTGGACCGCGCGCACCGGGCGGGCGTGATCCACCGGGACCTCAAGCCCGGGAACGTGATGCTGACGCGCTCGGGGGCGAAGCTGATGGACTTCGGCCTCGCGCGGGCGGCGGACGTGGCGAAGCGCACGGGCAGCGGCACGTCGGGCTCGGCGCTGACGCAGTCGCCGACGGTGGGACAGGCGCTGACGACCGAGGGGACGATCGTCGGGACGTTCCAGTACATGGCGCCGGAGCAGCTGGAGGGGAAGGAAGCGGACGCGCGGAGCGACATCTGGGCGCTGGGGTGCGTGCTGTACGAGATGGCGACGGGCAAGCGGGCGTTCGAGGGGCGCAGCCAGGCGACGCTGATCGCGTCGATCATCGGCTCGCAGCCGGCGCCGATCGCCGAGTCGCCCTCGGGCGTGCCGCCGAGCGGCGACCTGCCGCCGTCGGGGCTGGACCGGCTGATCCGGGCGTGCCTGGCGAAGGACCCCGAGGAGCGGGTGCAGACGGCGCACGCGGTGAAGCAGCAGCTGCAGTGGATCGCCGAGGGCGCGGGCCTCTCGGGCGTGGGCACCCCGGTTTCGACTCCGGTCGCCGTGCCGGTTCCCGTCGCCGCCCGCCGCGGGACGGCGCGGCTCGCGTGGGGCGTCGCAGTGATCGCGCTGCTGGCGGCCGCGGCGTTCGCGGGCCTCTGGTGGCGTCGCGCGTCGGCACCTCCGCCCACGTTCAGGTTCGAGATCCAGATCCCGGGTTCGCTGGCGCCGCTGGGCCCGATGCGCGTTTCACCCGACGGCCGGATGGCGGCTTTCGCCGCGACCGACTCGCTCGGCACCCCGAGGCTCTACCTGCGGTCCTTCGACGACCTCGAGTGCCACCCGCTGCCGGGAACCGAGGGGACGGGCCGGCCGTTCTGGTCGCCCGACAGCCGCTACCTCGCGTTCTTCTCGGGCGGCAAGCTCCGCAAGATCGTGGTCACGGGCGGCCGCCCGGAGACGATCTGCGACGCCCCCGGCGGCTCGGACGGCACCTGGAGCCGGAAGAACATGATCCTCTTCGACGGCGACGGTGCCCATCCCTTCATCCGGATGGTGTCGGCCTCGGGCGGCGACCCGCGCGCGGTCACCGTCCTCGACACGACCCGGAAGGAGATCAGCGACGCCTGGCCCGAGGCGCTGCCCGACGGGCGGCACTTCCTGTACGCGGTCACGAACTCCGACCCCGACAAGTCGGAGATACGCCTCGGCGAGATCGGCTCGAAGCGGGCGATCCGCGTGATGGCGGGCGACGGGCGGGTGGAGTACGCCCCGCCCGGTTACGTGCTCTTCGAGCGGGAGGGGGCGCTGCTCGCGCAGCGGTTCTCGGTGGGCTCGGGGAAGCTGACGGGCGAGCCGCGGACGCTGGTGGACGAGGTGGGCGTCAATCGCGGCAACTCGAATCCCTTCTTCTCGACCGCCTCGCAGTCCGACGTGCTGGTGTTCAGCCAGGCACGGGGCACCGCGCGCCGTCTCGTGTGGGTGGACCGCTCCGGGAAGCCCGTCGAGCAGGTGGGTCCCGACGGCGCGTACGGCGGCCTCTCGCTGTCGCCGGACGGCAGGCGGCTCGCCTACGAACTGGCCGACGCGAGCGGGCAGGCCACCGACATCTGGGTGCGCGACCTCGAGCGCGGCATCTCGTCGCGGTTCACGATCGACCCCGCGAGCGACATCTGGCCGGTGTGGGGGCCGGATTCGCGGACGCTCTACTGGGCCTCGAACCGCACCGGCACCTACTCGGTCTACCGGCGGTCCATCGACTCGGTGGGCCGGGACTCACTGATCTACAAGTCGGACCTGAACGTCGGACCGGTGGACGCCTCGCGCGACGGCCGCTACCTCGCCTGTATGGTCCTGAGCTCGGGCCAGTGGGACGCGATCGCGGTTCCGCTCGGCGGCGGCGACGTCGTTCCGATCGCCGTGTCGAAGTTCAGCGAATCGCGCCCGCACTTCTCGCCCGACGGCCGGTGGGTCGCCTACGACTCGGACCAGTCCGGCCGGCAACAGGCCTACGTCCAGGCCTTTCCCGGGCCCGGTCCTCCCGTCCAGATCTCGAGCGAGGGCGGCGGCAACACGACCTGGAAGGCCGACGGGACCCAGCTCTTCTTCCGCTCGCTCTCGCAGGACTTCCTGGTCGCGGACGTGAAGACCGGGGCGCGCTTCGAGGCGGGCCCGGCGCGGGTGATGTTCAACTTCCCGATCGTGCTCGGCAGCGGTTCGGTGGGCCGCTACGCGCCGTCCCCGGACGGCCAGCGCTTCCTCCTCTGCGCGCCGCTGGGCTCCGAGGGCGGGTGGCAGCCGACCATCGTCTTCGGCTGGGCGCACGCCCTGGGCCGGTGACGCGCGGCCCGCGCGCCTACGTGGAGTAGTCGGCGTTGACCCGCACGTACTCGGCGCTCAGGTCGCAGGTCCACAGCGTCGTGGACGCCTCGCCGAGCCCGAGGTCGAGGTGCAGGATCGCCGGGTCCCGCCCGAGCAGCGCCGAGGCGCGCGCGCGGTCGAACGCGACCGGCGCCCCGAGCTCGAGCAGCTGCACCTCGTCGCCCTCGCCGAACCACAGCCGCACGCGGTCGGGCTCGATCTCCTCGCCGCTGTAGCCGGCCGCCGCGAGGATGCGGCCCCAGTTGGGGTCGTTGCCGTGGATCGCGGTCTTGACGAGCGGCGAGCACGCGATCGCGTCGCCGACCCGGTGCGCCTGGTGCTCGTCCTCGGCGCCGGTCACGCGCAGCTCGACCAGCCGCGTCGCGCCCTCGCCGTCGCGCGCGATCTGCCGCGCGAGCGAGGCGCACACGTCGCCGAGGGCGGCGGTGAACGAGGCCTCCTCCTCGTCGCCGACTCGGACTCCGGATTCGCCCGAGGCGAGCACCAGCACCGTGTCGTTCGTGCTCATGTCGCCGTCCACGCTGATGCGATTGAAGCTGCGCCCGAGGGCCGCGCGCAGCGCGCGGTCGAGGCGCCCGGGCTCTACCGTCGCGTCGGTCGTGACGACCGCGAGCATGGTCGCCAGGCCGGGGTGGATCATGCCCGCGCCCTTCGCGAAGCCGGCGACCGTGACCGCCCGCCCGCCGATCTCCGCCGTGGCGGTGGCGACCTTGGGGCGCGTGTCGGTCGTCGTGATCGCGCGCGCCGCGTCGGCCGGCGCGCGCAGGGCTCCCGGGGCGCCGAGCGCCGCGATGCCGTGCGCGAGCCGGTCCATGTCGAGGTGGACGCCGATGACGCCGGTCGAGAGCACGAGCACCTCGTCGGGCCGGGCGCGCACGGCCTCGGCCGCAAGCGAGGCCATCCGCTTCGCGTCGGCCAGCCCGCGGTCGCCGGTCACCGCGTTGGCGCACCCGGAGTTCGCGACCACGGCGCGGATGCGTGCGGCCGAGCCGAGCAGCACCTGCCGGTCGAGCAGGACCGGCGCCGCCTTCACGCGGTTCGTGGTGAAGACACCCGCGGCGGTGCAGTGCCGGTCGCTCCAGACGAGGGCGAGGTCCAGCGCGCGGCTCTTCTTGAGCCCGCACGCCGTCGCCGCGCATTGGAAGCCGGGCGCGAGCGCGAAGCGCGAGAGGACGTCTTCCTCAACGAGGACGGACATGGGTGGTCTCCGGGTTCGGGGACGTCGTGGCCGGGCGCGCAGTCTAGTGGCGGACGCCCCGGGCGCTCAACGTGCGGACTCGCCGGGGGCGCTCCGGGTTGTCCGCCGCTTTGCCCGCGTGGCATGCTGCCGAGGTTCCCCCGCACTCCAACCTTCGGGGACGTCATGGACGATCGCGCCCGTTTCGAAGAGTTCGCTCGGCTGGCGACGGAGCAGCGCAACCCGCGCACGATGGACCTCGACACGCTCGACGTGCCCGAGCTGGTGGCCCGCATCAACCAGGAGGACCGCACGGTCGCCGAGGCGGTGGGCCGCGAGCTGCCGTGGATCGCACGGGCCGTGGACCTGGTCGTGGCCTCGTTCCGCGCCGGGGGCCGGCTCGTCTACGCGGGCGCCGGCACGAGCGGGAGGCTCGGCGTCCTGGACGCCTCGGAGTGCCCGCCGACCTTCGGGTCCGACCCCGAGCAGGTCGTGGGCGTGATCGCGGGGGGCTATGCCGCCGTCGTGCGCGCCGTCGAAGGCGCCGAGGACCGCCGCGAGGAGGGCGCGAAGGCCATGGACGACCTCGGCGTGGGGCCCGAGGACACGGTCGTGGGCATCGCCGCGAGCCGCCGCACGCCCTACGTCGTCGCCGCGATCGAGAGGGCCCGCGAGCGGGGCGCACGGACCGTCTACGTCACCTGCACGCCGCGCGAGGAGTTCCAGCTCCGCGTGGACGTGGCGATCTGCCCGGTCGTGGGGCCCGAGGCACTGATGGGCTCGACCCGCATGAAGGCCGGCACGGCGCAGAAGATGGTGCTCAACATGCTCACGACGGCCGCCTTCGTCCGCACCGGGAAGGTGTACGAGAACATGATGGTGGACCTCATGGCGACGAGCCAGAAGCTCGTCGAGCGCAGCCGGCGGACGGTGATGACCGTGACGGGCGTCGAGTACGACGTCGCCGCGAAGGCCATCGATGCCGCCGGGCGCAGCGTGAAGACGGCGATCGTCATGCTCGAGCTCTCGTGCCCCCGCGTCGAGGCCGAGCAACGGCTGCGCCAGACCGGCGGTTTCGTGCGGCGCGCGATCGAGTCCTCGCGCCGGGGAGCGGGCGGGCCGTGAGGCGGTTCGCCCTCGCGCTCGCCGCGGCGCTCGTCCTCGCCGGCGGATGCGCGCCAGCGCCCCGGCCGCCCGAGGAGGTCGTCTTCTGGCTCTCCGAACCCCCGGCGGCGATCGAGCCGATCGTGCGGCGGTTCGAGGCGGAGAACCCGGCGCTGCGCGTGCGCGTCCTGCCGATCGCCCGCGAGGCGATGGCCGACAGCATCGCCTCGGCGCTGGCGGGCGGCGACGTGCCCGACCTCTGCGAGCTGGACGGCGCCACGATCCGGCCGCTTCTGGCCTCCGGCGCGCTCAGCGACTGGAGCGCCGGCGTCGCCGACCAGCGGGACTCGCTCGTCGGGTGGGACGCGTGCCGGGTCGGCGACGCACTCTACGGCATGCCGTGGCGCGTCTCCCCGCGGGTGTTGTTCTGGAACGCGGCGCTGTTCGCGCGTGCCGGGCTCGACACGTCGCGCGCGCCCGCGACCTGGGACGACCTCGGCACGGCCGTCGCGCGCATCCAGCGACTCGGGCGGGGCGTGCACGGCTACGGGATGGCGAAAGGCGATTCCCTCGCGGTCCTGCCGGAGTTCCTCTCTCTCGCCTGGGGCAACGGCGGCACGGTGCTCACGGCCGGCGGCGACTCCTCGACGTTCGACTCGCCGCGCAACGTGGAGGCGCTCGCCTTCCTGCTCCGACTCCGTCACGCGGGCACCCGCGACTCGGTGCCCGCGCTCGACGAGCAGTTCGCGGCCGGGCGGATCGGCGCGCGCATCGCTGACGCGCGCCTGGCCGCGCGGCTGAGGCGCGACGCGCCGGGCCTGCGCTTCCGCGTCGCGCCCGTGCCGGCGCGCTCGGCCGACGCCGGGCCGGCGACGCCCTGGGGCGACGCGGTCGTGCTCGCGAGCTTCACGCATTCGCGCCACAAGGAGCACGCGCTTCGCCTCGCGCGCTTCCTCGTGCGCCCGGCGAACGCGGTCGAGTCCTATGCGGCGGGGGGCGGCGCCCTGCCCGCCAACGCGGGGGCCGACACGCTGGAGTGGTTCCGGGCCCGGCCGGCGGCCGCCCGCCTCGAAGCGGAGGCGGGTCGGGCACGCTTCGGCCGTGCGCACCCGGCGTGGCCGGCCATGGCCGGCGCGATCGGCGTCGAGGTCGAAATGGCGCTGGACGGCACGACGAGCGCCGAGCAGGCCGTCGAGGACGCCGGGGCGCGCGTCGCCGTGCTGGCGGGAAGGAGGTGAGCGCGTGACCGGTCGTCCGGACGGGCTCGCGTGGCTGCGACGCTACCGCGAGGCGCCCGAGCGCCTCGTCGTCGGCCTCATGACCGGCACCTCGGCCGACGCCGTCGACGCCGCGCTCGTTCGCTTCCGGGGGGCGGGACTCGCGGCGACGGCGGACGTCGTCGCCTACCGCGAGCGGCCCTACGACGACGGGCTGCGCCACGAGGTGCTCGAGGTGGCGGCTTCCGAGGAGATCACGCTCGAGCGCGTGATGCGGCTCGACGCGGCGCTCGGCGAGGCCTACGCGGAAACGGTGCTCGAGCTGCTCGCGCACGCTCGGGTCGGCCCGGGGGCCGTCACCGCCATCGGCTGCCACGGCCAGACGATCCGCCACCTGCCGCGCGCGGAGAACGGAGGCCGCGCGTTGACGCTGCAGGTGGGCTCCGCGTCCGTCCTCGCCCAGCGCACCGGTATTGCGGTGGTCTCGGACTTCCGCACCCGCGACACCGCCGCCGGCGGCGAAGGCGCGCCGCTCGTGCCCATCGCCGACTGGTGGCGCTTCCGCTCGGACCGCGAAGCGCGCGTGCTGCTCAACCTCGGCGGCATGGCGAACGTGACGCACCTGCCGCGGGGCGGGGGGATCGAGGGCATCCTGGCCTTCGACACCGGTCCCGGCAACGCCGTGCTCGACGGGCTCATGCGCGTGCACACGGGCGGCCTCGCGCACCACGACGAGGGCGGGAATCTCGCCGCCCACGGAGGCGTGAACGAAGGGCTGCTCGAGGAACTCCTGGCCGACCCGTTCTTCCAGATGGAGCCGCCGCGCTCGACGGGACGGGAGCGCTTCGGGGACGCGTACGCGGCACGGCTCCGGGACATCGGCGAACAGCTCGGGCTGTCGCTCGAGGACCTCCTCGCGACGGCGTCCGAGTTGACCGCGGTGACCGTCGCCGACGCGATCGGCCGGTTCCTCTCGCCCCGCGGCGTGGACGCGGTCTACGTGAGTGGCGGGGGCGTGCGCAATGCGACGCTCATGGTGGCGCTGCGCCGCCGTCTCGACGGCGTCGCGGTGCGCCGTCTCGACGAGCTCGGGGTGGCGCCCGAGTCGAAGGAGGCGCTCGCCTTCGCGCTGCTCGCCCACCTGACGCTCTCGGGCGAGCCGGGAAACGTGCCCGGCGCCACCGGGGCCTCGGCCCCCGCGATCCTCGGACACATCACGCCGGGCGCCGCACCCGGAAGGGAGACGAACCGATGAAGGACCCCCTGCCGGGCGCCGTGCCGGCGGCCGCCCTCGCGCTGCTCGCCGCCCTGGCCGTCCCCGTCGCCGTGCCGGCGCTCGAGTACGTGCCCGGCGGCGGACCGGTGTTCGAGATCGGGCTGGCTGTGGACGCCGACTCGCTCGTGATCACGCCCGTGTCGTCGGCGAAGCTGTCGTGGCCCGAGGCGGGCGCCGAGCGCTCGGCGGTCCTGAGCGAGCCCGTGCGCCTGCGCGCCTCGGGCACCCAGCTCCTCGTCGAGCCGATCGGCCGGCCGCGCGCGGTGCCGCTCGCGGTGCTGCGGGCCTCGGACACGCTCTGGATCGGGGACGAGCGCTCCGAGGACGGTACCGAGGGCCGCCTGCGCTGGAACGGGGGCACCTGGCGTGGGCGCTTCAAGGTCTTCTTCTCGCCGCGCGGCAAGCTCACGCTCGTGACACGGCTCGGGCTCGAGTCCTACCTGCTCGGCGTGGTGCCGGGCGAGATCGGCGCGCTGAGCGACTCGCTGGTGGAGGCCGGCCGGGCGCAGGCCATCGCGGCGCGCAGCTACTCGCTCTTCTACCGCGGGCGTCGCGGCGCGGAAGGCTTCGACCTCTACGCGACGGTCGAGGACCAACTCTACCTGCCGGTGGAGCGGGAGCGCCCGCTGGCGACACGGTGCGTCGACGCCACCCGCGGCATGGTCTGCATGTCGGACCACCGGCCGATCCGGGCGAACTACTGCTCGACCTGCGGCGGGATCACCGCCGACGTCTGGGAGGCCTGGCCCACCGAGCCCGAGCCCTACCTCGTCAGTCGGGCGGACCACGGCTCGGACGGGGACTACTGCGCGATGTCGCCGCAGTACCGCTGGCGGGAGGAGTGGACCGTCGCCGGGTTCACGGCCGATCTCGCGCGCTTCGCCCCCGTGCAGGGCGTGCCCCTGCCTCCGGGCGGCGTCGGCGGGCTCGAGGACGTGCGCGTGCTGCGCCGTTCTCACTCCGGGCGCGTCTGGACGCTGCGCGTCGTCACGACGACGGGCGACATCGACATTCCGGCCTACGTGCTCCGCCAGGTGCTGCGCCGTCCCGGGAAGCCGGGCAGCATCCTGCGCTCGAACCTGTTCAAGATCGCCGTGCGCCGCGACGCCTCAGGCCGTCCCACGGCCGTCGTGGCGAGCGGCGCGGGCTCCGGCCACGGCGTCGGGCTGTGCCAGACCGGGGCGCTCGCGATGGCGCGGGGAGGCGCGAGCGCGAGCGAGATCCTCGCGCACTACTACGAGGGAGCGTCGCTCGTGAAGCTGTGGTGATCGCGCCCGACACGGTCGGAGCGGTCCTTTGACACCCGGACGGGGCGCGGGTATTTTCCGCGCCCTTGCCGTCATGGACCCCGTCCATCGGACGGCAGCGCGGGGTTGTAGTTCAGTTGGTTAGAACGCCTGCCTGTCACGCAGGAGGTCGCGGGTTCGAGTCCCGTCAACCCCGCCATCCGCTTCCTTTCCGGAAGCGGGGCGCCCGCCGGAGGCCTCTCGCGGAAGCGCCGTTCTTCCGCCGGACCCCCGCCGCGAAACGCGCGTACGCGCCGCCGGACCCGGGGGCGGGAGCGCCTCCCTCGGAGGCGCGCAACATCCCGCCGGACACGGAGATCCGCGCACGTGAGCCGGGGCTGAACCAGGCCCGTTTTCCGTTGACCGCCGGGGGGGCGTTCGTATACTGCCCGTGCCTTTTGAGGAAAGCCCGTGCGAGGAGCGCGAAGCACGTGTCTCCGCGCGTGTTGGCTTCTCGTGGAACGCGCGGAGCGCAGCACTGGACCGGACTCGAACCGAGGGTGACATGAAGCGCAAGAAAGGCGAAGACGGAGAGTTCGACGTCTTCGACGAAGAAGACTACGGAGACGACGAACTCGAGAACGACGAGTCGGACCTCTACGAAGACGAGATCGACGAGGAGTTCGAGGAAGAGGATTCCGAGTTCGACGAGGACTTCGAAGAACAGGAGTCGTACGACGAGGGCGAAGAGGACTTCGACGACCTCGTGGACGACGATGAGTAGGCGCCTTCCGGCTTTCCCGGCCGCCGGCCCCCGCGCGCCGGACGCGTGCGGCGCCCGGCCGGCGGGAAAGCTCCCGGCTCGGGAGGCCGCGTCGTGACCGGATACGGCCCGCACCTGCTGCTCGACGGCTACGGCTGCGACAAGGAGCGGTTGACCGACCTCAACCTGATCTACCGCGTCCTCGAGGAACTCCCGGCGAGGATCGGCATGACGAAGATCATGCCCCCCTACGTGTTCAAGTACAGCGGGCTGAAGCCGGAGGACTGGGGCCTTTCGGGATTCGTCCTGATCGCCGAGAGCCACGTCAGCATCCACACCTTCCCCGAGAAGAACTACGCGAGCGTGGACATCTTCTCGTGCAAGGCGTTCGACACCGAGTTCGCGGTCGAGTACCTCAAGTCCACGTTCGGGATGACCCGGACCGACTGCAAGGTCCTGGACCGCGGCGCCGAGTTCCCGAAGGACCTGAGCAGCGCCTCGGGCGCCGTCCGCGCCCAGCGCCGCCGCGTCGGCCGGCCCGCCGCCCCGACGGCCTGAACCGCCACGATCCCGACGGCCCCGGCCGGACCTGCGGCCGGGGCCGTCGTGCTCCGGAGATTCCCATGACGCAGCCCGCCGCAGAGCCCGCCCCCGCGCGCGCCACCGCGCGCCTGGTCCTGAAGCGCGGGGAGGATCGTCGCGTACGCGGCGGCCATCCGTGGGTGTTCAGCAACGAGGTGGCCGGATGGGAGGGGACCGTCGAGGACGGCGGCCTCGCCGAGGTGAGCGACCAGCGCGGGGCGTTCCTCGGGATCGCCTACGTGAACCGGCACAGCCTCATCTGCGCCCGCCTCCTGACGCGGGGACGCGACCCGATCGACGCCGCGTTCTTCGCCCGGCGTTTCGAACGCGCCCGGCGCCTGCGCGACGCCGCCTACCCCGGCGAGGCCGCGGTGCGGCTCGTCTACGGGGAGTCCGACCAGGTCCCGGGGCTCGTGGTGGACCGCTACGGTGACTGGCTGGCCGTGCAGGTGCTCACGCTGGGCATCGAGCGCCGCCTCGACGCGGTACGCGAGGCGCTCGAACAGGTTTTCGCGCCCGCCGGGGCGGTCTACGTCGGCGACTCGCCGCTGCGTGCGCTCGAGGGGCTGCCGCGGCGCCGCGAGGCGTGGTGGGGCGAGGTTCCCGCGCGCGTGGGCGTCGAGGTCGGGGGCTTCGCGCTCGACGTGGACCTGCTGGGCGGCCAGAAGACCGGGCTGTTCCTCGACCAGCGGGAGAACCGCCGGCGCGCCGGGAGCCGGGCGGCCGGTCGGCGGGCGCTGGACGGCTTCTGCTACCAGGGCGAGTGGTCCCTGCACATGGCCCGCGGCGGCGCGGCCAGCGTGCTCGCGCTCGACACGAGCGAGCCCGCGCTCTCGATCGCGGCCGCCAACGCGGCGCGCGCCGGGTACGGGGACCGGGTGACGTTCGCCCGCGCCTCGGCGTTCGACGCGCTCCGGCGCTTCGAGCGCGAGGGGGAGCACTTCGGGCTGGTCGTGCTGGACCCGCCGGCGCTCGTCAAGTCACGCCGCGCGATCGCCGCTGGCGCGCGCGCCTACCGCGAGCTCAACCGGGCGGCGATGAGCCTGCTCGAGGAGGACGGCATCCTCGTGACCTGCTCGTGCAGCCACCACCTCGACGACCCGCTCTTCCGACAGGTACTGCTCGAGGCGGCGCGCCTCGCGCGCCGGCCGATGCGCGTGCTCGAGTGGGCGGGGGAGGCGCCCGATCACCCGCAGCTGCTCGCGGTGCCCGAGACGCACTACCTCAAGTGCGCGGTGCTCCAGGCGCTGTGACGCGCCGGGCCGCGGGGCTCACTCCGGCGCGGGACCCTTCTTGAGCTCGTCCACGTAGTTCAGCCGCAGGTCCGTGAGCACCTGCCCCAGCACGCGTTCCTCGTCCGGCTCGAGGTTGCCGCGGGTCCGCGACTCGATCGCCGCGAGCGTGTCGATCGTGTTCCGGGCGGCCTCGAGGTTGCGCTCGATCTTGCCCGACACGGGATTCATGAGCTTGCCGAGCGCGACCATCGCCGCCTGCTGCAGCCCGAGCACGAGCTGCAGGAAGAGCGCGGCGTCGCGCGAGGGATCGTTCTCGTTCATCGGTCCTCTCCCCGGGGCGGCTCGCCCGCCCCGGCGCGGGCGAGGCTCTTCGCCTCCTCCCAGTAGCGGTCCATCTCCTCGAGCGTGGCCTGCGAGGGCGTGCGCCCGGATTCGGCGAGGCGACGCTCGACGTGCAAGAAGCGCTCGCGAAAGCGGTGGGAAGCCGCGCGCAGCTCGCGCTCGGGGTCCACGCGGAGGTGCCGCGACAGGTTGACGACCGCGAACAGCAGGTCGCCGATCTCGCGGGCGACCTCGGGCGTCGTGTCGCCGCCCTCGAGCGCGCGCTCGACCTCGGCCGCTTCCTCGCGCACCTTCCCGACCGGCCCCGAAATCGAAGGCCAGTCGAAGCCGACCGCCGAAGCCTTCTCCTGCAGCCGGAACGCCGCGACGAGCGCGGGCAGTCCCTTCGGCTGCTTCCCGAGCAGCGAGGCGGACTCGCCGCCGCGCTGCTCGGCCTTCTTGATCTCCTGCCACTGGCGGTAGGCCGACTCGCCGTCCTTCACGACCGCGTCGCCGTAGACGTGGGGATGCCGCCGGATCAGCTTGTCGGCCGCCCGTTCGTAGGCTTCGGCGACCCCGGGGCCGCCACGCTCGCCCAGCAGCTCGAGGCAGAAGAGGACGAGGAAGCCGAGGTCGCCGAGCTCCTCGGCGGCGTGCTCCGGATCGCCCGAGGCGATCGCGTCGACCGACTCGACGGCTTCCTCGGTGAGGTACGGGGTCATGGACTCGAGGGTCTGCTCCTGGTCCCAGGGGCACCCGTCGGGGCCACGCAGACGGCGGCAGACGCCCAGCAGGCGGTCGAAGGCTTCGCGTTCGCGCTCGTTCATGGCCGGGCACCTTAGCGGACTCGCGCCCGGCGCGCACCCGCGCGCGGTCAGAGCCGCTGCGCGGCCTCGACGGCCCCCGAGAGGATGGCGTGAAGCTCGGGTCCCTGAAGGGGGGGGACCGCGTAGAAGTAGGGCCGCGCCGGCTGGCAGCGCACGCGGGCGTCGAGCGAGGCGTCGTCCGAAACCACGACGAGCGGCGTCGCGCCGATGCTGCGGCGCAGCAGCGTCAGCAGGCTGGCCGACTCCGGCGGGACCGCGGGCAGCACGGTGACGACCACGTCGAACAGCGTGTGCGAGGCCTCGCGCAGGGCATCGTCCAGCGAGCCGCAGGGAAGGGCATCGAAGCCGAGCGAGCGCACCGCGGCGTGAAAGGGCCGGGCGCCGTCTTCGCGGCACTCGCAGACCAGGATGCGGGCCGCATGCGCGCGCTGCTCGGCGGCGCGGCGCCGGCGGCGGGCGCGATCGGAAGCGTGAGGGGAGGAGCCGCTCGCGGACATCCGGTCACCTGCTCGTTCCGCAGACCTTCAGGCAAAAAGAAAGGCGCGGCGTCACGGTCCATCCTCCCCGCTCGGAAGAGACGGTTGGGGCGTCAGCTTCCGCGCGTGCACGTGAGCGCCGCGCCGAATAACGGAGTCCCGGGGGACTCCGGATCGTCTTCTGCGGCAACCGCCGCGACCGTCGAGGCCGGTCTTCACCGGCCGGGGCCGCCCCAGCTCGCAGGGTTCGGTTGCCGCTTGACCCGAACGTTCAGCAAGACGTGGGCCGCAGGCCGACCGGGGCCCGGGAGCCCGATTTCGCGTTGAAATGAAAGCGATGGCACGCGCCGGGGCAGGGGGCGCCGCCTGACGGGCACGCAGTTCCGCTGCCAGACTGACACCCGTAGCTGTCGCCCTGTCAGGACTCTGTGGCGTGCGACTCGGGGGCCGGCTGCTCGAGCTCCTTGAGCTTGCGGTAGAGGTTCCGCTCGCTGATGCCGAGCATGCGCGCGGCGTTCTGGCGGTGCCCCTTGCAGTGGTCGAGCACGCGACGGATGTAGCGCATTTCGAGCTCCTCGAGCGTGGGCCACTCGCCCGCGCCGGGCTCGGGCTCGAACGCGGGCGCCATGCGGACGCCCATCGGCAGGTGCTCGGGACGGATGAGGCCGTCGTCGCAGAGGATCAGGGCCCGCTCGATCACGTTCTCGAGCTCGCGGACGTTGCCCGGCCACGAGTAGCCCCGCAGCACCTCGAGTGCCTCGGGCGAGACGCGCGTGCCCCGCCGGGGCGCGACCTGCGACGACTGGCAGAAATGCTGGACCAGCGCGTCGATGTCCTCCCGCCGCTGGCGCAGCGGCGGGATGTGGAGCGGCACGACGCTGAGGCGGAAGAACAGGTCTTCGCGGAACGTGCCGTCCTTGATCATCTGCTCGAGCGAGCGGTTCGTCGCCGCGATGACACGCACGTCCACCGTGATGTCGGTGTTGCCGCCCAGGCGCCGGAACGTGTGGTTCTGGAGCACGCGCAGGAGCCGGACCTGAAGTCCCGGCGTGAGCTCGGCGATCTCGTCGAGAAAGAGCGTGCCGTGGTTCGCGACCTCGAACAGCCCGTGCTTGAGCGAGGCGGCGCCCGTGTAGGCGCCCTTCTCGTGGCCGAACAGCTCGCTCTGGAGCAGGTTCTCGTGCAGCGCCGCGCAGTCCACGACGATGAACGGCTGGTTCGAGCGGAGGCTCTGGCGGTGCACCGCACGGGCGACCACCTCCTTGCCGACGCCGCTCTCGCCCCGGATGAGCACGGTCGTGTCGGTGCGGGCCACGCGCGTGATCAGGTCGAACAGCTCGCGCATCTCCTCCGTCGAGCCGATGACGCCCTCGGGCGGCTGCAGCCTCTCCATCTCGTGCGTCAGCGCCGTGTTGCTGCGCATGAGCTGCTGCTTCTCGCCCGCCTTCTCGAGCACGGCCTCCAGCTCGCTCAGCTTGCACGGCTTCGTGAGGAAGTCGTAGGCGCCCAGCTTCATGGCGCTGATCGCCTCCTCGACCGTCCCGTACGCGGTCAGCATGAGCACCTCGGTTCCGGGCCACTGCTCCTTGATCTCGGGCAGCAGCTCGAGACCCGAGCCGTCCGGCATGCGGACGTCGAGCAGGACGAGGTCGTAGCTGCGGCGACCCAGGGCCTTGCGCGCCTCGTCGAGGTTTCCCGCGCCCTCGACCTCGTAGCCCGCGCGGGTCAGCTCGCGGCCGATGAGAGTGCGGAACGAGGCTTCGTCGTCGACGAGCAGCAGCGAGCGCTTAGACACTTTCTCCTCCGCTGCCCTGCAGGGGCAGTTCGATCAGGAATCGGGCCCCGGCGCCCGGCGTGCTCTCGACCCGCACCGCCCCTCCGTGCCGCGCCACGATGCGCTGGGTGATGGACAGGCCGAGACCGGTTCCCTGGCCCACGGGCTTGGTCGTGAAGAAGGGGTCCCAGATCCGGTGCAGGTGCTCCGTCGCGATGCCCGGTCCGTCGTCCTCGATCCGGAGCCCCGCGCGGTCGGCGCCCACGCGGTAGGTCGAGACGCGCAGGTGGCCGCCGCTCGACATCGCCTGGACCGCGTTGAGGCAGAGGTTCATCAGGACGCCGCGCAAGGCCGATTCCCGGCCCCAGACCTGCGGCAGGTCGGGCTCGAGCTCGGCGGAGACCTCGATGTGCTGGCGCCGCGTCGCGAAGCTGAGCAGCGCCAGCGTGTCCCGCACGGCGTGGTTGAGGTCCACCCAGACGGGCCGGCTCGCGTAGGGCTGCCCGAGCAGCAGCAGCTTGTCGGTCGTCTCGCGGCATCGCCGCGCGCCGTGCTCGAGGAGCCCGAGCACCTCGACCGCGTCCTCGCGCTCCGACTCGGGGATGTCCGCGCGGCCGAGCCAGCGCTGGAGGCTCTCGACACCGGCCAGGACCGAGGCGAGGGGATTGTTGATCTCGTGGGCCACGCCGGCCGCGAGCATGCCGAGCGAGGCGAGCCGCTCGCTGTGCGAGAGCTGCGCCTCGAGCTGGGAGCGCTCGGTGACGTCGCGCCACACTTCGACGATGCTGACCACGCATCCCGACGCGTCCACCATCGGGTTCATCGTGGCTTCCCAGCGGCGCTGCTGGCCGGACGCGTCCGGGAGCACCTGGAGGGTCCGCCGGGGCTGGCGGGTCTCGGTGACCTCGCAGGCGACGCAGCGGTTGTAGGGGGCCGGGCCGTTCGAAGTGCAGCGGCCTGCCAGCGGGCACTGGTGGCCGACGAGCTCGCGCCCCTCGGGCCCGAAGGTCGCATTGAACCGGCGGTTGGCCGCCACGACCCGCCCGGCGGGATCCACCACCACCACGGCATCGCTGATGGCGTCGAGCAGCTGCGGGAGCGCGGCCCCGAGCGTGACGAGGTCGGGGACCCGGGAGTCGGACGGCTCTCCGGGGGGCGGCACGAAGACGGAGTCGGGAGGGAGGATGGTCATGGCATACCCGCAGCGGCTCGAGGGACTACGCGGACCACTTTGACACAGGGAAACAGCCCTGTCACGGCCGGGCCCGTTGCGCGAAGTGGCTCTACCTCGGTATCTTGCGCGGCTCGGCGTGGCCGGGGGACCGTCCGGCGGCGCGGAAACGGAGACGACGCGTGCCGATGCCCGTATCCACTTGGGTGGAAGTCGACCTCGACCGATTCGCCTCGAACCTGCGGGCGATCCGCGGCTCGATCGGGTCCGGGTGCGAGATCCTGCTCGTGGCGAAGGCGGACGCCTACGGGCACGGCGCCCGCGAGATGGCGGCCGCGGCCGAGCGCGAGGGGGTTTCGCAGCTCGGAGTCGCCACGCTCCACGAGGGCCTCCAGCTCCGCCTGGCGGGCTGTCCGCTGCCGATCGTCGCCCTCTCGCCGCTTCTCGAAGCCGAGATCGACGTGGCCGTGGACCACGGCATCGACCCCACGATCGTGGACGACGGCTTCGCCCGGACCCTCTCGGAGGCCGCCCAGCGCGCCCACCGGCCGGTCCGCTGTCACGTGGAGATCGACACCGGCATGGGACGCATCGGCGTGCGGGAGGAGGAGGCCGAGGCCTTCGTCGCGCGCGTCGCGGCGCTTCCCGGATTGCGCCTCGCGAGCGTCTACACGCACTTCCCGGACGCGGACGCCGAGGACCTCTCGTTCGCCCGCGGGCAGCTCGAGCGTTACCGCGCCATCGTCGCGCGGCTCGCGGCCCGGGGACTCGCCCCGCCCCGGGCGCACGCCGCGAACAGCGCCGCGGTGGTCAACCTGCCCGAGGCTCGGCTCGACCTCGTTCGGGTCGGGCTCATCGCCTACGGCGTGCACCCGCCGCGCGACGCCGCGAAGCTGGATCTCGCCCCCGTGATGTCGCTGCGCAGCCGCCTCGTGCAGGTGCGCGACCTGCCCGCGGGGACGCCCGTGAGCTATGGGCGCACGTTCGTCACTTCGCGGCCGAGCCGCATCGGCGTCGTCCCGACGGGCTACGGACACGGCTACTCGTGGCTGCTCTCGAACCGCGGCCAGATGCTGGCGCGCGGCCGCCGTGTCCCGATCGTGGGACGCGTCACGATGGACCTCACGATGATCGACCTCACCGACGTGCCGGACATCGCCGTCGGCGACGAGGTCGTGCTCTTCGGCGAGCAGGACGGCGCGACGCTGCCGGTCGAGCACGTCGCGGCGTGGAGCGAGACGCTGCCCTACGAGGTGATGTGCACGATCGGCAAGCGTGTCGCGCGGCTCTATCGGAGCGGCGGGCGCGCGGTGCGCGTGACGACCCTGGTCGGCGAGCGCCCGGAATGGACCGCGGCCGCGGACGACTACGTGCGGATGCGCGAGGGGACGGCATCGGGGGTGGCGGGATGAGCGTGCGGGTCTTCCTGATCGTGCTGGACGGGGTCGGCATGGGAGCCCTGCCCGACGCGGACCAGTACGGGGACCGCGGAGCGGACACCCTGGGCCACGTCGCCGCCCACGCGGGGAGCCTGGCGCTGCCCGTGATGGAGTCGCTGGGGCTCGGGCGCCTGATGCCGCTGCCCGGCGTCCGCGGCCTCGCAGACACACGCGGCGCGCGCGCGCGGCTCGCCGAGCGCTCGTCCGGCAAGGACAGCACGACGGGGCACTGGGAGATGATGGGGCTCGTCCTCGAGCGCCCGTTCCCGACCTACCCCCGGGGCTTTCCCGTGGAGCTGCTCGACCGGTGGTCGGAACGGGTCGGCCGCGGCTGGCTCGGCAACGGCCCGGCCTCCGGCACCGAGATCATCGCCCGGCTCGGCGCGGAGCACCGGGCGACCGGGCGGTACATCGTCTACACGTCGGCCGACTCGGTCTTCCAGGTCGCCGCCCACGAGGAGACGGTGCCCCTCGAGGAGCTCTACGCCGCCTGCCGGACCGCGCGGGAGATGCTGACCGGGGAACACGCCGTGGGGCGCGTGATCGCCCGTCCGTTCGTGGGCACGGAGGGGGCCTGGGTGCGCACCCCGAACCGGCGCGACTACTCGCTCGAGCCCCTCGAGCCCACGGTGCTCGACGGCCTCCTGCGGGGCGGCCATCGCGTCACGACCGTGGGCAAGGTGGACGACCTGTTCGCGGGCCGGGGCGTCGGGGATGCGATCCACACGAAGTCGAACGCCGAAGGGCAGGAGGTCCTGCTCGACCTCGTGAAGCGGCCGGGCGAAGGCCTCGTGTTCGCCAACCTCGTGGACTTCGACACCCAGTACGGGCACCGCAACGACCCGGCGGGCTTCGCGCGCGCGCTCGAATCGTTCGACGACTCGCTCGGCCACTTCCTTCCCGGCCTGCGGGACGATGAGATGGTGTGGGTGACGGCCGATCACGGCAACGACCCCACGCACCCGGGCACCGACCACACGCGCGAATACGTGCCGTTCCTCGCGGCCGGCCGCCGCGTCCGCCTGGGGGCGGACCTCGGGACGCGTTCGACGTTCGCCGACCTCGGTGCGACACTGTCCGACCTGTTTAGGCTCGTGACGCCCCGTCACGGCACGAGTTTTCTCGAGGAGCTGAAAGCGTGACACCCCGCGAGTTGATGGCGGAGGCCGAGAAGGCCCGCCGGTCGTCCTATTCGCCCTACTCCCGCTTCGCCGTGGGCGCGGCGCTGCTGACCCGGTCCGGCCGCGTCGTACACGGCTGCAACGTCGAAAACGCGTCCTTCGGGCTCGCCTGCTGCGCCGAGCGCACGGCCGTCTTCAAGGCGGTCTCCGAGGGCGAGCGGGACTTCGTCGCCATCGCGGTCACGGCCGGCCCGCGCCAGGGCTCCGCGCCCTGCGGGGCGTGCCGGCAGGTGCTGCACGAGTTCGCGCCGCGGCTGCCGGTCTACTTCCGGGACGCGCGGGGACGGGTCGTCCGTCGCAGCCTGAAGACCCTGCTCGCCGACGCGTTCCGGCTGCGCAGGAAGGCGGCTCGCCCGTGAGCCGCGAGCGCGAGCAGCTCGTCGAACTGATCACGCGCCAGGTCCTGGAGGCCCTGCGCGAGCCCGCGTCCGCATCCGCGCCCGCCTCGCATGCGGCCTCGGGCGCGGCCGTCGCGGCGCTCCCGGTGGGGGCGGTCGTGCACGACCCCGCGACCTGCGAGCGTTGCCGGAACTGGGGCGTCACGGGCGTACGCGGTCCCGAGGAGACCCGCGCCCTTGCGGAGGCCGGCGCGTCGCGCGTCGTCGCGACGATGGGCTACTGCCCCGCGTCGGACGGCCTCGCGTCGCTCATCGACCATACGCTGCTCAAACCGGACGCCACGCGGGAGGAGATCGAGCAGCTCTGCGGCGAGGCCGCGCAGTTCTGCTTCGCGTCGGTGTGCGTGAACCCGAACTGGGTCGCGCTCTGCCGTGAACGCCTGCGGGGCAGCGGGGTCAAGGTCTGCACCGTGATCGGATTCCCGCTCGGCGCGCACCTTCCCGACATCAAGGCCTACGAGGCCCGGCGCGCCGTGGAGCAGGGGGCCGAGGAAATCGACATGGTGCTCAACATCGGCGCGCTCAAGTCCCGGGACTACGCGCTGGTCGAGCAGGACATCCACGGGGTCGTCCAGGCGGCGGGCAAGGACATCGTGGTCAAGGTGATCCTCGAGACCTCGCTGCTGACGAGGGACGAGAAGGTCATGGGTTGCACGCTCGCGAAAGCGGCCGGCGCCGACTACGTGAAGACCTCGACCGGGTTCGCCGGCGGCGGGGCGACCGTCGAGGACGTGCAGTTGATGCGCGAGACCGTCGGGCCCGAGATGGGCGTGAAGGCCTCGGGGGGCGTCCGCACGCGCGACGACGCCGAGAAGATGGTCGCCGCCGGCGCCACGCGCATCGGCGCATCGGCCGGCGTGAAGATCGTCCGCGGCGAGGCGGCCGGCGGCAAGGGGTACTGACCCGTGCTCGACGTCCGGGAGTTCCTCCGCGCGAAGCGCGACCGGCGGGCGCACGCTCCGGGTGACCTGCAGGAGTTCGTGACGGCCTACCGGGAAGGGCGCGTGCGCGACTACCAGATGAGCGCCTGGCTCATGGCGGCGTTCCTCAACGGGCTGGACGAGTCGGAAACCGACGCGCTCACCGCCGCGCTGCTGCACTCCGGCCGGGCGTTCGACTGGAGCGCCCTCGGCCGTCCCACGGCGGACAAGCACTCGACCGGCGGCGTGGGCGACAAGATCTCGCTCATGCTCGCCCCTCTCGTCGCCGCCTGCGGCGTGCTGGTGCCCATGGTCTCGGGCCGGGGCCTCGGGCACACGGGCGGAACGCTCGACAAGCTCGAGTCCATCCCCGGGTTCCGCACCACGCTGGACCCGGCCCGGCTCGAGGCGCAGCTGGCCCGGATCGGGGTCGTGATGGTCGGGCAGGGCCCCGACCTCGCGCCTGCCGACGGGCTCCTGTACGCCCTGCGCGACGTCACCTCCACGGTCGAGTTCGAGCCCTTCATTGTCTCGAGCATCGTGAGCAAGAAGATCGCGGAGGGCGCGCGCGCCATCGTCTACGACGTGAAGTGCGGCAGCGGCGCGTTCATGAAGACGCCCGAGGCCGCCCGCAGCCTGGCGAAGCGGCTGGTCTCGACCTCGCGGTCTCTGGGCGCGGCCGCCTCGGCGCTCGTCACCGACATGAACTGGCCGCTCGGGGGCGCGGTGGGCAACGCCCTCGAGGTGCGCGAGGCCTGCGAGACGCTGCGCGGGGGAGGGCCCGCGGACACGCGCGCGCTCACGCTCGAGCTCGCGGCCGAGATGCTGTGCCTCGCCGGATCCGAGAAGGACACCGCCTCGGCCGCGGCCCGAGCCGCGCAGGAGCTGGATTCCGGCGCGGCGTGGGAGCGCTTCCTCGAGCTGGTCAGCGCCCAGGGCGGCGACGCCGCGGCGCTCGAGGCCCCGGAGCGGCTCCACCCGGCGCCGGTCGTCGTACCCGTGCCGAGCCCGGCGGACGGCGTGCTCGCGGGCTGCGACTGCTTCGCCGTGGGCGAGCTGGTCGTCTCGCTGGGGGGCGGCCGGAGGGCGAAGGAGGACGAGATCGACCCCCGCGTGGGCCTCGTCGTGCGCGGAAGGCCCGGCGACCGGGTTCGCCGCGGCGAGGCGATCGCCGAGCTGCACCTGCCGGCCGCCGACGCGAAGGCGGTCGCGCGGGCGGCGGCGTGCTTCCGGGTCGCCGACGCGGCGCCCCCGCCGCCGCCGCTGGTGCTCGAGCGCGTGACCTGAGCGGGGGCGGGGCCCCCGCCCGCTCACGAGTGGATGCGCTCGCGGTCCTTCGTGCGTTGGAGCCGGTCCAGCTTGCGGAGGTCGGTCGGCGGCGGTGGCGGCGCGAGCTTCCCGCCGGGCTCGAGCGGCCGGCCGGGGTGAGTCGTGCAGTACTCGGTCGGCTCGGAGCCCTCGGCGAACATCTCCGTGGTGGTGTTCGGGCAGGCGTCCGTCGCCAGCATCCCGGACTCCGCGCAGACGAGCCGTGTGACCGTTCCCGCGGGCAGGGGGAAGCTCTCGGGCGGGGTGCCGCGCGTCGCGCCCATCATGAAATCGGTCCAGATCGGGAGTGCCGCGCGGCTGCCGGTCATCCCGCGACCGATCGTCTTCTTCTCGTCGTACCCGACCCAGACGCCGCAGACGAGGCTCGGCACGTAGCCGACGAACCACGCGTCCATGTAGTCGTCCATCGTGCCGGTCTTGCCGGCCGCCGGGGCCGTGAAGCCGCGGGCCCGGGCACCGTAGCCAGTGCCGTGGTCCATGACGCTCTGGAGCATCGAAGTCATGGTCGCCGCCGTGCCCTCGGAGAGGACCTCGAACGGTCTCGGCGCGTTGCGCTCGAGCACATTCCCGTTGCGGTCCTCCACCTTCAGGACGTAGAGCGGCTCGTTCCGCACCCCGCGGTCGGCGAGCACGGCGTACGCCGAGCACAGCTCCATGAGCGTGACCTCGCTGCTGCCGAGCGCCAACGACAGGTTCTGGCCGAGCTTGGTCTTGATGCCCATGCGCCGCGCATAGGACGCCACGAGCGAGACGCCCACCTTCCGGAGCAGCTTGACTGCCGGAACGTTGATGGATTGCTGCAGCGCGTAGCGGAGCGTGACGGGGCCGCGGTAGGTGTGGTCGTAGTTCGCGGGCTCGTACGGTTTGCCGTCACCGCCCGGGAAGGAGACCGGCTCGTCGATGATGATGTCGGTCGGACGGAAGCCGTTGTCCATCGCCGCCGTGTAGACGAAGGGCTTGAACGCCGAGCCGGGCTGGCGAAGGGCCTGGGTCGCGCGGTTGAAGTTGCTCTGGCTCCAGTTGCGCCCGCCCACGAGGGCCCGGACGTAGCCGTTGCGCGGGTCCAGCGCCACGAGTGCGCCCTGCAGGTACGGCGTGCTGCCGGTGCTCGTGCTGCCGGCCTCGGCGGCGGCGGTGAAGGACGCGAGGGTCACCTTGAGCCTCAGATCGGACTCGAGGCCTTCGAGGTCCTTTTCGACCGAGCGCTCCGCCAGCTGCTGCAGGTCCATGTCGAGCGTCGTGTAGACCTTCAGGCCACCCTCGTAGACCGCGTTCGAGCCGTACTTGTCGTCGAGGTAGAGACGCACCATCTCGACGAAGTAGGCGGCCCGGTCGTTGTCGTAGCGGAGCGGGGTCACGCCCAGCGGGTCGTGCAGCGCACGCTCGTACTGGACCTGCGTGATCGCCTTCGTGGCCAGCATGTTCCGAAGCACCTTGCCGCGCCGCGCCTCGGCCGCCTTCGGTCGCCGGCGGGGCGAATAGAGGCTCGGGTTGGCCGGGATGCCCGCCAGCAGGGCGCACTGCGAGAGGGATAGCTCGCTCAGCGGCTTGCTGAAATAGGTCTTCGAAGCCGCTTCGACACCGTAGGCGCCCTCGCCGAAGTAGATCTGGTTGAAATACATCTCCAGGATCTGCTCCTTCGAATAGTTCCGCTCGAGCTCGATGGCGAGCGCCACTTCCTTGAGCTTGCGCGTGAACGTGCGCTCGTGCGTCAGGAAGAGGTTGCGCGCGAGCTGCTGGGTGATCGTGCTTCCACCCTGCGCCCGGCGCCGGTGGAGCAGATCGGTCACCGCCGCGCGGGCGATGCCCCACAGGTCCACCCCCCAGTGCGTGAAGAAATTGCGGTCCTCGGTCGAGAGGGTGGCGTTCACGAGGTTGCGCGGAATGCTGCGCAGGGGGACGGGCGAGCGGTTCTCGCGGTAGAACTCGTGGAGCACGCGGCCGCGCGCGTCGTACACGAGTGTCTTGACCGGGGCCTGCACGGACGCAACCTGCTCGGGCGTGGGCAGGTCGCGCCGCAGCCACTGCACGAGGCCGAACACCGCCCCGGCGGAGCCGAAGACGACGATGAGGACGACCGCGGTGAAGATCTTCCAGGGGAAGCGCCGTGCGGCGCTGAGGGCTGCGTTGGACATGTCGGGGTGAGCGACTCCTTTCGCGCGACCAGCCTAGGGGCGTACGCGGACCGGGAGCAAGCGCGCGGCGCGTGGACTCAATCGGCCAGTTCGATCAGGCTGTAGTTCTTCTTGCCGCGGCGAAGGAGCACGTAGCGGCCCGCCAGCAGGTCGCCGGCCGACAGGATGCGCCGGACGTCCTGCTCGATCCGCTGGTTGACCGCGACCGCACCGTTCTGGATGTGCGTTCTCGCCTCGCCCTTCGAACGTACCAGCCCGGCCAGCACCAGTGCACTCGGCAGGTCCAGCCGCGGTGAACCGAGGTCGGCCCGGGGCGCGGAGACGCGCGGGGCTTCGCTCAGGCTGTCCTCGAGTTCGGAGGGACTGAGCTCGCGCAGGTCCCCGCCCTCGAACAGCACGGCTGCTGCGCGCCGGGCCGAACGCACGGCCTCCTCGCCGTGGATCATGCCCGTGACCGCGTCCGCGAGCGCCCGCTGGGCCTCGCGCCGGGCGGGATCGGCGAGGTGACGAGTCTCGATCCCGGCGATCTCCTCGAGTGTCAGGAACGTGAAGAACTTGAGGTAACGCACCGCGTCGGCGTCGTCGACGTTCAGCCAGAACTGGTGGAACCGGTAAGGGCTCGTCCGCTTCGGGTCGAGCCAGACGTTTCCGGACTCGGACTTCCCGAACTTCGAGCCGTCCGACTTCGTGACCAGCACCTGCGTGAGGCCGTGGGCCTCCTCGCCGCGAAGCACGCGAACGAGCTCACGACCGTCGAGGATGTTGCCCCACTGGTCGCTCCCGCCGATCTGGAGCCGGCACCCGTATCGGTCGAAGAGCTCCAGGAAGTCGTACGCCTGGAGCAGCGCGTAAGTGAACTCGGTGAACGAGATCCCCTGCTCGGTCGCGAGCCGCAGCTGCACGGAGTCCCGCTGGACCATCGTGTTGACCGTGAAGTGCTTCCCGATGTCCCGCAGGAAGTCCACGAGCCCCAGGCGGCAGAGCCACTCGGCGTTGTCCACGAGCACGGCGCCGCGATCCCCTTCGAAGTCGAGCAGGCGCCTCAGCTGCGCCGCGATGCCGGCGGTGTTGGCCTCGATCTCCGGGCGCGAGAGCATCGGGCGCTCGGAGCCCTTGCCGCTGGGGTCGCCGATGAGGCCGGTTCCGCCCCCGACCACCGCGATGGGGCGATGGCCCGAGCGCTGCAGGCGCGCGAGCCCGAGCGCGGGGAGCAGGTGCCCGATGTGAAGGCTGTCCGCCGTCGGGTCGAAGCCCGCGTACATCGTCACGGCCTGGCGCGAGAGCCAGTCGGGCTGATCCGCGAACGTGAATTGGTGCAGGAGGCCGCGGGCACGGAACTCCTCGAGAATGCCGGGGGCGATGCTCATCTGCGTCCTGGGCTCCGATGCGGGCCGGGCGGCCTGGGAAACGACCCCGCATACCGCGCCGCTGGAGGCCGTCCATGGTGATGGGTCGGCTCCCGTATCTCACTGCGGCGCGCCAAAGTCCAGCGCAGAAGGGGGACGAGGCCGCCGTCGGGCGCGGCGCCCGGCCGGGGGGCCGGTGGGGGCTCCGGCTGGAGGTGACTTTGGGGAAGAACCGAGGGAGTCTCGGCGCTCGTGTCGCCGTAAGATGTTGTTTGGCAGCACATTGAGGATAGTTTCACAAGCGACCTTGACAGCCTGAGAGACGGCAACTACATTGCCCGCACTGCAGGAACAGAGCCCACCTCGAAAAAGTCAGTTGACCTACTCTTCGAAACAGGCTAGGTTCCCCGTCCGCTTCTCGCCACGCGGGAAGCGTTTGACGTGTCTCCGATCTTTGAAAATTGAATAGCGCACGTGACTTTGAAGGCCCGGCAAGTCCGCGTCGGCAGGCCGCAGTCTGGCATGCCGGCGTGTTTACCTTGCACGATCCGTGTGCGTGGGGCGCCAGCTCCGCGTGCATGTATCTCCATTTTTACCATGGAGAGTTTGATCCTGGCTCAGAACGAACGCTGGCGGCGTGGATTAGGCATGCAA
>CAZPVG010000026.1:0-52578 GCA_964589945.1 uncultured bacterium
TCCGATAGCGACCTCGAGGTCTGACGCCCCGCGGGCAAGTCCATGCCCGCGCGACATTACGACGTCTGTAGATGCGGGGGCCACGGAAATCGGTTTGCAAGAAACTGACGCGGGGAGCCGGGGCAAGCCTTGGACGCCGGCCGCCCAGACGGGGGCGCAGAGCCCAGCCCCAAACCCGTAAATTGGTGACCCGTGCTGGGATCGAACCAGCGACACCCTGCTTAAAAGGCAGGTGCTCTACCGACTGAGCTAACGGGTCACTCGATGTGTGGGCGGACCGCTCGCGGCGCGCCCTGACGGGCGCGGACCTTACCGAGCGCCCCATGCCGGCACAAGGCGCGCACATGGGGCCCCGAACGCGAAGCGGCCGCCGGCGCTTTGCGCCGGCGGCCGCCGTCCTTCGCTCCGCCTGCGGGCGGCTACTTGCCTTCCTTGTCGCGCTTCTTCAGGTACTCGACGACCTGCTTCGCCTCTTCCGGCGTCAGCCCCTGGTTCGTCATCTGGAGCTTGTATTCGGTGAAGAGCTGGTGCGAGATCGGGTCGGTCTTGACCATGTTGATCGGGTCGAGGATCTGGTGCTCCATCCACGACGCGGTGCGCTGCTTCGTCACGCCTTCCAGGTTCGGGCCGGTGAACTTCTGGCCCCAGTGGTGGCAGACCGTGCAGCCCTTGGAGGTGAAGAGCTTCTCGCCGGCCGCCGCGGCCTTCGCGTCGACGGGCGAGTCGAACGCGCGCGGGCCGTCGTCGTAGAGCGACTTCGCCAGCACCTGGCTGCTCTCCGGCGCCGCCGCCGTCTCCGACGTGGTGGCCGGGGTCTCGGACGACGTCGAGCCCTCTTCGGCAGGCTTGCTGCCGCCGCAGCCCACCGAGGCCGCATAGGCGAGGGCGACCGCGAACGCGAGGAGGATGGTGAGGCGGAGCTTCATGGAGGCCTTCCTTTCGAACGGCTCCCCGCGCGTCGCGGGGCCGTGATGATCCGGGCGGGCGTGAGACCCGGGTCGCGGGCCCTGAGGGCCGCGGCACGCCGGGGGGGCGCCTTCCCGCTTCAGGTACGTTGAAACCGGTTCGTCGGCGCGCGAGCACCGCGTCCTGGTCGTCGCGCGCACGGCCGATGAGGTGCGGCACAGTCGCCCGCAGGTCTGGAGCGCCGCTCCTCGCGCCTCGGGCGCAGGACGTGCCCCTCTGCAGGGTGATGCGCATCGCAGGTTAGGCGAACCGGCGCCCGCCGTCCAAGGGGCCGCCGGGGCGCGACGGGCGCGCCGCCTCAGCCCCGCTTCGGGTCGGCGTCTTCCCCGGGCGCCGGCTCGTCGTCGTCGAGCACGGTGCGGACCGGCGGCGTCGTGGTGTCGTCGAACTGGCCCGAGCGCGCGGCCCAGACGTAGGCGGCGACGCCCGCGGCCACGACGAGCAGGGCCAGCGGGAGCACGATGTAGAAGACGCTCATCGGAACGAGCCCTCGAACGTGCGGCCCCGCCAGGCGACGAGCACGACGGTCAGCGAGCTCGCCGGCATCATGAGGGCGGCGACGAGCGGGCTGATGAGCCCCGCGACCGCGAGTGACGCACCGGCGAGATTGTAGACGACCGAGATCGCGATCCCGAGCCGGATCACCCCCAGCGTGCGCGCCGCGCCGTCGGCGAGCGCCGCGAGCGGCGCGACGCCCGGCCGCGCGAGGAACACGTCGGCCGCCGCGAGGCACGCCTCCGCGCCGCCCTTCACGCCCACGCCCACCGTGGCGCGCGCGATCGCCGCCGCGTCGTTGACGCCGTCGCCCACCATCACGACGCGCTCGCCGCGCGACTCCAGCGCCTCGACCTCGGCCAGCTTGTCCTCGGGCGAAGCGCCCCCCGCGCACTCGTCGGGCGCGAATCCGAGCGCCCCCCCCACCGCCGCGGCGACCGAGGGGTCGTCGCCCGAGAGCAGCCGCGTGCGCCAGCCGCTCGCCCGGAGCGCCGCCAGCGCCGCGGCCGCGTCGGGCCGAACGGCGTCCCCGAAGCCGGCGCGCGCCACGACGACGCCGTCCGCCGCGACCAGTACCGGCGTCAGGCCGGCGCGCCGCGTGGCGGCGAGGCCTGCGGGATCGGCGGCGCGCGCGATCACGAACGCGGGCGAGCCCACCACGATCCGGCGCCCTTCCACGAGGCCCTCGAGGCCGCCGCCGGTCGTGCTCCCGACGGCGGACGCCGCTTCCGCGGGAACGCCCGGCCACGCGGCGGCGAAGCCGGCGGCGATCGGGTGCGCCGAGTGCCGCTCGAGCCCGAGCACCGCGCCGCGCACGCGATCGTCGCCGGTCCACTCGACGAGCGAGGTGCGGCCCTCGGTGAGCGTCCCGGTCTTGTCGAGCACGAGCAGGCCCGGTCTCGCGAGCGCCTCCAGCGCGTCGCCGCCACGGACGAGGATTCCGGCCCGCGCCGCCCGGCCGACGGCGACCGTGATGGCGAGCGGCGTCGCGAGCGCGAGCGCGCACGGGCAGGTCACGACGAGCAGCGCGATCGCGTGGTCGAACGCGCGCGCCGGGTCGGCGCCGTGCCACGCCCACCACGTGACCGCGGCCAGCGCGAGCACTGCGCCGACGAACCACCCGGCGAGCCGGTCCGCCGCGCGCACGACCGGCGCCCGCCGCGCGGCGCTCCGCTCGACGTCGGCGAGCAGCCGGGCGACGCGCGTGGACTCGCCGGCGGTCCCGATGCGGATCTCGAGCGTGGCGCCGTGCACGACCGTGCCCGCGAAGACCTCGTCGCCGGGGCGGACGGGCTGAGGGCGCGACTCGCCGGTGAGCAGCGAGCGGTCGATCCGCGCCTCGCCCGCGGCGACGACGCCGTCGCCGGGCAGCGTCTCGCCGTGGCGCACCTCGACGCGCATGCCGGGCACGAGCGCCGCGGCCGGCACCTCGCGCGCGCCGCCGTCCTCGAGCACGCGCGCCACGGCGGGCGAGAGCGCGTGGAGCAGCTCCGCCGAGTCGGCCGCGGCGCGTTGCGCCCGGGTCTGCAGGAACCGGCCCACGAGCAGCAGGAAGACGAGCGCCGTGAGGCCGTCGAAGTAGACGGGCCCCGTCCCCGAGATCGTGTTCGCCGTGCCGCGCAGGAAGCCGGCGGCGAGCGCGAGCGCGATGGGCACGTCCATGTGGAGCGTGCGGGTCCGCAGCGAGGAGAGCGCGCCGCGGAAGAAGACCCGCCCGGGCCAGAGCAGCGCCGGCGTCGCGAGCGCGAGGCTCAGCCAGCGGAAGAACCGCTCGAACGGCGCCTCCATGCCCGAGAACTGCCCGCTGTAGAGCGCGACCGCGAGCAGCATGACGTTGATCGCGATCGCGCCCGCGACGCCGATGCGGACGAGGGCGGCGCGGTCCTCGGCGCGGCGCAGCCGGTCGGCGCGCGCGCCGCGGAACGGGTGCGGCCGGTAGCCGAGCGTGTCGAGGAAGCGCGCCGCCGAGGAGAGCCGCGTGCGCGCGGGGTCCCAGGCGAGCCGCACGATGCCGCGCGCGAGGTCGAGCTCGGCGCGCGCCACGCCCGCCACGGCGAGCGGCGTGCGCTCGACGAGCCAGACGCACGAGGCGCAGTGCACGCCCTCGAGGTAAAGGTCCGTTTCACAGAGCCCGCCCGCCAGACCGCGCACCCACAGCTCACGGAAAGCCGGGTGGTCGAACTCCTCGAACGTCCGCCCGCTCGCCTCGACGCGCTCGAGGCGCCGCTCGGAGAGGTCGTAGTAGCGCGAGAGGCCGGTGTCGTGGAGCACATCCCAGGCCGTCCGGCAGCCGCCACAGCAGAATGCGGGCTGCTCGTGCGCGAGCCCGGCGGGAACGGGCAGCCCGCAGTGGGCGCACAGGACCTGCGCGGCGCCCCGGCGCTCCTCGAGGGCGGGCGTCTCCGTCCCGGCGTCAGCGGTCCCCAACCGGGGCCCCCTGCGGCGCGGCCTCCTTCGACGCGGCCTCCTTCCCGCACTGCGCGCAGTGGCCGCCCTTCGCCGACGCCATGTGGAAGTGCCCGCCGATGGTCGCGAGCCCGAGCACCACCAGCACCCCGGCCGTGACGATCGGCAGCCGGCGGCGCACCGGATCGAGCAGCCGCTGGGCCGCGATCCCGAGGCCCGCGAGCACGGGCACGGTGCCGAGCCAGAACGCGGCCATCACGAGCGCGCCGCTCGCGGGCCCGCCGGTCCCGGCGGCCGTCGCGACGTAGACCCACAGCCAGCCGCAGGGCAGCAGCGCCGTCACCAGCCCGACGACGAGCGCGCGCACGACCGGCGGCTGGGCGTGCACGGCGCGCACGGCGCCCGCGAAGCGCGTGCGGAGGAAGGCCGGCGCGTGGGCCCGCGGCAGCCGCGCGCCGAGCGCGGTCAGGAGCGAGGCCCCGCCCCAGACCACCATGACCGCGCCGGCGGCGACGGCCGCCGTGCCGTGGAGCCCGGCGGCCGCCCCGGCCTGGTCGAGCGTGCGACCGAGCGCGCCCGCGAGCGCGCCGAGCGCGGCGTAGGCGAGCAGGCGGCCCAGGTTGTAGGCCACGTGCGCGAGCGCCTGGCCGCGGCCGCCCTGGGCGGCGTAGAAGCAGACGAAGCCGCCGCACATGCCGGCGCAGTGCGGGCTGCCGAGCAGGCTCGCGACGAGCACCGATCCGGCGAGCGCGATCATGGCCGCGGGCCCGCCGGGGCGTCGCGCCGCAGGCTCGCGAGGAACTCCTCCCCCGCCCGGCGGGCGGTGAGGCGCAGTTCCCACATCCCGCGGCGGTCCAGCGCAGCGTCGGCTTCGTAGGTGCCGGGCGAGGTCTCACCCAGTGTCGCCCGCACGTGGCGCGCGCCGTCGAGGTTGTGCACGGCCTCGAGCTCGACCTCGGCACCCTCGACCGGCGCGCCGAGCGAGTCGGCGAGCGTCGCGCGCACGTGCGCCCGGCCGCCGGACTCGGGGCCGATCGTCGCGTCCGCCCGCCAGCCGAGCGCGTCGCTGCGGGCCTGCCGGACGGCCAGCGAGTCCCACTGGACGGCCTTGCGGTAGTAGTCCGGCTCCACCACGGCGCCGTTCGGGTCGGCGGCCGCCCACATCAGCCAGACGTTCGCGGCGACCGTGATCGCGAGAACGCCCACCACGGCCAGGGGCCACATCGTCGCGGGCTTCATCGGTGTTCCTCCGTCCGCTCTTCGCCGTGCTCCGTTCCCCCGCGCCGCTCGCCTTCGTGGCCCTCCGGGCCCGGCAGGCGGTAGAGGTAGTTGCGTCCGAACCGGTCCCCGTCCTCCACGCGGAACATCACGCTGCGGGCGCCGTCCGTGAAGTCGCCGCGCGGCGAGATCACGAACACGCTCGCGGTGCCGATGCGCTGGCTCTCGACCGGCAGCGGGTTGATCGGCACGATGAGCTTCGCGTCGGGCGCGCCGATCATCGAGATCCGGTAGCGGCGGGTGTCGGCGTTCCGGTTCGCGAGCCGGATGCGCACCTGGTTCACGACCATGCCGTCGTCGCTCAGCTCGTAGGGCGCGCCGGTGCCGCGCAGCAGCGTGACCTCGGTGGTCGCGCGGGAACCGAGGAAATAGAGGAACAGCCCGAACACGAGCGCGAAGGCGACCGGGTAGAGCAGCAGGCGCACGCGCAGCCCGCGCGGTCCCGAGCGCTCGAGCCCGTTGCGGCTGGTGTACCGGATGAGGCCCTTCGGCCGGCCGATGCGCGACATCACCGCGTCGCACGCGTCGATGCACTGCGTGCAGTGGACGCACTCCATCTGGAGCCCGTCGCGGATGTCGATGCCGGTCGGGCACGCGAGCACGCACAGCTCGCAGTTGATGCAGTCGCCCGCGTCCGGGGGCCGGTTCACGAGCCCGCGCATGCGCGGCTCCCCGCGCATCGGGTCGTAGCCGACCATCATCGTCCGCCGGTCGAACAGCACCGTCTGGAGCCGGCCGTACGGGCAGGCGACCAGGCACGTCTGCTCCCGGAACCAGCCGAAGTCGAGGAGGATCGAGGCGGTCGTCAGGCCCATGACGAAGAACGCGACGGGGTGGTGGGACGGCGGGCCCTGGACCCAGTGGACGAGCTGGTCGATCCCGACGAAGTACGCGAGAAACGTGTGGGCGAGGAACATCGCCAGCAGGAGGAAGATCGCGAGCTTGAGCAGCCGCCGCGGCGGCAGGCCGCCCCGCCGGTCGAACTTCTTCGAGCCGCGCGGACCGCCCTCGAGTGCGTACTCGATCGGGCGGAACAGGAACTCCATGTAGACGGTCTGCGGGCACGCCCAGCCGCACCACACCCGGCCCCAGATCGCGGTCACGAAGAAGATCGCGATGCCGAGGCTCAGCACGAGCAGCAGGAACAGCAGCGTCTCCGTCGGCAGGAACGTCGTGCCGAAGAGCGTGAACTCGCGCTTCGGCAGGTCGAGCAGGATCGAGGGCTTGCCGTGGATGCGCAGGTAGGGCAGCGCGAAGAAGACCAGCATCAGCACGTAGGCCAGCACCCGCCGCTGGCCCCACCAGGCGCCCTCGGCGACGCGCGGACGGATCCGGCGACGGGACCCGTCCGCGTTGAGCGTCGACAGGACGCGCTCGGGCGCCTGCACGGGATCGGAATGCTCCGCCATGCGACTCTCCTGCGCGGCCCTGGGATTCTCCGGACTACTTCTGCGCACCGCCCTCCGCGGGTGCGCCCGCGTCGACGCCGGGCACCGGCGGCCCGATCACGTCGCCCTGCGGGGCCTTCGGCGTCGCGGGCTTCGTGCCGTGCAGCGTCGTCACGTAGGCCGCCACCTCCGCCACCTGCGCCGGCGTGAGGACCGAGCTCCACGTGGGCATGCCCTTGTCCGGGACGCCGTTCGTGATCGTGGTCAGGATGTCCCTGTACGTGTTGCCGTGGATCCAGTGGTCGTCGGTCAGGTTCGGCCCGATGCTGCCGCCGCCGTCCGCGAGGTGACACGGCGAGCAAGTCGTCGCGAACGTGGCCTTGCCGGCCGCCACGGCCTTCGGGTCCGCCACGTCCTTCACCATGGCGGCGACGTCGATCGACGCCGAGGCCTGCTGCTCGGCCGTGCCGTACTTCTCGGCCGCCTGCTTCATGTCGGCCTCGTAGCTCGCCAGGCGGCCCTTGCCCTCGCCGATCCCGGGGATGAAGTTGAGCCAGTAGAGGACGGCCCAGATCACGGTGGCCCACAGGATGATCGTCCACCAGGTCGGCAGCGGGTTGTCGTACTCCTGGATGTCGTCGTAGCGGTGCTCGAGCAGGCGGTCCTTCTCCTTCGGTTCGCTCATGACCGGGAATCCTCCTCGGGCTGGCCGTCGGAATCGTCGTCGAGGGGCAGTCGGCTCGCCGCGTCCATCCGCTGCTTCTTCGAGGGGCGGAAGAGGGCGATCACGATGCCGAGGAACGCGAGCATGAACAGGACGAGCGCGACCACGGCGTAGCCCGCCAGGCCGGAGCCGCCCATCACGTCGGAGAGTCCCATCTCAGCGCCCTCCCGGCCCGGCGGCCGCGCGTGCGACGCCGCCCGACTTCCGGATGTCGGTCCCGAGGCGCTGCAGGTAGGCGACCACGGCGGTGATCTCCCTGTCCTCGAGCCCCGCCGGTCCTCCTTCGGCCGCGATGCCGTCGGCGATCTTCTTCGCCTGTTCGCGGGCCAGCGCCCCCGCGCGCTTCTGCGTCACGATGTCGCCGTAGGGCACCCCGAGCATCGCGAGGCCGTCCACGTGGCTCTGGATCCCCTCGAAGTCGATGCGGTCCACGAGCAGCTGGGGATAGGGCGGCATGATGGACTTCGGCGTGATGGACTTGGGGTCCTGCATGTGCCGGACGTGCCAGAGGTCGGGATACTTGCCGCCCTCCCGGCCGAGGTCGGGTCCAATGCGCCGCGAGCCCCACAGGAACGGGTGGTCGTACACGAACTCGCCCGGCTTGCTGTACTCGCCGAAGCGCTCGGTTTCGTAGCGCAGGGGCCGGATCATCTGGGAGTGGCAGTTGAAGCAGCCCTCCCGCTGGTAGATGTCGCGGCCGACCAGCTCGAGCGGGGTCCACGGCTTCACCGAGGCGATCGTGGGGACGTTCGTCCGGATGAGGAACGTCGGGATGATCTCGAACAGCGAGGCGATGATCACCGCGAGGGCCGTCCACACGGTGAACAGCACCGGCAGCGCCTCCCAGCGGCGGTGGCCCCTCGGCGTGAAGCCGGCCCAGACGGCCTTTCCCGACGTGTCGCCGTCGCGCACGAGCGGCGGCGCCTGCACGACCGGGTCCTCGAGCTTCGCGGGGCGCGCCTGCCAGGTCCGCAGCAGGTTGTAGCCGCAGACAATCACCCCGAGGATGTAGAAGGCGCCGCCGAGCGCGCGCACCCAGTACATCGGGATGAGCTTCATCGTCGTCTCGATGAAGTCCGGGAACTCCAGGCGGCCGGTCTGGTCGAACGCGCGCCACATGAGCCCCTGCGCGACGCCCGCGCTGTAGATCGACAGCGCGTAGAGGATCAGCCCGAACGTCGCGAGCCAGAAGTGCAGCTCGGCCAGCTTCACGCTGTGCAGCTTCGCGCGGAACAGCCGCGGCGCGAGCCAGTAGAGCATGCCGAACGTCAGGAAGCCGTTCCATCCGAGCGTGCCGGTGTGCACGTGCGCGATGACCCAGTCCGTGTAGTGGGCGAGCGCGTTGACGCCCTTCACCGCCAGCATCGGTCCCTCGAACGTCGCCATCATGTAGGCCGTGACGGCGACGACGAAGAACTTGAGGATCGGGTCCTCGACGACCTTGTTCCAGGCGCCCCGCAGCGTCAGGAGGCCGTTCACGCCGCCGCCCCACGACGGCATCCAGAGCATGACCGAGAAGATCATGCCGAGCGTCGAGGCCCACTCGGGCAGGGCCGTGTAGTGCAGGTGGTGCGGGCCCGCCCAGATGTACATGAAGACGAGCGACCAGAAGTGCAGGATGGAGAGCCGGTACGAGAACACCGGGCGGTTCGCCGCCTTGGGCAGGAAGTAGTACATGAGCCCCAGGAACGGCGTCGTGAGGAAGAACGCGACGGCGTTGTGGCCGTACCACCACTGCATGAGCGCGTCCTGCACGCCGGCGTAGATCGAGTAGCTCTTCAGCGGCCCGACCGCGACCGAGAGGTTGTTGAAGATGTACAGGATCGCGACGGTGACGATCGAGGCGATGTAGAACCAGATCGCGACGTAGAGGTGGCGCTCGCGGCGGCGCTTGATCGTCATGAAGAAGTTGACCGCGAAGACCACCCAGACGACCACGACGGCCAGGTCGATGGGCCACTCGAGCTCGGCGTACTCCTTCGACTGCGTGAACCCGAGCGGGAGCGTGATCGCGGCGGCGACGATGATCAGCTGCCAGCCCCAGAAGTGGAGCGCGCTGAGCAGGTCGGAGTACATCCGGGTCTTCAGCAGGCGCTGGGTCGAGTAGTAGATGCCCGTGAAGATCGCGTTGCCCGCGAACGCGAAGATGACGGCGTTCGTGTGGAGCGGGCGCAGCCGCCCGAACGCGATGTATCGCGACAGGTTGAGCGCCGGGAAGGCCAGCTCGACGGCGACGACGAGCCCGACGAGCATCCCCACGAGGCCCCAGACCCAGGTCGCGACCAGGAACTTCCGTGTCGTCGCGTCGTCGTACCGGAAGGATTCGAGAGTACCGTTCATTGCGGCTTCCCCTCACGAAGCTGCGGATCTCCCGCCGAGCGGGCGTGAACGTCCCGAATCGGTCCGGTGGGCCGGATGACGGCCTGCCGCGCATCACGAAGACGCCCCGCCGAACCCCCATGCCCCCCGCGACACGGGAGGGTGCCGTGGAGGGCAGGGGGAATCCGGAACGGGACGTTGCGTGCGACCGATTGCGGTTTCACCGGACTCCGGCAACTTGCGGGCCACTTCGGGAGGCGCCTTCGAGTCCACACGAGGTGCCGCGCTCACCGCGCTGCGGTGTCGCAGGATGGATTCCGGACCGCCCGTGGTCGAGCTCGTCGGCCGGAGGCGATGGCCGATGTTCCGGGACTGTCAGATCGTCAGTCGAATGACGACTTGGCGGGATGTTGACAGTCCCATCGCGACGCCAGGAGCGGGCCGGGCACGCGCCTCAGCCGCGGGCGACCTCGGCCTCGCGGGCGGCGCCGACCGAGACCGCGGTGATCGGGACCCCGACCTCCCGCTCGATCGCCTCGAGATAGCCCCTGGCGTCCGCGGGCAGGTCCGTCCAGCGTCGCGCGCCGCCCGTGCCGGACTTCCAGCCCGGGAAGCGGCGCCACACCGGCCGGCAGCCGGCCAGCGAGCGCCGCGAGGCCGGGTACTCGGCGAGCGTGCGGCCGTCGCACTCGTAGGAGGTGGCGACGAGGACCTCCTCGAAGCCGTCGAGCACGTCGAGCTTGGTCACGACGAGACGCGTCAGGCCGTTGACGCGGGCGGCGTAGCGCAGCGCGGGCAGGTCCAGCCAGCCGCAGCGCCGCGGGCGGCCCGTCGTCGCGCCGTACTCCTCCCCCGCCTCCCGCAGCCGCGCGGCCTCGGCGTCCGGCATCTCGGTCGGGAAGGGTCCGTGCCCCACGCGCGTCGCGTAGGCCTTCGTGACGCCGACGACCTCGTCCACCGCGGCGGGCCCGAGCCCGACGCCCAGCGGCGCCCCGGCCGCGCTGGCGGCCGAGGAGGTGACGTAGGGGTACGTGCCGTGGTCCACGTCGAGCAGCGTGCCCTGCGCCCCTTCGAGCAGCACGCGCCGGCCTTCACGCAACGCCGCGTGCAGCTCGGCCGACACGTCGCAGACGAGCGGCTCGAGCCAGGCCGCCGTCTCGCGCAGGCCGTCGTGCAGCGAGGCGCCGGTCATCTCCGCGAGCGCGGGGGCCGCTTCGGGGAACTCGCCGCGCAGGCGGGCGAGGTTGCGGTCCGCCTGCGAGACGAAGGCCTCGCGATCCCAGAGGTCCGCGACCCGCAGCCCCGTGCGGCCCGCCTTGTCGCGGTAGGCGAAGCCGATGCCCCGCCCGGTCGTGCCGATCGCGCCCGGTCCCTGCTCGGCCACGGCCTCGACCGCGCGGTGGTACGGCAGGATGAGGTGGGCCGAGCCCGACACGCCGAGCTGCGATCGGGCCGGCAGGCCGCGCGCCTCGAGCGCCTCGACCTCCTCGCGGAGCCTCGGCGCGTCGATCACGACGCCGTTCCCGATCAGGCAGCGGCACCCGGGGTTCAGGATGCCGGAGGGCACGAGGTGCAGGACGAGCGTCTCGCCGCGGTGGATCACGCTGTGCCCGGCGTTCGGGCCGCCCTGGTAGCGGGCGACGACGTCCGCCTTCGCGCTGAGCGCGTCGACGATCTTGCCCTTGCCCTCGTCGCCCCACTGGGCGCCGACCACGACGGTGCACGGCATCGAAGAACCTCCGGACGATTGAGCGACGCGCGAAGCTAGCGAAGGGGGGTGGGGCTGTCCAACGCGGGCGAGGCCCGCGGGAGGTCGCGGGCGGGGGACCCTAGACGAGGCCGAAGCGCTTGCGGACGAGGAACGTGAGGTTGAGCCAGCCGTCGCGCCACTTCTGCAGCTTCACCTCGCCGATGCGCGCGCCGTACGGGATGTGCTCCTCCCCGAAGCGGAAGCCGCGCATGACGGCCTCGAGCTTGAGCTCCTGGCTGAACGGCATTCCGTCGCTCGTGAGCCGGAGCTTCGGCAGGATCTCCCGGCGGAAGACCCACATGCCGGACTGGCTGTCCCGGATCGGCTTGAAGAACAGCACCATCGCCGTGAACGTCAGCACCCAGTTGCCGAAACGGTTCGTGGCGCTCATCGCCCGCGGGTCCACCAGCGGGAACCGGCAGCCGGAGAGGAAGTCCCAGCGCTTCTCGACCAGCGTGTCCACGAGCCGGGCGATCTCCTCCGGCGGGTAGGTCCCGTCTCCGTCCATCGTGACGATCACGTCGCCGGTCGCCGCGGCGAGGCCCGCCTTGTAGGCGGCGCCGTAGCCGGGCCGCTTCTCGAACACGACCCGGGCCCCGAGCGAGCGGGCGACCTCGGAGGTCCGGTCGGTGGAGTTGTTGTCCACGACCACGATCTCGTCCACGATCTTCGGGAGCCGCCCGATGACTTCGCGCACCCCGTCCTCTTCGTTGTAGCAGGGGATGACGACGCTCAGGCTCAGGTCTCGGTGCATGGGGACGGCCAGAATCTCGGGCGGGGGCGGCAGGACGGGTGGGCGATGTGCAAATGCGCCGGAAAGCCTATCACCCCCGCGAACGGAGCCGCAACGCGGCGGGCCCGCCGCGCGCGCTCAGCCCGCCGCGGCGAGGGCGTCGATCACGAGCTGCGCCGCGTCGGTGCCGGCCCGCCGCTGCGCTTCGGCCGTCGAGGCGCCGAGGTGCGGCAGGGGCAGGAAGTTCGGCAGCGCCAGCAGCGGGTGCTCCGCGGGCGGCGGCTCGGTCGCGAAGACGTCGGAGGCCGCGGCGCGGAGGCGGCCCGAGGCGAGCGCGTCGTGGAGTGCGGTCTCGTTCACGACGCCGCCCCGGGCGCAGTTCACGAGCACGGCGTCCTCCTTCATCAGGCCGATTTCGCGCGCGCCGAAGGAGTCCCTCGTCTGGTCGTTGAGCGGCAGGTGCAGCGTCACGATGTCCGCCACGCGCAGCACCTCGTCGCGGGGCAGCTCGCGGACCCAGGCGAATCCCCCGGACGTGGTGCCGTGGACGGGATCGTGCGAGACGACCGAGAGGTCGAACGCGCGCGCCCGGGTCGCGACCTCGCGGCCGATGCGGCCGAACCCGAGGATGCCCAGCGTGCGCCCGGAGAGTTCCCGCCCCTGGTAGCGCGACTTCTCCCAGACGCCGCGCTGCAGCGCGCTCGCGGCCGGGACGATGTGGCGCTCGAGCGCGAGGAGCAGGCCGAACACGAGCTCGGCCACGGAGACCGAGTTGGCGTTCGGCGTGTTCATCACCCGGACGCCCATCGCCTCGGCCGCGGCGCGGTCCACGTTGTCGAGCCCCGTGCCGGCGCGCACGACCACCCGGAGGTCCGGGCAGGCGCGCAGCACGTCGCCCGTCACCTTCGTGGCACCGCGCACGACGAGGCCGCTCACGCCCGCGAGCGCGGCGACCAGGTCCGGGCCCTTCAGCGCGTTGCCCTCGGCGACCTCGTGGCCGGCGGCGCGCAGCAGGGACAGCGCGGCCGGGTCGACCCGGTCGCAGGCGAGGACCTTCAAGCGGCCTCCCACGCCCGTCGCGCCGCCTCGACCGCGCCGCCCGCGCGGTGGCCGGCGGCCTGCACGCACTCCTCGAGGGCCGAGAGCACGACGTAGGCGTCCGAGAGGTCGTACGCGCCCATGTGGCCGACGCGGAGCATCTTCCCCTTCATGTGGTCCTGCCCGCCCGCCACGGTGATGCCGTGCACCTCGCGCAGTCGCTTGATCACGCCCGCGGCGTCCACGCCGGCCGGCGGCTCGAGCGCCGTGACGCCGTGGGCCGGGCTCTTCGAGAACAGCGTGAACCCGAGCGCGCGGCCGCCCGCCTGGACCGCGGCGGCGAGGCGCGTGTGGCGCCGGTGCACGTTCTCGAGGCCCTCCTCCTTCATCATCGCGAGGGCCTCTTCGATCGCGAACGTCAGGCTCACGGCCGGCGTGAACGCGGTCTCCCCCGCCGGGAAGCTCTTGCGGGCCTTGCGCAGGTCCCAGTAGTAGCGCGGCAGCCGCTCGCCCTCGATGGCGTCCAGCGCCCACGGGGCGAGGCTCACCGTGGCGATGCCCGGAGGCGACATCAGCCCCTTCTGCGAGCCCGTGACGACGACGTCGACGCCCCACTCGTCCTGGGGCAGCGGGTGGACACCGACGCCGGTGATCGCGTCCACGACGAGCCGGCGCCCGCGGGCGCGGGTCACCTTCGCCAGCGCCTGCACGTCGTGCAACGTCGCCGTCGAGGTCTCGCTCTGGGTGGCGAACACGGTCGTGATGCCCGAATCGGCGTCGAGCCGCTTCGCGACCTCGGCCGGGTCCACGGCGTGGCCCCACGCCACGTCCACCGTCTCGTGCTCCACGCCGTAAGCCTTGCAGAGCTGCGCCCAGCGCTCGCCGAACTTGCCGCTCACGATCGCGAGCGCGTGGTCGCCGGGTGCCAGCAGGTTCACGACGCAGGCCTCCATCGCGCCGCTGCCCGAGGCCGCCAGCATGAGCACCTCGCCCTCGGTGCGGTGCAGCCACCGGAGGTCCTCGCTCACCTTCCGGACCGTGGCGCGGAACGCGTCGGTGCGGTGGTGCGGCGGGACCTGCGACATCGCGCGCAGGATGCGCACCGGGATCTCGACCGGCCCCGGGGTGAAGAGGCGGGGACGCGTGCTCGTGCGGGTCGTGGCAGCCGGGTTCGTCGCGGTCGTCATGGAGCGGGAGTCCTCGCGGTTCAGTGGGCGTAGCTCGCGGCCGGGTCGCCGGTCGCGGGGGGCTCGGCGGGAGGCGCGGGCCGCTCGAGCGCGTGCTCGAGCACCTGGTCCATCGTCTCGACGAAGACGAAGTCCAGTTCCGCGCGGACCTCCTCGGGGATCTCGGTGAAGTCCTTCTCGTTGGCCTTCGGCGCGAGCACGGTCCGGATCCCGGCGCGCCGCGCGGCGACGACCTTCTCGTTCAGGCCGCCGATCGGGAGCACGGTCCCGCGCAGCGTGATCTCGCCCGTCATCGCGACGTCGGCGCGCGTGGGCGCGCCCGTGAGCGCCGAGACCAGCGCCGTCGCGATCGTGATCCCCGCCGACGGGCCGTCCTTCGGCATTGCGCCTTCGGGCACGTGAACGTGCACGTCGATGTCGCGGTGGAACCACCGGTCCAGCCCGAGTTGCGCCGCGCGCCCCCGGGCGTAGCTCATCGCGGCCTGGCCCGACTCGCGCATGACGTCGCCGAGCTTGCCCGTGAGGAGCAGGTCCCCCTTGCCCGGCAGGATGCTGACCTCGATCGTCAGCAGCTCGCCGCCGGTCTCCGTCCACGCGAGCCCGTTCGCCACGCCGACCCGCGAAGTGCGCTCGACCGACGAATCGAGCCAGCGCCTCGGGCCGAGCAGCTTCGCGAGCTGCGCGACGCCGATCTTCGCGCCCTTCCGCAGGGTCCCCCCGGCCTTCCGCTTCGCGACCTTGCGGCACAGCGAGGAGATCTCGCGCTCGAGGTTCCGGACGCCCGCCTCGCGCGTGTAGCCGTTCACCAGCTCGCGCAGCGCCTCGTCGTCGATGGAGAAATCGCGCTCGACCAGGCCGGCCGCGGCGCGCTGCTTCGGCACGAGGAAGCGCTTCGCGATCTCGACCTTGTCGGTCTCGAGGTAGCCGGGCAGGCGGATGACCTCCATGCGGTCCACGAGCGCCGGCGGGATCGAGTACAGCGAGTTCGCGGTGCAGATGAACATGACCTGCGAGAGGTCGAAGTCCACTTCGAGGTAGTGGTCGTTGAACGTGTGGTTCTGCTCGGGGTCGAGCACCTCGAGCAGCGCGGCCGCCGGGTCCCCGCGCCAGTCCGCGCCGAGTTTGTCCACCTCGTCGAGCAGGAAGACCGGGTTCCGGCTGCCCGCGCGACGCAGGCTCTGCAGGATGCGGCCCGGCATCGAGCCGATGTACGTGCGGCGGTGTCCGCGGATCTCGGCCTCGTCGCGCACGCCGCCGAGCGCCACGCGCACGAAGCGGCGGCCGAGCGCGCGGGCGATCGACTTGCCGAGCGACGTCTTGCCGACCCCGGGCGGGCCGACGAAGCACAGGATGGGCGCCTTGTTCTGGCGGGTGAGCTTGATCACCGACAGGTACTCGACGATGCGCTCCTTGACCTTCTTGAGCCCGAAGTGGTCCTCGTCCAGCACCTGCTCGACGGTCGCGATGTCGAGGCTGTCCTTCGTGGCCTTGCGCCAGGGCAGGTTCACGAGCCAGTCGATGTAGCCGCGAACGACCGTCGCCTCCGGCGACATGAAGCTCATGCGCGTGAGCCGGTCCAGCTCCTTCATCGCCCGCGTCGCGACCTCTCGCGGCATCCGTGCCTTGCGGATGGCCTCGCCCAGCTCCTCGAGCTCGTTCGTGAACTCGTTCTGGTGGCCGAGCTCCTTGCGGATCGCCTTGAGCTGCTCGTTGAGATAGAACTCCTTCTGGTTCTTGTGCACCTGCGAGCGCACCTGCCCCTCGATCTTGCGCTCGAGCCGGACGATCTCGAGCTCGGAGGCGAGCGTCTCGGAGAGCAGGCGCAGCCGCGCCACCGTGCCGTCGGCCTCGAGGAGGCGCTGCTTGACGGGCACCTTCACGAGCAGGTGCGAGGCGATCGTGTGGGCGAGCTGGACGGGGTCGGCGAGCGAGGACGCGGTCGTGAGGACCTCGTCGGGGATCCGCCGGTTCAGGTGGACGTAGTCCTGGAACAGCTGCATCGCGTTCCGCTGCAGCGCCTCGACCTCGGGGCCGGGGCCCACGGAGTCGTCGAGCGGCGAGACCTGCACCGTGTAGAAGTCGCTCGACCACTGGAAGCGGTCCACCCGCGCGCGAACGAGGCCCTCGACGAGGACCCGCATGCTGCCGTCGGGCAGCCGGAAGAGCTGCAGGATGCGCACGATCGTGCCGACCTTGTGCAGCTCGTCGTGCTGCGGGTCCGCCACCTCGCTGCGTCGCTGGGCGGCCACGAAGAGCACGCGATCGCGTCCCACGGCCTTCTCGATCGCGTTGATCGAGGGCAGACGGCCCACGAGGAGCGGAATCGTCATGAAGGGGTAGACCACGACGTCGCGCAGCGGCAGCAGCGGCAGGCGATCCGAGAAGCGCAGCGTCTCCTCGCTGCGCTCGAGCACCAGGGTGTGCGACGCCCCGGCCTCGGCCGTCTTCGCCGACGCCGCCCGGCGCGTGCGCTTCGGCCGGGCCGCGGACCGCTTCACCTTCGACTTCGTCGCCAACGGGGTCTCCCTCGAAAAAGTGCGGGGCCGGTCGCGAAGGCGGCCGGCCCACGACGTCCCGCGTCCCGGGGCGCTGCCCCGGGGGCGGTCAGGCTTCCTTGCGACGCTTCTCGCGCTCGCCGCGGAACGTCAGCAGCGGCGGTGCGTGGTTCTGGATGCACTCCTTCGAGATCGTGCAGCCGATCACGTCCGACCGCGAAGGAATGTCGTACATGACCTCCAGCATCGCCTCTTCGATGACGGCGCGCAAGCCCCGGGCGCCGGTGCCGCGCTGGATCGCGAGCGCCGCGATCGCGTGCAGCGCGTCCTCGGTGAAGTCGAGCTTGACGCCCTCCATCTCGAGGAACTTCGCGTACTGCTTCGTGATCGCGTTCTTGGGCTCGGTCAGGATGCGCACCAGCGCGTCCTCGTCGAGCGACTCGAGCGTGCCGACGACCGGCAGGCGCCCGACCAGCTCGGGGATGAGGCCGTAGTGGAGCAGGTCCTCCGGCTCCACGAGCGCCATGATCTCGCCCGCGTTCCGTTGCTTCTTGCTCTTGATGTCCGCGCCGAAGCCCAGCACCTTCTGCCCGACCCGGCGCTCGACGACCTTGTCGAGCCCTTCGAAGGCCCCGCCGCAGATGAACAGGATGTCCTTCGTGTTCACCTCGATGTACTTCTGCTGCGGGTGCTTGCGCCCGCCCTGCGGCGGAACGTTCGCGACCGTGCCCTCGAGGATCTTCAGCAGCGCCTGCTGGACGCCCTCGCCCGAGACGTCGCGCGTGATGCTCGGGTTCTCGCTCTTGCGGGAGATCTTGTCGATCTCGTCGATGTAGACGATCCCGTGCTCGGCGTTCACGAGGTTGAAGTCCGCCGACTGGAGCAGCCGCACGAGGATGTTCTCGACGTCCTCACCGACGTAGCCGGCCTCGGTCAGGCTCGTGGCGTCCACGATCGCGAACGGCACCTTGAGCACCTTCGCGAGCGTCCGCGCGAGCAGCGTCTTGCCGGTGCCCGTCGGGCCGATGAGCAGGATGTTCGACTTCTCGAGCTCGACGTCGTTGGCGCCCACCGGCGAATAGATGCGCTTGTAGTGGTTGTAGACGGCCACCGCGAGCGCCTTCTTGGCCATGCCCTGCCCCACCACGTACTCGTCGAGGATGCGCTTGATCTCCGACGGCTTCGGCAGCTGGCCCGTGGCCGACGGCTGCTCGCGCTCGATCTCGCCCTCGAGGATGTCGTTGCAGAGCTTCACGCACTCGCTGCAGATGTAGACCGATGGTCCCGAGACGAGGCGCGCGACTTCGTCCTGGCCGCGTCCGCAGAAGGAGCAGCGAATCGGGTGAGGCGTGGCGATGCGCTTCTTCATGTCGTTTTCGTCCCCGAGCCTGCCTGGGCTTCGTGGGGCGGCCGCGCGGCCGCCCGGGATCGGCTACTTGCGCTTCTCGATGATCTCGTCGATGAGCCCGTAGGCTTTCGCCTCGTCCGCGCTCATCCAGTTGTTGCGGTCGCAGTCCTTCACGAGCTTCTCGAACGGCTGGCCCGTGTGCTTGGCCATGATCGTGTAGAGCTGGTCGCGCATCTTGGCCATTTCCTTCGAGTAGAGCTCGATGTCCGTGAACTGCCCCTGCGTGCCGCCGAGCGGCTGGTGGATCATGACACGGGCGTTCGGCAGCGCGTAGCGCTTTCCGGTGGCGCCGGCGCAGAGCAGCACCGTCGCCATGCTCGCGGCCACGCCGAGGCAGAGCGTCGAGACCTGGGGCTTCACGAACTGCATGGTGTCGTAGATCGCCATGCCGGCCGAGATCATGCCGCCGGGGCTCTGGATGTAGAGGTTGATCTCGCGATCGGGGTCCTCAGCCTCGAGGAAGATCATCTGCGCCACGACCAGGTTCGCCACCGTGTCGTCGATGGGAGTCCCGATGAAGATGATGCGGTCCTTCAGCAGCCGCGAGAAGATGTCGTAGGCACGCTCACCGCGCCCGGTCTGTTCGACGACGATCGGTACGAGACCCATCCGTTAGGACCTTTCCCCTTTTCGTCCGGCCGGGGCGCTTCCCGCGACCCCTCGGCACTGCGAGTTCCGTCAGTGCGCCGCCGCCGGCACCGGGGCCGCGAAGGCCTCGTCGCGCAGCTGCGCCGCCTCGATCACCCTGTCCATCGCCTTCCGCTCGACGATCGTCTCGCCGAGCGACCGGCGCCGTTCCGCCGCCTGGTACCGCGCCCGGATCCGCGACGCCTGTCGCGGCTCCGCGGCGCACATCCGATCGATGTCCGCCGCGATCTCCTCGTCGGAGACCGTGATCGACTCCTGCCTCGCGATGCCCCCCAGGATCAGCTCGCGGCGCAGCGACCGCTCCACTCCGGGGCGGTAATGCTCCGCAAGCTGCTTCTCCAGCTCGTCGCCGACCTCCCGCCCTCCCGTCTGTTCCCGCACGACCTGGCCGACCATGTAGTCCAGCAGGCGCGGCGACAGCTCGAAGGGATTGCGGCGGACCAGCTCCTCGCCGGCCTGGCCCTCGAGCTCCCGGCGGATGCGCCCGGCCTCCTCGGCTTCGAGGTTGCGCCGGACACGGTCCCGCAGGTCGCCCAGGGACTCCAGTCTGAACAGCTCCCGCGCAAAGTTATCGTCCAGTTCGCGCAGCTTCTTCTCCTGGATTTTGCGGATGCCCAGCACGTATCGGATCGTCTTGCCCGCCAGCTCGGCCTGCCGGTAGTCGGCGGGGTAGTTGACGGTCACGGTCCGCTCCTGCCCGGCCTCGGCGCCCGTCAGGCCGCTCTCGAGCTCGGGGAGAAGCTCCGGCGCGCCCAGCTGGATGCGCGTGTTCTTCGAGCGCGTGTTCGCGAGCCGCCGGCCGTTGGCGTCGAGCCGCTGGGAGTCGAGCAGGACGATGTCGCCCGCCCGGGCGGGCCGGTCCAGGTCCACGAACACCGCCGACTGCTCGCGCAGCTCGGCGATCATCGCGTCCACCGCGGCGTCGTCGATCGTTCGCACCCGGCGCACGAGCGCGAGGCCCTTCCAGTCCTTCGCCTCGACCTGCGGCGTCACATCCACGACCGCCTCGAAGGTGAGCGGCTGGCCGGGCGTGAACTTCACGTTCGTCACCGAGGGCGGCACGATCGGGTCCAGCTTCGCCTCGGCCAGCGCCCGGCCGGTGGCCTCGGGCAGCACGCGCTCGAGGAACTCCTGCTCGATGTACGAGGCGTACTCCGAGCGGACGCGCTCGAGCGGCACCTTGCCCTTGCGGAAGCCGGGCATCGAGACGCGCTTCTGGAGCGTGCGGGCCACCTCGCCGAGGCGGGCTTCGACCTCCTCGACGGGGATCTCGACGGTGACGGTGTGCTGCCAGTTGCCGGTGTCGCGGACGGTGTGGTTCATCGTGCGATGCGGACCTCGGAGTCGGTATCGGGAGGGTGGCGCGGGGCCCCCGGTCAGGATTGCGAGAGGGGGGATTTGAACCCCCACGAGTTGCCCCACCGGATCCTAAATCCGGCGCGTCTGCCAGTTCCGCCACTCTCGCATCGCGGAAACGGCCTGCCCGGAACGTCCGGGGCCGCCGGGCCGCGGGCGGCCGGATTCGGGGAACGGGTGGCCGCGGGTGTCTGTCGCTTCACGCGCGGAATCGCGCGGCAGCATAGCACATGGCCGGTCGCCCGCCGCACGCGCGTCGCCGGTTCCGGCCGGGGGTGTTTCGAATCGGCACAGCACGGCCGGGAGGGGTCCGACGGGGTCCGTGCCGCTCAGGCCCCGTACTTGTCGAGCCGGCCCGCGTTCGCCATCAACACCGGCATGAGGTCCTTGCTCGCGAGGTTCGCGAAGCTGCCCCCGCGGCAGTGCTTCTCATGGAAGCGCGCGAACCCGTCGGCGAAGCACCAGGGCCCGGCGATGAGGGCGGGCACCGGGTGCCACGAGTGTCCCTTGACGAGCGTCGGCGTGGAGTGGTCACCCGTGACGCACAGCACGTCGGGCTTCAGGGCCAGCAGCGCGGGCAGGGCCGCGTCGGTCGCCTCGATCACCGCCTTCTTCGCCTCGAAGTTCCCGTCCTCCCCCGCCATGTCGGTGCCCTTGACGTGGAGGAAGAAGAAGTCGTGCCCGTCCCAGTTCGACTTCGCGAGCGCGATCGCCTCGACGGCGGTCTCGCCGGGCGGCACGTAGACGTCCATGCCGGCGAGTTGCGCCACCCCGCGGTACATGGGGTAGGCGGCGATGGCCGCGGCGCCCAGCTGGTAGCGCTCGCGGTAGCCCGGGAGGTGCGGTCGTGCCGAGAAGCCGCGCGCGAGCACGCCGTTCGCCGGCGTCTCGCCGGCGAGGACCTCGGCCGCGCGCTTCACGAAGGCGTCGGCGATCCGTGCCGTCTTCTCGTTCGCGGCGCCGGGCTCGAGCGCCCGCGCCTGTGGCACCGGCTTGCCTTCCTTGTGGGGGTCGGCGTCGGACACGTCGCCGCCCAGGCCCGGGCCCCGCAGCACGGCGACGAACCGGTGACCCTTGCCCGCCTTCAGCACGACGTCCACGTCCTCGATCCTCGAGGCGCTCGCCTTGAGCTTCTCGACCAGCTCGGCGCACTTCTCGTTCGGGATGCGCCCCGCCCGGCGGTCGGTGACGGTCCCGCCCGCATCGAGCGAACAGAAGTTCGCGCGCGCGGCGACGTCCCCGTGCTTCAACTCCATTCCCGCGCCGAGCGCCTCGAGCACCCCGCGGCCGACGACCGTCTCGGCCGGGTCGTACCCGAAGAGGCCGAGGTGTCCCGGGCCGCTCCCCGGCGTCACGCCGGGCTCGACCGGCAGCAGGCGGCCCAGCGCCGCCGCGGGCGCCAGCGCGTCCAGATTCGGCGTACGCGCCGCCTCGAGCGGCGTCTGCATCGCGTGTGCGGGGTCCGGCAGGTCCCCGAGCCCGTCGAGGACGAGCAGCACGATCTTCGTCTTGTTCGGCACGACCAGCGATTCGACGACGGAGTGCTTCACGACCCTTCCCTCCTGGCGGGCGCATCGCGACGCGACGCCCGCGCTCTCCCACTTCCTCCTAGTGACCGGGCACGACGCCGCGCGCGGTCCACCATCTCCAGATCTGCGGAACGAAGCGCCCGCTCCTCACCGCCGGGTCCGCGGCCACGAGCCTCGCCGCGCGGGTGGAGTCGGTCGCGAACACGTACAGGCCCCGCGCCTCGCCCGGGCCCTCGATCGGGCCGCCGAGCACGAGCGCCCCCTGCTCGCGGAGCTTCGCGAGGTGCCGCTCGTGGGCGGCCATCGTCTTCGCGGCGCCCGGTCCGCCGGCGGGGCCCCGACGGAGCAGCGCGATCGCGAACGTCACCATCGAGTCGGGCGCACCCGGGTCGCGTTCGTACGCGGCGCGGTACGTGTCGCCGATCCCGGCGTCGGCCCGCCAGCGGACCGGCTCCACCCGCAGGCGGCCCTCCTGGATCGCGGGGTCGAGGGCCAGCAGCGGGGGAATCTCGGCCAGGGAGTCCACCCGCCACACCCACAGCCCGCGCAGCGAGGGATCGCCCGAGCACGGGCCGGCCGCGCAGAGCCGGCCGGTCGCGAACATGCGCCGGTTGTTCGCGAGGTGCGCGGCCTGGACCGAGTCGCCGTGGGCGGATCCTCCCGGCGCCCACGACGGCCCCTTCCAGATGAGGCCGAGCGCGTAGCGCTCGACGGGCGCCGCGTCGCGCGGCGTCGCCGGGCCGGCGGCGGCGGCGGCGAGCGCGAGGGCGAGCGCGGCCACGAGCGGTTTCATGCGGGCCTCCTCCGGGGCGGACGGACGAGGCGCCACCCTAGCACGCGCGCCGCTTGTTCGCGCCCCGCACGCTCTCCTATCTTCGCGGGCGCGTCCCCCCCACCGATTCCACCCCCGCACGGAGGCGATTCCCGATGGCGATCCGGAAAGTCGGCGTGGTCGGCTGCGGCCTGATGGGCAGCGGCATCGCGCAGGTCAGCGCGCAGGCGGGCTTCCCCACCATCGTGCGCGAGGTTTCGGCGAACGCGCTCGAGAAAGGACTGGGCTCGATCCGCGCATTTCTCCAGGGCGGCGTGGACAAGGGCAAGCTCGCGGCCGCCGACATGGAGAAGGCGCTCGCGAACCTCTCGGGCACGACGGACTTCGCCGCGCTCGCGGACTGCGACCTCGTCGTCGAGGCGGCGACCGAGAACCTCTCGCTCAAGCGCGAGCTGTTCTCGTCGCTCGACTCGCGGTGCGCCCCGTCGGCGATCCTGGCCTCGAACACCTCGAGCCTTTCGATCACCGAGATGGCCTCGTTCACGAAGCGGCCCGGCCGGGTGATCGGGCTGCACTTCTTCAATCCCGTTCCGCTCATGAAGCTCGTCGAGGTCGTGCGCACCGTGAGCACCGACGACGCGGTGCTCGCCGAGGTGAACGGCTGGGTGAAGGGCCTCGGCAAGACGGCGGTGAACTGCGGCGACTCGACCGGCTTCGTGGTCAACCGGCTGCTCATTCCCTACATGCTCGACGCGGTGCGCGTGTTCGAGCAGGGACTCGCGAGCCGTGACGACATCGACAACGCGATGAAGCTGGGCTGCGGCTACCCGATGGGGCCGCTGCTGCTCGGCGACTACGTCGGCCTCGACACGACCTACTCCATCTCCGAGATCATGTTCGACGAGTTCAAGGAGCCGCGCTTCGCCGCGCCGCCGTTGCTGAAGCGCATGGTCCTCGCGGGCCTGCACGGCCGCAAGACCGGGCGCGGCTTCTACGACTGGAGCACGAACCCGCCGAGCTGACGCTGCGGAGGCCAAAGGAGGGCCCCGTGAAGCGAATCCTGTTCCTGCTGCTGCCCGCGCTGCTGGCGGCCGCCCCCGCGGCCGCGCGCCCATGGACGATCGGACCGAACCTCGACTTCGGCACGCGGATCGACGATCACGACGGCGGGAGCGTGACGACGCTCGGCCTGCCGGCCAGCGTGCTCGGCCTGCGCGTCGGCTTTCCCGGGAGCAACGCGCACTTCTCGACCTTCTTCGACACCGGCCTGTCCGTCACGACGGGCGGCGGCGCGCGCAGCAACCACTACGCGCTCACCGGGAACCTGCAGTGGGCCGTCGTGCCCGACGCCGGCCTGACGCCGTACGTGAATGCCGGCTTCGGGTTCCGCCACGTCTCCTACCGCACCTCGACGACCGCCAGCGCGACGAGCATCGCCTGGGGCGGCAGCCTCGGGCTGAGGCAGAAGTGGGGCGGGTCCGCCTATGTGCGCGGCGAGCTGCGGCTCGATCGCGTCACGCGGGGTGACGACGGCCCCGTGACCGTGATCCCCGGCGGCACCGAGTACGGCTTCCGGCTCGGCTTCGACCTGCGGGTCCGCTGAAGCCCGGCCGCGCGTGATCGATCACCCGCCGCTCGGGCCGTTGCGCGCGGCGCTGGCGAAGCTCGCCGCCGCCGGGATCCCGCACGCGCTCGGGGCGAGCGGGCTGTGCGCGGCGCTCGGGCTCGTGGAGCGCGTCAACGACTGGGACGTGACCTGCGAGGCGGACCTCGGGACGCTCGAATCGGTCTTCGCGGACGAGCCGGGCGAGTCGTTCGGAAACAGCGGCTGCCACGCGGACCAGAAGCGCAACCTGCGCGGCGGCGAGATCGAGCTGATCGCGCGCTTCGCGTTCTTCGTGCCCGGCGGGGTCGTGCGCATCCCGACGATCGTCACGCGCGAGTGGAACGGCGTGCCCGTGGGCAGCCCCGAGGCGTGGGCCGTTGCCTACGCGCTGATGGGCACTCTCGACGACGAGGCCCAGCGGGCCCGGCGGAGCGCGCGAGCCGAGGCGCTCTTCGGCTGGCTCGGCGCGCACGGGGCCGGGCCCGGCGCCGTGCGCGCGCTGCTTGCCGAGCCGCTGCCGGCGGATGTCGCGGCGCGGCTCGCGGCGCTGCCGCCCGCGCGGGGCGCGTGAGCGCGGCGCCCGTCGGCCCGTGACCCGCCGCGCCCGTCGCGGCTCAGGCCCCGCCGCCGGCGATCCGGCGCAGCGCGTCCTCGGGCAGCGAATACGTGAACAGCTCGGTCGCGATGCGGCCCGCGCCGAGCCGCTCGTAGAACGCGATGGACGGCGCGTTCCAGTCGAGCACCTGCCAGTCGATGCGGGCGTAGCCCCGCTCGACCGCCAGCCGCGCGAGTTCGGCGACCAGCGCGCGGCCCGTGCCGCGCCCGCGCTCGGTCTCCTCGACGAAGAGGTCCTCGAGCCACATCATCCGGCGGGTGCGGAACGACGAGAGCGTCGGAAAGAAGATCGCGTAACCCACGAGGCGCCCCTCGCGCTCCGCGACGAGCGCCTCGCCCACGGGCCGGGGGCCGAAGAGCAACTCTCCGAGCTGCTCGCGCGTCCCGGTCACGTATTCGGTCCAGCGTTCGTACTCGGCGAGCCCCCACAGCAGCTCCCAGAGCCGCGGCAGGTCGTCTTTGACGGCGAAGCGGACGCGGGCGGCGGTCACTCCCCGATCACCTTCACGAGCACGCGCTTCTTCCGCCGGCCGTCGAACTCGCCGTAGAAGATCCGCTCCCAGGGCCCGAAGTCGAGCTTGCCCTGCGTAATCGCGACCACGACCTCGCGCCCCATCACCTGGCGCTTCAGGTGCGCGTCGGCGTTGTCCTCGCCGGTGTCGTTGTGCCGGTACTGCGAGGTGGGCGCGTGCGGCGCGAGTTCCTCGAGCCACGCCTCGTAGTCGTGGTGCAGGCCCGACTCGTCGTCGTTGATGAACACGCTCGCCGTGATGTGCATCGCGTTCACGAGCACGAGCCCTTCCTGCACGCCGGACTCACGCACGACCTTTTCGACCTCGCGGGTGATGTTCACGAACCCCCGCCGCGCCGGCACGTTCATCCACAGGTATTCGGTGCGGGACTTCATGGGCCGGCACGTTAGCACGGCGCCCCCGGGCGGGCACCGGCGGGACCAACGCCGGGAGCCACCCCGTTTCGCCCGCCGGGGCCTTTTGCTAACTTCGCCGCGCTCGCGCCCGGCCACCGGCCGTCCCGTCTATCGTTCTTCCCGAACTGGAGGAATCCCGCATGCCGCTGCCCGACGTGGTGATCGTTTCCGGAGCCCGCACCCCCATGGCCGAGTGGATCGGCGGCAAGCGCGGCGACGGCCTGCCGGGTGGGGCGCTCGCCTCCGTCTCGGCCCTCGACCTCGGCGCGGTGGCCTCGCGCGCCGCCATCGAGCGCGCGGGCGTGCCGGCGGCGATCTTCGACCACTGCGTGATGGGCAACGCGCTGCAGACCTCCGGCGACGCGATCTACGGCGCCCGGCACGTCGCGCTCAAGAGCGGGCTGCGCACCGAGTGCCCGGCGCTCACCGTGAACCGGCTGTGCGGCTCGGGGTTCGAAAGCGTCGCGACGGCGGCCCGGATGCTCCAGCTCGGCGAGGCCTCGTGGGCGCTCGCGGGCGGGATGGAGAGCATGAGCCAGGCGCCGCACGTGCTGCGCGGCGCCCGGTCGGGCTTCCGCTTCGGCGCCTCGCCCGTGCTCGAGGACTCGCTGTTCGTGGCGCTCAAGGACTCGCACTGTGACCTCTACATGGCGCAGACGAGCGACAACCTCGCCCGGAAGTACGGCATCACGCGGGAGGCGCAGGACGCCTACGCCCTCCGCTCGCACGAGCGCGCGAACACCGCGAACACGAACGGCCGGTTCGCCGAGGAGGTCGTGCCCGTCGAGGTGAAGTCGGGGAAGAAGAAGACGGTGCTCGTGGACAAGGACGACCACCTCTTCCCGACGACGAGCCTCGAGAAGCTCGCCTCCCTGCCGGCGGCGTTCGGGCCCGACTCGTTCGTCACCGCGGGCAACGCGAGCGGCGTCGTGGATGCGGCCGCCGCGCTCGTCGTGACGACCGCCGCGAACGCGGCGAAGGAAGGCGCGAAGCCGCTCGCGTTCGTGCGGGCGTGGAGCGCCGTCGGCGTGGACCCGGCGATCATGGGCATCGGCCCCGCGCCGGCGGTCCGCGCCGTGCTCGGGCGCGCCGGGATGTCGCTCGACGCGATCGACCTGTTCGAGATCAACGAGGCGTTCGCCGGCCAGTACCTGGCGGTCGAGAAGGACCTCGGACTCGACCGGGAGAAGGTGAACGTGAACGGCGGCGCCATCGGGCTCGGACACCCGCTCGGCGCCACGGGCACCCGCCTGATCTACACCCTGCTCCTCGAGCTGCGGCACCGCGGCGCGCGCTTCGGCGTCGCCGCGGCCTGCATCGGCGGCGGGCAGGGCATGGCCGTGCTGATCGAGAGGGCGTAGCCCCCCCACCCCGGAGTCCCCATGACCGACCACCCCGTGACCGCCGGGAAGGCCTCCTGGAGCTTTCCGAAGACGTTCTGGTTCGCAAACGCCTCCGAGCTCTGCGAACGCGCCGCCTACTACGGCACCTTCATCGCCCTGCGCACCTACCTGCTGCGCGTCGTCGGGCTCGACGACGTGCAGGCCGGCTTCGTCGCCGGGCTGTTCGGCGCGCTCATCTACCTGTTCCCGTTCTTCACCGGCGCGCTCGCCGACCGCATGGGCTTCCGCAACTCGCTGCTGCTCGCGTTCGGCCTGCTCGCGGCGGGATACGGATCGCTCGGGAAGTTCCACGCGTTCTGGCCGGTCCTGGGCGCGCTGCTGCTCATCGTGATCGGCGGGGCGTTCGTGAAGCCGGTCATCACGGGCACGGCCTCCAAGTCCTCGAACGAGACCAACCGGGCCCGCGCGTTCAGCATCTTCTACATGATCGTCAACATCGGCTCGTTCACCGGCAAGACCATCGTCGCGCCCATCCGGATCCAGATGGGCGTCGAGAACGTGCCCTACTTCTCGGCGATCGCCGCGCTCGTCGGCTTCGCTGTCATCCTGTTCACGTTCTTCCCGCGCGAGAACGACCGCGAGCGGCCGCACAGCATCAGCGAAACGCTGCGCGGCATGCTCACGGTGATGAGCAACGCGCGCTTCACCGCGCTCATCCTGATCACTGCGGGTTTCTGGGCCATCCAGGGCCAGCTCTACGCCTCGATGCCGGACTACGTGATCCGCATGGCGGGCGAGACCTACAAGCCCGAGTGGTACGCGAACGTGAACCCGCTGGTCGTGGTGCTGAACGTCGTCTGGGTCACGCAGTTCGTGCGCGCGTGGGCGCCGGCGGTCGCCATCACGGTGGCGATGGTGCTGATCCCGCTCTCCTCGCTGGCGATGGCGACCTCGCACCTCTTCGCGGGGAACGTGAACCTGCTCGGCGCCTCGGTGCACCCGATCACGCTCATGATGGTGATCGGCATCGCCATCCAGGGCTTCGCCGAGTGCTTCCTGAGCCCGAAGTACCTCGAGTTCGCCTCGAAGCAGGCGCCCCCGGGCCGCGAGGGCCTCTACCTCGGCTACGCGCACATGAACACGTTCTTCGCGTGGCTCTTCGGCTTCATCTTCGCGGGGTACCTGCTCAAGGCCTTCTGCCCCGAACCGTCGAGCCTGCCGGCGGCCGTGCAGGCGCAGCACACGGCGTGGCTCGCCGGCCAGGCCGCGATGCCCGCCGCCTACGCGCACGCCTACTACCTCTGGTACGCGTTCGCGGGCGTGGGCGTGGTCTCGCTGGTGGCGATGATCGTCTTCACCGCGGTGACCCGGGCCGCGGACGCGCGGCGGGCGAAGGCGGCGTAAGGGCGGCCTGGGTGCGGCCCCCCCCGGCCCGGGCGGGGGCCGCACGCGCTCTTCACTTGCCCCGGCCCTCCCCCGCACGGTTTACTGACCGGCACTTCTCGGGCCCAGACCCTCCGACGCGGGAGCCTCCGATGGACGAACGGGAACTCATCTACGACTGGAACGAACACGGGGAGCGCTGGGACGCCCCGCCCTACAAGATCCAGTTCGACGACGAGACGCTCCGCGACGGGCTGCAGTCCCCGTCGGTGCTCACCCCCTCGATCGAGCAGAAGATCGAGCTGCTCCACCTCATGGAGAAGCTCGGGATCGACACGGCCGACATCGGCCTGCCCGGGGCCGGGCCGCACGTCGTGCGCGACGTCACGCAGCTCGCCCAGGAGATCGTGTCGTCGCGCCTGCGCATCCAGGCCAACTGCGCGGCGCGCACGATGGTTCGCGACATCCAGCCGATCGTGGACGTGTCGCAGAAGGTCGGCCTGCCCATCGAGGTCTGCACGTTCATCGGCTCCTCGCCCATCCGCCAGTTCGCCGAGAACTGGACCGCCGAGATGATGGTCGAGAACACGCGCGAGGCGGTGACGTTCGCGGTGAAGCACGGTCTCGAGGTCATGTACGTGACCGAGGACACGATCCGCGCCCACCCCGACACGCTCCGGACGCTCCTCCTTACCGCGATCGAGTGCGGCGCGACGCGGCTCTGCCTGTGCGACACCGTCGGGCACGCGACGCCCTCGGGCGTCCGCAACCTGCTCGGCTTCGTGAACGGGATCGTCGAGGAGAGCGGCGGGAACATCGGCATCGACTGGCACGGACACAACGACCGCGGTCTCTCGGTCATCAACACGATCGCCGCGGTCCGCGCCGGTGCGAGCCGCGTGCACGCGTGCGCGATCGGCATCGGCGAGCGCGTCGGCAACACGCCCATGGACCAGCTGCTCGTGAACCTGCGCCTGCTCGGGTGGATCCACAACGACCTGACCGCCCTGACCGAGTACTGCGACAGGGCCTCGGAGTACACCAAGGTCCCGCTGCCCGTGAACTACCCGATGGTCGGCGCGGACGCGTTCCGCACGGGGACCGGCGTCCACGCGGCCGCGGTGATCAAGGCCTACCGCAAGGGCGAGGACTGGCTCGCCGACCGGGTCTACTCGGGCGTGCCCGCCAGCATCATCGGGCGCCGGCAGGAGATCGAGGTCGGGCCGATGAGCGGCGAGAGCAACGTGATCTTCTGGCTCCAGAATCGCGGGATCGAGCCCAGCTCCGAGCGGGTGCAGGCCGTGTTCCAGCGCGCGAAGAGCGTGGACCGCGTGCTCACCGACGACGAGATCCACGCGGTGCTGGCGGCACTGGCCGAAACCCACGCGCGGTGAGCCCGCGCGCGATCGCATCCGTCCTGGTCGCCCTGGCGCTCGCCGGTGCGGCGGACGCCGCGACGGCGCCCGCCGTAGCGCCCGCGCAGGCCGTCCCGGTACGGGCCGGCAGGCCGTCCGCGCCGAACCCGGCGCCGATCGCGTCCGAGGCGCGCACGCGCGAGGACGAGGGTGCGTACGGCCTCGCGCTCGAGCAGCTGCGACGGCTGCGCCCGCTCGTGCCGCTGGACGGCGACCTCGAGCTGGCGACGGCGATCGACGAGGCGCGCGCCAACCTCCTCGACAGCGCCTGGGTGCGGCTCGAGGGGCCCGTGCTGCGCGCGGCTCTCGCCGACGAAGGCGGTCCCGGGCGCTGGCGCGACTATCCGTTCCAGCGCGAGCCGTTCTGGCTGAACGGCCGCTTCGACGGCTGGTACTGGTACGTGGCGCGCACGAAGGCCGAGGTCGCGCTGAGGCTCGGGCGCTGGGCCGACGCGCGGGACGCGGCGAAGATCGCGGTGCACGCCCGTCCGCTGGCCGGCAAGGAGCACCTCCTCTATGCGCTCTGTCTCGCGCACACGGGCGACGAGTCGGGCGCGCGCACCGAGGCCCGGCTGGCCGCCGAGCTGGACCCGCTGCTCCCCGAGGGGTTCTACCTGCGCGGGCTCGTGGCCTGGCGCGACGGCGACCGGGCGCGCGCCCGGGAGGATTTCGAGCGCGCCCTGGCGCGCGACTCGAGCTACCGGGCGCCCGCGCTGGCGCTGTCGCGCCTGCTCGTCCCCGGCCTCGCGCCCGACCCGCTCCCCACGCGCTTCCTGAGCGGCCGCCGTCGCGCCGCCGAGCTCACCTCGCGCGTGCGGCCGAAGCTCGAGGAGTACGTGCAGTTCGACCAGATCGCGACGCTCTACGGCCAGCCGAGGCGGGTCGTGCCCGACTCGCTCAAGGCGATCATGGGGATGACTCGTCCCATTCACCTCTACGTGACGGTGCTCGTGGACGAGCACGGGCGCGTCGTTTCCGACGAGCTGCCGTGGCTGACCCCGAAGATGCTGCCCGTTCCGCTGCTCGTGGAGGTGCTCCACGACGCGAGCCGCTGGAAGTTCAAGCCGGCGGTGAAGCTCGGCCGGCCGCGTGCTTCCTACGCGACGGTCGAGTACGAACTGACCCCCTGAACCCGCCGAGCGCGCGGGAGGAGCGAGACGTGTCCCGGAACTACGAGATCGCCGTGATCCCCGGCGACGGCATCGGTCCCGAAGTCGTGCGCGAGGGCCTGCGCGTGCTCGAGCGCGTCGCCTCGATCGAGGGCTTCCAGGTCTCGCTGACGCGCTACCCATTCGGCGCCGAGCACTACCTGAAGACCCGCGAGGTCCTGCCCGATCCGGCGTTCGAGGAGATCCGCGGGCACCGCGCCGTTCTGCTCGGGGCCATCGGGGACCCGCGCATGGCTCCCGGCTTCCTCGAGTTCGGCATCGTGGCCCGGCTGCGCTTCGGCCTCGACCTGTACGCGAACCTCCGCCCCGTGAAGCTCCACGATGAGTACCTGTGCCCGCTCAAGGGCAAGGGGCCCGACCAGCTCGACTTCGTGGTGGTGCGTGAGAACACCGAGGACGCCTACGCGGGAATGTGGGGGCAGTTCAAGAAGGGCACGCCCGACGAGGTCGCGACGCAGGAGATCCTGTTCACGCGCAAGGGTGTCGAGCGGGTGATCCGCTTCGCGTTCGAGCTGTGCCGGGCGAGGAACCGCCGCCGGAAGCTCACGCTGCTCACGAAGGCGAACGCGATCCGCGCGATGGAGCTGTGGACGCGCACGTTCGCCGAGGTCGGCGCCGAGTACCCGGACGTCCAGCGGGAGCACCAGTACATCGACGCCGCCTGCATGTTCGTCGTGACCACGCCCGAGCAGTACGACACGGTCGTCACGAGCAACATGTTCGGCGACATCTTCACCGACCTCGGCGCCGCGCTCGTCGGCGGACTCGGGCTGGCCGCGAGCGGCAACCTGCACCCGGGGCAGGTGAGCCTGTTCGAGAGCATCCACGGGTCGGCGCCTCAGTTCGCGGGGCAGAACCGCGCGAACCCGCTCGCCACGATCTTCGCCGTGTCCATGATGCTCGACGACCTCGGCGAGAAGGGCGCGGCGCAGCGTGTCGAATCGGCGGTCGTGCGGCTGCTGCGCGCGCGCACGCTGCCGAACCTCGGGATGGACTCGGGATTCGGCACCGACCAGGTGGGCGATCTCGTGCTCGCCGGACTCGAGGCCCCGGCCGGGGTCTGAGCGCCGCGCGGAGCCCCGCCCGCCTCGAAACTTCCGGTGCAAGCCCGGCCGGTTCTCCGTCACACGCGCCCGTTCCCCTTGCCCCGGACCGGGTTGCGCACGCGGCCTGCCGGGAGGCTGACGGCCGGGCGTCTCGGGACTGTGAACGCAGGAGGCGCAAACTTTAACTTGGGCCGACCGCGGCGGGCGTGCATATTCCGGACTACCGCGTGCGAACGGAAGTCGCGCCCGCAGGGCCGCAGCCGAGAGTTCCGAGCGCCCGCTGTGTCCGGGTCCCCCGCAGTGCCGGGCAAGAAGCCCCCAATCATGCGGCACGCACCGCATCCCAAGGTCCCTCATGGCACGCCCCTTTGCCGCCACGCTCGGACGGCTCCATCCCCATCCGAGGGCCGCTCGCGAACCCTCCGGGCTTGGCCTGCGTGAAGCGCCCGTCGTCGCGGGCCTGCGCTTCGCGCTCCCTCGTCCCACGCTCACCGACGTGCACGTCGTCGATGCCGGAGGCCGGCGCGTTCGCACGCTCGCGTGCGGCGAACTCGCTGCCGGCGAGCACGCGTGCGGCTGGGACGGCTTCGACGACGCCGGCGCGCGCTGCGCGCCGGGCAGCTACGTGCTCCGGCTCGAGACGGGCGGCAGCCTCCTGACCTCTCGCATCGTTTCGCTCGGCTGACGCCCGAACGCGCGGGTCGTCCCGCACCCCGCGGTGCGAGGCGGCCCGCCGTGCATTCCGGAGGCTAGTCGGTGTGTTCGCCCGAGGGCGACAGGAAGCGCTCCGCCCAGCGGTAGCCTTCGAGCACCAGCAGCGCGAAGAGCGTTCCGGTGATCGCCAGTCCATACGCGTGCACGCCGACGGCGGTCCCGATCGCGGCCACCATCCAGATGCTGGCCGCCGTCGTCAGTCCCGCGACGTAGCCCTCCTGCCGCAGGATGCTGCCCGCGCCGAGGAATCCGACGCCGGTCACGACGCCGTGCACGGTCCGGGACGCGTCGAGGCTGTGGCCTCCGAACGACGTGTAGGCGTACGACGTACACAGGATGAACATCGTGGATCCGACGCACACGAGCACGTGGGTACGCAGCCCGGCGGGCTTTCGCCCCATCTGCCGCTCGAGTCCCACGAGGGTGCCGAGCACGAGGGAGAGGGACATCGGGATGATGTCCCGGATGTACTCCAGCATGGCGCCTCCTTGCGAAGTCCGCAGTATCGGCAAGTCGCCACGGCCGACGCAACACGAAAGGCGCCTCCCGCGAGGGAGGCGCCTTCGCACACGCGAAGGTCAGCGCCGCTCGAACTTCGCGGGACGCTTGTCGAGGAACGCCTGCAGTCCCTCGTGCATGTCGGCGGTGGCGGCGACCATGCCGAAGCGGCCGCTCTCGAAGCGCAGCCCCTGGTCGAGCGGCAGGCTGAGCCCGCGCACGACGCACTCGAGCGCCGCTTCGACCGCCAGCGGCCCGTTCCGGAGGATCGCCTCGACGAGCTTCACCGCCTCGTCGACGAGCTGGTCGAGCGGCACGACGCGGTTCACGAGACCGATCCGCTCCGCCTCGTCGGCTTTCACCTTCCGTCCCGACAGGATCAGCTCGAGTGCGCGGCCCTGGCCGACGAGCCGGGGCAGCCTCTGCGTGCCGCCGTAGCCGGGGATGATGCCGAGCGTGACCTCGGGCAGACCGAACACGGCGTTCTCCGACGCGAGTCGCATGTGGCAGCCCAGCGCCAGCTCGCAACCGCCGCCGAGCGCGAAGCCGTTCACCGCCGCGACGACGGGCTTCGGGCTCCCCTCGAGCAGGTCGGCAACGCCCTGCCCGAAGCGCGAGATCTCCTCGGCGGCCCCGGGCCCGAGCGGCTGCAGCTCGGCGATGTCGGCGCCGGCGATGAACGCCTTGGGGCCGGCCCCGGTCAGGACGAGCGCCCCCTGCGCGGGGTCCGCGGTGAAGGCGCGTACGGCGTCGGCGATCTCGCCGAGCGTCGCGCGGTCGATGGCGTTCAGCTTCTCGGGGCGGTTGACCGTCAGGACCGTGACGGACCCCCGCCGCTCGAGTTGGATATTCTTGAAGGCGAGCGTGCTCGTGCTCATCTCGTCACCTCGTGGTGAAGGGCCGCTGCGAAAGGGCCCGCGAGTATAGGCACGCGCCGGAAACGCCTTCAAATCCGCCGTGGCCGGCCCCGCGCCGAGGCGATAGACTGCCCAGTCCACCTCCAGCCCCGGGAGACCGACATGCCCGACCCCACGACTCCCCTGCCTGCGGCCGACGCGGTTCGCCTGCAGTCGGAAATGGAGTTCATTTCGGAGCTCTGCACCGTCGTCGCGGGCAGCTCCGAGCTGCAGCCGATCCTCGACTGGGTCGTGAGCAAGACGGCCCGCCTGCTCGGCGCCGACGAATGCAGCATCCGGCTGCTGAGTCCCGACCGGGCCTCGACGAAGACCGTCATCTCGATGGACAAGGGCGGCCAGGAGGCCGGCACGTCGTCCTGGCCCGTGCCGCTCAAGAACTCCGTGATGGGCTATCTCATGGTCAAGCCCGGCGAGCTCGCGACGTCCGACATCCTCTCCGACGCGCGCTTCCCCGGGCTGCGCAACGTCACCTCGCCGGCACGCGCCCTGCTCGCCGTCCCGCTCTACGTCGACGGCGGCATCCGCGGGATGATCGCCGTGAGCCACCGCGACGCGGGCCGCGAATGGGCCCGGGCGGACGCACAGCTGCTCTCGATCGTCGCGAGCCACTCGGCCGGCGTGCTCGAGAAGGCGCGGCTGCGCGCCGAGGCCGAGGAGAAGCGGCGGCTCGAGCTCGAGCGCGAGAAGATCGAAAAGGAGCTGATGCTCGCCCGCGACATCCAGATGCGGCTCGTGCCCGAGGCCGCGCTCGAGTGCGGCCCGTGGCGCGCCGACGGGCGGCTGGTTCCCGCCCGGCAGGTCGGCGGGGACTACTACGACTACTTCCTCGTCGCGGGAGGCCGCATGGCGATCGCACTCGCCGACGTCTCCGGCAAGGGCGTCCCCGCCGCGCTGCTCGTGAGCACCGTGCAGGGCACGCTGCGTGCGTTCTGTGACGGGCACCGCCGCCCGGCCGAGCTCATCCGGGAGCTGAATCGCGCCGTGGTGCGCCACGCCGGCTCCGGGCGGTTCGTCACGCTCTTCTACGCCGAGCTCGACCCGCAGGAGTCGCAGGTGCGGTACGTGAACGCCGGGCACAACTACCCGCTGCTCCGTCGCGCCGGAGGTGGGATCGAGCAACTCGCGACCGGAGGCGTTCCGCTTGGCCTGTTCGAGGACGCCGAGTTCGAGGAGAGCGTCGTGCCGTTCGGGGAACACGACGCGCTGCTGCTCTTCAGCGACGGGATCACCGAGGCGATGGACGGCTTCCTCGCGGAGTACGGTGACGACCGTCTCACCGCGCTCTGGACCGCCCACCCGGACGACGAAGCCGGAGCGTTCGTGACCCGCCTGATCGACGACGTGGCCGAGTTCCGGGGCGCCGCGCCGCAGAGCGACGACATGACCGCCGTCGCGGTCACCCGCCGCCCGGGGAACTGACGATCCGCCGGCGGCGGACCGGGCCCGGGCGCTGGCTCGCTCGTCTCGCCGTCGCGGCCGCCGCCTGCCTCGTCGCCGTCGTCGCGTGGGCCTGGGTGAAGGCCCAGGCCATCGACGTCGGGGCGCTCGCCCGGAGAAACCCCGGGCGGACGGCGCTCATGCGGCAGCGTGCGCGCGAGGCGGCGCGGGCCGGCCACCCCTACCGCGAGCGTCGCACATGGGTGCCCTACGCCCGCATCTCGCCGTTCCTGCGCCGCGCCGTGCTCATCGCCGAGGACGACGCGTTCTACTCGCACGACGGCTTCGACTGGAACGAGATCCGCGAGAGCGCGCGACACGACCTGCAGGCGGGCCGGATCGTCCGGGGCGGGAGCACGATCACGCAGCAGCTCGCGAAGAACCTCTGGCTCGGCACCGGGCGTACGCCCCTGCGCAAGCTCGAGGAGGCGTTCCTCGCGATCCGGCTCGAGCGCTCGCTCTCCAAGCGCCGGATCTTCGAGCTCTACCTGAACGTCATCGAGTGGGGCGACGGGATCTACGGCTGCGAGGCGGCCGCGAGGCGCTGGTTCGGGACGAGCGCGACCGCCCTGGACGCCCGGCAGTCCGTGCGACTGGCCGCCGTCATCGCGAATCCGCGCCGCTTCTCGCCGCTCTCGCCCTCCCCCCGCATCCGGCGGAAGATCCGGATCATCGCGACCCGGATGCGGCGCCGCGGGGAACTCGACGAGGCCGGGTGGCGCTCCGTGCTCGGGCTTCCGCCGGCGCCGCCTCCTCCGGCCGTCCTCCCGGATTCGTCGGGACCGCCCCCGGTCGAGGCCGCACCCGCCGACACGGGCGGGGCCGCGGAGGATTCCGCCGGGACCGGCTGACGGGCCCGTCGCCGCGGGCTCAGCCGCCCAGGGCCTGCTTCACGAGCCGCGAGACGGTGCTGCCCTCGGCGCGGCCCTTCACCTGGGCCAGGACCCGCCCGATCACCTTGCCCATGTCCCTCGGCCCCGCCGCTCCGGTGGCCGCGACGGCCTCCCGCACGATCCCGGCGAGCTCCTCCTCGCCGATCGCTTCGGGCAGGTAGCGCTGCGTGACGGCGATCTCGCGCTCCTCGCTCGCGTTCAGGTCGGGCCGGCCCGCCTTCGTGTTGATCTCGATCGTCTCGCGACGCTTCTTGACGTAGCGCTGCAGGATCTCGATCTCCTCGTCTGCCGAGAGGCCTTCCTCGCGGGGCTTCGCCGTCTTCGCCTCCATCAGCGCCGCCTTCAGCATGCGCAGCGTGCTCAGCGTGTCGGCGTCCTTCTCCTTCATCGCCTTGACCAGGTCGGCCTGCAGGCGGTCCATCAGCGAGTCGCTCATCCGGCCCCTCCCGTGAGTATCCCGACGGTCCGGGGCGGACTGTACCATGCACCGTCCGGCGGGCAGGGCGTCAGCGCGCGCCGGGCAGCGGCACCTCGAAACCGACGGTGAAGATGATGTTGTCGAGCGTCGTGAAGTCGTAGCGGCTGTTCCGCTCGACGCCGAGCCGCAGCCAGCGCAGCTTCGCGTCCGCCGCCCAGCCGACGGATCGCCGGGAGGCCGGCGCCACCGTGAGCTGCAGCCAGTCGTTCGTCTCGTTCGCGAACCTCGCCCGGACGGGCACGACCCACAGTCCGCCCGCGCGCGGGTCGCGGATCACGGTGAGCCCGGCGAAGGAGTACGAGCCCCAGTAGACGTCGGCGCCGGCGTCCACGACGAGCTGCGTCTCCGACTCGCCGACGATCGGGCTCACTTCCGCACGTGCCACCCAGCGGCTGCCCACGACCTGCTCCGTGCCCAGCCAGAAACGCTCGTCGTGCAGCTCGTGACGCCACTGCACCGTGTAGGACGAGCGCCTGGCGTCCCGCAGGTGCACGCCGACCTCGGGCCGGAACTGGTCCTCGCCGCGCTCGAAGTCCCAGTACTCGAGCTGGACGTGGAACGGCCCGGGCGCGACGTAGGCGAGCACGTCGCGCATCCGGTTGTCGTTCGAAAACGACCAGAGGCGGAACTGCCCGCCGGCCACGGGCGCCGCGCCGGCCGGCCCGGCCGCGAGCGTCCCGGCCAGCAGCGCCGCGATCGCGAGCGCGCGCCTCATGCCGGCACCCGGTCCGCCGGTCCGCGGCGGGGCTTCATGGTGCGCTTCACGTACCGCAGCCAGAACCACGTGAGGATCGACGCCGTGCGCAGGACGGTGTTCACGGCGCCGTAGACGGGATAGCACAGCAGCACTCCGAGCGACGCCCGGCGCCTGGAGCCGGGCTCGCGGATGGCGATCCAGGGGAACATCTCGAACGCGAGGTAGAGCAGGTAGATCACGAGCGCCCACCAGCGCAGCCCGGGGGTCAGCGCGAGCACGACGAGCGACCAGGTCTTGAGCGGATCGGTGACGAGCGTGAGCACGTTGTAGGCCATCTCGTAACGCAGCCGCCAGCCCGAATGGCGTGAGAACGTGAGCCGGATCATGTTCAGCAGCTGGTGGTACAGGCCGGGGTACCAGCCGATCAGCCGCTGCCGCATCCACTGGCCGAGCCGGTGCGGCGTGACGGTCCAGACCGGCTCGTTGGCGAACACGATCCGGCGTCCCGCGAGCAGGTGGACGATCGTGCGCTGGAGATCCTCGGCCTGGAAGACGCACGTGTGCTGGTGGTGGAGCTCCTGCAGGTCCGCGCGGCGGAAGAGCCCGACCGCGCCGGAGACGCAGCTGACCGACTGGGAGACGTCGTGGAACCGCTTCCCGATCTCCATGCTCTTCGCGTATTCGTAGCGCTGGAGCGCCCCGAGGAAGGTGTTGCCGCGGGCGCCGTCGCGGTTGCGGCGGTCGGGGAGCACCATGAACGCGACCGCGTCGAAGCCCTCGTCGGTGATGAGCGAGGTCGGGAGGCGCGCCCCCCCGAGACGCGTGTCGTCGTCGAGGAGCAGCACGAGCGGCGTGCGGACGCGGTGGATCGCGTAGTTGATCGCCGACGCCTTGCCCTTCGAGTGCTCGAAGCGATGCACCGTGCAACCGAGTCCGCGGGCGATTTCGGAGGTGGCGTCGGTGCTCCCGTCGTCCACGACGTGGATGCGCACGGCCGGCATCAGCCGCGTGAGGTCGGCGATCGTGCCGGGAAGCATGGCGGCGCCGTTCCGGCAGGCGATGACCGCGCTCACGGTCGAGGCGTCCTGCCGGAACGTGCGGGGCTCCGAACGGCCCAGCAGCTCGATCAGCAGCTTCACGAAGTCCACGAGCGCGCAGAACAGGATCACGAACAGCAGGGAGCCGGACCAGCCGGGAGCGGTCGAGGCGCCGTCGAGCGGCGAGACGAAGCCGGGAACGAGGAGCGACCAGAGGTTCATCGCGCGCTCCTCCCCACCGCGGCGGCGCGCCGGAGCTTGACCGGCCCGGGAGCGCTCCCTAGGCTCCCGCGCGGCTGTCCGTCCCCTTCCCGCAGGAGGAACGCTTGAACCGCGAGCAAAGACTCGCCGAGCTGCGCCGGCGCCGCGAACAGGCGCTGGCCGGCGGCGGCGCCGACCGCGTCGCCAGGATCCACGCCCGCGGCCGCCTCACGGCCCGCGAGCGTCTCGAGCTGCTGCTCGACCCCGGTTCGTTCACCGAGATCGGGACGTTCGTCACCCATCGCTGCGCGGACTTCGGCATGGCCGACAAGCGCATCACCGGCGACGGGGTCGTGGCCGGCTTCGGCCACGTGGAGGGGCGCCTCGTCTACGTGTTCGCGCAGGACTTTACCGTCTTCGGCGGCACGATGAGCGAAGCGAACGCCCGCAAGATCTGCGCGATCATGGATCTCGCGCTGGACAACGGCGCGCCGGTCGTGGGCCTGAACGACTCGGGCGGCGCCCGCATCCAGGAGGGCGTGCTCTCGCTCGGCGCCTACGCCGACATCTTCCTGCGCAACACGCTCGCCTCGGGCGTCGTGCCGCAGGTCTCGGCGATCCTCGGACCGTGCGCCGGCGGCGCCGTGTACTCGCCCGCGATCACCGACTTCACCATCATGGTCCAGGGCACGAGCCACATGTTCGTGACCGGCCCCGAGGTCATCAAGGCCGTCACGGCCGAGGACGTCTCGTTCGAGGACCTCGGCGGCGCGATGTCGCACAGCACGAAGAGCGGCGTCGCCCACTTCGCCGCCACGGACGACGCCGACGCGATCCGGCACGTGAAGCGCCTGCTGTCGTTCCTGCCCGCGAACAACGCGGAGGACCCGCCCCGCCGCGCGTGCACGGACCCCGTGGACCGCCGGGCGCCCGAGCTGGCGACGCTCGTGCCCGAGTCCCCCGACAAGCCCTACGACATGAAGGAGCTGGTGCGGCACGTCGTGGACGACGGGGACTTCTTCGAGGTCCACGAGCACTTCGCCGGCAACATCGTCGTGGGGTTCGCGCGGCTGAACGGCCGCCCCGTGGGCGTCATCGGCAACCAGCCGAAGGTGCTGGCCGGCGTGCTCGACATCGACTCCTCGGTGAAGGGCGCCCGGTTCGTGCGTTTCTGCGACGCGTTCAACATTCCGCTGCTGACGTTCGAGGACGTGCCGGGCTTCCTTCCGGGCACGCGCCAGGAATGGGGCGGCATCATCCGCCACGGTGCCAAGCTTCTCTACGCCTATTGCGAGGCGACCGTGCCCAAGCTCACCGTGGTCGTGCGCAAGGCCTACGGCGGCGCCTACGACGTCATGTCGAGCAAGCACATCCGGGGCGACTACAACGTCGGCTGGCCGAGCGCCGAGATGGCGGTCATGGGCGCCGAGGGGGCGGTCAACATCCTGTACCGGGACGAGATCGCGAAGGCGGCGGACCCCGTCGCCGAGCGGCGGCGCCTGGTCGCCGGGTACAACGAGAAGTTCGCCTCGGCCTGGGTCGCGGCGGAGCTGGGCTACCTGGACGACGTGATCGAGCCCCAGGACACGCGACCGAAGCTGATCGCGGCCCTCGAGATGCTCCGAAACAAGCGTCAGTCGATTCCGTCGAAGAAGCACGGGAATCCCCCGCTGTAACCGGGCAGTCGTCTGTTCGTTCGGGAGCCCGGGATCGGGGCGGATCCGGGGCGAAAGGGCGGGCCTTCTCGACATCGAGCGTAGCAGCGGGCGCGACCCGGCTCCTACGGGTCATTGCGCCACCCGTTCGGGGCATCCCACCCGAAAACCGGCACGGGGGCCCCGCGAGCCGGCGTTCAGACGACGAGCATCGCGTCGCCGTACGAGTAGAAGCGATACCGCTCCCGGACCGCGTGCGCGTACGCGGCACGCAGCAGGTCCGGCCCGGCGAACGCCCCGACGAGCAGCAGCAGCGTCGTGCGCGGCAGGTGGAAGTTCGTGACGAGCGCGTCCACGGCGCGGAACCGGTACGGCGGGTGGATGAACTTGCGCGTCCACCCCGAGCCCGCGCCGGGCTCGCCGCCGCGGGCGTCGCAGGCGCTCTCGAGCGCCCGCACGCTCGTCGTTCCGACCGCGACGATGCGTCCGCCCGCGGCACGGGCGGCGGCGAGCTTCGAGGCGGCCTCGGAGGTCAGCTCGTACCACTCCTCGTCCATCCGGTGCTCGGTGGGATCGGCCGCCGTCACCGGGCGGAACGTCCCCGGCCCGACGTGCAGCACGAGCCGCGCGCTGCCGACGCCGACCGCCTCGAGCGAGGCGAGCAGCCCGGGCGTGAAGTGGAGGCCGGCGGTCGGCGAGGCGACCGCGCCCTCGACGCGCGCGTAGACCGTCTGGTAGCGCTCCCGGTCGCTCTCGTCCGGCGGCCGGTGGACATAGGGCGGCAGCGGGATCTCGCCGCGCTCGCGCAGCACGGCGTCGAGATCGCCGCGTCGCACGCGCACCACCCGCTCCCCCTGCCCGCCCTCGGAGGTCACCTCGAGCTCGAGCGCGCCGCCCTCGTCCGCGAGCACGGCGCCGATGCGCGCGTGCTTCGCCGGCTTCGCGAGCACGCGCCAGCGCTCGTCCTCCCCGGGCTCCGGGCGCACGAACAGCAGCTCGACCCGCCCGCCCGAGGGCCGGCGCACCCGCAGCCGCGCGGGCCGCACGCGGGTCTCGTTCAACGCGAGCACGTCGCCGGGACGCAGCCACTCGCCCAGGTCGCGGAAGTGCCGGTCGTGGAGGGCGCCGCTCGCCCGCTCGACCACGAGCAGCCGGGAGTCCTCACGCCGGGCCGCCGGGTACTGGGCGACGAGGGATTCGGGAAGCTCGTAGTCGAGGTCTTCGAGCCGCACGGGCCTTCGGTCGCTCAGGCGAGGGGCAGCTCGGATTGGTCCGTCGGCGCGGCGCCGTCCCGGAGGCGCGCCGGCAGCGGCAGCTCGAGGTGCTCGTAGGCGAGGCGGGTCGCCTCGCGCCCGCGCGCCGTGCGGCGCACGAAGCCCTCCTGCACCAGGAACGGCTCGTAGACGTCCTCGAGTGTGGTCGCGTCCTCGCCGAGCACGACCGCGAGCGACTGCAGGCCCACCGGGCCGCCGTCGTAGCGGTGGATGAGAGCCTCGAGCATGCGCCGGTCCATCTCGTCGAGCCCACGGACGTCCACCTCGAGAAGCTGCAGGGCCTCGCGGGTGACGCGGAGGTCCACGCGACCGTCCGCCTTGATCAGCGCGAAGTCGCGCACTCGGCGCAGCAGGCGGTTCGCCACGCGGGGCGTACCCCGAGAGCGCCGGGCGATCTCGAGGGCCGCCTCGTCGCTGACCTCGGTCTCGAGGATGCGCGCGGAGCGCCGGACGATGTGCCGCAGGTCGGCGGCCGGGTAGAAGTCCAGGCGCAGCGTGACGCCGAATCGCGCCCGCATCGGCGAGGACAGAAGGCCCGAGCGGGTCGTCGCGCCGACGAGCGTGAAGGGCTCGAGGTTGATCTTGAGCGAGCGGGCGCTCGGACCGCGGTCGAGCAGGATGTCGAGTGTGAAGTCCTCGAGCGCGGAGTAGAGGTACTCCTCCACGACCGGGCTCAGGCGGTGGATTTCGTCCACGAAGAGGATGCCTCGCGGCCCGAGGTTCGTGAGCAGCCCGGCGAGGTCGCCCGGCTTCTCGATGACGGGCCCGGAGGTGTGCGTGATCTCCACGCCCAGCTCGTGCGCGAGGATGGAGGCGAGCGTCGTCTTGCCGAGCCCCGGAGGGCCGTGGAAGAGGACGTGGTCGAGCGCCTCGCCGCGGCGGCGCGCCGCCTCGAGGAAGATCTCGAGCTGGTCGCGCACCGGGGGCTGCCCGACGAACTCGCGCAGCGCGAGCGGGCGCAGGCGCCGCTCCTCGCGCACGTCCTCGGGGAACGGCACCGGATCCGCCAGCCGGCCGGGATGGTCCGGCGCCGGTCTCCGGGGGTTCTCGCTCATCGGGGTCTCCGGTGCGTTCAGCGCGACACGACGGCGGGCCGGGCCAACCGCAGCAGCGCGCGTTTCACGATGGTCTCGAGCGTGAGGTCCGCCTCCTCGCCGCCGGCGCGGCGGACGGCCTCCTGAGCCTGGGTGGCAGAATAGCCGAGCGTCACGAGCGCCGCGACAGCGTCGTCGAAGCGGGCCGATTTCGGCAGCAGTCCGGCCTCGCGGCCGCGACCCGCGGGCGACGGGGAGGACGCGGCGCCGGCGGGCAGGAAGTCCAGCTTGTCGCGAAGCTCGACCACGAGCCGTTCGGCCGTCTTGCGCCCGATCCCCGGTACCGCGGTGATCGCGCCGAGATTCTCGTCGCGGATCGCGCGGGCGAGCGCCGCCGGCGCGAGGCCCGACAGCGCGGCGAGCGCCAGTCGGGGGCCCACGCCGTTGACGGCGATGAGCAGGTCGAAGATCCGCAGCTCGTCCGTGCCGGCGAAGCCGAAGAGCAGCAGCGCGTCCTCGCGCACGACCTGCCGGGTGCGCAGCCGGACCTCGGAGCCCTCGGGCGGCAGCCCGGCGAGCGTGTGCGAGGAGACCTGGACGAGGTAGCCCACGCCCCCCGCCTCGACGACGCACGAGCCGTCGCCCCGCTCGAGCAGGGTCCCGCGCAGGGATGCGATCATCGCGCGGTCCTCGCGAGCAGGGCCTCCCACGCCTTCGACGAGCGCGCGCCGCCGCGCCGCGCGACGGGGCGCGAGGCGAAACGCGAGCGGTTGAGGTGACAGAGCGCCCCCGCGAGGGCGTCGGCCGCGTCTGCCTGCGGGGCCGCGGACAGCCCCAGGATGCGCTGCACCATGAACGCGACCTGCTCCTTCGCCGCGCCGCCGTTTCCGGCGACGGCCAGCTTGATCTCCCGCGGCGTGTACTCGGCGACCTCGAGGCCGCGCTCGACCGCTGCCACGATCAGCGCACCGCGGACGTGGCCGAGGACCAGCGTCGAGCGGACGCTCTCGTGGTGGAAAGCCTCCTCGACGACGACCGCCCCGGGGGCGAACCGGTCCATCACCGCCCCGACCCCGCGGGCGAGGAAGTGGAGCCGGCGCGGCAGGTCGAGCCCCGCGGGGGGCGCGAGGAAGCCGTGCTCGACGCAGCGGAACAGGTTTCCCGACCGGTCCACCACGCCCCAGCCGGTCCGTCGGCTGCCGGGGTCCAATCCCAGGACGCGCATGGCGGGCATGCTGCGGCTATTGCGACAGCTTGGCAAGCACTTCGTCGGGGAGCACGAAGTTCGCGTAGACCCTCTGCACGTCGTCGTTCTCCTCGAGCAGCTCGACGAGGCGCAGCACGCTGCCGGCGTCCTGCTCGGTGAGTGTCACCTGGACGGAGGGGAGCTTCGTGACCTCGGCGCTCTGGATCGGGACCTGGCGCGCGACGAGCGCCTCGTGCACGGCCTCGAACCTGGCAGGCGGCGTCAGCACCTCCCAGGCGTCGCCCTCGCCCGTCACGTCGTCGGCGCCGGGTTCGAGCACGATCTCGAGCAGGGCGTCCTCGGCGATTGCGTCCTTCGCGATCACGATCAGCCCGCACGACTTGAACAGGTAGGAGACCGCGCCGGCGGCCGCCAGACTGCCACCGAACTTCGTGAACAGGTGTCGCACGTCGCCGGCCGCGCGGTTGCGGTTGTCGGTGGCGCACTCGACGAGGATCGCGACGCCGTGGGGGCCGTACCCCTCGAAGTGCATCTCCTCGATCGTGGAGCCCCCGAGCTCCCCGGTGCCCTTTTTGATCGCGCGGTCGATGTTGGCCGCCGGCATGTTCACCGCCTTCGCTGCGGTGATGGCCGTGCGCAGGCGCGCGTTCGCGTCGGGATCACCACCGCCGGTGCGGGCGGCAATGGTGATCTCCTTGATGCATCGCGTGAAGACCTTGCCCCGGGCGGCGTCCGTGGCGGCCTTCTTACGCTTGATCTGGGACCATTTCGAGTGGCCGGACATGGACCTCCCGGGCGGCGCCTAGGCGTGGGCGGCGCCCGCCTCCTTCTCGGCCCTCGCCGCGGCGATCACCTTCTCGGCGATCTCGCGCGGCACCTCCTCGTAGTGCGAGAACTTCGCGTGGTGCATGCCGCGTCCCTGCGTGATCGAGCGCAGGTGCGAGGCGTACTTGTAGAGCTCCGCCGCCGGCACCTTCGCCTTGATGACCTGGTAGTGGCCGCTCGCCTCCGTGCCGAGGATCTTGCCGCGCCGCGAGGACATGTCGCCCATCACGTCGCCGAGGAACTCCTCGGGCACGCGGACCTCGAGGTCGTTGTACGGCTCGAGCAGCACGGGCGAGGCCTTGAGCACGACCTGGTGGAAGCACGTCTCGGCCGCGATCTTGAAGGCCATTTCGGACGAATCCACGTCGTGGTACTTGCCGAAGAAGACCGCGACCAGGACGTCCACGACCGGGTAGCCGGCGAGCGGCCCCTTCTCCATGCCGGCCACGACGCCCTTCTCCACGGCAGGGATGTACTGCCCGGGAATGACGCCGCCCTTGATCTCGTTCACGAACTCGAACGTCCCGCCCCGGGGCGTCGGCTCGACGCGCAGGTGCACCTCGCCGAACTGTCCGCGGCCGCCCGACTGCTTCTTGTGCCGGTACTCGTCCTGGGCCTTCCCGCGGATCGTCTCGCGGTATGGCACGTGCGGCTTGGTCAGCAGCACGTCCACGCCGAAGCGCTTCTTGAGGCGCTCGACGAGGACCTCGAGGTGGAGGTCGCCCATGCCGTAGACGAGGTGTTCCTTCGTGCTCTCTTCGTAGCCGCGTGCGAGGGTCGGATCCTCTTCGTGGATGCGCGCGATGCCCTGGGCCATCTTCTCCTCGTCGCCCTTGTTCTTCGACCGGATGCACTCAGCGGCGACGGGATCGGGGAAGTCGGGCGGGGCGAGCTTCACGGGGCGCGCCTTGTCCGCCAGCGTGTCGCCCGTGTGCGTCTCGCGCAGCTTCACTGCCGCGAAGATATCGCCCGCGGCGGCGCCCTTGCAGTCCGAGCGCTCCTTGCCGCAGAGGTGGTAGAGCGTGCCCAGCTTCTCGGGGCGCCCGCGTGACGTGTTCAGGAGCTCCTTGCCCGGCTCGAGGTGGCCGGACCAGAGGCGGACGAGCGACAGCTCGCCGAGGTGCGCCTCGGCGAGCGTCTTGAAGACGGTCGCGGCAATCGGGTCGGAGGATTCGGCCTTGACGGGGACCTCGCCGCCGTTGCCGTCGTCCGCATCCTGCGGGTGCACGTCGAGCGGCGACGGGAGCACGTCCACGACCTCGTTGAGCACCTCCTTCACGCCGAGGTTGTGGTAGGCCGAGCAGCAGAAGGCCGGGGCCAGGTCGCACTGGACGACGCGCTCGCAGAGCCCCTGGCGGATCTCCTCCACCGTGAGGTCGCCCGTGGAGAGAAACTTCTCCATCAGGGCCTCGTCGCCGGTCGCGGCCTCTTCCATCAGCGTCGCCCGCGCCGCGGCGGCCTTCTCCTGGAGATCGGCCGGAATCGGGATCTCCTGGCTCTTCTCGTCCATGCCGCGCCCGGCGAACTGCCAGGCCTTGTTCTCGACGAGGTCCACGATGCCGTGGAACTCCTCGGCCTGACCGATGGGCAGCTGGACGGCGACCGCATTGAGGCCGAGACGGTCGTGGCAGCTCTGGACGGACGCCTCGAAGTCGGCGTGCTCCTTGTCCATCATGTTCACGACGACGAGGATCGGCGTTCTCTCCTGCTTGAGCACTTCCCAGACGACCTCGGTGCCCACCTCGACGCCGGTGCTCGCGCGCAGCATCAGGAGGGCCGAGTCGGCGACCCGGAGGGCGCTGTAGACGTCGCCCACGAAGTCCGGGTAGCCGGGCGTGTCGAGCAGGTTGACCTTGTGCCCCTCCCACTCGAACTGGGCGAGGCCGAGATCGATCGTCATCTGCCGGGAGACCTCGTCGGACGCGTTGTCCAGCAGGGTCGTGCCGTCCGCGACGCGGCCGAGCCGGGTCGTCGCCTTCGCGTTGAAGAGCATGGCCTCGGCAAGCGACGTCTTGCCGACGCCGTGGTGTGCAACCAGGGCGACGTTCCGGATCTGCGCAGTGGGGATCTCTTTCACCCGACACCTCCCGAGCACGACTGCCAGTAGGAGAAAGATGGCGCGAATGCCCCGCAGCGGCCGAGGCATCGAAGGCGTAACTTCAAGCAAACCCGGAAACTAGCACCCGCGTTTCGAGAGGGTCAAGATTCCGTCGGGAGGCCCTCGGACGGGCCTTCATGGGCCTGCGGCGAACATTAACGCGCCAGAAACAGGAACGGCCGGTAAGCGATTGACCCGCTTGGGAACCCCCGGGATAGTGGAGTGGTCTTCTCCCGTGCGCGGGCCCCCGTCTCGCCGCGCCGAAACCCCTGAAAAGGAGTCGCTGCCAATGTCGTCCTGGAAGTCCCTCCGGGTGGCGGGATTCGGACTCGTCGCCCTCGCGCTCCTCGCCTGTTCGTTCGCGATCTCGGCCCAGGCCGGGCCCTCCAAGGGTGACGCGGCCAAGGGCAAGAAGATCTTCTCGACCATGTGCGTCGCCTGTCACAAGCCGGACGGCAGCGGCGGGGTCAAGCTGACGGGCAACCCGACGCCGAACTGGAAGGATCCGAAGACCTGGAAGGACCCGGCTCGGGCCAAGGGCGGCGACGACTATCTTCGCGACTGCATCACGAACGGCAAGATCAAGTCCGGGATGGTCGCCTGGGGCAAGAACGGCCAGCTCAAGCCGGACCAGATCGAGAACGTGATCGCCTACATCCACGTGCTCGCCGGGAAGGCCATGAACGAGGCAAAGGGCGGCCCGAGCGCGAAGAGCGAGAAGGGCAAGGCGAAGAAGTAGCGCCTGTCCGGAAGCACGCGCACGGCGGGGGCGCGCTCCGGGGGAGCGCCCCCCCCGCCACCGTTTCCGGGCCTCAGCGGATGTCGAGCGTGAAGGGCAGCATCGCCAGCGCCACGCCGGCGGGGAACCGGGCCGCCGCGAGCCAGGCAGAGAAGACCGGCGAGAGCCCTTCGACCCGGTTCGACTCGTTCGGATCCTCGACCAGCCCCCCGAGCAGTCCCCTCAGGTAGGACCGCCGCGGGCGCGGGTACTGCTCGAGGCGGACGGACTGGCCCGGCGACAGGCCGGCGCGGCGTCGGGCCTCGCCGAGCGCGGTCTGCAGCCCGCCGAGGGTGTCCACGAGCCCGAATCGCCGGGCGGCGATGCCCGACCAGACGTGACCGCGGCCGAGCGAGTCCACCCGTCCGGGCGTGAGGCCGCGGCCTTCGGCGACCCGCGAGACGAAGACGCGGTAGAAGTCGTCGAGCTGCGCCTGGAAGCGCTTCTGCTCCTCCGGCGTGAAGTCGCGGTACGGCGAGAGCATCTCGGCGTTCCGGCCGCGCGAGACCGTCTCGACGTTGAGCCCGAGCTTGCGGTAGAGGCCCATCAGGTTGAGCTTGCCCCCGAACACCCCGATCGAACCGGTGATGGTGGTCGGCTCCGCCACGATCTCGTCGGCGCCGCAGGCGATGTAGTAGCCGCCCGAGGCGGCCAGATTCGACATGCTCACCACGACCGGCTTGCGCTCCCGGGTCCGCCGCACCTCCTGCCAGATGTCGTCCGAGGCCTGCCCGGACCCGCCCGGGCTGTCCACGCGCAGGATGACGGCCTTCACCGACCGTCGCTTCCGCGCCTCGCGGAGAGCGTTGATGAGGGTCTCGGAGCCGCATTCCTCCCCGCCCCAGGGATTGGCCCGCGAGCGCCCGGAGACGATCGTCCCGCTGGCCACGACGAGGGCGATCTCGTCCTCCCCTGGCAGTCCGTCGTCGAGGCCGTCGACGTAGCGGGACAGGCTGGTCTTCCCCAGCACCCGGCCCGTCGAGCGCTGCGCGAGCGCGTCGAGCGACGGCTGGTCGAGCAGGGTGTCGAGCAGCCCGGCGTCGCGCGCGCGCGGCGACGTGAACGGGCCGTCGTCGATCAGGCGGCGCACCGAGTCCGGCGTCAGGCCGCGGGCCACCCCGAGGCTGTCCAGCAGCGTCGCGTACGTGTCGTCGAGCAGCGCGTCGAGCGCCTCGCGTGCGGGCTGGCTGAAGCCGGTGCGCGTGTAGGACTCCTCGGCGGACTTGTACTCGCCGACGCGCGCGAAGTTGGGCGTGATCCCGAGCTTGTCGTACGCGCCCCGGAGGAACAGGGCCGAGAGCGCCAGTCCGTCGAGCTGCAGGACGGCGGTTTCGGGCATCGCGATCACGTCGGCGCTGCTCGCGAGCAGCAGGGATTGCTCGCCGCCTCCCGCGAGGAGCGCGTACACGGGCTTGCCCGCCTCGCGGAACCTCCGGACCGCCTCGCGGAACTCGGAGACGCGCGCCCAGCCCCAGTCCACGTCCCCGACGTGCAGGACGAGGGCGTCCACGCCCGCGTCCCCGGCCGCGTTCAGGACCCCGTCGCAGACGTCGCGAAGCGTGGGCTGCTCACGGCGGAACACGTCCAACGAGAAAGGCAGGTAGGGCGCCCGCGCCTCGGCGATGTCCGAGGGCACGTCGTAGACGAGCAGCTGGTGCTCGAGCGACACGCGCAACGGCCCGCGCAGTCGCACCACCGCGACGAGCGCGACCGTGCCGAGCAGGACCAGCAGGACGATGAGGCCCAGGACGCTTCGGCGCGAGGCCATCAGACCCTCCGTGGTGGTGTTCAGTTCAGAACAGTCTACGGAGGTCCATGGAGAAGTAAAGGCTGCGGGCGTCCTGGTCCGGGTCGGCGTGACGCTCCGCGCGCAGCGTCACGAGCGCCCGGGCGCGCAGTCGGCCGGGCAGCGGCTGGTCGAGGAACCCGGTGAGCTCGAGGAAATCGAAGTTCGAGTGCAACGCGGCGATGTCGAGGGCCGAGCTGGAGCCGGCGTCCAGATCGGTGTAGGCGCGGTGCCCGAGCGCCGGCGAGAGGCTCAGCCAGCCCGCGCCGGTCAACCGTTCCGCCTCGAGGAACCACGCGTACTCGCGGTACTCCTCCCCCGGGTTCCAGGGCGCCGCCAGCCATTCCGCCTTCGGGCCCGTGGACAGGCGCCACGCGAGGCCGAGGTCGCGCCGCAGCTCGAGCGAGGTACTCGTGATCCGGTAATCGAAGTCCAGCAGGCTGTCGGGATCGTCGTAGCGGGTGAGCTCGATCCCCGCGGACGGGCGAAGCGCCCAGCCGGCGCCGAAGCCGACCTCACCCTCGGCGTGGGCGCGGACCTCCGAGAACCGGTCGCGCGACGTCGGCGCGCTCCGCAGGGTCATGCGCCGGTCGGCGCTCAGGTCGAGCTGGACGAGCCCCCTCCCCAGGAAGTCCTGGCGCGCGGAGGCGATGAGGTGGTGCTCCACGTGATCGCGGAACGTCGAGTCCCTGAACACCCGCGCGATCGCCCCGTACTCGACGTCCCAGTTCCAGCCGAAGAGCGGGCTCCGGTCGAACGCGACCGCGGCACGGGCCGACGTCCCCGAGAGGACGAACGGGTCGCCTCCTTCCAGCGAACGCACGACCTCCGATCCCGCCGTGACCCGCAACGCCGAAGATTCGTCCAGCGAGAGCAGCCGCATCCGGCCGACGACCGAGGCGCGCCAGTCGCGGCGCACCTGGCCGAACGTCTCCTCGTTCCGGTACCCCGCCCGCGGCTCGAGCGTCAGGCGCAGCAGGCCGCTCGGCCGCAGCCGGAGCGTCGCGACCGCGCCGAGCCGGGTCACGCCGTCGCCGAGCGCGAAGTCGGGTGACACCCGGGCGCTCCAGCGGCCGTCCTCCGAGAGCCGGACCAGCTCGGCGAGCCCCACGGCCGTGACGCGGGTCTCCGGCGTGCTCAGAAGCTGCCGACCCTGGAAGGTCGTGTCGTCGATCGACGACTCGTAGAACTGCTCGTTTGAGACCTGGGTCGCCGCGCCGACCTCGAGCCGGAACGACGAGCTGTCGGCCGGCGCCGCAGGGACGGCCCGGGCGCCGGCCGACAGGATCGCGACGGCCAGGCCGGCGACCAGGAACGCGGGGCCGCCTCCCGGGGAAGCGGCGTCGTTCGCGCGGGCGTTTCGGGGTGCCCGGGGGCTCATCGTCATCGGGCGGCCTGGGGTCGGGGTTCGGGTCGGATCCTGTGGCGATCAGCGGCGTCCGTGCGGTCCGGCCGGCCGGGGAGGGGCTCCCTGCCGGAGAGCCCGCTGTGCCCGGATCCGCGCCATGTGTGTCAGTCGGAGCGCGGCCTCGTAGTGCGCGGCCCGGAACTCCGACCGCGCCTCCGCCTGCAGGGAAAGTGCCTGCTGGAGCGCCTGGCGCGCGGGCGGCGACCCGTGGTCCTCGAGGGCTTCCCGCGCCCGGGTCAGCACGAGTTCGGTGCGCTGGATGGCGCGCGCCGCGGTCTCGCTCACGTCCTCCGTCACGTGGCACAGCCTCATCGCCTTGAAGAGGCTCTCGCGCGCCCGGATCGTGAGCTGCAGCGCCGCCAGGTAGCGGCTCTCGCCGATCGCCGTCTCCGCGCGGGCCTGCATCTCGAGGCCGACGCGCAGCAGCGCGCGGGCGCGATTCTCCTTGCAGTCGGCCAGGCGGTCGCGCGCGCGCTCGGCCAGTTCGGCGGTGCGCTCGACCTGCACCTGGACGCGATCGGGATCGGGCAGCCCGCGCACGATCGCGATCGCACGGTCGGCGTGCGTGCGGGCTTCGAGCGTGGTGCGCTCCGCCATGGCGTACTGGGCCGAACCGAACATCTCGCGCGCGCGGGACTGCACGTCCTTCGCGAGGGCGAGCTCGCTCTCGGCCTGGATGGATGCGCCGTCGGTGACCAGGCGGTCCGCGATCGCGATCCGCCGATCCGTGATCTCGATCGCATCCTGGACCCGGCCGGCCGCCGTTCCCTGGGCGAGCACCGGCAGCGGCGCCAGCAGCGTCGCCAGGCCGAGCATCGCCGGGATCCAGATGGTCTTCGCGGTCATGTCCGTAGCCCTCCTCGTTTCGGGCTCGTCGGTCGTTCGGGCAAGGTCCGCCGGCCACAGGATGCAGAGGCCATGCCCAGGCGGCAAGTCCGACGCGGACGGAACACCTCCTTGGCGGGCAACGGGATGGCCTCTTCGCAGGGGCGAATCACCCTCCCCGTCCCGCCCGAGGCTGACCCGTTCGGTACGCCCCCGGCCATCGACTGCCCGAGGCCGAACAGCCGGACGGACGCGCCCCGGGACGCCGAAGCCGGGCCCGGGCGGGCTCCCGGAGCCGCCGAGGTCGTCCCCCCGACCGCGCCCCCCGCGGCGTGCCCGGGATCCGGGGCGCTGAAACCGAGCCCGGGCCCCCAAAAAGCAGAGAGCCCCGTCCACGAGGGACGAGGCTCTCTTGAAGTATTAAAGGGGCGGCGACCTACTCTCCCACCGGGTCTCCCCGGCAGTACCATCGGCGCAGGAGGGCTTAACTTCTCTGTTCGGAATGGGAAGAGGTGTTTCCCCTCCGCCATAGCCACCCCAAGGCGGTCGACAATCGAACGAGACGCGGGCAACACAACGAAGTGCCTAAGAAATACCGGCCAAGCCTCTCGGCTGATTAGTACGGATCGGCTGAAACCCTCACGGGCCTTACACCTTCCGCCTATCGACGTTGTAATCTCCAACGAGCCTTCAGGTGGCATGCGCCACGGGATCCCTCATCTTGGGGTGTGTTTCGCGCTTAGAGGCTTTCAGCGCTTATCACATCCGAACATAGCTACCCGGCGGTGCCCTTGGCAGAACAGCCGGTACACTAGAGGT
>CAZPVG010000027.1:0-48078 GCA_964589945.1 uncultured bacterium
AGCTGGTCGTCGGTCCACGAAGTGGCCGACGTGCCGAGCGACGCGACCCGCGTCCACGGGCCCGCCGTGGCGGTGGCGCGGTAGACGCGGTAGCCCGCGAGATCGGGCTCGGAGTTGGGCAGCCACGTCACCCGCACCGACGAGCCGCCCGGGTCCTGGGATCCGCCCACGCCTGTGGGCGCCGCCGGCGGCGAGGCGTCCGGCGGCCAGTCGAAGCGCACGACGTTGGACAGACCGGACCAATTGCCCGCATCGTCCATGGTGCGCATCGCGAGCCAGTAGGTGGTACCACGCGAGACTCCGCGCACCACGAAGGACTGGGGTGTGCCGGCGACCAGCGGATCGGGCAGCCCGGGCACGACGAGCCCGGACTTGAAGTTTGAGGCATCCAGGGGGGTGAGCGAGATGCGCAGCTCGTAGACGGCTGCCCGGCCCACGTTGCCGTCGTCGCCGGGGGCCGTCCAATGCAGCACCAAAGAGTCGGCGCCCAGCGCGCGGGCGAGCGCGGGCGCCCCCAGGCCGAGCCGCAGAACCAACCCCAGGAGGCCCGGCGCGGCGCGGCGCACCCCCGGTTGCGAACCAACCCAGGCGCGCTTGCGCCCGAAGATCACGCTCCCCCTACCTTGCTCCCTCCCGGCGCGGCAGCAGCGCCGCACTGGACCAGTTGATCCACGTCAGCCCCACCACGAGATCGGTGATGGCCGACGGGGGCTTCGTGTCGGGTGTCGTCACGCTGGCCACGTTCGAGAGCGCCGACCAGTTGCCGGCGTCGTCTGCGACCTTCGCGGCGAAGTAATAGGTAACCTGCCTCGACAGCCCCGTCACGGTAGTCGACTGGACCGTGCCCGACGCGGCGGGCGCGGGCACGCCCGTCACCGCCGTCGCCGTGCCCCAGTTCGACGCCGTGATCGGCGAGGTCGAGTAGCGGATGTCGTACGTGGTCGCCGTGCCCGTGAGGCTGTCGTCGCCGACTGCTGTCCACGAGAGCGAAGCCGTCGAGTCCGTGGCGCCCGTGACGCTCAGCGCCAGCGGTGCCGGCCGCACCAGATCCGGCGCCGTGCCGGTCGTCCGGGAGACGACGTTCGAGATCGACGCCCAGTTGGGCACCTCGTCGGCCGTCTTGATGGCGAACCAGTACGTGGTCGATGGCGACAATCCGGTCACCTGCACGCTCTGGTGCGTGCCGGGGGCCGCCGGAGCGGGCACACCCGTCGTCCACCGGCTCGCCGAAGCGAAGTTCGACGCGGTGATGGGCGAGGTCGAGTAGCGGATGTCGAACTGTGATGCGGTTCCAGTCAATCCGTCGTCTCCCGGGGTCGTCCAGGTCAGCGTGACGCTGTTATAGGCCTGCTGGGCCGCAGCGTTTCCGGACGAAGTGACGAGAGCGAAGAACACCAAAGCGATACGACCCAGCCAACGCTTCCTCATCAGCGTTGCCTCCAACCGAACCCACGCCCACGGACCTTCGAGGGTGGGGCCCCTCCGCGCGAGCAGTTTCCAAGGTGCAGAGTGCGGTGGCCGGTGCGAGGTACGCCCTGCCGCGCCTCTCCGGGACCGGACGATCGCAGCCACTGCGAATCCGATGCCGCGAGCGCGGCCAGCAGGAAGCGTGCCCTCGGGTCGACCTACCTCCAACGATTGCGGGCAGTTCCCGGAATCCTTGCGCCCGAGTCGGAAGGCGCGATCCCGTGAACCGGCTCGCCTGATGCACCGTGGGGAGAGGACATGCAGACCGCACGGGAATCGACCGTTCGATCCGCCCGGCTGCAACGTCGGGGCGACCTTCCCCTTCGCATGCACCCGGCCCGGGGAGTGGTGGGCTTTGGGGGAAACCCCTTCCCTGGGGCGCGCGCCACCCGGAACTGGCACGCTTGGCGCGCAAGCTGACAGAGCGTCCCCCGTTCGGCAAGAAAATTCCGCCGCCCGGCGTCGGAAAGTGCCGTATCCTCGGGGGACGTACGGAATGCTGCCGCCTTCCCGTACGACGATTGACCGCCCGAAAGCCGGTCCCCTATGCTGTTTGGCGATTCGCAACCACGGTCAGGCCCCGCCCGGCGATCACGCCGCCGAGCCCCCTGTCGGTCCGCCTTCCTGACCGGAGCCGCACCGCCGGCTCGGAACATCCACCCGCCGCGCAAGAACGGCCGGACGGCCGTTCGGCGGAAGCGCGCAGAGCCCCGGGAACCCGATAGATCGTGAGCGCGCCCCCTCTCGACCGCGACGAGGTTCTGCGCCGGGCTGTGGAGCTCGGGGCCTCGGACCTGATCGTCACCGCGGGCCAGCCGACGATGATCCTGCGGGCCGGCGTCCTGGAACCGTTGCCGGGCGCGCCCGTCGTGGGCCCCCTCGAATCGCGCGCGTTCGGGGAGAGCTTCCTGAACCCCGCGCTGCACGAGCGCTTCACGCGTGATCTTGAGCTCGACACGCGCCACTTCCTCCCCGGAGTGGCCCACTTCCGCGTGAACCTCTACATCCAGCGGGGCCACTGGGCGACGGCTGTGCGGATCATCCCGCTGAGGATCCCGCTTCCCGCCGAGATCGGCCTCGCCCCGCACGTCGTCGAGCGACTGCTCGGGACGACCCGCGGGCTCGTGCTCGTCACCGGGCCGACCGGCGCCGGCAAGTCCACGACCATTGCCTCGGTGCTCGAGCAGCTCAACGCGAACGGCCCTCCCCGTCACATCGTGACGATCGAGGACCCGATCGAGTTCGTCTTCGAGCCCCGTCAGGCCGTGATCGACCAGCGCGAGGTCGGCGTGGACACGAAGACCTACGCGCGCGGCCTGCGCGGAGCGCTGCGGCAGATGCCGCACGTCATTTTCGTGGGCGAGATGCGCGACCTGACCAGCATGAGCATGGCGCTCTCGGCCGCCGAGACGGGCAACCTCGTCATCTCGACCATGGCCACGCAGTCGGCGGCGCAGACCGTGACGCGCATCGTGGACTCGTTCCCGCCCTACCAGCAGCCCCAGATCCGGGCCCAGCTCGCGCTGACCCTGCGGGCCGTGATCTCGCAGCTCCTGCTGCCGCGGAGCGACGGAAAGGGCCGCGTCGCGGCGCGCGAGATCCTGTTCACGACGCAGGCGATCGCGAATCTGATCCGCGACGACAAGGTGCACCAGATCCCGAACGTAATCTCGACGGGCCTGCGCGAGGACATGCTGTCGCTCGACGACTCGCTCGCCGAGCTCGTGGACCGCTCCCTCGTGGACTTCGAAACGGCCTACCCGCACTTCACGGACGTCGAGAAGCGCGGGGCCGTGCAGCGGCGCGTCTACCGCACCGCCCGGGTCGGAGGATCGCGCCGATGAGCGCCGGCTACCGCCTGTCCACCCGCCGGCTCGGAGAGATCCTGATCGAGCGCGGCCGGCTGAGTCCGGAGCAGGTGCAGGAGGCGTTGCGCTCGAGGCTCGATCACCGGGAGCGGCTCGGCCAGACGGTGACGCGGCTCGGCTTCATGACCGAGGCCGAGGTCGTCGCCGTTCTCGGCGAGCAGTTCTCGCTGCCCGTCGCCACGCCGGAGCAGCTCTCGCTGGCCGACCGCGCCGCCGTTCAGCTGGTCCCGGAAGCGCTCGCCCGCGAGTCGCTCGTGCTGGCGCTCGCCCGCGACGGCGACGTCCTCGAGGTGGCCGTGGGCGACCCGCTCGACGTCGTCTCGCTGGACTACCTCCGGGCGCTGACCGGCTGCCAGCTCAAGGTCTGGATCGCTCGGCCGAGCGAGGTGCGGGAGGCCATCGAGAGCTTCTATTCGGAGCTGCGGGCGAGCGAGCACCTCGGAGCGATTCTCGACAAGATCGACCTCACCCGCGGCGCCGAGGAAGAGCAGGACATCGACCTCGCCCAGCTGCGCCAGCAGGTCGAGGACGCGCCGGTCGTGCGGCTCGTCAACCTGATGATCGCCGAAGCGATCGAACAGCGCGCGAGCGACATCCATGTGGAGCCCGCACGGGACAAGGTGACCGTGCGCTTCCGCATCGACGGCGTGCTGCACGAGGTCATGAAGCCGCCGAAGCACCTGCAGATGGCGATCGTGTCCCGCATCAAGGTGCTCGCGGAGCTCGACATCGCCGTCCGGCTGCTGCCGCAGGACGGGCGCCTCACCGTGCACCTCCCCGACCGCGAGGTGGACCTGCGCGTCTCGACGCTGCCGACCTCGCACGGCGAGAAGGTCGTGCTGCGCCTCTTCGACAAGGGCGCCTTCGAGCGGCATGTCGGTTACCTGGGCCTCGAGGGCCCGAGCCTCGAGTCGTTCCGCCGCGTGATCCGCCAGCCCTACGGCATGGTGCTGATCTCGGGCCCGACCGGAAGCGGAAAGACCACGACGCTGTACTCGGCGCTGCAGGACATCAAGACCGTGCACAAGAACCTCGTCACGGTCGAGGACCCGATCGAGTACCACATCGACAGCGTCAGCCAGGTGCACGCGAACCAGAAGGTCGGCATGTCCTTCGCGCGGGCGCTGCGCTCGATCCTGCGCCAGGACCCCGACGTCATCATGGTCGGCGAGATCCGCGACACGGAGACGGCCGACATCGCCGTGAAGAGCGCGCTCACGGGCCACCTCGTGTTCTCGACCGTGCACGCGAACGACGCCCCCGGCACGCTGACGCGGCTCATCGACATGGGCGTGCCGCGCTACCTCGTCGGCTCGGCGATGTCCATGGTGATGGCCCAGCGTCTCGTCCGGAGGATCTGCGAGCGCTGCAAGGAGCCCTTCCATCCCGATCCGGACAAGCTCGCGGTTCTCGGTGAGGACGGCGACCTGCTTCGCGGCCGGCCGCTCATGCGCGGCCGCGGCTGCGTCGCGTGCAAGCAGACGGGCTACTCCGGCCGCACCGCGCTCTTCGAGGTGCTCGAGCTGAACCGGCAGGTGCGCCGCATGGTGCTCGACGGCCTCAACGAGGACGAGATCCGCAAGCGCTCCCTCGAGGCCGGATTCCAGACGCTCCGCAAGGCGGGCATCAAGAAGATCCTCGACGGGGTGACCAGCATCGACGAGGTGCGCGCCGCGACGCTGGGAGACACCGACTGATGCCCAGCTTCTTCTACCGCGCACGCGACGCGGAGGGCCGCGCCCACGAGGGCATCGAGGTGGCGCAGAGCGAGGAGGACGTTCTCCGCACGCTCTCGGGGCTGCAGCTCACCCCCATCTCGATCGAAATGCGCGCCTCGGTGAACGGCACGGGCCGCATGGCGGCGCCCGGGCTCGGCGGGCTCGCGAACGACGTGACGAACGCGGTCCGCTTCCTGGGCCAGGGCGTGCAGCCGGGTTCGGTGGCGCTGTTCGCGCGCCAGCTCGCGACGATGATCTCCGCCGGCCTGCCGCTCGTCCGGGCGATGCGTTCCATCGCGCGCGATCATCACGACCGGCGGCTCGCGAAGGTGCTCCACCAGGTGGGCGACGACGTTCAGAAGGGCGAGTCGCTGGGGGCGGCTCTGGGCCGTCACCCCCACGTCTTCGACGAGGTCTTCGTGAGCCTCGTCCACACCGGTGAGCTCTCGGGCACGCTGGACGCCGTGCTCGAGCACACGGCCAGCTACCTCGAGCGGGCCGAGGTGCTCCGGCTCCGGGTGGAGGCGGCCCTCCGATACCCGATCTTCGTCCTCAGCTTCGCGATCCTGGTTTTCCTCGCGATGATCTTCAAGATCGTCCCGATGTTCTCGGCCATCTACGACCGGTTCCGGGTCCAGCTCCCCCTGCCCACCCGGATCCTGCTCACCGTCAGCCAGTTCGCCACCCACAACGTCTTGCTGTTCATCGGCTTGGCCGCATTTGCCTCGCTGGCGACCTGGGCCTGGGCCCGCAGTCCCGAAGGCCGCCTGGTCCTGGACCGGATCAAGCTCAACTTGCCCCTCTTCGGCCCCCTCGTCGGCATGTATGCTGTTACCAAGTTTTCCCGGACGCTGGGCATCCTGATCGGCAGCGGGACCCAGATCCTGACGGCGCTGAAGGTCATGCGCCCGGTGCCCGGGAATCGCGTCCTCGAAGGGGGGATCGACCGGGTCCGCGAGCAGGTCGAGGAGGGTGTTTCGCTCTCCCGGGCGCTCGGGGACACGGGGGTCTTCCCCGACATGCTCGTCCAGATGGCGGCGACCGGCGAGGAGACCGGTAAGCTCGACCAGATGCTCACGCGTACCGCCGACTTTTACGAGCAGCGCGTGACGGCGAAGGTCGAGGGGCTCTCGTCGCTCGTCGAGCCGATCGCGATCGTCGTCCTCGGCGTCGTGATCGGCGTGATGCTCGTGGCGCTCTACCTGCCGATCTTCAACCTCGGCCAGGCGATGCGGTCGGGACTCACGCACTAGTCGCAGGGTTTCACGCAACTGGACGCACCGCGCCTCCGACCGGGGGCGTCCTCCCGGCTCGGGCGGTGCGGCCATCGAGAAGGAGCGAGCCGAGGGAGGTCGTGGCCATATGAAGAACAGGCTGAACGGGCAGCGGGGCTTCACGCTGATGGAGCTCATGGTTGTCATCGTGATCGTCGCGATCCTCGCGGCGGTCGCGGTGCCGCTCTACATCAACTACGTTCGCGACGCTCGCGAGACCGAGGCGAAGGGCGCCATCGGCGCGATCGTGACGGCCGAGCAGACCTACCGCCAGGTGAACAACACCTACACGGCGGTCCTCACCGACCTGAACGTGGATCTCACCGAAGCGCAGATCAACTGGACGTTCGCGATCACCGAGGCCGACCAGACCCACTTCGTGGTCACGGCCACCGGTGTCTCGGGAAGGCCCACCGGGGGACCACCCGCCCTTGCGCTCTCGTATCGCTATCCGCCGGATCCGAACGATGCCGACCCCTGGCACGCCAGCGGTACACCCACGCCGTAGGCCGATCGGGTGATCGGCAGCGGCGCACATCGGCCTCCCCTGGCCGCCCGGGCGGTTCGTGCCGGGCGGCCTTGCGCTGACGAGGGCGGATTTTCGCTGATCGAGGCGCTCATCGCCACGATCATCGCCGTGCTCGCCGTCCTGGGGCTCGCCTACACCTTCAGTGTGGGGCGCGGGCAGGTGAACCGCTTCGAGGTGGCTCGCGCGGCCATGGGCGAAGCCGAGACGCAGATGGAACGGCTCACGCTTCTCGCGGACTCGTCGCCGTTCTCGGACTCCCTGGCCGTGGGATACGTCTCGCCCGATTTCGCGTTCACCTATCGCGGCGCGACCCTCGGCACGGTCGGCTGGCGCATGGAGGGCTACGACGACCCGGACCTGCCGCAGGACCCCGACCTTCGCCGCCTGGTCGTCTACGTGAGGTGGAACATCGTGACCTCCGATTCCGTGCAGTTCCAGCAGTTGCTTCCCCTGGCGACGCCATGAGACTCCGGCCCCTCGACGAGCGCGGACTCACGCTGACCGAAGTCGCGATCGTGGGCGTCATCGGGGTGCTCGTGCTGCTCGGGCTCGGAGGCTTCTACCTGAACTCGCAGGCGACCTGGCTCGACGCCTCCTCGCAGTCGGTCACGCAGCGCGAGGCCACGCTCGTCCTCGAGGCCATCGCCGACTCGGTCCGGACGGGCGCGAGCGCCATCGCCACGCCGCTGCCCGACGCGGACCACGGCCAGCTGGAGCTCTACCGGGTGGACGGGACGTCGTCCTGGGGCTTCTGGTGGGACCCGACGGATTCGCTCGTGCACAATGGCCCGGACCCGGCGGACGACCGGGGTGCCCTGCTGGAATCCCCGGTCGAGCGGTTTCGCGTCGAGTACTCCCATCCGCTCGTCCGAGTCTCGCTGCTCCTGCGTTCGCCCACGGGCTCGCGCATCGAGATGGCGACCACCACTTTGCTGAGGAACCGGACCCCTTGAGCGCGCGTGAACGCCCCCGGCGCGGCGAGTCCGCGGAAGGCTTCGTCCTCGTGGGCGTGGTCATGATGGTGATCGCCCTCACGATCATCGGGCTCTCGCTCATCAGTCTCTCCGGCTACGAGACGCAGTTCTACGGCCGGTCCGTCCTCGATCGGCAGGCCCTCTACTCGGCGAGCGGCGGGGTCGAGCTGGTCAAGCAGCTCGTGCTCTCCAACCAGGGTTCGCCGGCCGTGCCGCGGCTCTCGAGCGCCGGGCTGGCCGTGGGTCGGGAGGGCATCGTCTCGGCCCTGGCGTGGCAGGACAACCCGCCTGACACCTCGGGTCAGGTGGACTGGACCCAGGACGTGCACATTCGCGTGGGCGTCAACGTGAACGGCGCCGTACGGACGATCGAAGGGACGTTCACGGCAACGAATCCCGAAAGCCCTTACCACTACCTGATGACGGTGCCGGGGCAGGTGATCGCCATCGCGCTGGCGGACTCCCAGGAGTGCCACGATCCCTGGGGTAGTGGCTACGGGCGCGGGACCGTCACGTTGACCGGAAACGCGTGGCAGAACATCCCTCCCGCCGATAGCGCCTGGAAGAACCCGGAGTGCTTCGACCTCCAGCTGGGCGCCTCGTTCATGATCCGCCCGACCCGGGCACCCGTGCCGCTGGCGTCGCAGTTCATCTCGGACCACCTCGGGTCGGCGGTCCAGGCCACGATGACGATCGGCACGACCGGCACGCCCCCGATCAACGTGATCAACCTCAGCGGTAGCGATTCCGGGACTTTCTTCAAGAGCCCGCCCAGTGATCCGACCACGACGGACCCGGCCCTGCTGAACAGCTACGACTTCGTCTCCTGGAACCGCCTGCGGGTGCGAGTGCAGGGCACCGCGATCTGGCTGGTCCCGGCCGGCCTGCACGTGCAGAGGGAGCTGCTCATCGAGCGCATGGGCGAAGGCCCGGCGAACCTGATCATCGTCGCGGGTCCCAACGGCCGGGATCCGAGCGGCCCGGACGTGGGGCTGCACCTGCTGAACGGCATCAGCATCAGCCCGCTGAACCCGGTCAACCTCTTCCTCGTCACCGACGGCACGCTCGTGGACAGCGACGAAGACAACGAGCCCGCCACCAACGACATCGCGAACCGGCTCTGCATCTTCGCGCAGAACTACTTCGTGCTGCCGGGTGGCCTGCTGAACGGGACCATGCGCTACAAGGTCCGCAGCTACGGCGGACCCTCGATGCAGAACGTCTCCGACGCCCTGCTGCGCCGTGGCCTCCTGCCCCGCCCCTCCGACGGCGCCACCACGGGGCTCACCCTCGTCTCCGGCTCGTGGACCACGTCCCCGGGTTTGCAGTAATAATCCGTTCCTCATGAAAGTCGGCCTGAACGCCCGCCCCTGGGTGGGCATGGACATCGGCGAGTACAGCGCCAAGCTCGTCTCCCTGCGGCACGGTGTCGGCGGCCTGAAACCGTGCGCGAGCGAGTTGCTGGTGCCGGCGGGCAGCGAGTCCGACCCGCTCGTCCTGGCCCGCATGCTGGGCGAGTGCTTCGAGCGCGCCGGCCAGTCCACCCGCTCGCTGCGCGGCCTCACGCTGGGCCTCTCGGGCCCCGACGTGATCGTGAAGCAGATCGCGCTGCCGCTCATGGACGACGGCGAGATCCCCGGCGCGCTGCGGTTCGAGGCGCGCAAGCACCTGCCGTTCGACCCGCAGACCTGCGTGATCGACTACCAGCTGATCGCGCGCCTGCCCTCGGAGAAGCGCCTCGACCTGCTGCTCGCTGCCGTGCCGCAGGCTCGGCTCGACCGCGCGCTGGCGCCGCTGCAGGCGATCGGCATCGATCCCGACATCGTGGACGCCGCACCGCTCGCCCTCACGAACGCGATCTCCCGCGCGGCGGAGCGGGAGACCGAGGCGCGGGTCGCGGTGGACTTCGGGCACCAGGGCTCGTGGCTGACGCTCTACCAGCGCGGCGCGCCGTACTTCGCGCGCCGGCTCGAGTTCGGGGGCACGTCCGTGACGCGTGCCCTCGCGGCGACGCTGCGCGTATCCTTCGCCGAGGCCGAGGAGTGGAAGCTCGAGGCGGGCTCCGACCAGCCCTCGATCCGGGTGGAGCCCGACTCCGCCGAGATGCTCGCCGTGCACGACGCGCTGCGGGGCTTCGCCGAGGAGTTGCGCCGCTCGTTCGCCTACTACCGCACGCTCGCCCCCCTGCCCGAGCCGTTCACGCTCTGGCTGTCGGGCAACACCGCCCGGCTGCCCGGCCTCGCCGGGGCGCTGAGCGCGATGCTCGAGATCCCGACGTTCGTGTTCGACCCGCTCGAGTCCGCGCCGCCGGACGTGCGCGCCGGACTGCCGGCCGGCGGGCCGCAGTTCGCGCTGGCGTACGGGCTGGCCCTGAGGACCGCGTGAGCACGACCTTCGCGATCAACTTCCGGCGGGAAGCCTTCCAGCGCGAGCGGGCTCGGGCGCGGCGTCGCGCGGTGCTCCTCGGGCTCTGGCTCGCCTACTTCGGCGCGCTGGCGGTCGTGCTCGGCCTCTACGTTCTGAACGGGGTCTCGCTCGAGCGACGCACCCTCGGCCTCGAGCGGCAGGTCGAGCACCGGCGGCTGCACCCGGCCGGCACCGACTGGCGGCCCGGGCAGCTCGAGGCGGACCTCGTCGCGAAGAGCGTGCGCGATCCGGCCACGTGGCGCGACCGGCTCGCCCGCCTCGCCCAGCTCGTGCCCCCGAACGCCCGGCTGACCGACGTTCAGTACAATCCCGACAATGCGAGCGGCGCCACCACGCGCAAGCTCGTCGTCACCGGGCAGCTGCGGCCGAGCGGCGGCACCGACCGGATGCAGCAGGTGCTGGCGTTCGTCGGCACCCTCTCGCGCGATTCCCTCTTTTCCGCGGGCTACACGAACGTGCGCCTCGTGACCACCCGGGCGTCCACGAACGGCGAGTTCGCCGAGTTCGTGATCGAGTGCCGATGAACGCCCTGCTCGCCGCCCGCCTGCGCTCCGCCTGGCCCGTGGTCGTCACCCTGGTCGTGCTGGCGGGGTTCGCCGCGATCCACACGTTCGTCTACGGGCCGCTCGCCGCCCGCTACCGCCGGGCGCTCGAAGAAGCCGGTCAGATCGGCGCGCTGCTGGACCCGTCGCGCAACGCGCAGCCCGCGGCGATGCCGCCGCGCGTCTACACGCTGCTCATGGACAACTCCGGCCCCGCGAACGAGGTGGACGCCAGGACGCGCGCCGGCACGCTCGGCGCGGATCTGGTCCAGCACCTCTCGAGCCTCGCCACCGGCCGTGACCTGAACGTGGTGGTCGCCGAGCCCGGGCCGGTGACCCAGCAGGCCGGCTGGACCGAGGCGCGGGCGCACCTGCGCATGCGCGGCTCGTGGTCGAGCTGGCTCGAGTTCCTCGACGGGATCGCACACGGCGGGCGGCTCGTCACGATTGAGCGCTTTTCCATCAAGCCGATGGCCCCCGGCCGGTGCGACATCGAGGTGTGGTGCACGGGCACGACTCTCAAGCGCCGGAGGCCCTCGACGTGAGCCGCGGAGCCCGTCTCGTCGCGCCGCTGCTGGCGGTGGCCGTCTTCGCTTTCGTGACCGCGCAGACGCTCGCCGCGCTGCAGGAGTCGGGGGTCTGGAGCTTCGCCTCGCGCCGCACGTTCACGGCTACCCCGGAGCCGTTCGTCTCGCTCGACGGGATCATCGCGAAGGTCCAGGCCGCGAAGTTCGCCGGGGCGGTCCGCGACCCGTTCGGCTATGGTGCGACCCGGCCGAGCGTGAGCGTGTCGCGCCCGGTCGTGCGCCGCCCGGTCAGGCCCGCTCCCCCGCCGGTTCCGGTGCTCACCGCGATCATCTACGACGCCGACCCCCGTGCCATCATCCACTGGAAGGGCCGGGACTACGCCGTCCACAGGAACGAGCTGTTCGACGAGTTCGTCGTGGTGAGCATCGGCCGCGACCAGGTCGTGCTCCGCCGCGGCAGTGAGAACATCGTGCTGCGTCGCCAACCCCAGGGAGAATGAGCGTGAAAGCCCTTCGCCACGTCTTCGCCGCCGCGCTCGCGGCGGGCCTGCTCGCCGGCGCGCCGGTGGCCGCGCTGGCCGCCGGGCCGGACGCCAGCGTGCCCCTCGAGAAGCGGCTCGTCAGCCTCGACGCCCAGAACTCGAGCCTCTCCACGGTGCTCCAGGTGCTCGCCGAGAAGGGCGGGCTGAACCTGATCACGGGACCGGCCGTGACCGACGCCAAGATCACGATCCAGATGAAGGACGTCCCGGTCGAACAGGCCGTGAACCTCGTCGTCCGCGCCGCGGGGCTCGCCTACGAGCGCATCGGCAACTCGATCCTCGTGACCGACGCGCAGTCGCTCAAGGGCGAGACCGGGCTGTCGTCCTACATCGTGGACCTCAAGTACGCGAGCGCCGAGGACGTCCGGGACGCGCTCAAGGACCTCACGCAGAGCATCGAAGTGGACAAGAGCGGCAATCGCCTGATCGTCGTGACGAGCCCGCGGATCATCGCCGAGATCCACGAGATCGTGGCCCAGATCGACCAGCCGGCGAAGCAGGTCATGCTCGAGGCGCGGATCGTCGAGGTGTCCACGGACGACTTCAAGAAGCTCGGCATCGACTGGGACCAGTTGAACCGGCAGGGCATGGTGTTCGTCGAGGGCAACTACGACTCGCTCCAGGGCGGCGTGACGTCGGGGCAGGTCAGCGGCCTGAAGGTCTTTCCGAACACGCCCGGCACGAACGACATCTTCAAGCTCGGGAACTTTAGCCGCGTCGCCCAGATCTACAACGTGGCGATGGACCTCGCGATCCAGAACGGCAGCGCCCGCGTGCTCGCGAACCCCAAGATCGCGACGCTCAACGGGCGCGAGGCGACGATGCTCGTCGGCCAGCGCATCCCGTTCGTGATCAGCGGGACGGTCTTCGCCGGCGGCGGCGCCGCGCCGACCCAGCAGGTCCAGCGTGAGGAGGTCGGCATCAAGCTCTCGATCACGCCGCTCATCAACGCCGACGGCTACATCACCACGATCATCAAGCCCGAGGTCAGCTCCGTCACCGGGTTCAAGGGCGCGAACCAGGACCTTCCCGTCGTGGCGACCCGGCAGGCCTCCACCACGGTCCGCCTGAAGGACGGCGGCTCGGTGATCATCGGCGGCCTGCTCAGCGAGGAACGCACCAGCACGGTCAGCAAGGTGCCGATCCTCGGCGACATCCCGGTGCTCGGCCTGCTGTTCCAGCACCACAGCACCACGGTCTCGAAGAAAGACCTCGTGATCGAGGTGACCCCGCGCATCATGGCCGACCAGCCGTAGCGGGGGCCCGGCCGGGAGCGGCGGGGCGGCCTAGAGGCGCGGCAGGCCGCCCATCCGCACGACGCCGGCGATCCAGCCGAGCCAGGTGCCGACGGCGACCGTGAGCGCCACCGTGACGAGCCCGAGACCCGCGGTGGAGAGTCGGGGGGTGTGGCGCCGATACCGGTAGAGCCGCCAGATGAGCAGCGGCACCACGGCGCCCTTGATCAGCACGAAGACCAGCCAGTGCTGCTGGGCGAGGCCGGCGAGCAGCGGATTGCCCTCACGGTTTCCGAGCCAGTGGATGCCGATGGCGGTCGCGAAGAGGTCGCAGCTGTTCGCCAGGATGGCGAGGAAGAGAAGCATCTGCATGTCGATCACCCGCAGCGGTTCCCGACGCGGCCCCGGACGCCGGTCGATCTTCGCAGAGCCCGGGAGCCGCCTCAATGATTTCGTACACGCGGAGGCAGCTTGAGCCTCGGTTTTTTCATCGGCATGTCGGTCACGATTCTTGGGCTCGTCATGGGCAGCGCGGTGACGGCGCTTTCCTGGCGCGTGCCGCGCCACGAATCGTGGGTGCGCGGCCGCTCGCGTTGCCCGAAATGCGGGCACGTGCTGGGCCTTCAGGACCTCTTCCCGGTGCTCTCCTGGCTCGTTCACCGGGGGCGCTGCCGCCACTGCGGCGCTCCCGTGAGTGCGCGCTACCCGCTCATCGAACTGGCCTGCGGCGCGTGGGCGCTGCTCGCGTGGCTCAAGATGGGCCTCGTCCCCGCCTACCCGCTGGTCGCCTTCTGGGGATTCCTGCTCGTGGCCCTGTTCTGGATCGACCTCGACTTCCAGCTGCTGCCCGACGTCCTGACGTTTCCGGGGACCCTGATCGGCGTCGCCGCGGCGCTGCTGGGCCCGGGGGCCCGCCACGCAATGTTCGGGATGCTCGCGGGTGCCGGCCTGCTCTGGCTCGTGGCCGAGGTCTACTTCCGCATCCGCAGGATCGAGGGACTCGGCGGGGGGGACGTGAAGCTCGCGGCCATGTTCGGCGCCGTGCTCGGCGGGCCGCTCTCGCTGCTGACCATCTTCCTCGCCGCCCTCGGCGGCAGCGTCTGGGCGGGCATCCTGCTGGCCCGCGGCCGCGCCGACGGGAAGACCCCGTTACCCTTCGGCACCCTCCTCGCCCCCGCCGCACTGGTCGCCTTCCTCTGGGGCGACGCCGCGTTCGCCTGGTACTTCGAGCTCCTCCGCCGCTGAGCCCGGGCGGCGTTGACCGCCCGCGCCGGCCCGCGGCACACTGCGGCTCCCCCTTCCGGAGGCCGCCATGGTCCGCTCCCGCATCACCGGCATCGCGTTCCACGTTCCGCCGCGCGTGGTGACGAACCACGACCTCGAGCAGCTCATGGACACGAGCGACGAGTGGATCGTCGAGCGCACCGGCATCCGCGAGCGTCACTTCGTGGACGCGGACACCGGCTCGAGCGACCTCGGCATCGAGGCCGCCCGCAAGGCCCTCGCCGACGCCGGCCGGACGCCCGCCGACGTGGACTTCGTGATCTTCGCGACGACGACCTCGGACTGGATGTTCCCGGGCAACGGCGTGATCGTGCAGGAGAAGCTCGGCCTCGCGACCGTCGGCTCGCTCGACGTGCGCAACGCCTGTAGCGGCTTCCTCTACTCGCTGTCGGTGGCCGACGCGTTCGTGCGGATCGGACGCTATCGCTGCGTGCTCGTGATCGGCGCCGAGGTGCAGAGCACCGGCCTCGACCTCTCGACGCAGGGCCGTGACATGGCCGTGTTGTTCGGCGACGGCGCCGGCGCCGCCGTGGTCGAGCCGTGCGAGGACGGGCGCGGAGTCCTGTCGTGGGCGCTCCACAGCGAGGGCGCCTCGGCCCGGAACCTGTGGTGCGAAGCCCCGAGCTCGCGCCAGCCCGGCCGCATCACCACCGCCATGCTCGAGGAGGGTCGCCACTACCCGTCCATGAACGGCCGCCAGGTCTTCAAGAGCGCCACCATCCGCTTCCCCGAGGTCATCCACGAGGTCCTGCGTGACGCCGGACACACGCTCGACGAGGTCGCGCTCATCGTTCCCCACCAGGCCAACCAGCGCATCGGCGACGCCGTGGGCCAGCGCCTGGGCGTCCCACCCGAGAAGGTCTTCCAGAACATCCAGCGCTACGGCAACACGACCGCCGCGAGCATCCCCATCGCCCTCACGGAGGCCCGCGACGCCGGCCGCGTGAAGCCCGGCGACCTCGTCGTCCTCGCCGCCTTCGGAGCCGGCTTCGCCTGGGCCGCCTGCACGATCCGCTGGTAGAACCCAGACCCGAACCAGCCAGACGAAGCCGGCGGGCGGCCGGGGCCACCCGCAGACGGGGCGAGAGCGAGGGGAGGCCGCGGCCGCGGAGGAAGGGAGCGACGGGGTCCCCGGCGAGGACGCGCCCCGGACGCCCGCCGGCGGCGCCAGCGGATCGAGCCGAGCTACGCCAGGTTGTGGAAGACCTTCTGGACGTCCTCGTCCTGCTCGAGCCTGTCCACCAGCTTGAGCACCTCGGTCGCCTGGTCCTCCGGCAGCGTCATCGGCGTGAGCGGGATGTACTCGTGCTCCGACGAGATCGGCGTGAGGCCGCGGTCCTCGATCGCCTTCTGCATGGGCCCGAAATCCGCGAACGCGCACCGGATGACCAGCTGCGGCTCGCCCTTGTCGTCCGTACTTTCCCCCATCTCGTCGAGCCCGTGATCGATCAGGTCCAGCTCGAGCGCCTCCGCGTCGAGGCCCTCCGGCTTGAGCCGGAACACGCCCATGCGCTTGAAGTTGAACGCGACGCTGTTCGTCGAGCCCAGGTTGCCGCCCCCGCGCACGAACGCCGCGCGGACGTTGCCCACCGTGCGCGTCGGGTTGTCCGTCGCCGTCTCGACCAGCAGCGCGATCCCGTGCGGGGCGTAGCCCTCGTAGAGGATCTCCTCGTAGTCCGACTGATCCTGCCCCGAGGCCTTCTTGATCGCCGCCTCGATTCGGTCCTTCGGCATATTGACCGCGCGGGCGTTCAGGATGACGCGGCGCAGGGACGGGTTGTTCTCGGGGAGCGGGCCGCCCTTCTTCACCGCGATCGTGATCTCCTTGCCGATCCGCGTGAAGGCCTTGGACATGCGGTCCCAGCGGGCGAACATCGTGGCTTTGCGGGTCTCGAAGATGCGTCCCATGGTCGTTCCTGGGCTGAGGGATTCGGCGACGGCCGGCGCGCGGGGCGCCCGGGGCGGCGAAGTTAAGCCACCCCCGGCCGCGAAGTCGAACCACCCGTGCGGCGGGATGCCCCGCGTGCCCGCGGTTGCTAACCTGCGGTGCCGGAGCCGACGAGCCCCCGTTCCTCAACGCACCGTCCCCGGAGGACCGAATGAGCGACCTCGCTGCCGTGGACCGCTGGATCGAAGCGCACCTGGACCAGAGCCTCGCGGAGCTGGGCCGCTACGTGGCCCGGCCGAGCATCGCGGCGCAGGGCATCGGGATGGAGGAGTGCGCGAAGCTCGTCGCCGAGATGCTCGAGCGCCGGGGCTTCGTCGTCGAGCTCGCCGATTCGGGCGGCGGCCCGCCCGTCGTGGTCGCCGAGCGCGGCGGGAGATCCGACCGCACGCTGCTGGTCTACAACCACTACGACGTCCAGCCGCCCGAGCCCCTCGACCTGTGGACCAGCCCGCCGTTCGAGGCGACGCGCCGTGACGGCAAGCTGTTCGGCCGCGGCGTGAGCGACGACAAGGGCCACCTCACCTCGAGGCTTCTCGCGATCGATGCGCTGCTGGCCCAGGGCGGCGAGCTGCCCTGCCGGGTGAAGTTCGTGGTCGAGGGCGAGGAGGAGGTCGGCAGCGTGCACCTTCCCGGCTTCGTGCGCGCAAACCGCGAGCGCCTCGCGGGGGACGCGTGCCTGTGGGAGTTCGGGCAGGTGGACGACCGCGGCGTGCCCATGCAGTTCGCCGGGCTCCGCGGGATCTGCTACGTCGAGCTGTCGGTCGAGACCGCGCGCCTCGACGTACACTCCGGGGTCGGCGGCTCCATCTTCCCGAACGCCGCGTGGCGGCTGGTGTGGGCACTCGGCACGCTGAAGGGTCCCGACGAGCGCATCCGGATCCCGGGCTGGTACGACGCCGTGAAGCCGCCGAGCGCGCGCGACCGCGAGCTGATGGCCGCGATGCCGGAGACCGCGGACGCCTACCGCGAGCGCTACGGCGTCGCCGGGTTCCTGCGCGGCCTCACGGGCGGCCCCGAGCTGCGGATCGCCGAGGTCTTCGAGCCCACCTGCACGATCTGCGGGCTCAACTCCGGCTACCAGGGCCCCGGCTCGAAGACTGTCCTGCCGGCGCGGGCCTCGGCGAAGGTGGACTTCCGCATCGTGCCCGACCAGATGCCCGAGGACCTGCTGGGCAGGCTCCGGGCCCATCTCGACCGCGAGGGCTTCCCCGACGTGAAGGTCACGTTCCTGGGCGGCAACCCGGCCGGGCGCACCGACCCCGACGACCCGTTCCTGGCGATGGTCGCGGAAACGGCGGAACCGGTCTACGGCGTGCCCATGCAGATCGTGCCCATGGTCGGCGGCTCCGGTCCGAACTACTGCTTCCTGAACGACCTGAAGGTTCCCGTCGCGTGCGCCGGCCTCGGCTATCCCGACACGCGGGCACACGCGCCCGACGAGAACCTGCGGATCGACCATTACGTCTCGCACGCGCGACACGTCGCGCGCATCCTCGACGCCTTCGGGACGCCGGCATGAGCGAAGGCGCCGGCGCGGACCGGGTGCCCGCCCGCTGGTCGGCCGCGGTCGGCCTCGCGGCCTTCGCGCTCTGCCTCGCGCTCGCGCCCCGCTTCCCCGGCAACGGGGACGCCGGCGAGTTCACGCTGGCGCTCGCCCTCGGCGGCGTTCCCCACCCGACCGGCTACCCGATCTACACGATGCTCGGGCACGTCTGGGTGCTCGCGCTCCATTCGCTCGGCGCCGGCTGGGCCTTCGCCGCCAACGCGTGGAGCGCGGCCGGGGCCGGAGTCGCGGTGGGACTGCTGCACGCGCTGGGCGCACGGCTCGTGCCGGGGCTGCCGCGGTCGGGTCGGGCGGCCGTCGCCGCCGTGCCGGCCCTGCTGCTGCTCCTGAACCCCGCTTTCCTGCGCGAGGCGACCGTCGCCGAGGTCACGACGTGGCAGGTCGCCGCCGTCGCCGGCATGGGCCTCGCCGCGCTGCGCGTGCTCGTCGCACTCGAGGACGGTCTCGAGGACCGCGCGCTCACCCGGAGGTCGTTCGTCATGGGGCTCGCGGGCGGCGCGGCCCTCGCCCACCACGCGACCTCCGTGTTCTTCCTCGTGCCCCTCGTCGCGGTGATCGTGGCCGCGCGCGTCCGGGCCGGGCGGCTGCGCTTCTCGACCACGCTCGCGGCGTGGGCGGGACTCGCACTCCCGCTGCTCGCGAACCTGCACACCGCCTGGCGCGCGTGGCATCCCGTCGCGTACCAGTGGCCGCTCCTCGAGCCGTCGCTCGCCAGCGTGCTCGACCACGTGACGGGGAGGATCTACGGCACCTACCTGGGGCGGTTCGCGCCGCGGCCCGAGGCGGTGCGGTTGCTGCGCACCGCGGTCGCGCCGCTCGTCGTGCCGGGACTCGCGCTCGCCGGGTTCGCGCTGGCGAGGGACAGGGGCTCCGCGCGGGGCCTGCTGGTCGGCGCGCTGCTCGCGGGGGCGCTGCTCCAGGCCGGGTTCGTGCTCGTCTACGGGGTGCCCGACGGGGTGCCCTACCTTCTCCCGGTGCTCGCCGTCGCGCTGCTCGGCCTCGCCGCGGCCGGCGCTCCGTTCGCGCCCCGCTTCGCCGGCGCCTTCGGGCTCGTCGCCCTCGCGCTCGCGCTGTCGCTCTACGGCGCCCTCGGGCTCACGTGGCTCGACGCCCACCATCGCCGTATCGGCCGCGTCGCGGAGACGATTCGCGCGCGCTGGCGCGCGCTGCCGTTCGACCGCGGGATCGTCCTCTGGAACAGCGATCACCACACGCAGCTCGTGATCCTCGGGCTGCTCGAGCACGAGAAGCCGGGCGTCGTCGTGGACGACCCCGCGATGCTGACATGGCCGGCCTGCCGGTCCGCCTTCCGCGCGCGCACCGGCGTGGACCCGCTGGCGGGCCTCACGCTCACGGACGACTCGCAGCTCGGCCGCATCGCGCCCAACATCGCCCGGCAGACGACGCTTCCCGTCGTGGATTTCGCGAGGTGGCGGCCGCCCGAATGACCCGGCGGGCCGCTCCGCGGCCCCGGGTCCCGCCGCGGGAAGGTGCCCCCTTCGGGCCCGCTGCGAACCGATTCCCGGCAGCGCAAGGTGGCCGTTTCGACCTTTCGGGCGGGCGTGTATCTTGCCGGCACCGCTCCGGAGGACTGGCCCCGAGGCGGGAGGAGAAGAAGCACCCCATGCGAAGCACCCGCTACGCCGCCCTGCTGGCGATCGGCTACACGCTCGTCGCGGCGGCCTACATCGTCGTCTCGAGCGGCATCGCGGCGCGGCTGTCGGCGAGCGTCGAGGAGATGAAGCAGATCGAGACGCTGAAGGGCGTGCTGTACGTGGCCGTGACCGCGATCGCGATCTTCTTCGGCGCCCGCTACGCGTTCGGCCGGATCGAGCGTGCGCACGCCCACATCTTGGCCCGCGACCGGGCCATCCTCCTCAACGAGCGCCGCGTGTTCGCGGGGCTCATGGCCGGCACGATCGCCCACGACGCGAACAACGTGCTCGTGGGCGTGATCGCGGACCTCGACGCGATGCGGCTCGCGCGGGGCGCCGGCGATCCGGCCATGGAGCGGCTGCGGCTCGCGGTGGACCGGCTCGTCGCGCTGAACGGCCGCCTCATCCAGGCGGCGCGCCGGGGCGGCGCCGACCGTCCCGAGGAGATGGATCTCTTCCAGGGCATCCGCGAGACGCTGGCCGTCGCCCGGGCGCTCGACCCGGTGCGGCGCTGCCGGGTCGAGTTCGGCTGGCCGCCGGGGCGGCTGCTGCTCCACACGCACCCGATCCTCGTCCAGCAGATCGTTTCGAACCTCGTGCTCAACGCGGCTGAGGCTACCGGCCCGGGCGGCCGCATCGAGGTGCGCGCCGGGGAAGCCCCGGGAGGCGTCCGCATCGAGGTCCACGACAACGGGCCCGGGGTGCCGCCGGCCAAGCGCGAGCGGATCTTCGAGGCCCTCGAGACGACGAAGCCGGGCGGCTCCGGGCTGGGCCTGTTCTCGGTGCGCGCGTGCGCGCTCGCCCTTGGCGCCGATGTCGAGGTGGATGATTCACCGCTCGGCGGCGCGTGCTTCCGCGTGCGGATCCCCGCGGTCCCCGCGGCGGAACGCGAGCCCCTCGTGCGCGCGGCCCTTGCGCCCGCCGGCGAGGCCGCGAAGACGGACGGGGGCGCGCGGACCTGACCGCGCGCCCCCCGCCGAATCTCCCTTCGCCGCCCGGCTAGTCCTTCCGCAGCCAGGCGCGGATGGCCTCGAACTGCGAGGTGCCGTCGAGCCCCGCCTCCGCCACGACGGCCGCCCCCTGGCCGCTGCCCAGGTAGTGTCCGTGCCGGAACGGGTGCAGCGACGCGCGCCGTCCCGCCTCCGAGAGCAGCCACCGGTCCAGCGTCGGGCGCGTGAAGTCGGTGATGCCCATGGCCGCCTCGCGATCGCGCTCGGGGAAGATCGCCTCGCGCTCTTCCTCGGGCAGCCGGTCGAACAGCTCGGCCGACGTGATCGCATAGACGACGAGATCGATGCCGGCCTTCTCGAGGAGCGGCAGCGCCTGCTCGACGAAGGCATAGGTCACCGCGCTCCCCTGCAGCACGACGACGCCGTCGCCGCCCCGCCGCCGCGGCTCGCGGAGCCGGTAGACGCCCTTCGCCGACCGGGCGGCCGGCGCGAGGCCCAGCGCCTCGCGGTCGGGCACGTTCTCGGGCGGGCGCGTCACGAACGGCGCGATCACCGCCGGGCGGGCGGCGAGCGCCGCCGAAACCAGCGGCCAGAGTTCCTGCGGCTCCCACGGCGTCAGCGTGACCAGGGTGCCCGCCGGAAAGTTCTCCTGCAGCAACTGCAGCGGCTGCGGGTCCGCGTGCGTGGGGCCGTCCTCGCCCGTCTTGAGCCCGGCGTGCGCGCACACGAGGAAGAACGGCCGGTGCTCGCCGCCGTCCACGGCGATCCGGGCCTGCCCGCCGATCGCGTGCAGCCGTGCGGCGATGTGCCCGAGCGGGGCGAGAAACGCGCCGTACGACGAGCCGACGCCGCTGTGGCGGCCGAACGTCGCGATCCCCGAGAGGATCGCCGACATCGCGTCCTCGCAGATGCCGCCGGTCGCGAGCGTGCGCGCGAGCGGGTTCGTGCGCCGGTTCCAGAACCCCGGCGGGAAGCCCTCGGCGATCCGGTTCACGCTCGTCGAGCCGAGCAGGTCGGCGGCCGCGACGACGAACGCCCCGCCGCTCGCGCGGTTGTAGTGGCGCAGGGTGTTCCCGAGCGCCTCGCGGAGCGTGACCTTCGTTCCGGGCCGCGGCGCCACGTCCTCGGGCGGCGCCCCGGCCTTCGCCGCCTCGGCGAACGCCGCTTCGAGCGAGGGCGCGCCCTCGCGCTCGCGGCGCGCGCGGCGGCCGAGGCGCTCGCGCGCCTCGCGCAGCCTCGCGGCGAGCGCCTCGACGGCCGGCCGCCGCTCCTCGAGGGAGCGGCGCACGACCTGCAGCGCGTCCCAATGGCAGCGCTCCACGATCGTCGCGTCGCCTCCCGCCCCGCAGCGCTGCGCGCCCGCCTCGCAGCGCGGGAACGCGAGCCGCACCGTGCCCGCGACCTCCTCGACGGTCTTCAGGAACGCGTCGGAGCACAGCGGGTGGCCGGCGCCGTGCGAAGCCCGTCCCTCGATCCCGTACCTCCACCCCTTCACCGTGCGATAGACGATCGCGGTCGGCTGCCCGTTGTCCAGCTCGAGCGCGGCGCGCTGGGCCGCGAAGACCTGCGCCCAGTCGAAGCCATCCGCCACCTCGATCACGTTCCAGTCGTGCAGCCACGCCAGCTCGGCGGGCGTCCACTGGACGTAGTCGCCGGGCTGGTCGCCGTCGCGGCAGACGCGGTTGCTGTCGATGGATGCCTGGTTCCAGTCCACGTGCAGGATCGCGTTGCCGAGCGAACCGGTGCCGGCAGCGGCGAGCGCCTCGGACGCCCGTCCGGGCGTGAGACCGCCCTCGCCCTCGACGATGTGCACGCGCGGCGCGTCCGCGCCGTACGTGTCGGCGGCCGCCCACGCGAGACCGAGCGAGGACGGCAGCCCGACGCCCGAGGCGCCGGTCGCGAGCCGCACGAACGGCGTGCCCGGCGTCGGGTGCCCGTCCAGGGCCTTCGCGCCGAAGGCCCGGAAGAGCGGCGTCGCGGCGGTCGGGTTGCGGCGGAAGCCGAGCAGGTCCTCGAGCCGCAGCTGCTTCGCCGGCGTCGGCGCGAGCAACTCGGGCGCCGCGATCCGTGCGACCTCGTTGCGCAGGGCCCAGAGCGCGTACAGGCCGAGCGCCTTGTGCCCGGCCGCGTACGAGACCAGGTCCGCGTCGGGCCGGTCGGGATCCGACAGGTCGTAGTCGAGCGCGCCGAACAGCAGGGCCTGCACGAAGCGGCCCGACGAGATCGAGCCGCCCGGGTGCCCCGACAGGGGCACGAAGTTGTACAGAACTGCGACCAGCGAGCGGTACACGGTGTCGAACGCCTCGAAGTGCGCGAGCGTCGCCGGATCGGGCGCGCCGCGGCTCGTGACGAGGTCGCGGGCGTCGAGGAACGTGCCGCGCCGCGGCCCGAAGGCCGGCGTGCGCGCCGGGGTGCGGAGGTCGGTCGTCACCACAGGTGCCTGCCTTCGCGCACGAACGCGCGGAACCCGTCCCGGTCGGCGGCGGCGGCGCGGAAGCGCTCGAGACCGAGCTTCAGGTCGTCGAGGCCCGTCGCGATCGAGAGTCGGAGGTAGTGCTGCCCTTCGGAGCCGAGCCGCCCGAACGAGCGCCGGTCCATGGTCGCCACGTGGTACTGCCACAGGAGGAACATCTGGAACAGCGTCGCGGGGCTCGTGCGCGCCCGGTCCTCGGGGGCCAGCGCCGCGTGCGCCGAGCACGCGCCGATGGACTCGCACACCCCCGAGATGTTCGGGAACAGGTAGAACGCCCCGCCCGGGCGGAGGCAGTGGACGCCGGGGATCGCGTTCAGCCCCTCTACGACCACGTCGCGCCGCTCCTGGAACGCCTCGCGCATGCGCGCCTGCGCCGGCGCGCTCTCGGGTGACTCGAGGGCGATCGCGGCGCCCATCTGGTTGTACGCGGGCGTGCAGGAGAAGTAGTTGATGTTGAGGTTCTTGAAGACCTGCGCCTCCTCGACGGTCGGCAGCACGGCCCAGCCGACGCGGCCGCCGGTCCACGCGAAGGACTTCGAGACGCCGCCGACCACGATCGTGCGCTCGGCCATGCCCGGAACCGAGGCGATCGAGCGGTGTTCGTTACCGTCGAACAGGATGTCCTCATACACCTCGTCGGAGTACAGGCGCGCCTGAGGGGGCGCCTTGCGCAGGAAAGCCTCGGCGATCCCCTCGAGCTGCTCGCGGGTCGCGACGCCGCCGGTCGGGTTCGACGGGAAGTTCACGATGACGAGCCTCGTACGCGGGGTGATCAGGGCCTCGACGTCGCGGCCGCCGAAAGCGAAGCCGCTCTCCTCGCGCAGCAGCAGCGGAACCGGTCGGGCGCCGACGTACGCCGTGAACGACTCGTAGATCGGGAAGCCCGGGCTCGGGTAGACGACCTCGTCGCCGGGGTCGCAGTAGGTCTGCTGCGCGAAGCCGATGGGCGGCTTGGCGCCCGGGAACACCACGACGCGGTCGGGCGTCACGTCGAGTCCGCGGGTGCGCTTCATGTGGCGGGCCACCGCCTCGCGCAGGGGCAGGATGCCCTGGGGATCGACGTAGTGGGTCATGTCGAGATCGAGGCAGCGCTTGACCTCCTCGATCACGTGCTTCGGCACCGGGAAGTCCGGCTCGCCGAGGTTGCACTTGACGACCTTGTGCCCCTGCTCCTCGACCGCACGGATGTAGGGACCGATCTTGAACGCGTTCTCGGTGCCGAGCTGACGCGTACGCTCGGAAAACGACGGCTCGGGCCGGGAGCCCGGGCGCGTGGGGAATTCGGTCTGGACGGCCATGGGACACCTCCGCCGGCGGACGTGCTCGATCCGGCGGCGTTCGAGGGCCGGCCGCCGCCGGACGGACTGCGTCGATGGCCCCGTGGATCGGGGCGGAGTTCAGGCACGACTCTGCGCCCGAAAGCGTTGTCGCATCAACGGTCCGAAAGGCTACCCGCGCGGCCGGCCACGGGCCGCGGCCGCGGCCCGCTTCCCGGCGCTGGCGCCTGCGCGGGGCCCGGCCGATAACGCAGGGGTTCCGGGCCTCGCGGCCCCGCCCGTCGCCATCCCCCGGGGAACGCCGACCCTTGAAACCCCTCGATGCGCCCGTGACCGTTCCCCCGCCCGCCGGACCCGCGCCGGCCCGGCTGTTCGCGCCGCTCGCGGCGGCGGCGCTGCTCGCGGCGCTCGCCGGGCCCGTGATCAACCTGGCGCTCGCGCGCGCCCCGCACCCGGCTCCCGAGCTCGCCGGCTTCTGGCTCGGCTGGTCGGTGCTGCTGCTGCTCGAAGCGGCCTGCATCGTCTGGCAGCCGACCTCGCTTGCGTTCCTCGAGGAGCCGCGCGCCCGCAGGCGGCTCGTCGCGCTCGCGCTGGCGACCGGCGTGGCGACCTCGCTGCTCGTGCGGCTGGCCGGGCGGCCCGACGTCGCCGGTTTCGTGTTCGGCACGCTCGTCCCCACGAGCCCGGAGGCCGCGAGCGCCGCGGCGGGCGTACTCCGCGCGCTTGCGCCGCTGCCGGCCATCGTCGCGGTGCGCGGCGTACTCGCGGCCAGCGTGCTGCGCGACGGGCGGGGCGCGGCGGTTCCTGCCGCTCTGCTGGCGCGGCTCGGCGTGCTGGCCGCCTGGCCCGCGCTCGCTGCCGGTCCCGTGGGCGCCCGCACGGCCTGCGACGCCCTGCTCGCGGGCGGCGCGGTCGAGCTCGTCGTGCTGGCGCTCGCACGATCGGCCCCGCGTCCGCTTGCTCACGGGCTCGTCCCGCCCGCGGCGGCGCGCGTGGCGGCCGTGGCGGCGCCGCTCGTCGTCTCGACGCTCGCGTGGGCCGCGCTCCGGCCCGCAGTTCACTCCGTGCTCGGACGCCTCGCGCAGGCGGACGTCGCCCAGGCGCGCTTCGGACTCGTCTTCGCCGTGTTCATGACGCTCTGCGCGCCCGTCTGGGCCCTGCGCGATCTCGCCGTGCTGGCCGAGGGCCTCGGCACGCCGAGGGCGTCGGTGCGTCGGCTCGCCACGCGGGTGGCCGCGGCGCTGTCGCTCGCGTTCGCAGGATTCCTGGTCGCGGCCGCCGCGGCGCCGGGTCTGCGGGCCGCGCTCGGCTTCACACCGGCCACCGGGGCCTTCGCGTGGGGACCGTTCGCACTGCTCGTGCTCGCCCCGCCGCTCGTCGCCGCGCGCATGCCGGCGCAGGGGGCGCTCATCGCTCGCCATCGAACCGCCGTCTTCGCATGGGTGCCCGGGCTGCGCCTCGCGCTCACGATGGCGGCGGGGCTGGCGTTCGTGCGCCTTCGCCCGGACGCCGACGGCGCCGCGCTCGGCATCGGCCTGCTGCTCGCGGGCGAAGCGCTCGAGGCGTGGGCCTATCGGCGCGCGGCCGCGACCGCCGCGGACGCCGTCCCCCTGCCCGCCGCGTGCGAACCCGGCGCGCCGGCCGCGAGGGCCGCGTGAGCGCCCCGCGCCGCACGCCCGCCGGGCCGGCGCGCGTCCTGGCCGCGCTCGCGGCGGTGCTCGCGCTCGCGGCCTCGGCCGCGCCCCGCTCGGTCACCTGGCCCGCCCACGTCATGGGCACGTACGTCCACGTGACGCTCGTCACCGTGGACTCGGCCGCCTCGGCGCCTCTCGCCGCGCGCGCGCTCGAGGTCTTCCGCCGCGACGACTCGCTCATGAGCAACTGGACCTCGACGAGCGAGGTCGCCCGGCTCAACCGCGAGGCGGGCGAAGGCCCGGTGGTCGTCCAGGACGAAGTCGCGCACGTGCTGAAGGTCGCGCTCGATCTCTACGAGGCCTCCGGCCGCACGTTCGACATCACCGTCGAGCCGCTCGTCCGCGCGTGGGGCTTCCTCGGCGGGAAGCCGCACGTCCCGTCCGACTCCGCGGTCGCGGACGCGTGGCGTCGCGTGGACGCGACGCGCGTCCAGTTCGACCCCGCGACCCGGGTGCTGAGGTTCACCGACCCCGGGACGCGCATCGACCTCGGCGGCATCGCGAAGGGCTGGGCCGTGGATGTCGCGGCCGAGACGCTGCTCGCGCACGGCGTCCACGACGCGCTGCTCGACCTCACCGGCAACATGCGAGCGCTCGGCCACCCGGCCGGCGCGCCGGGCTGGCGGATCGGCATTCGCGACCCGCGAGACCGGCTCCCCTGGTTCGCGAAGATCGTACTGAAGGACGAGGCCATTTCGACTTCCGGCAAGTACGAACAGTACGTCGCCGCGGACGGTCGCACGTTCGGCCACATCATGGATCCCCGCACGGGCCGGCCGGCCGAGGGCCTCATCGCAGTGACGCTCGTCTCGAAGAGCGCGTTCACGTGCGACGCCTGGGACACGCCGCTGTTCGTGCTCGGCGGCCCGGCGGCGCGGGCGAAGGCCGTCGAGCACCCGGAGTTCGAGGCGATCTTCGTCTCGCCGGGGGCGGACCAGGACACCGTGTGGGTCGAGTCGGGCCTGCGCGACCGCTTCGTCCTGGAACCCCGGGCGGCCGCGTACTTCGTCGTCCGCTACTTCTAATGTAGGGACGCGAACTCGCGCCTCCCGCGCGCGGCGAATACCACACGCACTTTCATTCACATTCCTTCCCTCGCGGTCGCGCATGGGTCATTCGCCACGATTTCCGCGCGGGGCACGGGCCTTGCCCCTTCTTGCGCGTCTTCAGCGAGGGGTCATGTGTTCGAACAGCACATGAGGCACCTCGAACAACTTAGGTGACGAGCCATCGTGCACGGTGCGCCAGCGCCGCGGAGTTGGGCCGCGATCCGCAACACGCGCCGTGTATTTCTGCAATCGGAAGCGAAGAAAGGTGTCTCACGTGAACGAAGTCACGAGGGTGAACCGGCTCACGCGCCGCGCCGCGCTGGCGATCCTGCTCGGATCGCCGCTCGCCGCGTTCGGCTGCGTGTCGCCGACCTCGCCCCCGGCGGCGCCCTCGGGCGGCCAGGCGTTCACGCCGAGCTACTCGCTCTTCCAGTCCGCCGTGGAGCCCGTGCTCGAGCGCCAGGGCTGCGACGCAGGCGGCGACTGCCACGGCGGCGGCCCGCGCGGCGCTTTCGAGCTCTCGCCCGCCGGCGCGAAGGACCCCGCGTTCGACTTCCAGCAGGTGTCGCTGCAGGTCAACCCGGTCACGCCGGACTCGAGCCGCATCCTGACCAAGCCCCTCGCGCTCGACGCGGGCGGGGTCCCCCACCAGGTCAAGGTCTTCGCCAGCACGTCGGACACGGACTACGTCGCGATCCGCAGCTGGATCCTCGCGGGGGTGAACCGGTGAGCGCGCGCCTCGCCGCCCGGCTGGCCTTCGCGGCGCTGCTCGCGCTCGCGGCCGGGCCCGCCAGCGCCCAGGACGCGGCGCCGGACTCGGCTGCCGCCGTGGACCCGGCCGCCACGCCCGCGGAGCCGGCCCGCCGCCGCGACGGCCTCGAGGCGCTCGAGCCCGCGCTGGCCGAGAACGCCTACCACCTGTCGCCGGGGCCGCGTCCCTACCTGCACCGGCTCTCGGTGACACCCGCGTTCGGCGCGCTCGGCTCCGAGCGGCTGTTCGCCATGCGTGTCGCCTACAACCCGAACGAGTGGCTCGGATACGAAGCCGAGCTCGCCCACAACCCCGGCCAGGCGGTCCACGCGGTGGTGCACCGGCTGAGCCTCGTCGTGCGCCGGCCCCTGCCGGGTCGGCTGCAGCCCTATCTCACGGCGGGCTACGGCATGGCCGTGGTTCTCCCCGGGCATTCCGTGAACGCGGATGCCGTCACCAAGAACCTGCTCGCTCTGGGCGGCGGGCTGGAGCTCTACATCCGGGACGATCTCGCGCTTCGGGCGGAGATGCGGCGCAGCACCGTCTTCGGACGTCAGGCGAACCGTGAAGGTCTGGTCGCGTACGACTACGTCGAGCAGACCCTGGGTCTCGCGTTCTATCGAACCCTCAGGCCGTGACCCACGGATCCTCGACCGGAGGTCTCACCGACACCATGACGCCCCGAATCCATCCTCGAGGCCACTCGGCCCTGCTCGCGCCGCTCGCCGCGGCGTGCCTGCTCCAGCTGTCCGTCGCGGGGTGCCGCGACAGCGCGCCCGACGACCTCATCCAGCAGGAGCCCACGACCGAAGCGGTCGTGTTCGTGAAGACGACGGCGTCCGAGACGCTGAACCGGACCGAGGCTCCCGGCAACCTGTACAAGCTCTCCCCCATCTCGCCGGACGGCATCGTGACCCCGATCACGAACTTCACGAACGCCAACGTGTGCGACCCGGCCGTGTCGTTCGACGGCACGAAGATCCTGTTCTCGATGCGGCCCTCGGGTGCGAGTCACCACAACCTCTACGAGATCAACGCCGACGGTACCGGCCTTCGACAGGTCACGAGCGGCGGCGGCGACGACTTCGACCCGCTCTACATGCCGGACGACCACATCGTGTTCACGAGCACGCGGGCGGGCGAGATGGACGAGTACAACCACGCGCCGTCGGCGACGCTCTACCGCTGCAACATGGACGGCAGCGGCATCGAGCGGATCAGCTTCAACCAGAGCGACGACTTCGATCCCGAGCTGCTGCCGGACGGCCGGATCGTGTACACGCGATGGGAGCACTTCGGGAACTTCAACCGCTTCCCGCTGTTCTTCACGAACCCCGACGGGACCGGCACGTTCCACTTCTTCGGGCCCCACAACGAGAACTTCTTCCACCCGGTGCCCTCGCCCGACGGCCGGCTGGTCGCGATCCAGTCCACACGGGTGAACGAGGACGAGGGGCCGCTCGCGGTGCTCAAGCCCGAGCAGGGCCCGGCAGACCCGCTGACCGGCGCGCAGTCGCTGCACTGGGACGACCTCACGCCGCAGGTCAACACCGACGGCGAACCGTGGCCCTACGGCGCGTTCAAGTACCCGCGCCCGCTGGGCGGCAACCGCTACATCGCGTCCTACACGTTGCCCGCCGCGACGGCCGGCGAGACCGACTACGCGCTCTACACGTTCACGCTCGACCAGAGCGGGGCGGGGACGGTCGCGGACCCGGCGACGTTCACGATCGGCAACCTGACGTTCCTCTACAACGACCCGAACACGAACGAGTTCGACGCGCAGTTGCTCGCGCCGCACCCGAAGCCGCCGGTGATCGCCTCGACCATCGACTACTCGAAGGACTACGGCGAGTTCCTGGCGCAGGACGTCTTCAACCGCAGCCTCGTGGACGGCCAGGAGGTCCCGGTCCGCGGCCAGGACCGGATCGACAGCATCGCCGTGATCGCGGCGCGCCCGACGCTGGTCGGCGAAGCGAACGACTTCTCGGCGAACGAGTTCGAGAAGCGCGCGCTCATCGGCTTCGCGCCGGTGCAGTCCGACGGCTCGTTCAAGATCCGGGTGCCGGCCGACACGCCGATCAGCTTCGCCACGCTCGACACGCTCGGCCGCGGCTTCGTCGTGAAGCGCACGCACCTCTACGTGCGTCCCGGCGAGGTGTTCGACAAGTGCACGGGCTGCCACGAGGACCGCGTCCCGGGCGGGCCGTTCCCGACGAACCCGAACCCGATGGCGGCGATGCTGCCCGCGCACGACCTCGACATCCCGAAGAGCCAGTTCATGGTCATCAACTGGGAGAACGACATCGGCCCGATCGTGGCGGCGAAGTGCCAGGGCTGCCACGCGCCGGTGATCGTCGGCACCGACACGACGCTGGCCGGCAACCTCGACCTGACGACTGTACCCGACACCGTGCGCATGAACCGCATCTTCCCGCGCGCGTACGTAAACCTCTCGGGCGAGTCCATGAACGCCGGTCCGCAGGAGGTCGTCCCGCCGTTCCCGCGCCGGTCGCGGCTCATCGACTACGTGCTCGGCGTCGGCTCGCAGAGCGGCACGGGTCCGCACCCCTCGGGCGCGGACTCCCTCACCGCGGCCGAGCGCCGCAAGTTCAACCTCTGGGTGATGCTCGGCGCCCAGTACAAGTGAGCGGGGGAAATCCGAAAATGACCCGAACCCCTTCCGGAACGGCGCGACGCGTGGCGATGGCCGCGGCTTTCGCCGCCGCGTCCCTGACGGTTACGCCGGCCGCGCGCGCCACTTCGTCCACCGCCGCGTTCTCGGCGTCGAGCTCCGTCGCGGCCGAGGTGCTCGCCCGGCATCCGCTGCGCCTGCTGGACGGCACGAAGCTGACGCTTTCGTCCCTCAAGGGCGAGGTCGTGGTCGTGAACTTCTGGGCGACCTGGTGCGCCCCCTGCCGGCGCGAGCTGCCGAAGCTCGATGCGCTCCAGCGCGGGCTGGCCGGGCACGGCGCGCGGGTCGTCGCAATCTCGATCGACGAGAACGCCGACAACGTCCGCCGCTTCGCGAAGAGCGGCAAGCTGGGCCTGCCCGTCGCCCTGGACGGCCCCTCGGGCCTCGCACGGGCGCTCGACCTGCGCAGCGTGCCGGCGACGATCGTCCTCGACCGCGAGGGCCGGATCGCGTGGAGCACCGGGCGTTCGGACGAGGCCGAGATCGGCGAGCTCCGGTCCGTCGTGCGCGGCCTGATCGGCGGCGACCCGGTCGCCGCGGGAGGCGCCCGATGAGAAGGGCGCTCCTGCTGCTGGCCGCGCTGGCGCTCGCCGCGCCGGCGCTCACGGGATGCGCGGCGCCCGCGGTGGCCGTCTACCAGCGCGAGCACCTCGTCGATCCCATCATGGCGTTCCAGGCGACGGCGAAGCAGGACGCCCGCCGCGTCCGTGCGTTCGAGGCCCGCGAGGGCTCGACGGGCGGCGTCGGCGGCGAGGGCGGGGGCTGCGCGTGCAAGTGACCTGCGGTCTGGGACGCGGCCTCGCGGCCGCGGCGTTCGGCGCGCTCCTCGCGACGCCGGCCGCCGCGCAGCTGCCCGGGGACTCGAACACGGCGAACGGCCTGTTCCGCATGTTCGTCGATTCGAAGCACGTCCTCGTGCGCTCGCTCGTCGAGGACTTCAGCGTCCCGCTGCGGGGTGACGCCGACCTGTCGCTGCACTGGAACCACGAGCGCGTCACGATCCCGGCGATCGCCGCCCCGGCGGGCAGCCAGGAGGCGATCGACGCGATCACCACGGCGAGCCGCCCGATCGAGGGTGACGCGTACCAGGACTTCGAGAAGACCCGCAACGAGCTCCAGGGCGAGGTGAAGCGCGGCGGCGCCTCGGTCGGCTACTACCACTCGATCGAGAGCGACTACCTCGCCCACCAGGTGTCGGCTTCCTACGACCGGGGGTTCCGGGACGAACAGACGAACGTGTCGGTCGGCACGAGCTGGGGCTGGGATGACATCAAGCCCCTCGCCGACCAGCGCTCGGTCACGCGGGCGGACCACAAGAACACGCTGCACCTGAACGCGGTCGCGACCCAGATCCTCACGCCCACGTCGGTCGTGCGCCTCGGCGTCGAGTACAACCACGTCACCGGGCTGCAGCACAACCCCTACCGGCTGGTGTACGCCGGCGGCGCGAGCGTGCCCGAGCGGCACCCCGAGACCCGCGACCGGCGCGACGCGTTCCTGCGCTTCCACCAGTACCTCGACAACCGCTCGAGCCTGAAGCTCGACTACCGGCTGTACGACGACGACTGGGGGATCCTGTCGCACGAGGTCACCGGTGCGCTGTCCCAGTACGTCGTGGACGGGTTCTACGCGCGCTACCAGTACCGCTGGTACACGCAGTCGGCCGCCGACTTCTGGCGCCCCGAATACGCGACGACGCAGGGCGTGAACGGCTACCTCACCGGCGACTACCGCCTGAGCCGGCTGTCCTCGCACCTCTTCGGCGTCTCGCTCAACGCCGACCTGGGCGCGCTCGCTCCCGATTCGCCGAAGCTGCGCCGCTTCGCCGTGTCGCTGGACTACGAGCGCTACTTCAACAGCAACAACTACTCGGCGGACATCCTCGAGACGGGGCTGCAATTCCGTTTCTAGGTTCTGGAGTGGCCGGAGAGAGGAGCCTGACGTGCGACGAGCCATCCTGTTGACCCTCGGCATCACGCTGCTCGCGGCGACCGCGCCGCGCGCGGGAACGTTCGAGCGCACCCGGATCGTGCCCGACCTCGGCCTGGACGCCATCACGCGCGGCGTCACCCGCCAGCAGGTGGGCCGCGACCTGTTTTCGGACCCGTGGGCCACGGTGACGATCGGGCACGTCGACCTGTACGACGTCTTCCCCTACGTCGAGTCGCGCACGTTCGAGGTGGTCTCCGACCCGCAGTGGAACCGGCTCGTGATCGGCGAGGCCGGCCGGGCGCTCGGCGCGTACGACGGGGCCGGCACCGCGCTCGGCGACCTCAAGGAGCCGCGCGGGCTCGCGGTGGACGAGAGCGACCGCGTCTACGTCGCCGACGCCGGCAACGACCGGATCGTCGTCCTGCAGGCGACGACCGAGTTCGGCGACGTCACGCTGAAGCCGCTCTACGAGATCCGCGGCCTGTCGCGGCCGTTCGACGTGGCGTGGTCCGACGGCGGCACGCCGTTCCGGGACGGCGACGACGTGCTCTACGTGGCCGATACGGGTCGCAACCGCGTCGCCGCGTTCGCGCTCTCGGGCAACTCCGCGCGCGAGATCGCCTCGCTCGGCTCGCTGGGGAGCGGTCCCTCGTCGTTCGCGGGCCCGATGGCGATCAGCGCCGGGCACGACGGCGGCGCGAACACGCACGACGTCTACGTCGCCGACGCCCACAACCGCCGCATCGTGCACCTGGTGCACGACGCCGCGGGCCTGCACTGGACCGGCGAGGTTCGAACCGACGCCGACGTCGTGACTTCGCTCGACACCGACCAGTGGGGCAACGTCTACGCCGCGGCACCGAACCGCGGCACGGTGCGCAAGTACGCGCCCGACCTGGCGGCCGTCGCCGACCTGCGCGGCGACCTCGTGCGCCCGCGCAACTTCCACGTGCCGTTCTTCACCGTGCGCGACCACCGCGACGGCAGCGTGTCGCGCCAGGGCCGCGCGAACGGCCTGACGGTCGAGGAATGGACCGACGCGAGCGGCATGAAGCTCTGGAACCTGGGCCTCGACGTGCCCGCGCTCACGGTGGCGGGCGGCGACGCCCCGGCGGCGCGCTTCACCCTCACCGACCGCGCGAGCGTCACGCTCGAGCTGACGGACGCCGTGAGCGGCGCGGCGCTCGTCCGCCGGCCTGCCGGCACGATGGACGCCGGCGCGCACGAGCTCGCGCTCACCGACGCCGACCGCGCGGCGGTCGCCGGCCACGGCGACCTGCGGCTGCGCCTCGTCGCGACCTCGGCGTACTCGGGCGGCCCGGTGGCCGAGGCCGAGGCGGGCTTCCAGTGGAACGCGGTGGGCGCCATCGCCCCGCCCGCGACGGCCATGATGCTCGGCAGCGCGCCGAACCCCGCCGCCCGATCGGCGCGGATCGCGTTCGCGCTCCCCTCCGCGGAGGCGGGCGGCGCCACGCTCCGCGTCTACGACTCCATGGGGCGTGCCGTGCGCACGCTCGGCTCAACGTTCGCGGCCGGCCGCAACGAGGTCACGTGGGACCTGCGCGGCGACGGCGGCGCGCGCGTGGCCCCGGGCGTCTACTTCGCGCGGCTCGTCGCCGGGAAGCGCGAGCTGTCCCAGCGCCTGGTGGTGATCCCGTGACGAAGCTTCTCCCGGTCCCGGCGCCCCGCGCGCGGCGGCTCGCCCGTCTCGCGGTCGCGGCGCTCGCGCTGGCGGCGTGCGCGCTGCCGGTCGCGGGCTGCCTCGGCGCGCCGAAGATCGAGGACCGCTGGACGCGCGTCGATCTCGCGTCGTCGAGCCTCTCCCCCGGGCAATCGCTCGCGCCCGGGGTGAGGGACTCGATCTCGCTGGTCGCCCGCGTGACTTATCGCGACATCGTGACCGGGTACGCGGTGGCCGAGATGCGCGCGAGCAGCACCCTGTCGAACGGCATGGTGACGCTCGCGCCCGACGCGGCCCGTGAGCCCATGGCCGCGGACATCGACAGCATCCTTGCCAACTCGATCTCGGTGGGCCGGGTCGTGAAGCCCGTCACGGGCTGGGACCACCTCATCCAGACGATGGACCTCTCGTTCGGCGCCGTGCCGCCCGCGACGGTGGACTCGACCGGCGCGACGAGCGGGCTGTTCCTGCTCTGCTACCTCGGGGCCGGCGAGAAGATCGAGCTGCGCGACGGATCGGACTCGATCTCGATCACGCCGTTCCGCTCGGCCGACTACCACATCCTCCCCGTGGGCATGAAGCTCACGCTGGCGACGCCGTGACGACGCGCCTCGTCCGCATCGGCGCGCCGCTCCTGGCGCTCGCGTGCCTCGCTTCCGCGGCGGGCGCGGTTCCGCTCCGTCCGGCGTTCTCGCTGGGCGTCTCGAGCGGCACGACGCGCTTCGACCCGCACCTGTCGGACTACCAGTGGAACCTCGCGCCGCGCGCCGCGTGGGGTGCGCAGGCCGGCGTCTCGCTGGGTCGCTTCGGCCTCGCTTTGCGGGGCTGGACCTCGTCCGCCCGCCAGCACGTGGACGCCTCGGCCTCGGTGACCGACCCGCTCGTGCGGGTGACGACGCTCGACCTCGCGGGCGAGGCCGAGGTCGCCCGGCCGCTGGGCCTTTCGCTGCTCGCGCGCGCCGCCGTCGGCCGCGTCGCGATCGGCTACTCGCCTGACCGCGTCACGCTCGACGCGGGCGGGACGCCCGTGACGGTGGACCTCGCGCCCGTGCACGCCTGGAGCTGGGCGGGCGGCGGGGCGCTGCGTCACCCGCTGCTGCCCGGCTGGACGGCGACGATCGCGGTCGAGCGCACGGGCTTCGCGTTCGACACCGCGCACCGCGCCGGCCCGTCGGTCGAGTACGCGCGCGAATCGTTCGGCAACTGGAACGGCCGGCTCGAGCTGGCCCGCACGTTCGGACTCTGAGGAAAGGACGGATCCGCATGGTCGCGACCCCGACCCAAGCTCCCGCCCGCGGGCTGCCCGCCCTCGCCGCGTTCCTCGCGACGGCGATCTGGGCCGCGGCGGTCTTCGCCGCGACCGTGGACGGCGCGGACAGCCTCGCCGCGACCGGGACGGCCGCGCCGGAGGCGGCCGCGACCTCCCCGGAAACCACGCCGCTCGGCGACAGCGTCGTGACCGCGCCGGCGCCGACGGTCATGAACGCGCCGCTCCGGATCGGCCAGCGCCGCGTGCGGCTCGTCGGCGCCTCGCGGAACGTCGTGCGCTCGGGCCCGGGCGACACGTACGCGGTCGTCGGCGTCTACAGGTCGGGCACCGAGTTCCCCGTGTTCGCGAAGAGCGGCGACTGGATCGGCGTGCGCCTCTCCGACACCGAGACGGGCTGGGTCCACCGCTCCCTGTGCAAGGAGATGGCGGACATGGAGGACCTCGAGTTCAAGCCCAACCCGAGGCTCTATTCGCGCACGGGCGCGTTCCTGCTCGAGGGCTACACCGGCGGCTACGCGTTCGACCAGAAGAGCAACTCGCTCGTCGCGGGCGGACGCCTCGGCTACTACGTCTTCGACCGCCTCACCGTCGAGGGCGGCCTCTCGTGGACGCACGTCCACCGGCCCGCCGAGATCGTGGAGTCACTCTTCGGCCTCTCGCTCGAGGCCGAGGACTTCCACATGCTCTTCTACCACTTCCTCGCGACGTACGAGCTGCTTCCCGGCCGGCAGATGGTGCCGTACGTCAGCGCCGGCGTGGGCTCGAGCATCTTCCAGGGCGAATCCGAGCCGAGCATCAACTTCGGCGCGGGCACGACGATGTACCTCTCGCGCCGCACGGCCGTGCGCTGGGAGGTGCGCGACTACCGGTTCAAGACCGGCTCCGCGAACGCGCGCCAGACCCACCACAACATCGAGCTCTCGCTCGGCACCCTCTACCTCTACTAGGCAGGAGCGCGTCATCGTGAAGAAGAACGGACTCCTCACCGTCGCGCTCGCCGCGCTGCTTTCCGCCACGCTCGCGGCGGCGCCGGCGGCCGCGAAGCCGTCCGCCCCGATCCCGGCGCGCGCCGGGCTCGAGCTGGCCCGCGCCGCCGCGGCCGCGTGGGCGCCCGACGCCCGGCTCGTCTACGTCGAGAACGACGAGGACGTGGACGCCGACGGCGGCGCCGCGCGCTGGGACTACCTGTACGTCTCCTCCTCGACGGGCCGCGCGCGCGCCTGGTCGGTGCGCGACGGGCGCATCGCGGCGGCCGAGAACGTCGAGATGGCCTTCGACGCCCCGCCGCTGCCCGAGGGCTGGATCGACAGCGGGGTCGCGCTGGCCGCGGCCGACCGCGAGGCGGGCCGCGCGTTCCGCAAGGGCACGCAGGGCCGGCTCAGCTCCATGCTGCTGATGCGCGGCGCGTTCGACGAGAAGGACCCCGACCGCGCGACCTGGACGCTCGTCTACACGGCCCCGGGCGCGCCGTCGCTCTGGGTCGTCGTGGACGCGGCCGAAGGCAAGGTCCGCCGGACGTGGAGGGGCTGAGCGCCATGCGAGCGAACCGCCTTCTTTCCGTCCTCGCCTCACTGGCCGCGCTCGGCGCCGCGATGCCCGCCGCGGGCGCCGGCGAGCCCACCGTGGACGCCCCGGCCGAGGTGCGCGTCCAGCGCGTGAAGCCGGACCGCCCGAAGCTGCCCATGCTGCGCTTCCTCTCGGCGAACAGGGACTACCTGCGCGCCGAGCTCGACCGGCTGCGCGTCAAGCGGGTGGACGTGGGGGGCGACGCCGCGGCGATCGACCCGCGCTTCCTGCGCTACGGGGACATGATCGCGGCGGCGCGCGCGGCGGGCGACTCGGCCGCGGCCGCCGATTTGGCCCGCGAGGGTCGCGACCTCTACGCGAGCGTCACCCAGCTGGGCTCGCTCGAGGAGGAGCTCGACGGTCTCGACCGCGCCCTCGACGCCCAGCGCGAGCGGCTCGCCGCCCTGCAGTCCGACTACGCCGGCCACCAGCGCACGTCGCTCGTCGTCGTACTGAGCGGCTGGCCCGGCGGCGACGACCCGGGCGCGGTCACGATCTCGATGGAGGACGGCACGCGCCAGTCCGTGTCGCTCACCGCCGAGCAGCGCGAGGCGCTGCGCGCCGGCGGCGCCGTGCAGGTGATGCAGCGGCTCGTCGAGCCGCGCGACCAGCTGCTCGCGGTCTCCTTCGGCGTCGCGGACGCGCCGGGCTGGCTCGAGCTGGACCCGGCGAGGAACCGCCTCAACCTGCTCCGCTTCGATCTCGCGCGACTCGCCGCCGGTGACGCGGCGAGCGTCGCGGCGACGACCTGGGTCCTCGACGACCGGACGCCCTGACCGACGTGAACCTCTCGACGCCGCATCCGCGCGCCGCCTTCCGCGGCGCCCATGGGCTGCTCGCGTGCCTCGCGGCCGCGTGCCTGGCCGTCGCGCCCGCGCGCGCCGGTTCGGTCGAGGGTGCGCGCCCGACCGTCGGCGACTCCGTGTCCGCGGGCGCCGTGCGCCTCGCGCGCGCGCAGGCCGCGTGGCTCGCCGGCCGGCCCCTCGAGGTCGTCCGGGAGTTGGAGCCGGTGGACTTCTCGGCCGGCCCGGCCTTCGAGGGGGCGGACCGCGCCGCCTTCCTGCTCGGCCAGGCGTGGCTGGGCCTCGGGGCTCGCGACCGCTTCGACGCGCTGGCTTCGCAGGTCGCCGGCTGGCGTCGCGCGAGCGCGTTCACGCGCGCGCTCGCCGCCGAGCGCTCGCTGCTCGACTCCTCCGCCGGGGCCGCCGACGCGCTGCGGGCCGGCGGGGCCCCGCGCCTGCTCGCCGACGTCGAGGGCGCCGAACGCTATCGCGACGCCGCGGCCCGCATCGCCGCCGGCGAGTACGCCCGCGACGTCCTGGGCCGCGTGGACGGCGGGAGCGCGAGCCTTCCGGAGTCGCGCGACCTCGACGCCCGGCTGCGCTACGAACGCGGCGACCGCGACGCCGCCGTGAGCGACCTGCGCACGCTGCTCAGGGACTACCCGGCCTACCCGGCACGACGCGAGGTCGAGGCGCTGCTCGCCGACGACGCGCTCCGCCGCGGCGACCCCCGCGAAGCGTACGAACGGTGGAACGCGCTCGACGCCGAGTGGCACGCGACCCGCGAGTCCCTGCGCGCGCTCTCGGCGCGTCCGTCGCTCGACTCGCTCGTCGCGTCGTGGGAGGACGATCCCGCCCGCAGCGGCGCGCCGGTCGTGCCGGCGCGCCGGGTCGTGGCCGCCGCCGATTCGCTCGGCCGCTCCCGCGCCGACACCCGGCGCGGCGCCGGCGACGTCGGCGCCGTCTTCGACCGTCCCGCGCGCACGCCCGGCCTGCCGGTCGTGGCCGGTCCCTCCCCGGCCGAGTGGACCGGGCTCGCCACGGCCGAGGCGCAATCCGGCGAGGCCTCGGCGGCGGCCGCGCGCGCGGCGGACGACGCGCGCGCCGAGCGCGAGCGACTCGCCGAGCTGACGCGCTACCTCGGGGCGGGCCGCGATTCGCTGGCCGCCGAGCGCGGGCGGATCGAGGAGCGCCTCGCGCGCCTGCGCGCGCTGCACGCGCAGCTCGACGCGATCGACGCGCGGCTGCGGGACGTGCGCGACGCCGCGACGGCCCGCGCCGTGCGCCGCGCGACGCTGCTCGTCGAACAGTGCGAGGCGAACGAGCGCTGGATCGCCGGGCTCGAGCACTTCTGGGTGGACGGCCCCGCGCCGCTGCGGGCGCCCGCCGGCTCCGCCGGCCCCGATTCGGTGCTTGCGGCCGAGCGCGCGCTGGTCGAGTCGGTCGTGGCGATCGCCGCCCGCATCGCGCACGAGTCGCCCGCGCGGATCGAGCGCTCCTACCAGCAGGCCTGGCGCCCGGGCACGCTCGACCGCATCGCCCGCCAGGACGCCGACGCGACCGGGGCGCTCGCCCGCGCGCAGCGGCTCGGCGGCTCGCTCGACTCGAGCCTCGCCGTGGCCGCCGCGGCCGGGCACGCCCGCGAGCTCGAGGCGCGCGCCGGGCGGCTGGGCCGCCGCGCCGACTCGCTGCGCACCGCGGTCGCGAAGGCCCGCGACGCGGCCGCGCGGCACGCCGTGACGCGCGCGCTGGCCGCGATGGAGCCCGAGCGCGAGGCGATCGACTACGGCCTCGCCGCGTCCGCGTGGGCGGTCGCGACGAGCCTCGATCACGCGACGGACGCGGCCGCGGCCGACTCGACGGCCCCGGCCGAGGACCCCGACGCGGCCCGCTGGCGCGACGAGGCCGTGACGCGCCTGCAGGCCTACCTCGCGGCGCATCCGGCCGGCGCAGGCCGGGCCGACGCCCGCTACCGGCTCGCGGACCTGCTCGAGCAGCGGGCGCGCGTGGCGTTCCGGGAGCGGATGGAGCGCTACACCGAGTCGCCCTCCGGCCCGCTGCCCCGGCTCGAGACCGCGCCCTCGGTCGCGCTGCTGCGCGCGATCCTGCGCGACGACCCGAAGTTCGCCCACCGCGACGCGGTGCTCTTCGACCTCGGCACGCTGCTCGCCGAGGACGGCCAGCCGGACGCGACGGCGCAGTTCCGGGCGCTCGTCAACGAGTTCCCCGACTCGCCGCTCGCGCAGGAATCCTGGCTGCGCCTCGCCGACGAGGCGTTCGACGACCGCCGCTTCCTCGACGCCTCGCCGCTCTACCGCGCGGCCGTGAACGGCGCCGACACGACGCTGCGCATCATCGCGCTCTACAAGCTGGGCTGGACCGAGTTCCACGTGGACCACTTCGACCGCGCCGCCGACGCGTTCGGCGAGGTGCTGGACCTCTACCAGGCCGGCCGCGTGGATGAGCGCATCCGGCTCGACGACGACGCCGAGGTCCTGCTCGTCCATACGCTTGCGCGCGCCGGCGGCGCCGACGCCTTCGCCGGGTACTTCGAGCGGGTGGGACCGCGCCCGTACGAGAAGCGGCTGCTCCTCGAGTTGGGACAGCACTTCCGCAAGTACGCGCTGTTCGGTCCCGCGATCGAGTCTGACTCGCTGCTCATGGAGCGCTGGCCGGAGGCGCCCGAGGTGCTCGAGGCCGCGCAGCGCACCGACGACAGCTACCGCCGCTGGAACCACCCGGAGGAGCGGCGCGACGCCCTGCTCGCGAACGCGGAGCGCTTCCTGCCGGGAAGCCCGTGGGTCGCCGCGCAATCGAGCGACTCGCTCAGGGCCGCGGGTGACGCGTTCGCGCGCGCGGCGCTGCTCGAGGTCGCGTGGCAGCACCACGCCGCGGGCCGCAGGAGCGGCGACGCCGACGACTGGCGCGATGCCGCGAAGCTCGAGGAGCGCGTGCTCGCCACGTGGCCGGACGATCCCTCGCACCGCGCGCTCGAGCTGCAGGCGTGCGAGTCGCGCGCGGCGCTGGGCGACGTGAAGGGCGCCCTCGCGCACGCCGACGTCGTGTCCGAAGGCCGCGACACGCTGGCGGCCGCGGCGCGGCTCCAGCGCGTGGCGATCCTCGACGCCTGGTACGAGCGCACGCGGCCGGACTCGGGCGGCACCGGGCGCGACTCCGTGGCCGAAGCCGTGCTCGCCGCCGGTGACGCGCTGCTCGACGCCTTCCCCTCCGACCCGCACGCCGCCGACGTGCGCTGGCGCGAGGGCCAGCTCGCGTTCGCGCACGGCTGGTACGACCGGGCCGCGGACGCGTTCGGCGCGTTCGCCGACCGGAACGCGGACGACCCGAGGGCGCCGCGCGCGGCCACGCTGCGCGCCGACGCCTACGTGCGGCAGGAGCAGTTCGACCGGGCCCAGGACGCCTACGAGAAGGCCTTCGCCCTCGCCCGCCGTGCCGGCGACGACTCGCTGGCCCGCCGGGTCGAGCGCGCGATCCCGGCCTGCGCCTACCGCGACGCCGAGTCGAAGGTGGCGAAGGACTCGACCGACTACCGCTCGCATGCCGAACGGTTCGAGAACGTCGCGCTGCGCTGGCCGGACTTCGAGCACGCCGACGTCGCGCTCTATCGCGCGGGGCTCGCGTACTTCAACGCCGGCCGCACGGCCGACGGCGCCCGCGCGATGGGCACGCTCGCCGCCGCGCACCCGAAGAGCGCCCTCGTTCGGGACGCGGCCCGCGCGACCGCGGGCGCCTGGGAGGCTGCGGGCGACACGGCGGCCGCGGCGCAGGCCTGGCTCGAGTTCGCCGGCCGCTTCCGCCGCGACCCGCAGGCCGACGCCGCGTCGCTTCGCGCCGCCGAGTTCTTCGAGCGCTCGCACGACGTCGCGCGCTCGGACTCGCTGCGCCTCGCGTGGGTGCGGCACCACCCGTCCGACGACGGAGCGGCGATGGCCCTGCTCGAGCCCGTGGTCGCGCGCACGCTCGACTCCGTGACCGTCGCGCGGCCCGTCTCGCGCTGGCTGCCCGTGCGGCGCAGGGGACGCAGGGCGCCGGCACCGACCGTGCTCTCGGACTACCTCGCGCGTGCGGCGAAGCATCCCGAGTTCGCCTCGCGGGCGCTCCTCTCGCGCGAGAAGTTCCTCGAGGGCGAGGAGGCCTCGGCCGCCTGCGCGAAGATCGAGCTCCGGCAGCCGATCGCGAAGTCCGTCGGGGCCCGCAAGGCGAAGCTCGACCTGCTGCTGGCGCGCTACAAGGCGTGCGTCGCGCTCGGCGAGCCGCTGTGGGCGCACGCCGCCACGTTCCGGATCGGCGAGGCCCTGGTCGCCTTCGGCGATGCGCTCGAGGCGAGCCAGCGCCCCGCGGACCTCGAGGGCGCCGACCGCGACGCCTACGACGAGGTGATTCATCGCCAGAGCGACGCCTTCTACCAGCGCGCCGAGAACGTCTGGTCGGACCTGCTCGCCGGGCAGTCACCCGCCGACGACGACGAGTGGCTGGCCCGCGCGCGCGCGGCGCTCCAGCCCCGCCTCGCGCTGCGGGCGCCCGCCCAGGTCCCCGAGCCGCCCGCGGGCGACGACACCACCGGAGGGAAGCAACCATGACGCGATCGCAGCGACTCCTGCTCGTGCCCTTCTTCGCGCTGCTCGCCTCCGCGCCCGCCGCGGCCACGACCGGGAAGTCGGCCAAGACCTCCCCGGCGGCGAAGCCCGCCGCCCGTCACGCCGCGCCGGCGAAGGCCCGGGCGAAGGCGGCCCCGGCGAGCCCCTCGGCCGAGCGACGGCTCGACGAGGTGCGCATCGAGGGCGAGCTCGAGGTGCCGCGCGTCACGTTCATCACGGTGCGGCAGCCGCACCGCTTCCACGACTACACGCGGGCGACGTCGGTCCGCCCGTCGCGCCGGATGGCGGCCGAGGCGACGTTCCCGTCCTGGATTCCACCCGTACCGACCGCTGCAGGTAACGCTCGAAAGGAGAACCGCAAATGAATGTCGTGTCTGCCGTTGCCGCCTTCTACCGGGAGGGCGGGATCTTCATGCACGCCGTGCTCGCGATCGGCCTGATCGTGGGCGCGATCATCGTCGAGCGCTTCATCGTCATCGGCAAGGCGATGCGCATCGACGCCCGGTCGTTCACCGACACCCTCGTCAACCACGCCCGCCGCGGCGACTGGAATGGCGCGCGCAACGCCTCGATGCAGTCCACGGCCCCGCTTGCCCGCGTGGCGCAGGGCATGCTCGAGTCGGGCGCCCAGGACGAAGAGGCGCTCCAGCGCGCGGCCGACGACGCCACGACGCTCCAGCTGCCCAATCTCTCGAAGCGACTCTCGTGGCTCGGCCTGCTCGCGAACTCCGCGACGCTGATCGGCCTGCTCGGCACGATCACCGGCCTCATCACGGCCATCGCCGGCGTCGGCGAAGCCGACGCGGCGACGCGCTCGGCGCGGCTGTCGGCCGGCATCTCCGAAGCGCTCCACTGCACCGCGTTCGGGCTCACCGTCGCGATTCCCACGCTCATCGTGCAGGGCTGGTTCATCAGCCGCGTCGAGGAGCTGGGCGACCAGATCGACCAGCTCGCCATCCGGCTCGGCAAGGTCCTGTCGATGCCGGCGCCCACCAACAACTCCGTCGTCCGCCCCGTGCGGCCCGCCGTCGCGGCCGCTCCCCTGCGCCAGGCGGCCGGCGAGTCCGGGACGCGCTGAGCCATGGCCGGGCGTCACGAGAAGCGCGGCAGGGGCCACAAGGTCGAGACCCCCGATCTCGAGCTGATGCCCATGCTCAACGTGTTCATCTCGATCATCCCGATGCTGCTGCTCTCGGCGGCGTTCGTGCAGCTCTCGGTGATCGACACCGGACTGCCCGCGCCCGCCGCCGCCGCGGTCGCCGATGCGAAGCCCGACGCGGCTCCGCCGGTAACCATCGGGCTGCACGCGGACCGCGTCGTGGTCGAGAGCGGCCCGTTCGGCCGCCGCGAGATCCCGCGGCGGCCGGGGACGGCCCTCAAGGACGATCCGGCGCGCGGGCAGGTGGAGGCGCTGCTGCGCGCGATCGCGGGAAGGCAGGAGAAGAAGCCCGAGGTGCAGATCGTGCCCGAGGGGCACAGCCACTACGAGGAGATCGTCGAACTCATGGACCTGGCGCGCGCCGCGGGGCTGCCGAACGCCGCGCTCGCCGACGCCGCCCCGGGAGCCGTCTGACATGTCCCGTTCCGTGTCACGCCGACACCGCCGGCGCGCGGGCCTGAAGCCCAGCACCAGCGTGAACCTGATCTCGATGATGGACATCCTCACCGTGCTGCTGCTCTTTCTGTTGAAGAGCTACTCGGCGGGCGGCGAGGTGATGGTGCCGCAGCCGGGCGTCCAGTTGCCGGAATCCACGGCCGACCTGCTGCCGCAGAAGTCGCTGATCGTCTCGATCGACGGCGACGCTATCAAGCTCGGCTCCGAGAAGATCGCCTCGGTGGCCGAGGTCGCCTCGAGCCCCGACGTGGACATCCCCGCGCTCGCGCAGCGCCTGCCGGTGCCGACGCCGGTCCCCGGCGCTCCCGCGGGCACCCTGAGCAACGCCGTGACCATCCAGGGCGACCGCGACATCGAGTACTCGCTCCTGCGCAAGGTGATGTACACGCTGAGCCAGGGCGGCTACCAGAACGTCTCGCTCGCGGTCCTGCGAAAGGCGTGAGGTGAACGACATGAGCGCACCTCGATCCCAGCACTGGCTCACACCCGCACCGGCCGGCGACGACCTGTTCCGCAGCTGCCTCGGCGGCGCGGCGGTCGCGGGCGTCGTGTTCCTCGCGATCGTCATGCTCGCGCCGCTGCCGAAGCAGATCGCGAAGATCGCGCAGGTCGAGGCGCCGGTGGTCGCGCGCATCATGTTCACGCCCCCGCCCGCGATGCCGGTGCCGGCGCCGACGCCGTTCGGCGGCACGCCGGGGCTGCACCCCGGCCCGAAGGGCGACGGCCCGCCCGAGGGCACCGGCCCGAAGGCCCCGCCCGCCGCGAAGCTCGGCCCGGGCACCGGCGTACGCGGACCCGGCGGCGGCAAGGGTGCTTCGCCCGGCCTCGGCGCCGGCGAAGCCGGCCGCGCGCGCGCGATGAAGGTCGCCGCGCAGCTGAGCGGCGCGACGAGCGCGCTCGAGAGCTCGCTCTCCGGCCTCGGCGACCTCGGCGCGGTGGGCAAGGGTAGCGGCAACGCGAGCGCGGCGCTCGCGCGGCGCGCCTCCGCGGTGGGCGGCGCGCGCAGCGACGCGCAGGCGGCGGCATCCGGCGCGGGCCTCGGCAAGGGCGTGGGCGGCGGAGCGGACCTCGGCGGCTCGTCGGTGCGCGGCGCGTCCGTCTCAGTCGGCTCGCTGGTCGGCGGCGTGGGCGGCGATCCGCTCGGCGGCGGCGGCCCCGGCCGCGGCGGCCAGGGCGGCGGCGGCGGGGTCGGCGGCGGCAGCGGCGGCGGCGTGGGCTCGGGCGTCGGGATGGGCAACGGCGGCACGGGCGGCGGCGGCGTGGGCGGCAACGGCATCGCCGCGGGCGGCGGCGGCGGCGGCACGGGCGGCGGTCCCGGCGGCAACGGCGTGGCCGGACCCGGCGTCTACCGCAGCAACGCCTCGCTCATGGCCGTCATCCAGAAGTACTCCGCCGGCATCCAGTTCTGCTACAGCAACGAGCTCAAGAAGAACGAGGGCCTGCAGGGCAAGCTCGTCGTCTCGCTCGTCGTGGACGCCGCCGGCAATGTGACGCACGCCCAGGTGATCCAGAACACGCTCGGTTCGAAGGCGCTCGCGAGCTGCGCGCTGTCACAGATCCGCGACTGGAAGTTCCCCGCGATCCCTTCGGGCTCGACGGCGTTCCAGGTGCCGTTCGTCTTCACGCCGCCGAACTGAGGCGCGCAGGTCCGCCCGGAGCCGCGCGATTCAGGATTCGACCCGAGTCGCCTCTCCCGTGCCGTCGCAACCACCGGGGACGGGATGATCGGCCTTTCGGGCTGGTGGCCCCGGCCGGGCCCATCGGCCCCGGGGTGATGCACCGACCGAGGTCCCCCGGTCGCTCAGGCCCGGCGGCAGCCCACCGGCGCTGCAAGATGCACCACGGCTGGCGAAAAGCCCGCATTTGCCCCACGGAGCTGGGGATTTCGCCACCTGCGGGGGGCTCTTCGGGCGTATTGCACGGCCGGACCATCCATTGGAACGGCTCCGCGAGATTTGCCTCGCGGCCTCGCGGCCGACGTGAAACCATTTCGTAAAGAGTCTGAGGTCACCCACCCGACCGACCTGCGCGATCAGGGCACAGGATCGCGTACGGAGGCCGAGTGCCTCGGATCAAGCCAGTTCGCTGATTGCGGCCCCCCGCCGCGGTGCGCGGACACAGTACGGGACATGCAGTCCTTGGTCGCGCAACAACTCTGACCGTACACGTGCCACAGCGAAGGCCAGGCGCTCGCCTTCTTCACTGACCAGATTTCATTTCGGCACACGGCGTGACGTGATTGTGCCGTGTGGTGAGCGACGCAGTACAGCCTCGATGACCCACTCGCGGGGACCCCATGGTACCGACGATCGGCAAACTGCAGCTTCGCGGCCTGGACGTTACGCGCTGGGCCAGCCACGTTCTTCGGTTGCATCTGCTCGAGACACGGTCCGGGCAGCCCCGGCTTCCGACTTCCGGCCACGGGCCGACGGGACGTGCTTCCCTCGGCAGGTACCTCAACGCGACGGTCCTCGTCGCGCTGATGTCCGCCAGTGGTGTGCTCGCGCCGACGCCTGCCAGCGCCCAAGGCGAGACCGTCATCGCTTCGGAAGACTTCAATCGGGCGGACGAGTCGCCGTTCGCGGTGGGCGGAAATTGGGGGCGCGTCGTGGCCGGGAGCTACGACGGCTACTCCAACCTGATCAACAACCAGCTCGTCGCCGGCTCGAACGAGGGCATCTACTACTGGCAGGGCAGCGGAACGTTTGACGCAAGCGCGCAGTTCGCTCGCGAACGGGTCGTTCAGAAGGATGGCGAGCTTGGCCTCGTGCTCCTCGGTGGGCCGGACCAGGCGATCATGGTCGGTTGGGGCCCTCCAGGCGTCGGCAGCACGGTCTACATCTACTGGTACTCCCAGGGCGCCGATCGCGGACAACTCGCGACCGGGCCTTCGAGCGTGAACAACGGCGACATCATCGAAGCCGTGCTCCAGAACGGGACGATCTACGCCAGGGTGAACGGCGTCACCGTGCTGAGCGTCGCGAACACGACGACTTTGACTTCGGGTAACCCGGGGTTCATCACCTACCTCAACCCCAGCCTTCCCGGGCAGGTTTCGATTCTCGACGATTGGGAGGCTGGGACCCCCGCCTCGTACTCGATCAGCGGGACGGTCACGGAAGACGCCGCGGGACTGGGTGGCGTGCTGGTGACCGCCAGCGGCGGTTTCAGCGGGAGCGCGACAACGGACAGCAGCGGGGCGTACGCGATCTCCGGCGTGCCGGCCAGCGCGACGTCGATCGTCCTGACCCCGACGCTGGCGGGCCACACGATGACCCCGCTGACGCGCACCGTGGCCGGTCCGGTCACGGGAGACGTGACGGGCCAGGACTTCACAAGTGCCGTGAGCACGACCGCCGTCCTCACCGTCCTCGCGGACCACGGCAGCGTGACGAAGAACCCCGATGCGGCGGTCTACCCCCTCGGCACCGACGTCACGCTGACGCCGGTCCCGGACTCGGGTTACGTGTTCACGAGCTGGAGCGGCGATGTGCCGGCCGGGCACGAGACGGACAACCCGCTGCTGGTCACGATGGACCAGGACCGGACGATCACCGCCGGGTTCGCGCCGCCCGGCCTGATCGCGTTCGACGACTTCAACCGCCCCGACGAGACGCCGCTGGCGGTGGGCGGCAACTGGCAATACCCGTTCAGCGGCGGAACCGCCAACCTGACGGGCAATCACGTGGCCGGTGCCAGCGCCGAAGCGCTGTACTACTGGCAGGGCGCCGGCACCTTCGACAACACGAAGCAGTTCGCCCGGGCGACGGTCGTCGATGCGAGCGGACAGGTGGGGCTCGTGGTACTGGGCGCGAGCGGCCAGGCGCTGGTGTCGGCCTGGAGCGGCGGAACGCTCTACATCTACTGGTACTCGGGCGGAACCTACCGGGGCAACCTGACGACGGTGTCCTCGACGGTCCAGCCCGGTGACGTCATCGAGGAAGTGCTGGACGCCGGGACGGTCTATGCCAAGGTCAACGGCGCGGTGGTCGCGAGCGTGGCGAACGCCACCACCCTGACGTCGGGGCGGCCGGGCTTCGAGACCTACCAGACCGGAGGTGGGCTCGACGACTGGGGGGCCGGGACCCCCGTCACATACTCGATCAGCGGGACGATCACGGAAGACGCCGCGGGACTGGGTGGCGTGCTGGTGACCGCCAGCGGCGGTTT
>CAZPVG010000027.1:48178-49775 GCA_964589945.1 uncultured bacterium
GGCGGCCGGGCTTCGAGACCTACCAGACCGGAGGTGGGCTCGACGACTGGGGGGCGGGAACATCGCCGCCCCCACTTTCGCTCGAGATCGTTGCGAGCGCGGACTCCGGTGGCACCATCACGCCGAGCGGGGCGGTGGCGGTCAACTATGGCGCCGACCAGGCGTTCACGCTCACCGCGGACCCCGGCTACCACCTGGATAGCCTGTACGTGGACGGGGTCTCGGTGGCGCCGACGAGCCCCTACACGTTCACGAACGTGCAGGCGGACCACACGATCCACGCCACGTTCGCCATTGACGCGTTCACAATCACGGCCAGCGCCACTGCCGGGGGCACGATCACGCCCAGCGGTGCGGTCTCGGTCGATTACGGCGCGGACCAGGCGTTCACGCTCACCGCAGACCCAGGACATCACGTCGACAGCCTGTACGTCGACGGCGTCTCGGTAACGCCGACGAGCCCCTACACGTTCACGAACGTGCAGGCGGACCATACGATCCACGCCACGTTCGCGATCGACGTCTTCACGATCACGGCCAGCGCCACTGCCGGCGGCACGATCACGCCCAGCGGCGCGGTGGCGGTCGATTACGGCGCGGATCAGGCGTTTACGCTGTCGCCCGATCCCGGCCACCACGTCGACAGCCTGTACGTGGACGGTGTCTCGGTGACGCCGACGAGCCCCTACACGTTCACCAACGTGCAGGCCGACCACACGATACATGCCACGTTCGCGATCGACGTCTTCACGATCACGGCCAGCGCCACTGCCGGCGGCACGATCACGCCCAGCGGCGCGGTGGCGGTCGACTACGGCGCCGACCAGGCGTTCACGCTTACCGCGGATCCCGGTCACCACGTCGACAGCCTCTACGTCGACGGCGTGTCGGTGACGCCGACCTCCCCGTACACGTTCACGAACGTGCAGGCCGGCCATACAATCCACGCCACGTTCGCGATCGACGTCTTCACGATCACGGCCAGTGCCGGCTCGGGCGGCACGATCACGCCCAGCGGGGCGGTGGCGGTCGATTACGGTGCGGACCAGGCGTTCACGCTCACCGCGGATCCCGGGCACCACGTCGATAGCCTCTACGTCGACGGCGTCCCGGTCACGCCGACGAGCCCGTACACGTTTACGAACGTGCAGGCCGATCATGCCATCCACGCCACGTTCGCCATCGACGCGTTCACGATCACGGCCAGCGCCGGCTCGGGCGGCACGATCACGCCCAGCGGCGCAGTGTCGGTTGACTACGGCGCCGATCAGGCGTTCACGCTCACCGCGGACCCCGGGCACCACGTCGACAGCCTCTACGTCGACGGCGTCTCGGTGACGCCGACCTCCCCCTACACGTTCACCAACGTGCAGGCGGACCACACCATCCACGCCACGTTCGCCATCGACGCGTTCACGATCACGGCCAGCGCCACTGCCGGCGGCACGATCACGCCCAGCGGTGCGGTCTCGGTCGACTACGGCGCGGACCAGGCGTTCACGCTCACCGCGGACCCGGGCCACCACGTCGACAGCCTGTACGTCGACGGCGTCTCGGTGACGCCGACCTCCCCGTACACGTTCACGAACGTGCAGGC
>CAZPVG010000028.1:0-49378 GCA_964589945.1 uncultured bacterium
CGAGCACGAGCGTGAGCATCGCGAACATGAAGAGGTTCAGGTAGACGAAGAAGCGGCGGTAGTCCGGGTCGTCCCACATGTAGCCGGTCGAGTAGAGGTGGATCAGGAATCCCACCCCCGTCACGACCAGCGTCATCACCGCCGAGAGCGGATCGAGCAGGAACGAGACGGACGCCGAGAAGCTCCCGACGCGCATCCACGTGTAGGCGGTCTCGACGATCGCCCGCTCCTCCTCCGGACGGGCCGCGAGGGCGAGCACCGCGCGCACGGCGGCGAGGAACGCGAGGCCCACGGCCCCGACGGCGAGCACCGAGATGCCGCGCTTCCCGAGGCGGTCCCCGACGAGCAGGTTCAGCGCGACCGCGGCGAGCGGCAGCGCCGGAATGATCCAGAGCATCGGCAGGTTCACGGCCGTCCTAGCCCTTCAACAGGTTGATCTCGTCCACGAAGACCGTCTCGCGGAGGCGGAACACGTTGACGATGATGGCGAGTCCGACGGCCACCTCGGCGGCGGCCACGGTCATGACGAAGAACACGAAGACCTGCCCGTCGAGCGAGTTCATCTGTCGCGCGAACGCCACGAACGCGAGGTTCGCGGCATTCAGCATGAGCTCGATGGACATGAAGATGACGAGCGCGTTCCGGCGCACGAGCACGCCGACCACGCCGATGCAGAACAGCACGGCGCTCAGGGCGAGCGTCCAGCCGATCGGGATCATGCGGCCTCCGAGTCGTTCGGCGCCGTGCGGCTCTTGGCGAGGACGATGGCCCCCACCATCGCGACGAGCAGCAGCACCGACGTGATCTCGAACGGGAACAGGAAGCGCGAGTAGAGCACCCGGCCGATCGCGACCGCGTTGCCGACGGCCGGCTCGGCCGGCGCGGGAGTGACCGGGCCCGGAGCCCAGCCGCGGTGCACGAGCAGCGCGCCGAACAGCAGCAGCAGGGCGCCGACCATCCAGCCGATGCCCCTCCGCACCGCGATCTGCGCGCCGGTCTCCACGTCGTGCTGGAGGTTCAGGTACATGATGACGAACAGGAACAGCACCATGATCGCGCCGGCGTACACGATGATCTGCACCATGCCGAGGAACTCCGCCTGCAGCAGCAGGTAGATGCCGGCGAGCGAACAGAACGAGAGCACCAGGAACAGCGCGCTCGTGACCGGGTTGCGGTGCAGGATGACCATCACGGCGGTCGCCACGAGCAGCACGCCGAATCCGACGAAGAGTCCGGGGACCATCAGGCGTTGGCCCTCCACCAGAGCCACGCCGTCGCGATCACGATGTTCGCGATCGCGCCGGGCAGCAGCACCTTCCAGCCGAAGTTCATCAGCTGGTCGTAGCGCAGGCGCGGGAACGTCCAGCGCACCCAGATGAAGAAGAAGAGCAGCGCGAAGAGCTTGACGAGGTACCAGAGCAGCCCGAGCGACGCGGGACCGGGGCCGAGGTAGCCGCCGAAGAACAGCGTCACGCAGATCGAGCTGATGACGATCATGTTCATGTACTCGCCGAGGAAGAACATCGCCCACTTCATGCTCGAGTACTCGGTGTGGAACCCGGCCACGAGCTCGCCCTCGGCCTCGGGCAGGTCGAAGGGGGCGCGGTTCGTCTCGGCGAACATCGTGATCAGGAAGATCACGAACGGGAGCCAGAGGTACCAGTGGAAGATGCCCCAGTTCGGCAGGGCGATCGGCAGGCTCTCGAACGGCCGGTAGGTGCCGGCCTGGTGCTCGACGATGCCGACGAGCGACATCGTGCCCGAGCGCATGAGGACGGGAATGATCGACAGGCCCATCGCCAGCTCGTACGAGATCATCTGGGCCGACGAGCGCAGGCCGCCGAGCAGCGCGTACTTGTTGTTCGACGACCAGCCGCCGAGGACGATCGCGTACACGCCGAGGCTCGACATCGCGAGGAAGAGCAGGATCCCGACGTTGATGTCGGTGACCACGAACGTCGGGGGCGGTCCCATGGGGATCACCGAGAACGTCGCGATCGCCGGGAACGCCGCGAGGATCGGCGCGACGTGGAACAGGATCTTGTTCGCCCCGGCCGGCGTGAACTCCTCCTTCACGAGGAGCTTCACGACGTCGAGCGGCGTCTGCAGCAGCCCCAGCGGTCCCACGCGGTTGGGACCCGTCCGGTGCTGGATGTGGCCGCAGATCTTGCGCTCGGCGTAGATGAGGTACGTCACGACGCCGAGCATGATTCCCAGGATGATGACCAGCTTGACGGCCGCCCACAGCGCGACCTGGAAGACCTGGTTGTCCATCAGCGCGTTCATCGGTTCCCCGCGGCCCCGGCCGGCACCCCCGCGGGGGCACGGCCGAGCTTCACCTGCAGTCCGGCGCCCGACGGCGCGCCGAGACGGTTGAGTTCGGCCTCCGCGAGCGCGTAGGGCACGAACACGGCGCCCGGCGGCACGGAGTCGTCCAGCTCGTACGGAAGCGTCAGCCGGCCCGCGGGGCTCTCCAGCGTCACCGCGTCGCCCTCGGCGAGGCCGAGCTTCGAGGCTTCCGCCCCGTTCAGGAACGCGCGCGCGTGCTTCGCGAGCTTCGCGAGCGTCTCCGCACGCCCGGACAGGCTGCCCTGAGCGAACAGGGTCCCCCCCGCGAGCACCCAGTGGCCGGTCCCGGAGGGCGCCGGCGCTTCGGCCGGCGCGAGCGAGGGCTCGACGCGGACCGCCTGCCAGGTCCACCCGTTCGGCAGGAGCGCTGCCCAGCTCGCCCCCTGCCAGCCGGGCACGAGCCGCGCCATCTCGCGGAAGACGTCCTCGCTCGTGCGGTACTTCCACCCGGCGCCGAGCGCCTGCGCGACCGCCTGGAAGACTTCCCAGTCGGCCCGCGCGCCGCGGCGCGGCGAGAGCGCGCGCGTGGACTTCTGCAGTCGCCGCTCGCAGTTCACGACCACGCCGTCCTTCTCGGCGAACGCCGCCACCGGGAACACGACGTGCGCGGCCTGTGCCGTGGCGGTGAGGAACAGCTCGTTCACGATCACGAGCTCCGCCTTCGCCAGCGCCTTCTCGACGAGCGCGCGGTCGGGCGCGCTGCGCAGCAGGTGGTCGCTCGCGATCCAGAGCGCCTTCACGCGGCCCTCGGCCGCGGCTTCGAGGATCTCGCGCGCCGTGAGACCGGGCTGCGGGTCGATCGCGCGTCCCCAGCTCTTCTCGAACGGCTCGCGCGCCGCCGCGTCGCCCACCGGCACGTAGCCGGGCAGGTGGTCGGGCACCAGGCCCAGGTCGAGCGCGCCCTGCGAGTTGTTCTGCGGCCCGGCGTACATCACGCTCGAGCGCTCCGCGGTGATCGCGCCGCTGGCCCAGCCGAGGTTCTCGATGGCCTGGAGCAGGGCCGGCGCCTGCGGGTGCTCGGCGACCGCGCGCCCGAACAGGATCGCCTTGCGCTCCGCCTCGCGCAGCCGCTTCGCGCCCGCGGCCACCGCCGTCGCCGTCACGCCGGTCTCGCGCTCGATCCGCTCCGGCGTCCACGACGCCAGGGCGGACTTGAGCCCGGCGAGGCCGGCCGCCGCGCCGGCCGGCAGCCCGGCCGGGTCGCCGAGGTCGAGCGCCGCCTTCGTCAGCGCGTTCACGAGCGCCACTTCGGAGCCCGGCCGCGCGCCGAGCCACTCGCCCCTGAACTTCGGGCGCGCAAGCTTGACACGGCGCGGGTGGGCGACGGTGAGGTGCACGCCCTGCTGGTGCTGGCCGCGCACGAGGACGGCCTGTGCCAGGGGCGACTCGCCCTGCAGGTCGTCGAACAGCACGAGCGCCTCCTGCACGTTCCCGAGGTCCTCGAAGCCGATCGAGGGCCGGCCGCCGCCGGCGGCCTTGAGCAGGGCGGCGCCGCCCACCTTCGCGGCGAAGCGGGTGCGCGCGTCCACGTGGTTCGTCCCGAGCACGCCGCGGGCGAGCTTCTGGAAGAGGTACTGCTCCTCGGCGTTCAGCTTCTCACCGCCGAGGAACGCGATGCTGCCCGGGCCGTGCGTCGCCGCGAGGTCGCGCAGGCCGGTCGCCGCGTAGGCGATCGCCTCGTCCCACGAGGCGGGCTGCAGCGAGTCGCCCGAGCGGACGAGCGGCGCCGAGAGCCGGTCGCCCGCGTTCACGAAGCCGTAGCCGAACCGGCCGCGCACGCACAGGTACTCCTGGTTCACGCCGCGGAACTCGGTGCCGCGCGCGCGCAGGATCTCCATGCCGCGCACGCCGAGGCGCACCGAGCAGCCGTTCGAGCAGTACGGGCACACGGTGATGTGCTGGCGCAGGTCCCACGGCCTCGCCTTGAAGCGGTAGGGCAGCGCCGTGAGCGCGCCGACCGGGCAGACCTCAACGCAGTTGCCGCACTGCTCGCACTCGAGCGGCTGGCGGTTGAAGGAGGAGATCTCGGTGTGCACGCCGCGCTGGTGCGCGGTGAGCGCGTCCTCGCCCATGACCTCGTCGCAGTAGCGCACGCACCGCATGCAGACGATGCAGCGGTTTGCCTCCTTCTTGACGATGGGGCCGAGGTCTTCGGACTCGAAGGTGCGCTTCGCCTCGTCCATCCGCGAGAAGTCGTGCCCGAACGCGAACGCGAGGTCCTGGAGCTGGCACTCGCCGCCCTCGTCGCACACCGGGCAGTCGAGCGGGTGGTTGACGAGCAGGAACTCCATGACGCCCTTGCGCGCCTTCACGGCGGTGGGCGACTGGGTGCGCACGACCATGCCCTCGGAGACGGGCGTCGTGCAGCCGGTCTGCACCTTCGGCATCCAGGCGATCACGGGATTCCCGTCGGGGCCGACGACCGGCTTGCGGTCCGGGCCGAGCTTCGGCGTGCCGACCTCGACCACGCAGATGCGGCACGCGCCGAGCGGCGGGAGCTTCGAGTGCGAGCAGAAGATGGGCACGTGCACCTCGGCCGCGCGGGCGGCGTCGGTGACCAGGGTGCCCGCGGGGACCTCGACCGTGCGGTCGTCGATGGTGACGCGAACCAGGCCGCTCACGCCGGAACCTCCGTCACGGACTGCCGTCGGCGGTTCACGAGGCAGCGCTTGTGCTGGACGTGGTACTCGAACTCGTCGCGGAAGTGCTTGAGCGCGCCCTGCACGGGCATCGCCGCGGCGTCCCCGAGCGCGCAGAACGACTTGCCCAGGATGTTGTCCGCGACGTCGGCGAGCAGGTCGATGTCGGTCTCGCGGCCCTCGCCCTTCTCGAGCCGCTCGAGGATCTCCGCCATCCAGTAGGTGCCCTCGCGGCAGGGCGTGCACTTGCCGCAGGACTCGTGGCGGTAGAACCGGATCATGTTCCAGAGCGCGTCCACGACGCAGGTCTGGTCGTCGATCACGATCATGCCGCCAGAGCCGAGAAAGGTGCCCACGGCGTTCAGCGACTCGTAGTCGAGGGGCGTGTCGAGCTGCGAGGCGGGCATCATCGGCACCGACGAGCCGCCGGGGATCACCGCCTTCACCTTCATGCCGTCCCGCATGCCGCCGCAGTACTCGGGCGACTCGATCAGCGTGCGCATGGGCAACCCGAGCGGGATCTCGTAGTTGCCCGGCCGCTTCACGGGCCCCGAGACGCTCATGACCTTCGTGCCCGCGCTCCTCTCGGTGCCCCACTGCCGGTACCACTGCGCGCCGTGCCGGAGGATGTGCGGCACGTTCATCAGCGTCTCGACGTTGTTCACCACCGTCGGGCAGGCGTAGAGACCCTCGACGGCGGGGAACGGCGGCTTGAGGCGAGGCTGCCCGCGGAAGCCCTCCAGGGAGCTGAGCAGCGCGGTCTCCTCGCCGCAGATGTACGCGCCGGCGCCCAGGTGCGTGTGGATCTCGTAGCGATAGCCGCTGCCGGCCACGTTGTCGCCGAGCAGGCCGGCCGCGCGCGCTTCGGCGATCGCTGCGTCCACGATCTTCTGCACGTAGTCGAACTCGCCCCGGAAGTAGATGTAGCCCTGGTTCGAGCCGATCGCGTACCCGGCCAGCACTACGCCCTCGATGAGCAGGTGCGGGTTCTTCTCCATGAGCTCGCGGTCCTTGAACGTCCCGGGCTCCGACTCGTCCGCGTTGCAGACGATGTACTTCGGTTTCGGCGAGTTCTTGGGGACGAAGCTCCACTTGAGGCCGGCGGGGAAACCGGCGCCGCCGCGGCCGCGAAGCCCCGAGGCCTTGACGATCTCGATGCACTCCTCGGGCGGCTTCTTCCCCACCACCTGCGCCAGCGTCTCGTAGCCGCCCTGCTTCCGGTAGGTCTCGAGGCGCGTCAGGCCGGGCGTGTCGATGTCCTTGAACAGCAGCGGTCCGTTGCTCACTTGAGCTTCTCCAGCAGCGCGTCCACCTTCGTCTCGTCGAGGTTCTCGTGATACTCGAGGCCGACCTGCATGCACGGCCCGCCGCCGCAGGCAGCCAGGCACTCGACGCGGCGCAGCGTGAAGCGCCCGTCCGACGTCGTCTCGCCGTGCCCGATGCCGAGCCGGCTCTCGAGGTGGCGGAAGAGGCGGTCCGCTCCCATCAGCGAGCACGAGAGGGTCATGCAGACCTGAAGGTGGTGGCGGCCCACCGGCTGCAGGTTGAACATCGTGTAGAACGTCGCGACGCCGAACACCTCGGGCTCGTTCAGCCCCAGCGTGTGCGCGACCAGCCGCAGCGCCGCCGGCGGCACCCAGCCCCATGTGCGCTGCGCGATCCACAGCAGCGGCAGCACGGCGGAGCGCCTCACGGGGTAGTGCGAGATCGCCTCGTCCACCTCGGATCGGACGTTCTCGGGCCACTCGAGGGTGGCCGGCGCCTCGACGGGCATCACGGGCGCATGACTCATCGGTCGACCTCTCCCAGCACGATGTCGATGCTCCCGATCGCCGTGATGACGTCGGCAATGAGGCGGCCCTCGATCATGAGCGGCAGTGCCTGCAGGTTGATGAAGGACGGGCTTCGGACCTTCATGCGCCACGGGCGCGGTGATCCGTCGCTTACGAACCAGAAGCCGAGCTCGCCCTTGGGCGCCTCGACCGCGGCGTACGCCTCGCCGACCGGCGGGAAGAAGCCGTGCGCCACGATCTTGAAATGGTGGATGAGGGCCTCCATCGAGGTCTTCACCTCCTCTTTCGGAGGCAGCACGTACTTGTGGTCCTGCACGCGGTACGGGCCCTTCTCCCCCAGCTCGCGGATGCGGGCGATGGCCTGCTTCGCGATGAGGGTGGACTGGCGCATCTCGGCCATGCGGACGAGGTAGCGGTCGTAGGCGTCGCCCTTGCCGCGCCCGACCGGGACTTCGAAGTCGTACGTCTCGTACCCCGAGTAGGGCTCGTTCTTGCGAAGGTCGTACTTCACGCCCGAGCCGCGCAGCGCCGGCCCGGTCACGCCCCAGGCGACCGCGTCCTCGGGCTTCAGGTAGGCGACCTCCTGCGTACGCGCGAGCCAGATGGGGTTGCTCTTCAGCATGTCCTCGTACTCGTCGATGTGCTCCGGCATCTCATCGACGAACTTCTCGCAGCGCTCGAGCAGGCCCTCGGGGATGTCCATCGCGAGGCCGCCGACCCGGAAATACGAGGCGGTCATGCGCGCGCCGGCGACCATGTCGTAGATCGAGAGGACCTTTTCGCGCTCGCGCCACGTGTACCAGAACACCGTCAGCGCGCCGATGTCGATCGCGTGCGTGCCGATCCACACGCAGTGCGAGCTGATGCGCGTGAGCTCGGTGAGCAGCACGCGGATCGCCTGCACGCGCGCCGGCGGTTCCACGCCGAGCAGCTTCTCGGCCGCCAGGCAGAACGCGAGGTTGTTCGAGAGCGGCGAGATGTAGTCCATCCGGTCGGTCTGGGGGATGGACTGCGTGTACGTCTTGTACTCCGCCTGCTTCTCCATGCCCGTGTGCAGGTAGCCGATGATCGGCTTCGACTTGAGGATGGTCTCGCCGTCGAGCTCGAGCGCCACGCGGAGCACCCCGTGCGTCGAGGGGTGCTGCGGCCCCATGTTCAGCGTCATGGTCTCATTGCGCACGGTACTTGACCTTCTTCGGCGCGAGCTTCTTCAGTCCCGGGCTGGGCTTCATGCGGTTCGGGGAGTTGTGCGTGAATGCGACTTCCTCGTATCCGAGCGGCGAGTCCTTGCGCAGCGGCCATCCGACCCAGTCGTCGGGAAGCAGGATGCGCGTGAGGTCGGGATGACCGGTGAACTCGATGCCGTAGAAGTCGTACGTCTCGCGCTCGTGCCAGTTTGCCGTCGGCCAGACGCCGGAGACGGTCGGCACGCGCGGGTTCTCCTCGGGGATGCGCACCTTGAGCGTGAAGCGCATCCCGTGCGTGAGCGAGAGCAGGTTGTACACGGTCTCGAAACGCGGCACGCGCGGCAGCCAGTCCACGCCGCCCAGCCAGGACAGCATCGCGAACTCCAGCTCCGGGTCGTCACGCAGGAAGGTGCAGATCTCGACGAGCGCGTCGGCCGGCACGATCACGGTCCAGTCGCGGATCGCGGGCCCCTCGAGGCGCTCGAAGGCCACCGTCGGGAAGCGCTCGCGGAGCCGCTCGTCGACCCGCTCGGGGGTCAGGGCCATCAGGCCACTCCCTTCCGGCGCTTGCGGGGGAACGGTCCGAGCTCGGGCTTCGACGCCAGGATCTTCTCCTGCAGCTTCATGATTCCGTAGATGAGCCCCTCGGGACGCGGCGGGCAGCCGGGCACGTAGACGTCCACGGGCACGACCTTGTCCACGCCCTGGAGGATCGCGTAGTTGTTGAAGATCCCGCCGCACGAGCTGCACGCGCCCATTGCGATCACCCACTTGGGCTCGGTCATCTGCTCCCAGAGCTGGCGGACGACCGGCGCCATCTTGATGGACACGCGGCCGGCCACGATCATGAGGTCGGCCTGGCGCGGGGAGCCGCGATAGACCTCGGCACCGAAGCGCGAGATGTCGAACCGCGGGCCCGCGATCGCCATCATCTCGATGGCGCAGCAGGCGAGCCCGAAGCTGAGCGGCCAGATCGAGTTCGCGCGGGCGTTGTTCACGGCCCAGGCCAGGACCGACTCCACCGTGGTGAAGAGGAGGCCCTTCTCGGCCTCCTCGCGGAGGTTCTCCTCCTCGGTGCGCGGCATGACGAGCCCGGAAGCGGGAGCCTCCGGGGCAGCGGGCGAAAGCGTTCGGAACGGGTTGGTTCCCTTGGGGTCAGCCATGGGACACCTCGGCGGCGTGGAGGGAGGATGTACGACCGCGGAGGTTCATCGTCAGTCCCACTCCAGGGCCCGCTTCCGCAGCAGGTAGAAGTACCCCGCGAGCAGGATGGCGATGAACAGGACCATCTCGATCACTCCGTACAGCCCCAACGAGTGGAACGAGACAGCCCACGGGTAGAGGAACACGGCCTCGATGTCGAACAGGATGAAGAGCAGGGCCACGAGGTAGAACTTCACGGAGAAGCGCCCGCGGGCGTTGCCCACGGGCTCGACGCCGCACTCGTAGGGGCTCTGCTTCACTGCATTCGTGTGGCGCGGAACGATGAACGTCGAGAGGCCGATCGTGACTGCGCCGAAGCCGAGGCCGACGAGGACGAACAACAGCACGGGCAGATAAGACAGCATCGGGAAGCTCGTTTCCTTACGTAGGAGGGGCGCGCCATGCGCCCAACACGTGACCCTAAAAGGGGGTCAGCGGGCCGTCAAGCGACGGCCCGCCGCCGTTCTCAACCGTGCAGCTTCCGGACTTCCTCGGTCAGCGCCGGCACGACCTCGAACAGGTCGCCGACGACGCCGTAGTCCGCGACCTTGAAGATGGGCGCGTCCGGGTCCTTGTTGATGGCGACGATGCATCTCGAAGAAGTCATCCCGGCGAGGTGCTGGATCGCGCCGCTGATGCCGATCGCGACGTAGAGCTTCGGCGAGACCGTCTTGCCCGTCTGGCCGACCTGTTCGCCGTGCGGGCGCCAGCCCGCGTCCACGACGGCGCGCGAGGCGCCGACCGCCCCGCCGAGCGCGTCGGCGAGCTGTTCGACCAGCGTGAAGTGCTCGGGGCCCTTCACCCCGCGCCCTCCGGAGACGATGATCTCGGCCTCGGTGAGGTCCACCTTGCCGCCCTTCGCACCCGCCATGCCCGTCACCTTCGCGCGGGGCGCGGACGCGTCCCATTCGAACGCCAGCGGTTCGACGGCGCCGGGCTTGCCCGCTCCCTCGACCGCCGCGAACGCCTTCGGGCGCAGCGACGCGAGCGCCGGCGAGGCCGGGAACGCGACCTTCTGCACCGCCTTCGAGGCGAACACCGGGCGCGTGGCCACGAGCCGCCCTCCGTCGGCCGAGAGCGCCGTGCAATCCGAGGCCAGCCCGACGCCGAGCTTCGCGGCGACGCGCGCCGCGAGGTCCTTGCCGAGGGACGAGGCCGGGAAGAGCACGGCCTTGGCGCCGGAGGCCTTCACGGCTGCGGCGACGGCCGCGGCGTAACCCGCGCCGTCGTACGTCGCGAACGTGTCGTGCTTGGCCAGCAGGATCTTCTCCGCACCGGCGTCGCCCAGGGCCGCCAGGCCGGGGTCCGACGCCGCGCAGCACACACCCGTCACCGGTCCGCCGAGCGAGGCCGCGAGCCGCGTCGCCTCCCCCAGCGCTTCGCGCGACACCGACCGGACCTGGCCGTCGCGCTGCTCGAGGAATACCAGGATGCTCACGTCGCCCCCCCTCAGATGACCTTGGCTTCTTCGCGCAGGACGCGCACCAGTTCCGGAACCGCCGCCACCCCCTCGCCCACGATGCGCCCGGCCGCGCGCGACGCGGGCAGCTCGAGCGAGACGACCTCGAGCGCCGGTGTGCCGAGGTCCGCGGGGCGTTCCTCGATCGGCTTCTTCTTCGCCGCCATGATGCCCTTCAGCGAGGCGAAGCGCGGCTGGTTGAGCCCCTTGTCCGCGGTGATCACCGCGGGCAACGGCAACTCGACGAGCTCCTGGCCGCCCTCGACCTCGCGCGCGACCTTCGCGGTCTGGCCGTCGAGCTCGAAGCTCACGGCCATCGTCGCGCACGGGCGCCCGAGCATCTCGGCGAGCATCGGACCCACCTGCGCGGCGTCGTCGTCCACGGCCTGCTTGCCCAGCCAGACGAGGCCCGGGTCGAGGTCGCGGATCGCGGCCGCGAGGGCGCGCGCAACCGACAGCGGGTCGGGCGCGACCGTATCGGTCTTGAGGTGGATCGCGCGGTCGGCCCCCATGGCCAGCGCGCTGCGGATCGTGGTCTGGACGCCCGCGCCGCCGAGCGAGAGCACGACGACCTCGCCCGCGCCGAGCTTCTCCTTCAGCTGGAGCGCGGCCTCGATCGCGAATTCGTCGTACGGGTTGATGATCCAGGTCACGCCCGCCGGATCGAGCGTGCGACCGTCGCCCGCGATCTTCACGCGGGTCTCGGTGTCCGGCACCTGCTTGACGCACACGACCTGCAGCAAACGGCACCTCTTCTTTCTCGTCGCGACCGCGAAGCGGGTCCGCGCGCGCGACCGCGCGGCGCGCCCCGGTGATGCGGAGAACGCGCTCTTGCGCCATGTTTCACAAGGCTCCGCGCGCGGCGCGTGAACGCCGCGCGCGGGCCGGGGAATCGAGCGATGACGGGGCCGCAGTCTGTCGGCAGCCCTCGATGCGTGTCAAGACAGCGGTCCCCCGTCCATAAGGAGCACGCGATTGCGATCCGGCCCTTCCCAAAACACACGGCGCGAGGCAATCCGCGGAGCCATAAACGCCGTCGCACACCCATGGCGCAATTTTCGCGCGTTGGCCATTGACCCCCTTCCGCGCCATGTGGCAACGTCGGCCATGGTCCGGCACCGCTTCGCCCCTCCAGGAGCGGCCCGGGCTGCGCGAGGGGGCGTTCCAGGAACCTGGTCGGCGCTCCCGCGTGGATCCGGCCGGCCGTGTTCCCCCCCGGGGGGCGCGGGCCGGGCGGGTCGCCGGGGCGCCGGTTCCGGGAGAGCAAGCGCCGCGGCCATCTCCGCCTCTCTCGCTTCGGGGCGACAGTGACGGAAGCCCACGCGTCTTCCATCGTCGAAATCGAGGAGCTTGGCCGGCGGATCCGCAAGCTGCGCTCCGAGCGGCGCATGACCCTGAAGCAGGTCGAGTCCGTGAGCGGCCTTTCGGCGACCCACCTCTCCGAGATCGAGCGCGGCCGGACCTCGCCCACCATCGGTGCGCTCGTCCGCATCGCCCGCGCCCTCGAGAAGGACGTCTCCTACTTCATCGAGGAGGAGGAGCGGCCCGACGTCGCGCACCTGCTCCGCGAGCAGGTCGCGGCCGTTCCCGCCGGCGACGGCGTGACCGCCGAGTCGCTCTCGCCGGGCATCCCCGGGAGCTGCCTGTTCCCCTACCGGGTGAGGATCGAGCCGGGCGCGGGTGCCGGGCTGTGGCTCGGAGCCCAGGACCTGCCCGGTGACGCGATCGTGAACGTGCAGTCCGGACGCCTCCTCGCCGAGGTGGACGGCCGCCCGCGATCGCTCGGTGCCGGCGACACCCTGCAGGCCTCGCTCGGGGTCGACCTCTCGCTGCGCGCCGAGGGGCCGGAGCCCGCGGAGATCGTGCTCGTCTCGACCCGCGCGCTCGGGAGGACGCCGTGAATCCCACGGTGGCCCACGAGGCGGGGTGCGAGGCGCCCGCGGAAGCCGCCAGGGCCGGCGCGGAAGCGGTGTCGTCCCGCTCGAACCCGGCGGCCGAGCTCGGCCGGCGCATCAAGATGCTCCGCATCGGCCGCGGCATGACGCTCAAGGATCTCGAGGAGCGCGGCGGGATCTCGGCGACGCACGTCTCGGAGATCGAGCGCGGCAAGGCGTCGCCCACCATCGGCGCGCTGGGCCGCATCGCGGCGGCGCTGGGCCTGCGGCCCGCGACGCTCGTCGAGCCGCGCTCGCTGCCCGACTGCTGCCTGCGCCGCGCGTCCGACTCCCCCGCGCTGCCGGTGCAGTGGGGCGGCGCGTCCATCGCCTCGCTGACCTGCCCGACGCACGAGGCCTCGGTGGGACTCCACCTGTTCACGCTGCCGATCGCCCGCGACGTGCTCCTGCAACACCGCCACGACGGCGAGGAGTGGGTGACCGTGCTCTCGGGCGTGGCCGAGATCCGCATCGACGGCCGCGCGTACGTGCTGCGCGAGGGCGATTCGCTGCACTTCCACGCGAATCACCCGCACGGCTACGCGAACCTCGGCTCGGCCCCCGCGACGCTCCTCGTCGCCGGCCGCCCGCGCCTGGCGATCTGACGCCGCGCGGGGCCCCGCGCCCGCGTCAGCCGATCCGGTCGTCGGTCTCGCGCGCGAGCAGGTCGGCCGGCGTCTCGCCCGCGCGCGCGCGGCGCACCGCGCCGCCCGCGACGACCAGCTCGGCGAGCCGCCCGCGGCCGTTGTAGGCCGACGACATCGCCGAGCCGTAGGCGCCCGCGTCGAGCAGCGCCACGAGGTCGCCGGCCTCGAGGGGCGGCAGCGGCGCCTCGTCGGCGAACGTGTCGCCACTCTCGCAAACGGGTCCCACCACGGTCGCGGGCTCGACCGGCCCGGGCCGCGGCGCGACCGGCACGATGCGGTGACGCGCGCCGTAGAGCGCGGGCCGCAGCAGGTCGTTCATGCCGGCGGCAAGCACGACGAACCGCTTCTCCCCCGCCTCCTCGCGCCGGCGCTTGACCCACAGCACCTCGGCGACCAGCGCGCCGACCGGCGCGACGAGCCAGCGGCCGGGCTCGAAGCGCCACTCGAGCGCCGTGCCGGCCGCCGCGGACGCGAGCGAGCGCGCGTGCGCCTCGATCGGAAAGCCGTCGCCGCCATTCTCGTAGTCCACGCCGAAGCCGCCGCCCAGGTTGGCGAGCGAAAGCGGCGCGCCGCGCTCCGCCGACGCGCGGGCCAGCTCGAGCGCGGTGCGCGCCGCATCCTCGAGCGGCGGCGTGTCGAGGAGCTGCGAGCCCACGTGCAGGTGGACGCCGTCCACGACGAGGTGCGGCCAGCGCGCGTGCGCCGCCCAGGCTTCGAGCGCCTCCGAGGGTGAGATGCCGAACTTGGCCTCGACGTGCCCGGTCGCGACATGGCGGTGCCCGGGCGTGTAGATGCCCGGGTTGACGCGCAGCGCGACGCGCAGCGGCCGCCCGGCGCGCGCCGCCGCGCGCTCGAGCAGGTCCAGCTCGCCGACGTGGTCCGCGCTCACGACCGCGACGCCGTGCGTCGCCGCCCATTCCGCCTCCTCGGGCGTCCGGCCGTTGCCGCTCAGCGTGCGCCGCTCCGCGCCGAACCCCGCGTGCTCGGCCAGCGCCAGCTCGCCGAGCGAGCCCGCGTCGGCATCGAGGCCGGCCGCCGCCGCCGCGCGCACGAGCGCCGGCAGTCCGTTCGCCTTGAGCGCGTAGGCCGCGTGCGCCCCCAGCGGCGCGAGCGCCGCGCGGAGCCGCGCCGCGCGCGCCGCGAACGCGTCGAGGTCGTAGGCCCAGAACGCGCGCGCGGCGGGCTCGAGCGCGCGCAGCGCCTCGAGCAGCCGCCCGGCCGGCACGCCGCCGATCGCCAGGACGCCCTCGCGCGTCGCCGGCCCGCTCACGAGCGGCCTCCCGCCCCGGCGAGCACCGTGGCGCGCGCGAGGTCATCGCGCCGGTTCACGTTGAGGAAGGTGTCGGACCCCGCGCCGAGCGCGGCCAGCTCCGCGTCGCCGAGCCGCAGCGCGGGCAGCGCCTCGACGGCGGACACGAGCGCGCGGTCCCCGCGCGCCAGCACCCCGGTGAGCGGCGGGGCGGCCGCCGGCGCATACCACGCCGCGAGCGGCTGCGGCCGGCCGCCCGGTTCGGGCACGACCGCCAGGTGGTCCCCGAGGCGATCGCCGATCGCGCGCAGCAGCCCGGCGTCCACGAGCGGCAGGTCCACGCCGAGCGCGAGCGCGCGCGCGAACGTGCGCGCCGAGAGCCCCGCGACGAGTCCCGCGAGCGGGCCGGCCGCGCCCGGCGGGTCGGCGACGCGCAGCTCCGGCGACACGGGCAGCTCGAGATCCGCGGGCGCGACGACGACCACGTCGTCGCACGCCGCGCGCAGCGTCGCGAGCGCGTGCGAGAGCAGCGTGCCCCCGGCCCACGGCGCGAGCGCCTTCGGCACGCCGAGGCCGAGCCGCGTTCCGCGCCCGCCCGCGAGCAGGATGCCGAGCGTGCCCGCCACGGTCAGTAGCCGCTCCGCTTGTCGACGACGTTCTCGAGCGGCTCGCCCGCGAGGAAGCGGGCCAGATTGTCGCCGAACTGCTCGCACACCCGCTCCCACAACCCGGGGCCGACGCCCGAGACGTGCGGCGTCACGATCACCTCCGGCATCGTCCACAGCGGGCTTTCGGGCGGCAGCGGCTCCTCGGCCGCCACGTCGAGCGCGGCGCCCGCGAGCCGTCCCGAGCGCAGCGCCTCGATGAGCGCCGGCTCGTCCACGATCGCGCCGCGCGCGATGTTGACGAGCCGCGCGCCGGGGCTCATCCGCGCCAGCTCGGCGGCGCCGATCAGCCGGTCCGTCTCGCTCGTGTGCGGCGCCGCGATCACGAGCCAGTCCGAGGCCCCGAGCAGCTCTCCCAGCCGCTCCGTGCCCCACTGCTCGTGCGCGGGCGCGGGATCGCGCTCGGGCCGTCGGCGCACGGCGAGCACGCGCATGCCGAAGCCGCGCGCCGCCTCGCCGATCGCGCGGCCGATGCGCCCGAAGCCGACCAGGCCGAGCGTCGCGCCATGCAGCTCGCCGAACGCGGGCTCGCCGCGCACGAGGTCGGCCTGGGCCCAGCGGCGCTCGTGCTGCCGGTCGCGCGCGACGTGCAGCCGGCGCGTGAACGCCAGCATCACCCCGAGCACGTGCTCGGCCATGGCCCGCGCGTGCGCCCCGCGGGCGTTCGTCACCACGATCGGGCTCTCGACCAGTTCGGGAAACAGGATCCCGCCCACCCCCGCGGCGGTCGAGTGCACCCAGCGCACGCGCTTCGCCTTCGCGAAGTTGTGCGGGCGGAGCGCGAAGCCCAGCACGACGTCCGCCTCGGGCAGCAGCGCCTCGCACTCCTCGCGCGTGTCGGGGTCGTCGAAGCGCACCTGGGGAAACCGGGCCGCGAGCGCGGCCACGTGCTCCGCCGGCAGGCTCCAGACCCCGGCGGGGTCGTGGACCCATTCGAGCACTCTCAGGTCGGGCATGGGCGCGCAGGATGCCACAGCCGGCGATGCCGTGCGCGAGCTCCAGGAAGGGCCCGCCCACGCCTCCCGGGGGGGGCGGCGCCCTTGCGCGCCCAGCGCCCGGCCGGATAGATTCGCGCGTCCGTTACCGGGAATCGTGTCCCTCAAGGAGGCAGGATGAGCCTGCGCCGTTTCCACCTCGCCGCGCTCGCGGCCGCCGCGCTCAGCGCGTGCGGCGCGGCGGCGGCCGCCGCGGGTCCGTGGGCCCTGGCCCCCGGCGAGTACTACACCGAACTCCGCGGCAGTTTCTACTCGAGCGCGACCGCCTACGACAACGGCGGCAATCGGATGCTGACCGGCGGCCTCATGGAGCAGCGCGCGCTCACGTCCTACACCGAGCTGGGCTGGAAGAAGCGCCTGAGCGTCCAGCTCTCGCTGCCCGCGCTCAGCAACACGCTTCGTGCCGCCGACGGCTCCACCGGCACGAGCAGCGGCCTCGGCGACTTCGGCTTCGGCCTGCGCTACTCCCTGCACGACGCGGCGTCCGCGAGCGCCCTGCAGCTGAACTGGACGACGCCGGCGGGCTACAACCGGCTCCTCGCGCCCGGCCTCGGCAGCGGGCGGCAGCGGCTCGCGGCCTCGCTCGAGCTGGGCCGGCCGCTCGGGAAGGCCGGATTCGTCCAGCTCGGCGGCGGCTACGCCTACGACTACGTCCAGATCGGCGCGCGCAAGACCGGTTCGGACGCGTCCGCGATCGAGCGCGACTGGGCCGACCACGCGCTGGCCCACGGGGCCCTCGGCTTCTGGATGGGCCACCTGATGGTGGCGGGGCTCTACCAGGGCGAGTTCGGCACGTCGGCCGGCAGCGATCTCAAGACGACGACGCAGCTCGCCGGGCCGCGATTCACCTACCGCGTGGACAACCGCCTCGACGCCTTCTTCGGCTCGTGGCACTCGCCCGCCGGCAAGAACGTCCCGCACCTCGACCAGTACTACGGCGGCGTCGCCTGGAAGATGACCAAGCTCGGTCGGCTGCAGGGATTCCTGGGCGGCAACGCGCGTCCGTGACGTCTCGACCGTCACCCCGTCCCGCTCAGGACGGGGTGACGGAGTCAGGAGCGGCCATTCCCACCCACCTCGCCCGACTGCTCCGACACGCCGCCCGCTACCGGGCGGGCCTCGCGTGGGGCGTCGTGTGCGTGGCCTGCGCGAACCTGATCGCCCTCGCGCAGCCGCAGGTCCTCCGGTTCGCCGTGGACGACCTGTACCGCGGCGTGAACGCCGCCAAGCTCGGACGCTACGCGCTCATCATCTTCGGCATCGCGGTCGTCTCCGGCGTCTTCAAGTACTTCATGCGCCAGTCGGTCATCGCGATCTCGCGCCACCTCGAGTACGACCTGCGCAACGAGCTGTTCGCCCACCTGCAGAAGCAGGACGCGGCGTGGTTCCAGCGCCACCGGACGGGCGAGATCATGTCGATCGCGACGAACGACATGGCGGCCGTGCGCATGCTGCTCGGACCGGGCCTCATGTACACGGTGAACACCCTCGTGGTGAGCGCCGTGTCCATCGCCTTCATGGTCGCGATCAGCCCGCGCCTGGCGCTCTACTCGCTGATGCCGCTGCCCATCGTGTCGCTGAGCGTGTGGTGGTTCGGCGACCGCATCCACCGCCGCTTCGAGCACGTGCAGGCGCACTTCGCGAAGCTCTCGGCGATGGTGCAGGAGAACCTCGCGGGGGTGCGCGTCGTGCGCGCCTTCGCCGCCGAGCGGCGCGAGACCGAGCAGTTCGGCCGTCTGAACGCCGAGTACGTGGACGAGAACGTGAAGCTCATCCGCACCTCGGGCCTGTTCCAGCCCTCGCTCGCGTTCTTCTCGGGACTCGGTGCGCTGCTCGCCCTGTGGCTGGGCGGCCGCGAGACGATCGAGGGCCAGATCACGCTCGGCCAGTTCGTGGCCTTCACGGTCTACCTCGGCATGCTGAACTGGCCGATGGTCGCGCTCGGCTGGGTCATCAACATCTTCCAGCGCGGCTCGGCCTCCTTCGGCCGGATCGCGACGCTGCTCGACGAGCCGCCGGCCATCGCCAGCCCGCCGGCGGCGCGGCGCCCGGCGGTCGCGCACGGCGAACTCGAGTTCCGCGACCTCTCGTTCGCCTACCCCGGCGCGGCGGACCCCGCGCTGTCGCTGGTCTCCTTCCGCGTGCCCCCCGGCGGGACGGTGGCGCTCGTCGGCCGGACGGGCTCGGGCAAGAGCACCGTGCTCTCGATGCTGCCGCGTGTCTTCGATCCGCCGCCCGGGACCGTGTTCCTCGACGGCGTGGACGTGCGCGATCTGGACCTCTCCTGGCTGCGCGCCCAGATCTCGGTCGTGCCGCAGGACGCGTTCCTGTTCTCGACGAGCATCGCCGGCAACATCGCCTACGGCGTGCCCGGAGAGCATCGCGAGGACGTCGTACGCGTCGCCCGCGTCGCGAGCCTCGAAGAGGACGTGCAGGGCTTCCCGAAGGGCTTCGACACGCGCGTCGGCGAGCGGGGCATCACGCTCTCCGGCGGACAGAAGCAGCGCACGGCGATCGCACGGGCGCTGCTGCGCGAGACGCCGGTGCTGCTGCTCGACGACTGCCTCTCGAGCGTGGACACGCAGACCGAGGAGGCGATCCTGCGCGGGCTGCGCGCCGAGATGCGGCGCCGCACGACGCTGATCGTCTCGCACCGGGTGAGCACGGTGCGCGACGCGGACCTGATCCTCGTCTTCGAGGAGGGGCGCGTCGTCGAGCGCGGGCGCCACGAGGAACTGCTCGCCCACGGCGGGCGCTACGCGGCCCTCCACCGCGCCCAGCAGCTCGAAGAGGAGATCGAGGCCTCGTGAGCGCGTTCGACGAAGACCTCAGCCGCCCGCTCGACCGGCGCCTCATCCTGAGGCTCGCCCGCTACCTCGGGCCCTACCGCCCGCAGGTCGCGCTGGCGGTGGTCGTGACGGTGGTCGAGGCGGCCGTCCAGCTGGCGTTCCCGTTCCTGACCAAGGAGGCCATCGACCTCGGCATCCGCCACCGGGACACCTACCAGCTCGACCGGATCGCGGTCGTCTACCTCGCCGCGCTGGCGGCCGCGTTCGGGCTCGGCTACGTGCAGTCGCAGCTCATGCAGCGGGTCGGGCAGCACATCATGCGCGACCTGCGCGCCTCGCTCTTCCGCCATCTCCAGCGGCTGCCCGTGTCGTTCTTCGACCGCAACCCGATCGGCCGGCTCATGACCCGGGTGACGAACGACGTGGACGTGCTGAACGAGATGTTCGCGGCGGGCATCATCGCGCTCTTCGGCGACCTGTTCATGCTCGTCGGCATCATCTTCGCGATGGCGAAGCTCAACGTCGAGCTCCTCGCGGTGACGTTCTCGGTGCTGCCGCTCATCCTGATCGTGACGCTCGTCTTCCGCGCCCGCGTGCGCGTCGTGTTCCGCGAGGTCCGCACGCAGCTCGCGAAGCTGAACGCGTTCCTCAACGAGAACCTCGGCGGCATGTCGACCGTGCAGCTCCTCGGCCGCGAGGAGCGCAACCACGCCGAGTTCGCGCACGTCAACGCCGAGCACCGCGCGGCGAACCTGCTCGCGAACACCTACCACGCGGTGTTCTTCCCGCTGCTCGAGCTCGTGTCCGCGATCGCGCTCGCCCTGATCGTCTGGTACGGCGGCCGGCAGGTCATGTGGACGGGCATCACGCTCGGAACCCTCGTCGCGTTCATCCAGTACACGCAGCGCTTCTTCCGCCCGATCTCGGACCTGTCCGAGAAGTACGGCATCGTCCAGCAGGCGATGGCCTCCTCGGAGCGCATCTTCGGCCTGCTCGACACGCCCACCGACCCCGCGGCCGCGGACCTGGCCGCGCCCGGTCGCGGCCGCGCGCCCGCCCCGGCGCCGCTCCCGCCCGCCGCGTCCGCCGGCGGCCCGGCCCCGGCGGCGATCCGGCCCTCGGGAAACGGCCACGGCCACGGCGCGCGCATCGAGTTCGACCGCGTGTGGTTCGCCTACCAGGCCGACCACTGGGTGCTCGAGGACGTCTCGTTCTCTCTGGAGCCCGGCGAGAAGGTCGCCCTCGTCGGGGCGACGGGCTCGGGCAAGACGACGCTCACGAGCCTGCTCCTGCGCTTCTACCGGCCGCAGCGCGGCGAGATCCGCGTGGACGGGCGGCCGCTCGAGCAATGGGACCCGGTCGAGCTCCGCCGCCGATTCGGCCTCGTGCTGCAGGACGTCTTCCTGTTCACCGGCACGATCGAGGGCAACCTGAGTCTCGGCGACGAGACGGTCCCGGCCGAGGCGGTGCGGCGGGCCGCGCGCGAGGTGCACGCGCACGAGTTCATCGAGCGGCTGCCGGGCGGCTACGCGGCCGCGGTCGGCGAGCGGGGCGCGTCCTTCTCGGCGGGACAGCGGCAGCTCCTCTCCTTCGCCCGCGCGCTCGCGCGCGAGCCCGACGTCCTCGTGCTCGACGAGGCCACCTCGAGCGTGGACACGCACACCGAGCGCCGCATCCAGGAGGCCCTGCGCCGGCTCATGCAGGGGCGGACGAGCCTCGTCATCGCGCACCGGCTCTCGACCATCCAGGACGTGGACCGCATCGTCGTGCTCCACCACGGGCGCGTGCGGGAGACGGGCACCCACGCCCAGCTGCTCCGCCTCGGCGGGCTCTACTCGCGCCTCTACCAGCTGCAGTTCCTCGGGAACGACGGGGTCGAGACGGACGAGGCCGCGGGCTGACCTCGAGGGTCGCGGAGCGGGCGGTCGGGGACTGCGGCGTTGAAGAGGACTGAAACTTGTTCTAACATTTCCGGGCAACTGCACCGCTTTCGCGTCGCCGTCCACTCCCCAGGAGGCGAGATGCAACTTGGCAGGAAGATCCGGGATCTTCGTCTCCGCCGCGGGCTGACCGTCCAGCAGCTCGCGGACGCCACGGGCCTCTCGAAGGGTTTCATCAGCCAGGTCGAGAACAGCCGCACCTCCCCGTCGCTCGCCACGCTCCAGGACCTGGCGCGCGCGCTCCAGACGTCGGTGGCCTACCTGGTCGTCGAGGAGGAGCAGGCGCCGCACGTCGTCCGCCGGGACGACCGACCCTTCCTCCAGATCGGGGGCAATTCCAGCCGGATCGAGGTGCTCTCGGCGCAGCCCAAGCGCAACCTCGAGCTGCTCATGGCCGAGCTCCCCCCCGGGGTCGCCGCGGGCGACAAGCGTCACTTCCACCACGGCGAGGAGATCGTGCTCTGCCTCGAGGGCAGCGTGAAGCTCACCTGCGGCGAGCACGTCGTGGCCCTCGAGGAGGGCGATGCCTGTCACTACGACGGCCGCGTGCCCCACGCCATGGAAAACACCGGGGCCGGGCCCGCGCGGGTGATCGTCGCGATGACGCCGGCGGCGTTCGAGCCGCTGTTCCGCGTCCGGGGCGACCGCGCGAAGGCCTCCGAGCCGGCCCGGGGCCTCGCCCCGGCCGCACTCGACCCGGGAACACCCGTCTAACCGTCGCGGGCACGCGCGAAGGGAAACGGCGGCTCGACGCGAGCCGCCGTTTCGAGTTTCATGCGCGCCGCCCATGCCCCCCCTGCGCGCCGCCCTCTCCGACTACGCCGACGCCGCCCGCGCGTTCTCGCGCCCCGCCCGCATCTACCTGCTCGCCGAATTCCTCGTCTGGACGGCCCAGGGCATCTTCTCGGTGCTCTTCAACCTCTACCTGGTCGAGGCGGGCTTCCCCGAGAGCTTCGTCGGACGCGCGATCTCGATGAACGCGCTCGGTCTCGCGCTCGCGGCCCTGCCGGCGGGCGTGCTCGCCGAGCGCTGGGGGCGGCGCCGCAGCCTGCTGCTCGGCGCCGTGCTCGAAGGGCTCGGCCACCTGCTGCGCGCGAGCCTCACGGCCCCGGGGGCCATCCTCGCGTCCGGCTTCGTGATCGGTTCGGGGCAGGCGCTGTTCCAGATCGCCGCCGCGCCGTTTCTGACCGAGCACTCGACCGCCCGCGAGCGGACGCACCTCTTCAGCGCCTTCTTCGCGAGCGCGCTGCTCGCGGGCGTGCTCGGCAGCGCCGTCGGCGGCGCCCTGCCGCACCTCGTCCAGGCGCTCGTGCCGTCCGCGACCCTCTTCGCGGCCTATCGCACGGGGCTCTTCGCGGGCGCGGCGGTCGCGCTCGGGACCATCGTGGCGATCGCGAGGCTGCGGCGCGTGAAGGAGGAGCGGCTCGGCAAGGACGAGGCCCCGGTCACGCGCGAGCAGTGGCGGCGGCTCTTTCCCATCGCGCTCAACTCGGCCCTCGTCGGCATGGGCGCGGGACTCGTGATCCCGTTCATGAACCTCTACTTCAAGGACCGCTTCGCGTGCTCGAGCGGTCAGATCGGTGCCTTCTTCTCGATCGCCCAGGTCGGCACGGCCGCCGCCGCACTGCTCGGGCCGGCGCTCGCGCGCCGCTTCGGCAAGCTGCGCACCGCGATCGCCTCGGAGCTGCTGTCGCTGCCGTTCCTCGTCACGCTGGGCGCGGAACGCCACCTGCCGGTCGCCGTCGGCTCCTTCTGGATGCGCGCGACCCTCATGCAGGCGGCCACCCCCCTGCTCCAGACGTTCGTCATGGAGGCCCTGCCGCCCGCGCTGCGCGCCCGCGCGACGAGCGTGATCAACCTCGTCTGGAACGTCGGCTGGGCCGCGAGCGCCGTCGCCGCGGGCACGGTGATCGAACGGTTCGGCTACGCGACGCCGTTCTACCTCACCGCGGGCCTCTACTGCGTCGCCGCAGTCACGTTCTGGGCCGCGTTCCGGGACCTGCCCGAAGCCGGGTCGGAGGTGCGGTTGAGCGAGGAGGCCAAGGGCCTGCGCGGCGAAGGGCCGGGCTCGGACTGACGGCGCGGCGACGTTTTTCCTCCGTGGATCGCGGGCCGGGCGCTAGGCTGGCCCCGCCCCGGATTCGCCCGGCGGTAGGGAGGCCCCATGAAGAAGCTTCTGTTCCTGGCGATCATCGCCTTCGCCGCCTGGTACGGCTGGAACCACCGGGACACGATCCTCCGCGGCAACGACTCCTCCGAGGCCGTGGTGGTCAACGCCGGAACCCGCGCCATGACCCGCGTGCGGCTCACGGTCGGCGGGAAGACCCAGGTGCGCGACGACATCGAGCCCGCCGACAAGGCCACGTTCGTCTTCCGGCTCTCGCGCCCTTCCGACTTCCAGCTCAACTGGGACTGGCGCGGCCTCGAGATCGTCCCGAGCTGGCGGGGCGGCGAGGCACTCGCGGCGCCCCTGCGGCAGCGCTGCACGCTGCAGGTGTTCGACGACGGCACCGTGACCTGCACCTGCGCGCCGCTCGTGGGAAGCCCCGGGGGCTCCTGAGCGGCCGTGCCCCCCGGCCTCAGGCGACGTCGGCGGCGCTCGCGGCGGCCCCGCCGGAATCGGCGGCGAGCCCCTGGCGCCGGATCTTCCCCGTCGTGGTCTTGGGAAACTCGCCCTTGCGCACGATGACACGCTTGACGTGCTTGTACGATGCCAGGCGCGCGCAGCGGGACTGGACGTCGGCGCGCAGCGTGGCCTCGACGAACGCGTCGTCGCACTTGCGGCCCTGCGACTGCGCGAGCAGCTCGAGCTCGGTGAGGTTCGGGTAGATGTGCGCGTGGACCTCCTCGCGCTCGCCCCGGGCGTCGCGGCCGCCGACCACGACGACCTCGAGCACATAGGGGCTGTCGGCGAGCTGAACCTCGACCTCCTCGGGGTAGATCTTCTTGCCTGCCGCGGTCGCGATCATGTTCTTGAGCCGGCCCGTGATCTTCACCCGGCCGTCGGGCAGGAAGCGCCCGAGGTCGCCGGTGTAGAACCAGTCGTCTCGCAGCACCTCGGCCGTCGCCTCGGGACTGCCGTAGTAGCCCAGCATCACGTTCGGCCCGCGAACGGCGATCTCGCCGTTGCCTTCGGCGTCGGGCCGGTCGATGCGGACCTCGACGCCCATGAGCGGCCAGCCGACGCCGCCGGGGTTCGGCTTGCGCGGCAGGTTCAGGCACGTCACGGGCGACGTCTCGGTGAGCCCGTAGCCCTCGAGCATGGTCCAGCCGAGGTCGGTGAAGCCCCAGAAGACGTGAGGGGCGAGTGGCGCGGCGCCGCAGGCGAAGATGCGGATGTGCTGCAGGCCCGCCTTCTCGCGCAGTGAGCGCAGCAGCGTCCCGCCGACGCGGAAGCCCGTCAGCAGCCGCACGAGCCGGGTGACGCCGACCAGCCCGAGCACGAGCAGCCGTCGCGGCAGCGGCGCCTCGGCGATGCGCTTGTGGATCGCCGAGAGCAGCTTCTCGTAGAGCAGGGGCACCGCGACGAAGATGGTCGCACAGCTCGAGCGCATGTCCTCGCGCAGCTGCTTCGAATCCAGCCCGCGCGCGTAGCACACGGCGCCGCCGGTGCGCAGCGGGCACAGGAACCCGATCGTGCTCTCGAACGTGTGGTGCATCGGGAGCACGCTCAGCATGCGGTCGCCGGGCCCGCAGTCGATCGTCCGGGCGACGCCCTCGGCGTTCGAGAGCAGGTTGGCGTGCGAGAGCATGACGCCCTTCGCCTGGCCGGTCGTGCCCGAGGTGAAGATGATCACCGCGAGGTCCTGGGGCTCGGCGCCTCCCTCGCGCGCCGTCGCGCCGGCGAACGCCGCCTGCGCCCCGTCCCAGTCCGCCAGGCCCTCGATCGGGTCCAGCCCCACGAGCCCGAGCGACGGCAGGCGCGACGTCTTCACCGCGGCGAGCACCGGGTGCAGCCGCGCGCTCACGACCGCCCGGGTCGCACCGGCGGTCGCGAGGATCTCGCCGACCTCGTGCTCCTTGAGCGCCGCGTCGATCGGGACCACCACCGCGCCCGTCTCGAGGATGGCCATGTAGGCCAGCCCCCACTCCGGACGGTTCTCGCTCTGCAGGCCGACGCGGTCGCCCGGCCGCACGCCTTCGCGCACGAGCAGCGCCGCGAACGCGTGCATCGCGGCGGCGGCCTGCCGGAACGAGTACCCCGTCCAGGCGCTCCCGTCCCAGCGGAGCAGGAACGGGGAGTCTCCGTACTGGCGCGCGGAGTAGTCCACGAGCTGCGGGAGCAGGCGCACCACGGGCGCGGGCGCGGGGGTTCGGGCAGGACTCATTTGCCGCAAGGCTAGGCGTCCCGGCGGAAGGCGGTCAAGGCTCGCGGCGGGCCACCACGAGGTGCGCCAGCACCTCGCGGGGGTCGAAGAACAGCCGGTCCAGACCTTCGCAGAGCAGCTGGACGAGGCAGTAGAGCAGCCGCATGGGGATCTCGGTGAGCACCCGCGCGGGGCCGCGGTTGAGGCGGTTCAGGGCCGCGATCGTGCTCAGCCCCACGCGGGCCCACAGGCCCCCGATCGGCAGGTACTCGATCGGCTCGAACCCGCTGCGGCGCAGCAGGTGCTCGGCCCCGTAGCGCGTGAAGCGGAAGAAGTCCCAAGGCTCGTCGTGCAGCGGCACCATCTGGGTGAACTCGAGGATGAGCGTGCCCCCGGGGCGCAGCACCCGGTGCGCCTCCTCGATCATCCGGAGCGGCTCGGGCAGGTAGGTGAGCATCGAGAGCCCGAGCACGGTGTCGAACGACCCTGCCCGGAACGGCTGGGCCTCCGCACGGGCGAAGGCGTCGAGCCGCGCGGCGCCGAGGTAGGGGGAGCGCGAGAGGTCCGTGCCCCAGTAGCGGCGCACGCGCCCGGCGAAAAGCGGCGCGAACGGCTTCGAGCCGCACCCCACGTCGAGCAGGTCCCCGTGCGCGTGCGCCCGGGCGCGCTCGAGCGCACGGATGATCTTGTGGTTGGCGAGCCAGTTGAACTTCCAGAACGACCACTTCCCCGTCGGCCCGCCGGTCAGCCTGCGCCAGGTCCCGCTCATGTCCCCGTCCACTCGATGACGTGCTCGCCGAGCTGTACCCGGGCTTCGGCCGTTCCGGCGCCCACCTTCACCTCGCCCTCGCCCGCCCCGCTCCCGGGACCGGGCGCCTGCACGCGGGCCCCGGAAACCCCCGCCGGCGCCGGGAAGCGCAGGGGCTCGAGCGGGACGCCGTAGTGGCGCAACAGCGTCCCGCGGCGCCCGAGGGCACGCAGGGACCAGCCCCGCTCGGCCAGCTGGCGCACCTCGGCGTCCACGAGGAACATCGCGCCGTCGGCCGCGAGGCGCCCGAGCAGGTCGCGCAGCGCCGAGCGGCCCGCCTCCGACCAGTCCTCGTCGAGGTGCGCGTAGTTGAGCCGGTGCGTGCTGAGCACGGCGGGCCGCCCGCCACGCCAGGCCTCGCGCGCCGCGCGGTGCGCGGCCTCCGCGCCGAGCCGCCCGGCCGGGTCGGCCTGGCCGCGGGGCTCGAACGCCACCCGCGGCGGCAGGTAGAAGCGCGCGCCCGCGAAGTGCGGGAAGCGCAGGCGCAGCAGCCGCCGCCGGAGCGGCGCGAGCCCGGCGCCCGCCTGCTCGGGCTTGCCCTGCAGGGTCGTGAGCCCGAGCGACTCCGCCTCGGCCTCGAGCCAGTCGTCGAAACGGTAGTCCGGCGGACAGAACGACGCCGGCCGGCGCCCGAACGCGGCCTCGAACCGCGACAGGGCCTCGCGCAGGTCGCGCGCGCGGACCTCGCGCGGCTCGGCGGGGTCGTACTCGCCGGACGCCTCCACCGCGGCGCAGATCGGGCTCTGCTGCTCGTGGGCGAGCCGCGCGTCGTTCCGGCCCTGCCGCAGCGCGCCGAGCCACGCCCCTGCCGGCAGATGGTGCAGGCCGTGCAGCTCGGGCCACCAGAGTCCCTGCGCCCGGGCGCTGCCGATCGCCGCCGCGAGCCCGGGCCGCTCCCAGCGCCCCGGCGCCGCCCCGGGAACCGCCAGCGGCAGCTCGAGGGCCTCGAAGCGCGGCGGCAAGAGCCGCGGCCAGTCCGGGCTCGCGACGACCGTGTTCGCCTGCCACACGGGCGGGAGCCCGTCGCCGCCCCGGAACTCGAGCAGCGTCGCCGCGAGCCGGTTCACGTCAGTCGCGCTCTCGAGCGTCGAGCGCCCGTAGCGCTGCCCGGCCGGGGTCCGGAACGCCGGCTGACCCGCGAGAACGCGGTGCGCCTGGTCGTCGGGCACCCAGGCGCACAGGCCCCAGTCGTCGCTTTGGATCACCACGGCCTTCAGGCGATGCCAGTCGAGGTTCACGCTCGGCCCCCGTCGGAACGTCGAGGCAAACGAGCCCCGACTATACCCCACCGGCTTTGACCCCCGCGCGCGGCCTGTGCAACCGTGCCGCGCATGAGCACGTTTCCCACCCGGCGGTCGCGCTCGTGGTTCACGGGCACGCTGGTCTTCCTCGCGCTCTTCTGGATCCTCGACCTGGCGGTGCTGCGTGCCGGGGCGCCGGACCCGCTCGACGATTCCTGGGAGTACGGGGTCGTCGCGCGCTCCCTGCTCGCGGGCCACGGGTTCCGCACGCCGGTCATCCATCCTCCGCTCTGGACGCTGCGGGACGCGGCGAACACGGTCCCGGTGCTCGTGCACGGCCCGCTCGTGCCGGTCCTGCTCGCACCGCTCCTGGCGGTCTTCGGCCCGGGGCTGCTCGACCAGGTCCGCTGGATCGCGGCGCTGTTCGCCGTGCTCGGGGGGCTCGCGATCTACCGCCTCGGCGAGCGCAGCCACGCGCCGCCCACCGGGACCGCGGCCGCGATCGCGTTCACGCTCTCGCCGCTCACGCTCCGCGCCGTGCACCACGACCTCGCGCTGGTGCTGGGCGCCTGGCTCCTCGCGCAGGCGCTCGAGCAGCTTGCGCGCACGCGGCCCCACGGGGGCCGGGCCGGCCTGGCGGTGGGCGCGGGGCTGCTCGTGCGCCCGGAGTTCCTGTTCGCGCTGCCCGTGCTCGCGTGGCTCGCCCGCGCCGCGCGGCGCCGCTTCCTCCTCGTCGCCATCGCGCCGCTCCTGCCGTGGATGTGGCACGGCTGGGTCAACGCAGGCTCGCCGTTCTTCAACCTTTCGAGCTACCTGCTCATCGGGTACTGGGGCTCGCACCCGGAGATCTCCGTGATGCGCGACTTCGCGGTGCCCCCGCGCGCCTGGCCCCGGACGCTGACGCACGAGCTCGCCTCGCTGCCGGCGAAGTGGCTGGCGTTCTTCCCTCACGCGCTCAAGCGCGTGCTCACGGCCCCGTCGGCGTTCACGGGCTGGCTCGCCCCGCTCGGCGCGCTGCTCGCGCTGCAGAGTCCCGAGGCGCGGCCGCTCGCGTTCGCCGGGATCGCGCTGGCCCTGGTGCCGCTCGCGCTCATGACCGTCACGCTCTTCGACGCGCGTTATGTGACGCCGTTCCTGCCCGTGTTCGCGCTGCTCGCCGCCCGGGCCGTGGCGGAGGCCGTCGAGTGGCTGCCCCGCTGGGCGCAGCGTCCCCGGACCTGGATCGGCGCGTTCGTGCTGTTGCTCGCGCTCTCGGCCGCGCCGGCCCTGATCCGGGCGCGCGCGGAGGGCACCACGGCGCGCCAGCGGCTGCGCGTCGAGCGTGCGGACCTCGCGTCGCTGCCCCCGGCCGGACCCGGCGCGCCGCTCGTCTACACGGACACGCCCGACTTCGTGGCGTGGACGCTGCGCCGTCCGGCGCTCTGGGTCACGAAGGCCGAGTACGAGGCGCTGCCGATGGCCTCGCCGATCCTCGAGCCGCACGGGCTGCGGCTCGACCGCCCGCGGCGCACCCCCGCGGACGTCACCTGGTTCCACGCGGCCGACGGCCGCGGCGCCCCGATCGCGTCGCCGTAGCGGGACCCGCCGCGGGCCGGTACACTCCCGGCGTGCGCCCCTTCCTCACGCGCTTCCTCGTCCCGACGGCGCTCGCGGCACTCGTTCTCCCCGCCCTCGCCGCGCCGCTCCCCTCGCCGCGCGGCCGGCCCGTGCCCGCCGGGGACCGGGGCGCCCGGCCGCTCGCCGCCCTTCCGGCGGGCGACCCGGCCGGCGCCTGCGGCACCCGGCTCGACGCGCTCGACGCGCAGCTCGAACGCCGGGCGGCGCTCCCGCTCGCCGTGCCGCTGCCGACGCCGCACAGCGCCGACGTGGACGGCATCGCCGTGCTCGAGGACGACGGCACGTTCTTCTACACGGACAAGACCGGCGACACGGTGCTCGACGTCGCGGCCGTGACGCACGCGTTCTACGCGACGCACGACGACTCGGTGACGTTCCTCGCCGTCTACCTCGCGAGCGGGCTGAACCAGTGGCTCGGGTCGCCCACCGCGCTCGCAGCGGCATGGCCGGTGCGCAACGCGATCGACGGCATCGGGCTCGGGCACTACGACCTGGGCGCGGCGCTCGGCAGCCCCGCGCGGCTCGAGCAGGTCCTGACCATGAACGGCCTGCACCGCTACCCCGACGATCCCGACGCGCCGCTGCCCGGCGACACCTTCGACGCGATGGGCATCCTCGCGCACGAGTTCGGGCACCGCTGGCTGGCCTACGTGAGGGTGGACTCGGCCGGCACGATCTCGACGGCGCTGCTCGGGCGCGACAACCAGCACTGGAACTTCTTCTTCGACTCCGACTCCTCCTTCATGGAGGGCTGCGACTGGACCACGGTCGGTCCCGACACGTTCGTCACGACCGGCGTGACGTCCACCTTCGGCGCGCTCGACCAGTACCTGATGGGGCTGCGCACGAAGGCCGGGACCGGCCCGCTCCTGGTGGTGAACGACCCGACGCAGATCCAGCCCCCGGGCGACTACGTGCCGTGGAGCATCCCGGCCGTGGGCGTGGGCTGCGACGGTGTCGCCACGCTCTGGTCGGTGGACGACATCGAGGCCGTGCACGGCCCGCGCGTACCCGACGCCGCCTCGGCTCCGCACACCTGGCGCGTCGCCTTCGTCCTCGTCGTGCCGCGGGGGCAGGACGCCGGCCCCGCCGACCTCGCGAAGCTCGGTGCGATCCGCGCGCGGTTCCCGCAGGTCGTGACCGAGGCCACCGGCGCCCGTGGCTCCGTGGACGTGACGCTGCCCTCGCGGCCCGGCCGGCTCGCGATCACGCTCGATCCGCTGCCGGACACCGAGGACCTGCTCGCGCCCCGGGCGGTCACCGCCCGGATCGCGCGCGTGGACGGCGCGCTGCCGCTCGCGGTGGACCCGGCGTCGGTGGTGCTGCACTGGCGCGCCGGCACGGAAGGGACGTTCACCGACGTGCCCATGGCGGCCGCCGGGCCCGACTCGTTCGCCGCCGCCATCCCGCCGGCCGCGGGAACGGTCCAGTACTGGATCTCGGCCGCGACCGCGCCCGTGGTCCTCGCAGCCGAGTGGCCGGCCGGCGGCGCCGCCGCGCCGGCGACGTACTTCGCCGGGCCCGACGTGACGCCGCCGGTCGTGCGGCACGTGCCCGTGCCCATGCAGGGCGAGACGCGCCTGCCCCAGGTGATGCTCGCCCGCGTCACCGACAACACCGCGCTCGACTCGGTCTGGTGCGAGGTGTCCGTGGACGGTGCCCCGCCGGCGCCGACCGCAGTGACGCACGCGGGCCACGACTCGTTCACCGTCGCGCTCGGCGCGGGACTCGGGCGCGGCCACGCCGTCGCGTACCGGTTCGTGGCGCGCGACGCCTCGGCGGCGGGCAACGTCGGCTGGTCGAACGCCGCGTTCGACACGATGCTCGTCGTGCCCGGGATGCGCGATGACTTCGAGAATCCGAGCGGCTACGTGCACCAGCCGGTCACCTGGTCCTTCCAGGACCCGTGGCAGACCGACACGCTGCGCTCCTCGCCCGCCGGCGGCACCGCATGGCACTTCGGCCCCCCCGGCGGCATGCCCTACCCGCCGCACTCGGACGCCGCGCTCTACCTTCCGTGGGTCTACGGGGTCGTGCCCGGCGTGAAGCTCGCGTTCGACGAGTGGCACGATCTCGAGCAGGCGGACGACCTCTATGCCTGGGACGCGTTCCGGATCGAGGTCCAGCCCTGGGGCGGCACGCCCGTGGCCGTCGAGCCCACGCCGGGCTACACGCACGCGATGTACGGCAGCGGGCTCTCGATCCCGCGCTTCGCCTCGTGCTGGAGCGGAACGTCCGGCGGCTGGGTCACGAGGACGGTGGATCTCTCGCCGTGGGCCCCCGGGCCCGCCCGCGTGATCGTCCACGCCGTCTCCGACGAGTGGATCGGGGCCTCCGGCATCTGGATCGACCGCGTGCGCGTGCTCGAGCCGCCCGGCTCGCTGGCCGCGCCTCCGACCGCGGGCGACGCCGTGGCGTGCGGCCGCGCGTGGCCGAACCCGACGCACGGCACGCTGCGGCTGCCGCTCACGCTGCCCAGGCCCGCCGTGGCCGACTGGGCGCTGCTCGACGTCCAGGGCCGGCGCGTCGCGACGCTCTGGCGCGGGACGCTCGCCGCCGGGCCGCGGGACCTGGCCGGCACCGTGCCGTCGGCGCTCGCCCCGGGGCTCTACTTCGCGCGCCTCACCGTCGGCGGCCTCGAAGCCTCGACACAGCGGATCGCGATCGTGCGGTGAGCGCCCGCCGGACGATCCCGCCCGGACGCGACTTCACTCGTAGCGCAGCGAGTCGATGACGTCGAGGTCGGCCGCGCGCTTGGCCGGGTAGAAACCGAAGAACACGCCGACGAGCGAGGCGAACGCGAGCGCGAGAAGGATGACCTGCGGCTGGACCTCCGTGGGCCAGCGCGCGACGTTTGTGATCATCTTCGCGGTGCCGACGCCGATCGCGACGCCGATCGCGCCGCCGGCGAGCGACAGGAACATCGCCTCGACGAGGAACTGGAGCAGGATGTCCTGCCGCCGCGCGCCGATCGCGCGGCGGATGCCGATCTCGCGCGTCCGCTCGGTCACCGACACCAGCATGATGTTCATGATGCCGATCCCGCCGACGAGCAGCGACACGCCGGCGATGCTCGCGAGCAGCGTGGTCATGACCTCGCTCGTCGAGGCGGCGGTGCTCGCGATGTCGAGCTGCGTGTAGATGAAGAAGTCGTCGTCCATGCCCTGCCGGATGCGGTGCCGCTGCCGCAGCAGGGACGTGATCTCGGTGCGCGCCTCCTCGACCTGCCCCTCGCTCGCCGCGGACACCGTGATCGCGTTGAGGTAGGTGATGCCGAGCATGCGGCTCTGCACGGTGGTCCAGGGTGCCATCACGACGTCGTCCTGGTCGCCGCCCATGCCCTGGCCGCCCTTGTAGCTGAGCACGCCCACGACGCGGAACGGGATGTCCTTGATCCGCAGCGTCGTGCCGACCGGGTCGGCGTCGCCGTAGAGCTCCTCCTTCACCTTGGCGCCGATCACGCAGACCTTGGCCGAGCCGCGCACGTCCGCGTCGGTGAACATCGAGCCCTCGGAGACCGGCCACTGCCGGATGTCGAGGTACTCGGGCGCCACGCCCTGGACGTTCGTCCCCCAGTTCATGTTCCCGTACACGAGCTGCACGCCGCGCATGACCATCGGCGAGACCGCGACGACGGCCGGGCACTCCTTGCGGATCGCGTCGGCGTCCGCGGCCGTCAGCGTCGTGATTCCGCCCATGCCCATCCGCCGGCCACCGGAGGTCACGGTGCCGGGGCGCACCGTCATCACGTTCGCGCCGAGCGAGCGGATCCGGGCCTGCACGGCCTCGCGTGCGCCCTGGCCGATGGCGAGCGTGGCGATCACGGCGGCCACGCCGATGACGATGCCCAGCACCGTGAGCGCCGCGCGCATGCGGTTGCGCGTCAGGGCCTGCAGGCCCAGCTGGAGCAGCACGAGGGGGTTCATCGGCGGCGGCGCCCGAAGCGTGGTCCGCCCATGCCGGGCGGGGGCTCCAGGTCGTTCCCCTGGAGGCTCGCCTGCTCGACGCCGATGACGACGAGATCGCCCTCGTGCACCCCGTCGCCCTTCACCTCGGTGTACGAGCCGTCCGTGATGCCGGTGAGGATCCGCACCTCGGCGGGCTTGCCGTTCTTCAGCAGGAAGACGCGGCCGGGCTTGAACTCCGGTTCGCCGCCTTCCGGCGTCGCGGCGCCGAAGCGGCGGCCGCCGGTGAGGCCTTTCGCCCACGTCCGGCCCGCGGTGCCCGTGACGCCCGTGGAGTCGGCGGCCGCGTGGCGCGTCGCGCCGGGAGCGCGAGCGCCCGGTGCGCGCTGCCCGGCTTCCGCGCCGGGCCGGCGCGTCGCGCCCGGCTCGCCGCCCGGTCGCCCACCGTGCCGCCGCTCGCCGGAGGCTCCCGCCCCGGGGGCGCCCTGCGCGTAGGCCGGCGGCGCGACCCGGTCGAGCAGCCACGAGAAGGTCCGTCGCATGCCGCGGCTCGATCCGCCGGCCCCGCCGGCTCCGCCCGGGCCTCCCACGCCCGAAACGCCGGGGAGGCGGACGCGCAGCGCCGCGTTCGGGACCTTGAGCACGTCCTTGCGCGTGGCCACGGTGACCGTGACGTTCGCGGTCATGCCCGGCCGCAGGAGGAGCTTGTCGTTTCGCGTGGCGATCACGGTCGTGTAGGTCACGACGTTCTGGTCGGTGATGGGCTCGAGGCGGACCTGGGAGACCTTTCCTTCGAACTCGATGTCGGGGAAGGCGTCCACGGTGAAGGTCGCCGGCAGGCCCGCGTGGATCCGGCCGATGTCGGCTTCGTCGATGCTGGTCTCGACCTGCATCTGGGTGAGGTCGTTCGCGATCACGAACAGCTTCGGCGCCTGCAGGCTGGCGGCGACCGTCTGGCCCACGTCGATCGAGCGCGAGATCACGACGCCGTCGATGGGCGAGCGGATCGTCGTGTGGTCGAGGTCCACCTGCGCGGACTCGAGACCCGCCTGGGCCTGCTTCAGGTCGGCCTCCCGCTGGGCGACGTTCACCTCGGCGGTTTCGACGTCGGCCTGCGAGATGTAGTTGTCGCGCACGAGCTCCTGCGAGCGCCGGTACTGCCGCTGCGCGTCCTGGAGAGCCGCCTGCGCGCGCGCGACGGCGGCCTGGGCCTGCGCGAGGCGCGCCTTGAACGCCGAAGGCTCGATCGTGCAGAGCACCTGCCCCGCCCTCACCTTCGAGTTGTAATCCACGTAGAGCTTGTTGAGCGTGCCGCTGACCTGGCTGCCGACCTCGACCTGGACGAGCGGCTTCACCGTTCCCGTCGCGGACACGGTGGCGATGACGTCGCCGCGCTCGACGGCTGCGGTGCGGTACCTGGGGGCGGAAGGCTTCGAGCGGGCGCGCAGGATCCAGAAGGCGCCCAGCATCACGATGGCGACGACGCCGAGCACGACCCAGCGATTCCGGTTCACGTTGGCTCCACGAGTGGGTTCGGTCGCCCCGGGGCCGGCGGGTGTCACGCCCCCCCGGCGCCCCGAAGCAGCGGGTGTCCGCTGGAATCGACGGACGATAGACGCCCGGCGTTCCCGCCGCCAGAGCATCCGCAGGCACGAACGCGACCCGGCGCGCCACGAACGCGCCCGCTTCGCGTTCGCCCGGCGGCCTTTGACGGCGTCCTGACGTGAAGTAGCCTGCGTCGCCCGGAGGTGATCGCATGGCGCAACCCGTTTCCGAACGGTCGAGAGGCATCCTCCTCGTCCTGTCGGTGATCCTGGTGCTCAATTTCGCCGTCGCGCTGGCCAAGCTCTGGTACGGCCGCGTCTCCGGCGCGCTCGGCATCCAGGCGGACGGGCTGCACTCGCTGCTCGACGGCTCGTCGAACATCATCGGGATCGTCGGCGTGCTCGTCGCCTCCAGGCCGCCCGACGCGAACCACCCCTACGGCCACCGCAAGTACGAGACGTTCGCCGCTCTCGGCGTAGCGGTGATGATGTTCATGGGCTGCTGGGAGATCGGGAGGGCCGCGTTTGAGCGCGTGCTCCATCCCGTCACTCCCGAAGTCGGGGGCGCCGGCTTCGCCGTGCTGATCACGACGATCGCGGTGAACGTCGGGGTAACGCTGTGGGAGCGCCGCGCGGGGCGCGCACTCGGCAGCGAGGTGCTGGTGGCCGACGCCGCCCACACGGGCAGCGATGTGCTGGCGAGCCTGCTCGTGCTGGCGAGCTTCGGCGCCGTGCGCATGGGCTGGTGGTGGGCTGACATCGTCGCGGCGGTCGTCGTGATCGGGCTTGTGCTGCGCGCGGGCTTCCACATCCTGCACGGCACGCTGTCGGTCCTTTCCGACGAGCGCCGCATCGAGCCGGACCAGGTCGAACGCGAGGCGCTCCTCGGGGACGGCGTGCTCGAGGTGCACAACGTGCGCAGCCGCGGCTCGCTCGACGACGTGCACGTGGATCTGCACGTGCTCGTGGACCCGCGCATGCCCATCGCCGACGCGCACGCGATCGGCCACGGCGTCGAGCGGCGGCTGCGCGAGCGGTGGCCCGAGTTCACCGACGTGGTCGTGCACGTCGAACCCGCGCTACCGGGCGAGCGCGCACGCGTGCGCGAAGGCGGGGGGCTCAAGGCCGAGAGCTGAGCGGGCCTGCCGGCGCTCGACGCGCACGGATCAGCGCCCTCCACAAACGGCACGGAATCCCCTTCCTCCACCTTACCGACGCAAGGGCCTCCTCCAGCTTGCCTGCCGGACCACTTCTCGTGGCGGCAACGAACCCCTGTCCGTGCGGGTGGCGGGGACACCCCAGGCGCGGATGCCGCTGCACGCCGGGGGACCTCGCACGTTACGCCGCGCGAGTGAGCGGACCGATATTGGATCGTATTGATATTCATGTAGAGGTGCCGGCGCTCACATCCGAGGAGTTGTTACAGGCAGCGCGAGGCGATCCGAGCGCGATCGTGCGCGAGCGCGTACTCGCCGCGCGAGCGCGGCAGCTGGCGCGCGGCTGGCTCAACTCACGGATGCCGGTCGCCGCCCTTCGGCGACACTGCGAGCTCGACGCGACTGGCCGACAGCTCGTCGCAGACGCCATGGATCGCGGCGGAATCAGCGACCGGGCGGTACATCGCGCGATGAGGGTAGCGCGGACTATCTCGGATCTCTCGGGCACGGACAGAGTGGAGGTCGTCGCGCTGGCTGAAGCCTTGCAGTACCGCGCGTAGAAGTCGTGACGCCTCGCGGTTCACCCATGAACGGCCCCACTTGATAGGGGCGCGCAGAAGACAACCTATCGCCCTGATCCAGGATTGCTCCATTTCACTGCAGGACGACCATCTTCCTCGTGGCTGTCCGTCCGTCTGCTTCCAGGCGGTAGAGGTACACCCCGGCGGGCAACTTCCCAATCTGGATCCTCGTCGCGTGCGCACCGGCGTTCAGTGCTTGCCGGTTCAGCGGGGTCGCAACCCGTCGGCCCTGCAGGTCGTAGACTGCGAGAGTCACCGGGGCAGCGCTCGGCAGATCAAAGCGAATCTCAGCGACCGAACGCACGGGGTTCGGAACGCACTGCGCCAATCCAAGAACGCTCGGTGGGCGAGGCTGCGGTGACGGCACCGCAAATCCCGCGAGTCCATCCGCCGGCAACCCGCCCGCACGCGAAAAGCCCCCTCCCACATAGAGCGTGCTCCCGGCCTGCAGTAGCGACCAAACGTATCCGTCCAAGTCAGGATCCCAACTGGTCGCGAGGGCTGTTGCCGTGTCGACGGCCGCCAGGCAGATGCGCGACTGACCTCCCATCCCGCCGAAGTTCCCACCCACAACGAGTTGGCTGTCGGCAAGCACGAGTGCTCGAACGCGAACGGGTTCGTTCCATCCCGCCACCTCTGGACTCCAAGGCAGCGCGATCCCACTGCGCGCATCCAGCACGGCGATTGCATTGCGGGGTTGGCCCCCGATTGCTCCAAAGCCACCACCTACATAGAGTTTGTCCCCAACGGCGAGCAGGGCGTCGACCGTGTTGTTGTCCGTCCCGGGGTTCCAGTCCGTCGCCAAGCCGGCCGCAGTGTCTACCGCTGCGATGCCACCTCGAGGTTGACCTCCTATTTGATCAAACAGGCCGCCCACGAAGATTACGCCACCGTCGCTCGCCATCGACGAGACCATTTCGTTCGCTTCCGGATCCCACGGCAGCACCTGCCCAGTCGAGACATCAACGGCGGCGAGGTTGTTCCGGGGCTGGCCGCCGACCGTAGTGAATAGGCCCCCGAGGAAGAGGCTGTTTCCGAGAAGGATCATCGAGTTCGCTGGGCCATCGACCGAAGGGTTCCAGTCCGTGGCAAGTCCTCCGAGCGTGTCCACCGCGGCGAGGCAGCTTCGGCGCTGAGGGTCGCCGCCAATCTCTGTGAAATCCCCGCTGACCAAGACACGATCGCCGTCGACCGCGATGGCAGTGACCAGGGATCCATTCGGATTCGGGTTCCAGGGCTTCAACTCGCCCGTGAAGGCGTTGATGGCGGCAAGCCCGGCTCGGTGGATCCAATCACCGATCAGACTAAACTCCCCGCCAGCAAAGATGACGCTGTCGCGAACTGTCAGCGAGCGAACGGGGAGGTCTGGATTGGGCGCCCAGTTCGTCACTTTGCCAGTCCGACGGTCCACGGCGGCCGCGCACGGTCGGTACGCAGACCCAACGAAGTCGAACGACCCGCCGAAATAGACGGTGCTGTCCGTGACAGCGATTGCGTAGCACGTTTGCGCGAGGCCCTGGTAGAGCGGACCAAGAACCGGTGGCATCCATGCAAGAGCTGTGGCGGTTCTGATGTCTAGGGCGGCAAGACTCGGGAGCGCTTCGCCTCCAATCTTCGTGAAGCCGCCGCCAACGAACAATGTGTCGCCGACCATGGCCAGCGCCCGAACGGCGGGCAGGGCGAACCCGGGAAGGTATACGAAGTCGGCTTGCGCATCGAACGGCAGTACGGAGTGATCGTGGACATCGAGTGCCGCCAAAAAGGTCCTGTCTTGCCCGGCGATCCAGCCAAAGTCGCCGCCGACGAACACCGTGTCCCCGTACGAAGCCAGCGTCAGGACGTTTCCCGCGGCATCGATGTTCCAAGGCGTTACATCGCCGCTCCTCGCGCTGATCGCAGCGAGGCTGTTGTGCGGCTGCCCCGCGATGCTCTTGAACCACCCGCCGGCAAGAACAAGCGTGTCTACGCTTGCGAGGGAAAACACGTATCCGTTTGGATCCGTGTCGAGATTGCGGTCCTCCACAGCTCCGGTGCGGGCATCAACGCAACCGAGGCTCAGATGTGACTGCCCGCCGATGCTCTGAAACACACCACCTATGTAGACATGGCTTCCGCTGACTGCAATGGCAGCGACGCCCGGGGGTGGGATGAAACCAAGGGTCCCTCCGACCCTCGGGTTCCAGGGTGTCACTGAACCGTCGGAGGCTATTTGTGCGACGCACGATCGCGGTTGCCCTCCCACCGCGGTGAAGTCGCCGCCGATATATAGTCCCCCTGCCCCGTCGGGGACCGCGGTCAAGACTTCGCCGTTGATCTTTGGGAAGGGGTGCAGCACCGCGCCCGCGTGTCCATCCAGTGGCACGAACCCACCGCTCGCCTGCCCGACAGAGCGAAACGACCCCGCGATGTAGAGCGTACTGCCGCTCCGAACAAGCCCCAGCACGTTGCCATTGGCTCCGGGAAGGTTCGAGTCGGCGACCGGGTCCAACGTCGTACTAGAAGCAGCAGTGCTCACGAGCTGCGACGTTGGAAGGGCCTCTAGCTGAGTGGCCCTGGGAGGCGGGCCTGTCCACGGGGCACGAGCCGCGTGGGACACCAAGCCCAGCTTGGCGCCCCACGCATCCTGACGGAGTCGCCGGAAGCTCGTGTCTGCCGGGCTCGTGTCTCGGAAGCCGCCCGCAGCATGCGCCCTGCCCGCGGTGTTCGAGCCCAGCAACAGAACGAGCATCACTGGGGCCAAGAGGACCCCGACTCCGCGCCTCTCCACGATCGGTTCCGCCAGCTAGTGGAGCATCACAAACTTCGAAACCTGGGCGCCTTTCGCGCAGGTCAGCCGAACAAAGTATACGCCGCTCGCGAGTCGCTCACCTGATTCGCCGCGCTCATCCCACTTCAGCGCCGTGACCCCCTGGGGCAGATCCCTGCGTAAGCTTCCCCGCCTGGTAGACAGCCGTTGCTAGACTCTCCCGGGCAACCGGGAGGGCACATGAGGAAGTCGCGGTTCACGGAGTCGCAGATCGTCGCGATCCTGAAGGAAGGCGACGCAGGCATGTCGGTCGCCGAGATCGCCAGGAAGCACGGGATCAGCAAGAACACCTACTTCAACTGGAAGTCGCGCTACGCCGGAGCCACGGTGCCGGACCTTCGGCGGTTGAGGGAGCTCGAGGCCGAGAACGCGAAGCTGAAGCGCATGTACAGCGAGCTCGCCCTCGAGAACGCGGCGATCAAGGACCTGCTGCAGCGAAAACCGTAACGCCGTCCGCGAAGCGAGAGGCCGCGATGGTCTTGGTGACGGAGCACAGGCTGTCGGTGGTACGTGCCTGCGCCATCGTGCGGTTCTCGCGGGCGGCCTACTACCGGAGCCCGCGTCCGGCGCTGGAGGCCGACGCGGAAGTGATCGCGGCGCTTCAGGCGCTCGTCGAACGACATCCGCGGCATGGGTTCTGGAAGTGCTACCGGCGGATGCGACGCCAGGGCCACCCGTGGAACCACAAGCGCGTGCACCGCGTGTACTGCGCGCTGAAGCTGAACCTGCCGCGGCGCGCGAAGCGGCGGTTGCCCGCGCGACTGCGGCAGCCACTCGACGCACCGCCGGTGCTCAACGGCGTCTGGGCGCTCGACTTCATGAGTGACGCGCTCTACGGCGGGAGGAAGTTCCGGACGCTGAATGTGCTCGACGAGGGCAACCGGGAAGCCCTGGCGATCGACGTGGCCTTCTCGCTGCCGAGCGCCCGGGTGATCCGCGTGCTCGACGAACTGGTGGCCACGCATGGCCGGCCCACGGCCGTGCGCGTGGACAACGGGCCGGAGCTGATCTCGGAGGCGTTCGTCGAGTGGTGCCGGGCCCGCGCCATCGAAGTGCGGTACATCCAGCCGGGGAAGCCGGACCAGAACGCGTACATCGAACGGTTCAACCGCAGCTACCGCCAGGACGTGCTCGACGCCTACGTCTTCGGTTCGATCGAAGAGGTCGTCGACGTCACCGAGGAGTGGCTGGAGGACTACAACACCGAGCGGCCCCACGACAGCCTCGGCCAGGTGCCGCCGCGGACGATCTTGCCGAGGAGCAATCCAACCCGGGAGTCCAGCTTCGACCTGTCTACTTGACGGGGAAGCTTACGCGCTGATCTCGCCCAAGAAACAGGCGAGCGCCGCTGCCGTCCTCTTGCTCAGGCGTCGCCGACCCGCCTCGAGGTCCACGATGGTGCCCTCGTCCAGCCCGAGCCGGCGGGCCAGTTCGGTCTGGGTCAGCCCGGCCCGGCGCCGGGCGGCCCGCAGACGCTCAGCCAGGCCGTGGCAAGAGGGTTCGGGATCGACGCCCAGGACCCGGACCAGCCGGGCGTGGTGCCGGGCGAGCGGCCGGAAGCGGTCCAGCTCCCAGAGGTGGACGGCCTCCTCGCGGACGCCGAGGCGCCGGGCGAGGGTTCGTTGCGTCAGACCGAGGTCGAGCCGGCGGCGACGCAGGTGCTCGCCCAGCGTGTTCGGGGCGCTCGGATAACCCCTTGGGAGGACTTGTGGTCGGGGACCAGCGAGGTGGAGGTTGCAGAAAGGCAACGCAATGCTGAGGGTGCGGATGCGCTGGGCGCATGCGGCGCGGCCGCTCCCTGGCGGAGCGGCGCCCACGGGGAGGGCCCTGACTCTGGGCGTCCGCGGCCCGGCGCCTAGCGCACGCCCTCGACGATCGCCGCGGCAAGCCCCGCCAGGTGGCGATCGAAGAAGTGCCCGGCGCCGGGGATGCGCAGCAGCCGCTTGGGCTCGGCCCACGACGGCCAGGCGCGCTCCAGGTTCTCGGGGCGGCACACCTCGTCCGCGGTGCCCTGGAGTACGATCTTGGGGGTCGCGAGCGTGCGCATCTCCTCAAACGTCTGCGTGTGCACCGGCGGGGCCACGAGCAGCAGCCGCTCAACGTCGGGCTCCGAGGCGGCGAGCCGCGAGGCGACCCAGGAGCCGAACGAGAACCCGGCTACCCAGCGGCGCGCGGACGGGTAGCGCTCGCGGAGCCACGCGAGCGCGGCGCGGGCGTCCTCGAGCTCGCCGTCGCCGCGGTCGTAGGTGCCGGCGCTCGCGCCGACGCCGCGGAAGTTGAACCGCAGCACGGCCGCACCGAGGCCGTGGAGCGTCGAGGCGACGCGATGGGCGACCTTGTTGTGCATCGTGCCGCCGTAAAGCGGGTGGGGGTGGCAGACGACGGCGGTCAGCGCGTGGTCGTGTTCGGCGCGTTCCTGGAGCAGCCCCTCGAGCGGGCCCGCGGGCCCCGGCAGCGCGACGGGCAGCAGGCGCGCGTCCGGGGACCGGTGCTCGTGGGGACGCTTCACCGGCGCGCGGTCGGGAAGCGGCCGACGAGCTTCTCGTGGACCTCGGCGCTCGTCGTGGCGTAGTTGAGTCCCGCTCCGCCGTCGCCGAGCGCGAGCAGGCAGCCGCTGTCGAGCATCCAGTCCTCGAGGCCCAGCGGCAGGCCTTCGCGGAAGTCGGCGCCGTCGGCGCCGATCCGGCCCGGGAACGCCTCGAACTCGTCCATCCACTCGGCGGCCACGTAGAGTTCGTCGCCGCCGCCGAAGATCCCGACGGACGAGCAGTGCTCGAGTTCGCCCGGGTCCAGCAGCAGCGTCCCGCGGTGCTCGGTCGGGCGCACGCCTTCGGCGCGCAGCCGGCGGCGCACCGCGGGCTCCTCGCCCGGGCGCTCCTGGCCCTCGAGCACCGCGACCGCGGCCAACTCGAACTCGGGCAGCAGGTCGCCGGCGTCCACGACCTCGGCCACCGTCGCCTGCAGCTTTCCGAAGTACACCTTTTCGCTCACGTGCCTGTCCGGACTGTCCGCGCATCCCGGCGGACGGAGGAGCCGCGATCGACGAAACCGGCGGGCATACTAGTGGATGTCCGGCGAATCGGCACGGGGGGCGGCGGCGCCGACCCCTGCCCGCCCCCGCCTCCCGCCCGCCGGCGCGGCGGGCGGCCGGAGCTTCAGCCCCGCGGTGCGGGCGGCACGGTCAGCACGGGGCACCGGACGAGGTGGCGCACGCCCGAGACCGTCGCGCCGTAGAGCACGTCGCGCAGGCCGGCGTGGCCGTGCGAACCGGTGACGAGCAGGTCGGCGCCCGTCTCCCTGACGATCCGCACGATCTCGGCGGTCGGGTTGCCGTGGCCGAGCCGCACGCGCGCGTCGAGTCCGCGGCCGGCGAACTCGCGGGCGATGGCGTCGAGCGACGCCTCGTCCTCGCGGCTCTCCTCGTCCCGGCTCTGTTCGCCGAGGTAGCGGCTGGCCGCCGACTCGACGACGTGCAGGAGCACGATCTCGGTGCCCGGCCGCAGCTCGAGCGAGCGCAGGAAGGCGAGCACGCTCGCGTCGGCCCGGCCCATCTCGAGTGCGACGGCGATGCGCCGGTGGGTGCCCGGCGGCAGCGCGGGCATCGGGGCTCCCGCCGGCGCCGGCAGGGCGGCCTCGAGCCCCGCGCGCACGCGCGAGCCGGCCACCTGCAGGGCGCGCGGCGTTCCGGGGACGAGCGCCGGCCAGCGGCGCTCGAGCAGCGGCGCGAAGGTGACGTAGGCGAGCAGCAGCCCGAGCGCGGCCGCGCCCGGCACGGCGACGCCCCACAGCCACCAGGCGCCCGGCGAGGCGGCGGCCCAGCCTGCGACCGTGTCCACGACCAGCTTGCCGTTCAGGACCACGATCACGATCGCCGTGATCACGGCCAGCACCGTGACCCAGACCGGGTTCGTGAACTCGCCCATCCGCCGCCGGTCCGAGGTGAATACGATGAGCGGAACGACGGCGAAGGAGAGCTGCAAGCTCAGCACGACCTGCGAGAGGACGAGCAGGCCGTCCACGGCCCCCTCCCCCCGCAGGACGATGACGGCGGCCGCCGGGACGATCGCGAGGCCGCGGCTGATCAGCCGGCGGATCCAGGGCCGCACGCGGATCCGGACGAAGCCCTCCATGACGATCTGGCCGGCGAGCGTGCCGGTGATCGTGCTCGACTGGCCCGCGCTGAGCAGCGCCAGCGCGAACACGGTCGAGGCGAGCGACGTGCCGAGCAGCGGGGCGAGCAGCGCGTGCGCCTCCTCGAGGCCCGCGACGCCGGTATGCCCGCTCGTGTGGAACACGGCGGCCGCGAGCACGAGGATCGCGCCGTTCACGAAGAGGGCGGCGTTCAGCGCGATGATCGTGTCCACCAGGTTCATGCGGACCGCCTCGCGCTTGCCTTCGGGCGTCGCCGCGCTCGCGCGGCTCTGGACCAGCGCGCTGTGCAGGTAGAGGTTGTGCGGCATCACCGTGGCGCCCAGCATGCCCATCGCGATGTAGAGCGAGTCCTCGCGCAGGCCGAACAGCGACAGGCCCGAGGCGCCGGTGCTGAACAGGCTCGGATGCCCGGCCGCGTCGCGAGGCACCACCGCGAGCAGGAGCGCGGGCACGTCCGGGCGGGAGAGCACCATCTCGACCGCGAAGCACGCGCCGATCGTGCCGACGAGCGTGATGATGACGGCCTCGAGCATGCGCATGCCGAAACGCGACATCGCGAGCAGCAGCAGCACGTCAAGCGACGTGATCGCGACCCCCCAGAGCACCGGCAGCCCGAAGAGCAGCTTGAGCCCGATCGCCGCGCCGAGCACCTCGGCCAGGTCGCACGCCACGATCGCCAGCTCGCAGAGGAGCCAGAGCGGCAGCACGACCGCGCGCGGGTAGGCGTCGCGGCAGGCCTGGGCCAGGTCGCGCCCGGTCACGACCCCGAGCCGCGCCGACAGCGCCTGCAGCAGCACGGCCATGGCGTTGCTCATGACGAGCACCCACAGCAGCTGGTAGCCGAAGCGCGAGCCGCCGGCGAGGTCGGTGGCCCAATTGCCCGGGTCCATGTAGCCGACGCTGACGAGGTACGCCGGACCCGCGAACGCGAACAGCCGGCGCAGCCAGCTCGCGGACTTCGGGATCGCGATCGAGCCGTGGACTTCCGGGAGAGAAGGGTCGGGGGTCGTGCGCATGCGCCTCGCGTGCGGCGGGGTCCGGCCGCCGGACGTCCATTAGATACGACTAATGGCCGACTTTGTCCAGACTAATGCCCCGTCCGCCGCGCCCCGGCCGGCGCGCGCGGCTTGCCGCCCGCTTCCGGGCTCGGCTAGTTTCCGTGCCTCGCCCTTCCCTTCCGGAGAACTCCATGCCCCAGATGACGATGGTCCAGGCCATCACGGATGCGCTGCGCCTGTCCCTCCGCGAGGACCCGAGGGTCGTGGTCCTGGGCGAGGACGTGGGACGCAACGGTGGTGTCTTCCGCGTGACCGAGGGCCTGCAGGCCGAGTTCGGCGCCGAACGCGTGTCCGACACGCCGCTGGCCGAGAACGGCATCGTCGGCGGCGCCATCGGCATGGCGCTCTACGGGCTGCGGCCCGTCGCCGAGATCCAGTTCGTGGACTTCATCTACCCCGCCTTCGACCAGATCGTGAGCGAGCTGGCCAAGATGCGCTGGCGCTCGGCGGGCCAGTACGCCTGCCCGGTCGTCGTGCGGGCGCCCTACGGCGGCGGTATCCGCGGCGGCCTGTACCACTCGCAGAGTCCCGAGGCGTACTTCTGCCACACGACCGGTCTCACGGTCGTCGTGCCCTCGACGCCGTCGGACGCGAAGGGCCTGCTGCTCGCCGCGCTCGAGGGCGAGGACCCGGTGATCTTCCTCGAGCCCAAGCGGCTCTACCGGACGCTGAAGGAGGACGTGCCCGAGGGCCGGTTCACGACGCCGATCGGGACCGCGCGCGTCGCGCGCGAGGGCGGCCAGGTCACAGTCCTCACCTACGGGGCGATGGTCCCGGTCTCGCTCGAGGCGGCGGCGCAGGCCGAGCAGCACGGCTGGTCGGTCGAGGTCGTGGACCTGCGCACGCTGCTGCCGTTCGACGCGGCGACGATGCTCGGGAGCGTCCGCAAGACCGGTCGCGTCGTGATCGTGCACGAGGCGCCCCGCACGTGCGGCTACGGCGCCGAGCTGGCCGCGACGGTCGCCGAGCAGGCGCTCACGTCGCTGCAGGCGCCGGTCCTGCGCGTCACTGGTTACGACACGCCGTTCCCGTTCACCCTCGAGCACACCTACCTGCCGGACGCCAAGCGCGTGTTCGCGGCGATCGAGCACGTCCTGAGCTACTGACGGCGCGAAACGACGGCCGAAGAGATCGAGAGGAGAGCATGGCCTACGAGGTGAAGCTGCCCGACATCGGTGAGGGAGTGGCCGAAGGCGAGATCGTGCGCTGGCTGGTGAAGGCCGGCGACGCCGTGCGCGAGGACCAGCCGCTCGTCGAGGTGATGACCGACAAGGCGAGCGTCGAGATCCCCTCCCCCCGCACCGGGACGATTGAGGCGCTCCACGCCGAGGAGGGCGCGATGGTCCCGGTGGGCACCGTGATCGTGTCCATCGCGACGGCCGGCGACGCCCCGGCCCCGGCGGCCCCGGCGCATGCGGCGCCCGCCGCGCCGGCCGCCGCTCCCGCCCCTGCACCCCCGCCCGCTTCGGCCGCGGCGCCCGCCCGGGTCGAGGCCACGCCCGCCGTGCGCGCGCTCGCGAAGCAGCTCGGTGTCGCGCTCGAATCCGTTCGGGGCACCGGCCCCGGCGGCCGGATCACGGCCGACGACGTGAAGGCCGCGGGCACCGGCGCGGCGCCGCCCGCGGCCGCCGCGGGGCCGGCGGCGGGCCCCGAGACGCGCCAGCCGCTGCGCGGCCTGCGGCGCAAGATCGCCGAGCACATGCGGCGATCGCTCTCGACGGCGGCCCAGTTCACGTTCGTCGCCGAGTGCGACTTCACCGCCCTCGTGGGCCACCGCGTCTCGGTCCGCGAGCGCGCCGAGGCCGCGGGTGCGAGGCTCACCTATCTCGCCTACGTCTTCCGCGCCCTGCCGGCGGCGCTGAAGGAGTTCCCGCTCCTCAACGCGACGCTCGACGATGAGCGGCAGGAGATCGTCCTGAAGAGCTACTGGAACCTCGGGATCGCGACGAATACCGACGACGGTCTGACCGTGCCGATCCTCCACCACGCCGACCGGCTCGGGCTGTTCGCGATCGCGCGCGAGATTGAGCGCCTCTCGGCGGCGGCGCGCGAGCACAAGCTGAAGCTCGAGGAGCTGCAGGGCGGCACGTTCACGGTGACGAGCACGGGCACGAAGGGCGGCGTGCTCGCGACGCCGATCCTGCACCATCCCCAGGTCGCGATTCTGGGGCTGCACGCCATCGTGAAGCGGCCCGCGGTCGTGGACGACGCGATCGCGATCCGCGACCTCGGCAACCTCTCGCTGTCCATGGACCACCGCGTCGTGGACGGCGCGGTGGGCGCCGACTTCCTCTACGCGCTGGTCGAACGGCTGCAGTCGCCCTCGGCCTGGCTCGACGAAGGAGACCTCCGGTGATCGACGAGACGTTGCGACGGGTGCTGGACGACGACGGCCGGGCCATCGGGCCCGTGCCCGAGGTCCCGGACGCGGACCTGCGGGCGATGCACCGTCACATGCTGAAGATGCGCACGCTCGACCAGCGCGGGCTCTCGCTTCAGCGCCAGGGCCGCATCGGCTTCTACGGACTCACGACCGGCCAGGAGGCGAGCGTCACGGGTTCGGCGTACCCGCTCCGGCCGACGGACTGGATCTTCCCGGCACTGCGCGAGACCGGCGTCTCGATGTGGCGCGGCACGACGTTGAAGGAGGTCTTCTGCCAGCTCATCGGCAACTCGGCCGACGTGCTGATCGGCCGCCAGATGCCGATGCACTTCAGCGACCGGCGCGTGAACGCGGTGGCCTGGTCGAGCGTCATCGGCACGCAGCTCGTGCACGCGATGGGCGCGGCCTGGGCGGCGAAGATCCGTGGCACCGACGACGTGATGGTGGGCTACATCGGGGACGGTGGAACGTCCTCGGCGGACTTCCACGCCGCGATGAACTTTGCCGCGGTCAAGCAGGTCCCGGTGGTCTTCTTCTGCCAGAACAACCAGTGGGCGATCTCGGTGCCGATCTCGTCGCAGACGGCCTCGAGCAGCATCGCGATCAAGGCAGCCGCCTACGGCATGCCCGGCGTTCGCGTGGACGGCAACGACCTCCTCGCGGTCCTCGCGGCCATGCGCGAGGCCGTGGACCGCGCCCGTTCCGGCGGGGGGCCGACGTTCATCGAGTCGCTCACGTTCCGCATGGGCGGTCACTCCTCGAGCGACGACCCGACCCGCTACCGCGAAGCGGAGCTGGTAAAGACCTGGGAGCAGCGCGACCCGATCGCGCGCTTCGGGGCCTGGCTGCGTTCGCGGAGCCTGCTCACGGACGCGGACGTGGAGACCTGGACGACGGAGCTGAACGACGAGATCTCGAAGGCGGTCACCGAGGCCGAGGCCGCAGGCCCGCCGTCCATCGAGACGATCTTCACGGACGTCTACGCGAAGATGCCGCCGCACCTCGAGGAGCAGATGAAGTACGCCCTCGCGCTCGGCCACGGCACCCGTTTCGAAGGCGCGTTCCCGCTCTAAGAGAGAAGGCGCCCCGGGAGCTTCCCCCCTGAGGGCGCCGGTACGGGCCGTGGCCCGCACATCCTCTTCTGGTCGTCGTCGCGGATCAGTTCTTCGGCAGGCGGATCTTCTGGCCGGGTTTGACCTTCGCACGGACCATGTTGTTCTCCATCATGATCGCGGGGACACTCGTGCCCCATCGCCTGGCGATCTTCTCCAGCGTCTCGCCCTTCTTGACCACGACCTCGGCGGGGCGCGTCTCGTTCTTCGCGGGCTGGTCGGGCTTGGCCTCCTCCTTCGCCGGGTGCTTGACCACCACCACCACGGGCGGCGTCGTCGAGGCCACCTTCGCGACCGGCGGCGAGGCCGGAGGCGCGGCGCTATCGGCGACCGGCGCGGCGGGCGCCTCGGCCTTCGACTTCGTCGCGGTCTTCGGTTTCGACTGGGCCTTCGACTTCGTCGCCGTCTTCGACTTCGCCTGGGCCTTCGCCGGCGCGGCGGCCGCGACGGAGGTGGACTCCGGCTTCGCGGCGGACGACGTGGTCGCCCCGGGAGCGGTCTTCGCGGCGACGGGCTCGGGCGCCGGGATGGCCGCCGGCTTCGCGAGCTTCGGGACCTTCACGCTCTTCGACGGCGCCAGGCCCGCCACGGCGGGCGCCGAGGCGCGCGCGGCGGTCTCGGAGCCGCTGTCGCCCGCGGTGACAGCCACGTTGGGCGCGCTCACGGGCTTCGCGGCCTGCGCCTCGTCGGGCTTCGACGCGGCGACCTGGGGTTCGGTCTTCGCGGGCTCGTCCTTCGCCGGCTGGGCCGAGGCGGCCACGGACCCGGCGGCCGGGGCGGCTGGCGTAGCGTCGGCCATCGGCGCAGGCCCATGCGAGCGGAAGACCGACGGGTGGAACGTGAGGCCGAAGCGGTGTTCGCCCTGCGCCTGGCTCGCGCCCGCGAGGAACGCGTAGTCGAACCAGAAGCCGTTCACGCCGGTTCCGAAGCCGAAGCTCGGGCCGCCGAGCGGCTCGTTCGGGCCGGCGCCCAGCTCGAGCCGGTAGCCCGCGCGCAGCGCCACGCGCTGCTGCCAGGTCCACTCGCCACCGAAGCGCACGTCGTTGTAGTACGCGTGCGGGAAGTTGGCGTCGAGCGCGAAGCGCAGCCCGCGGGTCTCGTCGGCCCAGGAGGCGCCGAAGCCCCAGACGGCGGGCAGGTCGAACGTCCCCGAGTCGTACTTCATGCTGCCGCCGATGTTCCTCGCCGCCGCGCCGAAGCCGAACGCGCCCGAGCGCGCCTGCAGGCCCAGGTCCATGCCGAAGCCCGAACCGGAAGCGGAGCCCAGGCTCTCGTTGAGCAGCTGGAAGCGCGCGCCCGCCGTGATCACCGGCGTCAGCGGTCGGGCGATCGAGACGCCGAGCGCGAGGTTCGAGACGTTGAACGAGCCGGTGGGCGTGCCGAACGCGTCGCGGCCGTCGAACGTCCCATCGTTCTGGTAGAGGGCGCTCGCGGCCCAGCGCGTGTCGCTGCGCCCGAACCGGCCCGCGCCGGCGACCCAGTCCTGCGAGACGTCCAGCGCGAGCGAGGCGTGCGAGACCGCGTACTGTGAGGACGACAGGAAGCCGAGCGTCGCCGGATTCCAGGCGGTGGCGTTCAGGTCGTTCCCGGTACCGAGCGTGGCGCCGCCCATCGCGAGGATGCCCGCACCCGTGCCCACCGAGAGGAAGTTGGCCGCGGTGGTGCCGGCGTTCTCGATCCCCGCGCGGGCGACGCCCGCCGAGAGGATCAGCGCGAGCACGGTCAAACGAGTGCGCAGCATGATGGGTCTCCGTTCCTGCCTGCCGCGAGGCGGCCTTCCGTCGTCTCCAGGACCGCCCGGGAACAGCAGTCTTTGTGCCGGACGGGAGGTTCCGCGGGCGCCGGCCCGCAAATGGCC
>CAZPVG010000029.1:0-48327 GCA_964589945.1 uncultured bacterium
ATCAGGCCGATGGCAATCGGGATCGACGTGGTGCCGACGCTGAAGCGGTCGAGGAAGGGCACGACGCCGGGGAAGAAGTACCCGCCCGCGACCCCGATCCCCATCGCGAGGAAGATCCACAGCGTCAGGAACCGGTCGAGGAACGAGAGTCGTCCCGCGATCCCCGTCGGCCTCGCAAGGCTCATCGGACCACCTCCGTGACGGCGCCGGTCCCGGGCAGGACCCGTGGACCGCGTGTGTATCCGCAGGACGGTTCTTCGTCAAGCCACCGCCTCGCGGCGTCCGCGAGGATTGACCGGGATCGGGCGCGTGCCTACGTTGGCGGCATCGCGCGCATCGCCCGCGAGGTTCGACCCGAGGACGGCGCGACGACTCCGGCGCCCGGACCGCCGCCGGGGCCCGGCCCCTCGCCGCAGGATGGGCAACGTGCTCGCTCCCGTCGCCGTGAAGGAGTTCTACGACCGTTTCGGGGCCCGACAGGACGGTCAGGCGTTCTACGAGGACGCCGCGCTGGACCGACTGTTCGATCACTCGGCGTTCTCCGGCAGCTCGGCGATGGCCGAGCTCGGCTGCGGGACCGGCCGGTACGCGGCGCAGCTGCTGGCCGCCGCCCCGGCCGCGAGCTACGCGGGCTTCGACGTCAGCACGACGATGCTCGAGCTCGCCCGCGGGCGACTCGCCCCGTTCGGGGCGCGGGCGCGAACGGAGCAGCTGGCCCCGGGCGTCGTGACGCTGCCCCTGGCTCCCCGATCCGTGGACCGGGTGGTGAGCACCTACGTCCTGGACCTCCTGCCCGAGGCGAGGATCGCCGCATTCCTGGCCGAGGCCGCGCGCGTCCTCGCGCCCGAAGGACGCCTCTGCCTCGTGAGCCTGAGCCGCGGAAGGGGATTCCTCGCCTCGCTGGTCTCCAGTGCGTGGAGGCTCGCGTACCGGCTGCGGCCGGCCGCGGTCGGCGGCTGCCGGCCGATCGAGCTGGCCCCGGCCTGCGCCGCGGGCGGGTGGCGGACGTTCCACCATTCCGCCGTGGTGAGCTGGGGGATCACCTCGGAGGTGCTCGTGGCCGGTCCACCGCTCCCCGGGACGCCGAGCGGCGGCGGAGTGGGCTGACGCGAATGCGGCGGGAGGGCTATGCTCGCCGTCCCCACACCATCCTTCCGGCCGCGATCCCCCTGGCGCCCACCTCTGCGAGGAGACGCGATGCGCGCATTCCTGTTCTCTCTCGTCGGCCTGGCCCTTGCCGTGCCCGCACCGGCCGCTTCTCCGCCGGCCACCGACCCCGCGATCGCCGCGGCCGTGGCGAAGGTCTCGGCCGAGCGGCTGAAGGCGGACGACGCGCGTCTCGTCGCGTTCGGGACGCGCAACACCTTCTCCGAGAACGAGGGCGAGAAGCGCGGCGTGTTCGCCGCCCGCGCCTGGATCGCCGAGCAGTTCCGCGAGATCGCCAAGGCGAGCCACGGCCGCATGACCGTGGCCTACGACAGCTATGTCCAGAAGGCCGACGGCAAGCGCGTACCGCGCGACGTCGAGATCTCGAGCGTCATCGCGACGCTCAAGGGCGACGAGCCCGGCGGCCGGACGTACGTGATGTCCAGCCACTACGACTCGCGCAACTCCGACAACGCCAACGCGACGAAGGACGCCCCGGGCGCCGACGACAACGGCTCGGGCACCTCCGCGGTGATCGAGGCGGCGCGCGTGATGGCCGGCCTGCCGGTGCACGCCACCGTCATCTTCGCGACCTACGATTCCGAGGAACAGGGCCTGTTCGGCTCGGCGCACCACGCCGGGACCCTGAAGGCCGCCGGCGTGGACGTGCAGGGCGATCTCAACAACGATATCGTCGGCGCGTCCGTCGGCGACAAGGGGCAGAAGAACCCCGGGACCGTGCGGATCTTCTCCGAAGCGCTCGCGGCCGGGGCGAACCCGCGCCGGGTGAACCTGATCGGGGACGAGAGCGATTCGCCGTCGCGCGAGCTGGCCCGGTTCGCGAAGGCGACCGGAGACCGCTACGTGCCCGGCTTCAACGGCGAGCTGATCTTCCGCGCCGACCGCTTCCTGCGCGGCGGCGACCACGAGTCCTTCAACGCCCAGGGCTATCCGGCGATCCGCTTCACGGAGCCGGTCGAGACCTTCGCCCACCAGCACCAGGACGTGCGCGTCGAGAACGGGATCCAGTACGGGGACCTGCAGAAGTTCATGGACTTCGACTACCTCGCCCGTGTCACCCGCTACAACGTCGCCGTCCTCGCGTCGCTGGCGATGGGACCGGGACGCCCGGACTCCGCTTCGATCCTGACCCGCAGGCTGGACAACGACACGCAATTGGCCTGGACTGCCGTTCCCGGCGCCGTGCGCTACGAGGTCGTGCGGCGGAAGACGACCGACCCGGTGTGGACGGAGGTCACCGACGTTGGCAACGTGACGGAGGCGACGCTGCCGTACTCAAAGGACAACTGGCTGTTCGCCGTCCGTGCCGTGGACGCGCGGGGCCGCCGCGGGGTGCCGGCATTCCCGGTGCCCGTTCGTTAGGCAGGGAGGAGCCGATGGAATTCCGCAGCCGGGCAGTGCGCAGCCTCGTGGAGCTTCACGAGATCGAGTTGAGGTCGTTCCTCCAGGTCTGGAAGCGGTTCGTCGAGTCCGGCGCCGCGATGCCCGAAGCGCACGGCGACAGGAGCTACGCGAGCCGCGAGAGCCTGGGGGGCCACGTGCTCCGGGCCGCGCGGGGCTACCTGACGCGGATCGGCGAGTGGGTGGGGCGACCCGTGACCGACCTCGACGCCACCGAGGACCCGCTGGCACTGGCGGCGCGGGCCGGCGAGTTCGCCGAGGAAGTGCTCGCCGAGTACCGCCGGCACCTCGCCTCGGTCACCCCCGAGGAGGTCGACCCGCAGGTCCATCGAACGAGCTGGGGCGACCTGATGAGCATCGACATGCTCCTCGAGCACGCCGTCGTCCATCCCATGCGCCATCGCATCCAGCTCGAGCGGATCCTCGCGGGCAAGTAGGCGCGGGGACGCGGCGTCACATCGTTCGCCATCGGCCCCGTCAACGCGCCAGTCGAGGCAGGAGGAGCGCGGCCGCCACCCCGATCACCGCGAACAGCCCGAGCGCCATGAGGCCCGCGAGGAGAGCCTCCCGCCTCGCTCGGGCCGCGTCCGGAAAGTGCCGGCGGTACTCCTCGTACGTGATGAGGTAGGCCATCACGCCGGCGATGGGGCAGAAGGCGAACCAGACGACCGCGACGATCACGGGGCTTCCCTGGGAGCCGGCACGCCGGTCGTGTCGGCGGTGGGGGCGAGCCGTTCCCGGATGGCCGTCAGTCGGACGAGCCCGGCTTCGAGATCCTCCCGCCTCGGCCCCGCGCCGCCGTCCACGAGCAGCCGCTCGGCCCTGCCGATGCCGTCCACCAGCAGGCGGACGACGCCCTCCAGCTGCTCGCCGGCCGATTTCGAAAAGCGGCGGCCGGCGTCCTCGAGGCGCGAGACCCAGTCGTAACGGATCCCTTCGAGGTTCTGGCGGATGCGGCGGTCCAGGAGCTCCCTCAACGCCCTGCGGGCACGCGGCTCGGCCCACCGGCGGGGCAGCCGGAACCAGAGCGACGACATGCGCAGGGATCCGCCGGCGTAGTCCCAGTCCTTGAAGTAGAAGCGGGCGTGCTCGTCCAGGGGAGCGACGGCGCGGGGCACGCGCGCACTCGTCCCGAGACGTTCGTTCGCGTCCGCGATCACGCCACCCACCGCGTCGTCCACCCGGGCCATGTGCTCCTCGAGGGCGCGCCCGAGTCCACCCTCGACGAGCGTCCGCGTCGTCGGATGCCATCGCCGCAGGTCCTCGACCACCCATTCGCCGATGGATCTCGAGAGCTCGTCGACCGTCGCGTGAAGCGGCCGCGTCCCGTCGCCGTCGAGGGCCGCCAGGACCCTCGGCCAGAGGTTGTCCGCGAGGCGTCGCTGCGTCGCGTCCAGCTCCCGGCGCAGCGCCATCTCGTGGAGGCGCCGGAGGTCGTGCTGAAGGAGCACGACGGAGCGATCCAGTTCGCCGGCCGCCTTCGCGGCCGTGTCCTCGAGCCGGGTCCGGACCTCGCCCAGGACCTGCCGTTCCTGCTCGAGCCCCCGGCGCTCGGCGTCGAGACCGAGCGCGAGGAAGTCCGCGGCCAGCAGGAGCAGCGCCCTGGCGCGGGCCTCGAGGATGTCCGCCTTGCGTCCGACCAGGACGCGCTCGAGCGCCCGCGCGAAGGCGGCGAAAGGCGCGGGAGTCGATTCGCCGGCCGTCTCCGCATCGAGCGCTTCGCGCGCCGAGATCGGAAAGACGTGATCCGGAGGTGCTCCGTCCAGATCGGCGAGTGTCCGCCGGATGAAGTCCAGCGACTTCGCAGCGTCTGGTCCGGACAAGAGGTCGATGCGATTGACCGCGAAAAGCACGTGGTCCGTGATGTCCGACAGCGCCGCCAGGAGCCGCCGTTCCTCAGCGCTCAGCGGCTGGTCCGCCGCCAGCACGATCACGACGGCGTCGGACTCCGCCAGGAAGTCGAGGGTCACTTCGGTGTTGTGCTCGAAGACCGACCCGACGCCGGGAGTATCCACGATCGTCACGCCCTGCCTCAGCAGCGGCGACGGAAGCTCGACCCACGCCCGCCGGACGCCCTTCCGGTTGCGCGGGTTGCCGGCTTCCGTCACCCACCCCGGCAGCTCGTCGAGGGAAATCGGCTCGCTGCGCCCGTCCACGAGCTCGACGCGAGCGGTCTTCGCCGGGCCGTGAACCACCTCGGTGATCACCGAGGTGAGGGGCAGAACGTCCACCGGAAGCACCGGCGAACCCAGCAGGGCGTTGGCGAGCGTGCTCTTGCCGCGCTTGTACTCGCCGAGGACCACCAGCCGGAAGGTCACGGCTGCGAGCCGCGAACGTGCGGCCGCCAGCGCCTCCAGGGCCCGGCCGTCGTCCTGGCGCCCGGCGAGGCCCAGGAGCTCCTCGTGTACCGCCCGCAGGGTCTCTCGTGTCATGGTGACGGGTGGCCCCTAAGCACGAACGGCTTCCACCTCCTCGAAGAGGTAGAAGCCATCAGCCCCGGACCGCGGGGCGGTTTCGGCGAGCTTCATCGCCGGTGGTGGAAGCGCCCCGTGCAAGCTAGGCCGTGCCCCGGGGCCTGTCAACGGTCGGCGTTCGAATCGTCGAGCACCCGGACTCTTGGGGGCGAGGGGAGCAAACCGGCGTCGTCGCACCAGTTATAGGGTGTGAGGATTATCCTCTGGACGATCATCCTCGCAACGACTATATTCGAGCCATGAAGCGACGCCTCCAGGAAGAACTCCGGCAGTCCCGGCCCTTCCCGACGCTGGAAGAGGAAGTGGTCGTCGAGCTCCAGCGGACGGCCCAGCTGGCGGCCCGCCGGATCGCCCTGGCGCTGAAACCCTGGGGAATCTCGGAGTCGCAGTTCAACGTGCTGAGGATCCTCCGCGGCTGCGCGCCCGATGGACTGCCGAGCACCCGCATCGGCGAGCGCATGGTGCGCGACGACCCCGATCTCACGCGGCTCGTGGACCAGCTGGAGAAGCGGGGCCTGGTCGAGAAGAGCCGGGACACCCGCGACCGGCGGGTCGTGAACTCCCGAATCACGGACGAGGGCCTGCGACTCGTCGAGGAGGCCTCGAAAGAGCTGCGCGCCGCGCTGGTCGTGACCCTCGGGCACATGAGCGCGAAGAAGCTCGAGAGCCTGGCCGATCTGCTCGAACTCGCGCGCGCGAGCGTCGCTGCGGAGGACACCGGCATGGCCGCGGGCCGGGCGCCGTCGCGGACCGTGCCACCCGCCGCGAGCCGCCCGCGACGGACCGCCTCCGAATCCGTTCCACGCGGCCGACCCGCGCGCCGATCCCGGCCGGCCACGTCCGCATCGGGGGGCGGGAGGTCCCGAACCCGTTCCTGAACCGTCCCGATCGTCCGCAGTGCCGAATGGCCGTAATCCATCCACCCCTCACGCGAGGAGGAGAGCCATGAGCACCACGAAGACGACGACCGCGCCGGCCGCGGCGGCCATCATCACGCACAAGGTGGCGAACTACGACGCCTGGAGACCGGTCTTCGACGGCCACGAGGCGGCGCGCCGGGAAGCGGGGTTGCTCGGCCACCACGTCAACCGCCGCGCCGACGACCCGAACACCGTCGCCGTCTACCTCACCGCGGCGAACGCGGACCAGCTCCGCGCCTTCGGCGCGTCGGATTCGGTAAAGGACGTGATGAAGCGCGGCGGGGTCGTGGGCGAGCCCACGATCCTCATGATGGCGCCGCAGGAGGACCGCACCGTCCACGAGCCCAGGCCCGGCGCCATCGTCGTTCACGAGGTGAAGGACTACGCGGCCTGGAAGCGGATCTTCGACGAGCACGACGCGACGCGGAGGAAGGCGGGCCTGGTCGGCTACGCCGTCAACCGCAGCGTCGAGAACCCCAACACCGTCGTCGCCTACCTCCAGGCGGGAACGCTCGACCAGATCAAGGCGTTCGCCGCGTCGGACGACCTCAAGGCGACCATGGAGCGCGCCGGCGTGGTCGGCGCGCCGCGGATCACCTTCGTTCAGGGCCTCGACTGGGCCGCTTACGCCCAGGCCTCTCCTTCGAGGAGGTAACAAGCCATGACCACCCAGCCCCTCATCCTGGTCGCGGGCGCGACCGGCAACACCGGATCGGGCCTGGTTCCCACGCTGCTGGCGGCGGGCGCGCGTGTTCGCGCGCTCGTCCGGAACCCGGACAAGGCGGACGCCCTGCGCGCGCAGGGCGCCGAGGTCGTGATCGCCGACCTCGGCAAGCCCGAAACGCTGGGCCCCGCCGTGGCCGGCGTGGACCGCATCTACCTGTGCCTGTTGAACGGGCCGGACCAGGCCCGCCACGGGAGGAATCTCATCGGCGCCGCCCGCAAAGCGGGACGGCCGTACATCGTCCATCACTCGGCCGCCGGATCGGGCCGCAGCCGAATCATCCGTGACGCCGGGGAGGTCGAGGCGGAGCTACGGAACTCCGGCCTGGCCTGGACCATCATCCGGCCGACGTTCTACCTGCAGAACCTGCTGATGGCGGCTCCGACCGTCGCGTCCGCCGGCGCGATCTACCTGCCCATGAAGAACGGGCGGATGGCGATGACCGACGTCCGCGACATCGTGGACGTGGGTGCCCGGCTGCTGCTCGAGGGCGGGCACGAAGGGAAGACCTTCTCCCTGACCACTCCGGAGGCGTTCGGCATCGCCGATGTCGCCGCCGAGCTCGGGCGCGTGCTGGGCCGGAAGGTCGAGTACGTGGACGTCCCGACCGCCGCCGCGCGGGAATCCATGGTCGCAATGGGGATGCTTCCCTGGACCGTCGACGGGTACATGGAGCTGTTCGAGGGCTTCGCCGACAACTGGGGCAACAGGACCTCGAACGACATCCAGACGATCCTCGGGCGGCCGGCACGCGACTATCGGCAGTTCATCGCGGATCACCGGGAGGTCTTCGCGGCCCCGGTTCACGCCTGACCAACGACAGAACTCGAGGCCCGGCGGCGCGCATGCGCCGGGCCTGTGCGAGCGAAGGGGCGCGACCTCCCGGCCGGAAGCGCTTCGGCCGCTGCGGAGGCCGCGCGCCTCGGTGTAGGCTGCCTCCGTCCATCCACATCGCACCCGGGAGGCGCGTCGCATGTCGAAGGAGCCGTGGCACAGGCGGGTGCAGACCCGACTCAACGCGTTCTGGCGTGGGCTCACCGACGGCCTGACGATGCAGGAGCTGTGGACGCAGTTCCGGCGCGAGACCGGCTACAGCTTCCAGCTCTACTCGCGCGAGGTGGAGCGCCGCATGGAGGACGAGCCGGGGCGCCGCCGCCGCCTCGGCTACGCGCGCGCGCTCCTCCGGGCGATGGTGCTCAAGCTCTCGCCCGCGCGCCGGCTGGTACTCCTCCTGGCGTTCCTCGCGCTGGCCCTGGGCTGGTCGAGGGACGCGGGTCTCTACACCGCGATCGGTATCTTCCTGCTCGTCGCGCTGCTCGCCTTCGAGCTGGCGGACCGCGTCGCGATGAAGCGCGACCTGCAGATCGCCCGCGAGATCCAGGGCTGGCTGGTGCCGCGGACGCCCCCGGAGATTCCCGGCCATTCGGTGGCGTTCACGACCCGGCCGGCGAACACGGTGGCGGGCGACTACTACGACGCGTTCCGGCTCCCGTCGCCCGTTCCGGGTGACGGCGCGTGGATGCTGGTGGTCGCCGACGTGGCGGGGAAGGGCATGCCGGCGGCGCTCCTCATGGCCTCGCTCCAGTCGAGCCTGCACACGCTCGTACAGGAACCGCTGCCGCTCCCGGACCTGGTGCGTCGCCTCAACGCGCACGCCTGCGCGCACAGCCTCCAGGGAAGCCGCTTCACGACTGCGGTCCTGGCGCAGCTCGACCCGGCGACCGGTGAGATCGAGTACGTGAATGCAGGCCACAACCCGCCGCTGCTGCGCCGGGTGGACGGTCGCCTCGAGGCACTCGACGCCGGGGGCCTGCCACTGGGCATCCAGGCGGACGGGGCCTACCGGGCCGATCGCGTGCGGCTCGCGCCCGGTGACGTGCTCGTCTGCTACAGCGACGGTGTCGTCGAGGCGCGCAGTCCCGCCGGCGAGGAGTACGGCGAGAAGCGCCTGCGCGAGCTTCTGCGCGAACCGGCGCCGAAGGGCGCGGCCGAGATGCTCGGGCGCGTGATGGGGGCGGTCGAGGTGCACACCGGCGACGCGCCGCGCGCGGACGACGAAACCTGCCTCGTCCTGAGCGCTGGACATTGAAGCGGACCGGCCGTCCCCGGCGGACGCACGCGCGAGCCTCCCAACGGGAACCGAACGAACGGTGCCTCCGCACGGGTTCTCGATGGCGGATTTGCGGTTTCGCGACGGGTGCGGGACGGCACGCAGGGTAGTCTTCCGCGTCGTTGCGGTGCGCGGGGCGCAAGCGGGGCCTGATGCTGCGCCGCGAGAGATCCATCCCTCTCCAGGAAAGGACACGTCGCGATGCGCTTCATGGTGGAGTTCAAGATTCCGACGCAGTACGGGAACGAGATCGTCCGCTCGGGCAGGATCGAAAAGGTCGTCAAGAAGCTGCTGGAGGAGTTCAAGCCCGACGGGATGTACTTCTATCCGGCCGAAGGCCTGCGCGCCGGATGCCTGTTCATCCAGAGCGACAACCCGTCGATCTGCGCCGCCATCGGTGAGCGCATGTGGTTCGGCTTGCAGGCGCACATCCGGGTGACCCCGGTGATGAACTTCGAGGATCTCGGCAAGGGTCTCGCGGCGGAGATGCCCAAGATCATGGAGAGTTACGCCTAGCCGACCCTCCGCACCGACCCGCGCGCCGAGTGGACCCGAGTCCCTCGGTGGCGCGGGTCGCCTGGGTTCCGGGACCGCCGCCGCCCGGCGGACACGGCCCGGTCACGCGAATGCAGAGGATTGGACCAGCGGTCCAATCCACAACGCACACAGAAGTTAGCGTTGAAACAGCGGCCGACTGCCGCGTCCTGTGCGCCCCCAATTAATGGTGCTTGACAGCCAGTGACCTACCGATATACTGCGCTATATCAGTAGGTCAACGGAGGCAGCCATGCACCACCTTCAGGAGATGGACCCGCTCCGCGGCAGACCCCGGGTCCCGGCCACCCGACTCGAGCGCCAGATCCAGCTCGCCCGAGAAGTCCAGGCGGAGTTGCTGCCCCGGCGTCCCCACGCGCTCGCCACGCTCGAATACGCGGGCGTCACGATTCCGGCCGATGGTGTGGGGGGCGACTGCTTCGACTTCATCCGGCCCTCGCCCCGCCGCGTGGCCCTCTGCCTGTCCGACGTCTCGGGCAAGGGCGTGCCCGCGGCACTCATGTCGGCGAGCCTTCAGGCGAGCCTGCGGTCGCACTATGCCCTCGGCGCGGGCGACCTCCGGACGCGGCTCGAGTCCGTGCACCGCCTCTTTCACGAGTGCACGGGGGTCGGCAACTTCGCCAGCCTCTTCCTGGGCGAGTACGACGACCGCACGGGCGCGCTGCGTTATGCCAACTGCGGTCACCCGTCGCCGGTGCTGCTGCGCGCCGACGGGTCGGTGGAGTGGCTGGCCGCCACGGCGCCGCTTCTGGGCGTACTCGACACGTGGACGTGCGACCTCGGCGCCACGCGGCTCCGCGCAGGGGACCTGCTGCTGGTCTACAGCGACGGCGCCACGGAGGCGATGAACGTCGCGGGCGAACAGTACGGCGAGGCGCGGCTCGCAATGGCCCTCGGGAATGCGCGAGGACTGGCGCTGCCCGAGATCCTCCGGCGCCTGACCGGCGAGCTGCGGGCCTTCGGCGGCGGTCCGCTCGCGGACGACCTCACGATGGTCGTGGGACGCGCCAGGATCCCCGCGCCCGCGGAGCGCCGGGTCCTCGCGACGGGCAATGGATCCACGCCGGGCCGACCGGGAGGGTGCGATGCAGATCCACGTCCATCCCGGTGACGACCTGCCCATCTATCGGCAGATCGTCCGGCAGGTCACCGACGCCATCGCCGGCGGCAGGCTCAGGGCGGGGGAGCGATTGCCCTCGCATCGCGAGCTGGCCGCCCAGCTCGTCATCGCGCCGCTCACCGTGAAGAAGGCCTACGACGAGCTGGAGCACGAGGGGCTCATCGACACCCAGCGCGGACGCGGCACGTTCGTGAGCGACGAGCCGCCGTCGATGGACCCCGGCGAGCGGCGCGAACGCCTCCGCGAGGCCGCCCAGCGCCTGTTGTCGCAGGCCGCCTTGAGCCGAGTTCCGTACCGTGACGTGCTCGATCTGCTGGACGAGGTCCAGAAAGGAATGAAGCCATGAACGTCCTCGAGTTCGAAGGCATCCGGCGCGCCTACCAGAAGGACGTGGACGTCCTGGGAGGCGTCAGCTTCTCGGTTGGCCCGGGCCAGGTGGTCGGGTTGCTCGGCCGCAACGGGGCCGGCAAGACCACCCTGATCCGGATCGCGATGGGCATGATCGAGGCGCAGCAGGGGCGCGTGCGCGTGCTGGGACTGGACCCGCGCGTCCAGCCGGTCGAGGTGAAGCGCCGCGTGGGCTACGTGGCCGAGGACCAGATCCTGCCGCCCTACCTCCGGGTGGGGGAGATCCTGGATCTCCACCGCGGGCTCTTCCCGACCTGGGACGAATCGCTGGCCGCGGAGCTGTCGAAGCGCTTCGAGCTCTCGCCCGGGGACCGGCTGCGGACGCTCAGCAAGGGCCAGGCTCGTCGCGTGGCGCTCCTTTGCGCAATGGCCCACCGGCCCGAGCTGCTGCTGCTCGACGAGCCGGCCAGCGGGCTCGATCCCGCGGCGCGGCGCGAGTTCCTCGAGACGGCCATCCAGCTCCTCAACGAGTCGGGATGCACCATCCTGTTCTCGTCCCACTACATGACCGACATCGAGCGCATGGCCGACCGGATCGTCATGATCCACGACGGCCGCGTGCTCATCGACCGCGATCTCGACGAGCTGCGCGAGGCCTACTCGCTGGCCCTCGTTCCCCACGAGTCGGGCGTCACCCGCGAGCGGGTGCTGGCCATGGAGGGCTGCATCGGCGTGCGCGAGCGTCCGGAGGCGTTCCACGCCATCTTGCGCCTGGAGCCCGAGACCGCCCGCGCCGTCGTCCGCCGCGACCTGGGGGTCAGCGACGCCCCCTGCCAGACGGTCGTCCTCGAGGACATGTTCGTCGAGCTGGCGGGAGGTCCGTCGTGATGCTGAGCCTGATTCGCCACGACCGCGCCCTTCGGGGCTGGTTCCTCTGGCTGGTGATCGGAGCGACGACCGCGAGCGCGTTCACGGGCGTGGCCGTGTTCAGCGCCGCCCGCCGGCAGGCCCCGGTCACGGGGCCGGAGTTGCTCGCCGTCGCCTGGCTCACCGTCTCCGTCTACCTCGTCTTCGGCCCTGTCCGCTCACGCGGCAGCGCGTTTCACCTGACGCTGCCCCTCTCGGCCCGTGACCTCTGGTCCGCGCACGTCGTCACGGCCTCGCTCGTGGCCTTCGCCATCGCCGTCGTGGCGGTCCTCGTGCAGGTGGCCCACCTCGCGCCCTTCGCGTCGCGCCTCCGGGGCTCGGTCGAGCCCGCGGCGCTGCTCCTCGAGCTCCTGGCCGGCGTGCTGCTCGCCGTGGTGCTGCTGCAGGCGCCGGCGCCGAGTCTCGCGCGGGTCCCGGTCACTCCCCGCAGCGTCGTGTGGACGCTGGTCGTGCTCGCCGGCGTCGCCCTGTTGCTGGTTGCACTTCATCCGGCCGGGCCGGCCGCGGCGCTCGTGCCCCTGCTCCTCGCCGTGGGGGTGGGAGGCTGGGCGCGCGCGCGACTGCCCCTCGGCTTCACCGTCGTACCCTTCGCCGCGGCACGGGCCCGAGCGGCCGCCTCTCCCGGCGTCGGGACGCCCGCACTCGCGCGGCCGGCCGAATCGGCGCGCGGGCCAAATCGCCGCGCCGTCGCCCTCGGCATCCTGGGCGGCGTGTCGGCCGGGCCGCTCGACTGGATGAGCTTCCCGCTCGTGGGGCTCTTCGCGTTCGTCGTCGGCGGCGGCCTGAGCCTGGTGGCGGACGACCTGAGCCCGCTTCGATTCGCCTACATCCCGCTGGCGACGTTCATCATGTTCAGCAGCATCGGGCCGCGCCTCCGCCGGCTGCATCACCTCGATCCGTTGCCGGTGGCCCGGCGGGTGCTGTTCGCCGTGCTCATCGTTCCGTACTTCGCCGTGTTCTTTGCGGGCTATGGCCTCGGTGCGCTGGCGTCCGCGCGTTCGAGCGGCAACTCGGACCTCGTCGGCCTCGTCTCCGTCGAGGGCTCCGCCAGGGTCGTCGTGCCGCAGCGATTCGTCCGCATCGCGTGGAACGGCCAGGTACCCCCGGCCGTGGCGCCCTGGGGCGAGTCGCACACGCCGGCGCGCTCGACACCGCTCTGGAAGGGCGGCCGCGCGCTCGTCTACTCGCCGTACAGCACCCCGGAGGGAAGCTCGAAGGAGTTCGTCGCGTGGCAGCTGAGCCGCGCGCTCGAAGCCGTGTACGGGGTCCGCGTCCCGGCCACCGAGATCGCCGAGCGCCACCTGTCCGTGGGCGAGAGAGGTGTCGTGGCGGCCGACCCCGCCGGGTTCTCGCCGCGCCGCGCCTATCCGGGGCTGCGGCCCGCCGGGACCGGCCCCCTGTTCGCCGCGATGACGCTGCTCGTATGCCTGCCGTGGCTGATCGCCGTCGCCGCGCTCCTGAGCCTTTACCGGTCCGGCGTGACCGATCGCGGAAGGCAGGTCATGGTCTGGAGCGTGACCGGCGCGGCAGTCGCCACGCTGCTCCTGTTCGCCGCCGCGGTGGTGGCCGACTGGGTCCAGCCGTGGATCGTCCAGTGGGCCGTCGAGCTCCCGGTCCGCCATCTCGGCGAATCGGTCCCCGGCACGCTCGCGACCTGGGTCGTGTGCGCGGTGCTGCTCGCCGTCGGCTACCGGATCGCGGGCGCCCGATTCGCGCGCATGGAGGTCCCCAGTCACCCCACGCGATTCACGCTGATCGAGATGGCGCGGCCGGAAGACTGACGGGGGGAAGGGGTGGAGCGGCCGCGGGGTGTGGGTCCGCAACCCGCTCAGCGGTCCTTCGCCCCGCGGCCGAACACGACGACGTCAATCTCGCGTTCGCCCCGCCGCACGTGGAGCCGGACCGGGTCCTTCCCCGAAAGCGCGGTGACCAGAGCCTCGTTCGACATCGGCCGGCCGTCCACCTGGAGCAGGACGTCCCCGGCCTCGAGGCCGGCACCCGCCGCCGGAGAGCCGGGGAGGACCTGCTGGATCTCGGCGACTCCGTCCGAGCGCATGCCGAGCGCCGCTCCGAGGCGCCGGCGCTCGCCCGCGGGCACCGGTGCGCCTCCGAGCGCCGTCGGGTTCGGTCCCGTGATCCTGCCCGGCACGAGGCGCAGCCGCCCGTTCTTCTGGTCGAGCGTGAGCGTGAAGCCGCGCAAGATGCCGTAGCCCACGTTGACGTGGTCCAGCCCGCTGTCGAATCGGACCTCGGGATCGTGGAAGACGTGCTCGCCGATCCGCAGGTCACCGTCGAGCGTCGTGATCGTGAACTCCGCGGGCCCGCTCGCGCGCATTCCCTTTCCCTTCCGGACTTCGCCCTTGGTCGGCAGCCTCCCCTGCCACGATCCCGGCACGATCAGGCTCGAACCGTTCCCGATGTCGAGGTGCGCGGACGCCTTCCGCCCCGCGACGTCCACCGGGATCTCGGCGATCAGGTGCGTGTCGAGGGGGAGGATGTTCCGCCCGTCCGCCGGCGGCAGCTCACCCGGCGCGATCTCCACCTCGCGCTTCGGGTAGTCGATCGTCAGCAGGCACCCCCGGAAGGTCGGAAGCCCGAGCACGCCGCGTGCGCCCACCGCGGCCGCGAGCGAGGGTCCGCGCCAGCCGACCGCAGCCACACCCTCGAATCGTGCGCCGCCCACCTCGACGTTCGGGATCTCGAGCCGGTCCACTTCGTTGGCGAGCGGGTTCGACGGATCGCCGATCCGGGTCGTTCCGAGGCTCTTCAGCCCGAGCTCGCGCACGAGGTCGGAGTCGAGCACCGTCGTCGCCGCCCCGGTGTCGAGGATCATCCGGAATGGTCCCTTGCCGTCGATGCGGACGTCGATGAGCACATGGGATGCGCCCGCGGCCATCGGGACGCTCGTCGCGCCGGTGACCTCCGTCTTCGTGGGGCCCGTGACGAGGAGCGACTCGGCGGGCGCCCCGGAGCCGTGGGGAGGAGCGGCCGCGGCCTCCGAGGCCGGTAGGGCCACGAGCAGGCCGAACGCGAGAACCGCGATCGCGGTGAACGGGGCGGGATGGTCCATGGATCAGGTCTCCTCCGGAGCGGGCGACGACTCGGGCCCCGGGAAGATGGCACAGTCCCCCGCGGATTGCTGTTGAGCTTCGCGCAGGAACGAATTCGCCGCCCGGACCGGGTTACTCCCACAAGTACCTTGACAGGCATATACCAGGCATGGAATATACGCGACGTGGAATCCGCCTTCGCCATTCTCGCGGAGCCGAACCGCCGCGCCCTCCTGAGCCTTCTGGCCACGTCGGAGAGGTCGGTCGGCGAGCTCGAACGCCGACTTCGCATGCCGCAACCCTCCGTTTCGAAGCACCTGCGAGTCCTGCGCGAAGCCGGCTTCGTGGAGGCGCGGGTCGAGGCTCAGCGCCGCGTCTACCGGCTGCGGCCGGAGCCGCTCATGGAGGTGGACTCCTGGCTCGCCCCGTTCAGGCGCTTCTGGTCGGACCGCGTCGATGCCCTCGAGCGCCACCTCGATCGCATGGAACGGCGGCCCGTGGCGAGGCGCGGCCGACCTGCCGCCCGAACGAGGGGAAGAAGTCGATGAGCGGCCGCGAAAGCTACGTGCCGGGCCCCGCTGCGGGCGCGAAGATCCGGAAGGAAGGAGAGAAGTGGACGCTCGTCCTGGTCCGTGACCTTCGCCATCCGCCAGAGAGAGTCTGGCAGGCGCTCACGGATCCGGCCCACCTTCGGGAATGGGCCCCGTTCGACGCCGATCGAAGCCTGGCGACAGTCGGGTCGGTGAAGCTCACGACCGTCGGGGCGCCGACGCCGCAGGTCTCCGAGACCACGGTGCAGCGGGCGGAAGAGCCACGGCTGCTCGAGTACAGCTGGGCGGGGCAAGGGCTTCGATGGGAGCTGGAACCGTCGGGAAGCGGCGGCACACGCCTCACCCTCTGGCACAGCATCGAGCGACGTTTCATCACGTGGGGGGCCGCGGGCTGGCACATCTGCTTCGACGTCCTCGAACGGTCCCTCGCGGGCCAGCCGATGGGGCGAATCGTCGGCCCTGAGGCCTTGAAGTTCGACGGCTGGCAGCGACTGGTCGGTGAATACGCGAAGCAGTTCGGTGTCTAGACCCCGTCGAAGCGCCCTTCGTCACGGGTTTCTCGAGCCCGGGGCCGGGACCCCGACGCCGCGTTGAGCCAGAGCTTGTTGGGAGGCGAAAGATCGTGAACATCCTCTTGTGGATTCTCCAGATCCTCCTTGCCCTGCACACCGTGACGGGTGCCCTCTGGAAGTACATGAACTCGGAGCAGACCGTGCCTTCCCTGAGCGCGATTCCCCACGGGCTCTGGATGGCGCTCGGCGTCGTCGAACTGCTCTGCGCTCTGGGGCTGGTCGCCCCGATGATCCGGAAGCGGCTGGGTTTCGCGGCGCCCATCGGGGCGATCCTCATCGGCGCCGAGATGCTGATGTTCACCACGGTCCACATCGCCTCAGGGACGAAGGACTACGGTCCCGTCGCCTACTGGCTCGTGGTCGCCGCACTCTGCGCGTTCGTCGCCTACGGCAGGCTGGTGCTTCGGCCTCATGCGGCCGAAGAGGAGTGACCGGGATGGAATCCGCCTCCGAACGGATCAACGCGAGGATCGAGGAGCTGAGGGACTGGCGCGGGAAGACGCTCGCACGCATGCGCGCGCTCATCCACGCCGCCGACCCCGAGGTCGTCGAGGAGTGGAAGTGGAACATTCCCGTGTGGTCCCATGACGGGATCCTCTGCACCGGCGAGACCTACAAGAGCGCCGTGAAGCTCACGTTCGCGAAGGGCGCGTCGCTCGAGGATCCCGCGGGCCTCTTCACCTCCAGCCTCGAGGGCAGGGTCCGGCGCGCGATCGACCTCCACGAAGGCGAAGAGCTCGACGAGGCCGCCTTCAAGCGCCTGATCCGCGCCGCGGTGGCGTTCAACCTCGCGGGCAAGCGCGGCCCGATGCCCCGGCGGGCGAACAGGAGGGGCATCCGCTAGCGGCGTCGTGGAGGATGCGTCCCTGACCTGATCGCCGGGGAGGGCGCACGCATGAAGGCCATGACCAGTCGGCGCTACGGCGGGCCCGAGGTTCTTCGCCTCGAAGCGGTCGAATCATCCGATCCTGGCCCGAACCAGCTGCGGATCCGGGTCAGAGCTTCCTCCGTGAACGCCGTGGACTGGCACTTCCTGCGTGGGAAGCCCGTCCTCGTCCGCCTCGAGTACGGGCTGCTCAGGCCGAAGAACACGATCCTGGGTTACGACTACGCCGGCACCGTGGACGCGGTGGGCGACGGGGTCACGCGATTCCGACCCGGCGACGAGGTATTCGGGGGCACCGACGGTTTCAGCCTGGGCGCGTTCGCGGAATACCTGATCGTCTCGGAGCACGGGTTCGTCGCCCGCAAGCCCGGGAACGTTACCGTCGAGCAGGCGGCCGCCGTGCCCGGGGCGGCTGTCGCGGCGCTCATCGGACTGCGCGAGCGGGGGGGCTTGAAGCCGGGCCAGAATGTGCTCATCAACGGCACGTCCGGCGGCGTGGGCACATTCGCCGTCCAGATCGCGAAGGCGTTCGGAGCCAGGGTCACGGGTGTCTGCAGCACCCGGAACGTGGAGATGGTGCGGCGGCTCGGTGCGGACCGGGTCGTCGATTATGCTCGTACCGACTTCACGCGTACGGGCGAGTCCTGTGACCTGCTGCTCGACAACGTGGGGAACCGGGCCGTTGGGGACATGCTTCGGACGGTCCTGCCGGGAGGCACGGTGGTGATTGTCGGGTTCACGAACATGCGGCTCATGCTCGACCAGTCGATCAGGGGCCCGGCGGCTGCGAAGGCCCGGCGCATTCACTGGTCGAACCCTTCCTCGGAGGTGCCGGGGCCGGAGCACGCCGACATGCTCGCACAGCTCCTGGAGGGCGGCCGGATGGTGCCGGAGATCGAGACGATGTATCCGCTCGAGGAGCTGCCGACCGCGATGCGGCGCTTCGAAACCGACCACGCGCGCTCGAAGATCGTCATCACCGTCTGAACGGGGGAGAAACGATCGCGAGAACGCTGCGAGCCGCGCTCGCACCGCAATTGATCTGGCGGAATCGGATCGCGCTCCCCAGGATGGAAACGCTCCAGTGAGGCCGACTCCATCCCGACCCGGAGGCACACGATGAACAGGCAGGCGCTGCTGCAGACCAGGACGGGCCTGCTGCGCTACTGCCACGAGTGCTGGGACGCGGCCGACAAGGCCGTGCGCTCGCTGCCCGAGGATCGCGTCATGGGCATGACCTCGACGCCGTGGGGCATGAGCTTCCCCGGCTTCGTCTCCTTCACGCTGATGTCGGACAAGTACGTCCACCACCGCGGACAGCTCTACGCCTACCTGCGGACGCTCGGCGTGGCGCCCCCGCACCTGTGGTCGTTCGGCGAGAACGCGGAGGCGTTCCGGCCCGCGGCGGCAGCCACCACCTGATGCCGTGATGCCGCTGCAGGCGAGCAGCGTCCGGGGGGGCCTGTCCTGAGCTTCCGACCGGCATCGTGACCATGAGCTCCGTCAGCGGCAGCCGCCCGTCGGGCCTCGTTTCCCGGGCTCGAGTGACTCGGCCTGCCGGACGGGCGGAGCTTTCTGGACCGAGGGGCCTGCGGTAGGTTTTCCGACCATGGCCCTCACGACCGGCACTCGAATCGGCAATTACGAGGTGATCGAGCCCCTCGGTGCCGGTGGGATGGGTGAGGTGTACCGCGCTCGCGACACCCGCCTGGGCCGGACCGCGGCCATCAAGGCGCTTCCCGAGAGCCTCGCCCACGAGGCCGATCGTCGGGCGCGCTTCGAGCGGGAGGCCCAGCTGCTCGCCTCGCTCAACCACCCGAACATCGCCGGAATCTACGGTATCGAGGACGCCGGCGGTGGCTCGTACCTGGCCCTCGAGCTCGTCGAGGGCGAGTCGCTCGCCCAGCGGCTCGCCCGCGGCCCGCTCCCCGTTCGCGAGACCCTCGAAGTGGGTGGGCAGATCGCGGCCGCCATCGAAGCGGCCCACGAGGGCGGGATCGTGCACCGCGATCTCAAGCCCGGCAACGTCATGCTCACGCCCTCCGGTGCCGTCAAGGTGCTCGATTTCGGGCTCGCGAAGGGCGGTGCCCCCCAGGGCTCGTCCGCGCTCGACCTGTCGTCGTCGCCGACAGCCGTGCAAGCGGAGACCGGCGAGGGAGTCATCCTCGGCACGGCCTCGTACATGAGCCCCGAGCAGGCGCGTGGGCGGGCGGTGGACCGCCGCGCCGACGTCTGGGCGTTCGGCTGCGTGCTCTACGAATGCCTCGCCGGGCACCAGGCCTTCGGCGGCGCGACGGCTTCCGACGTGATCGCGCGCATCATCGAGCGCGAGCCCGACTGGAGCATCCTGCCGGGCGGCACCCCGCAGCGGCTGCGCGACCTCGTGCGACGCTGCCTCACCAAGGACGCGGAGGAGCGGCCGCGGGATATCGGCGACCTGCGACGCGAGCTGAACGCGATCCGCCTCGACCTGTCGGGATCTCACTCTGCGGCGCCCGCGTCGCCCGACGTACCTTCGCTCGCCGTACTGTACTTCGAGAACCTGGCGAAGGACTCCGAGAGCGAGTACTTCTGCTCGGGCATCACGGAGGACATCCTCACCGACCTCTCCAAGATCAAGGGATTGCGGGTCGCCTCGCGCAACGCCGTGGCGCGCTACCGGGGAACCCCGGTGGATCCGGCGCGGGTGAGAGCGGACCTCGGTGTGGGGGCCGTCGTCGAGGGCAGCGTACGGCGAGCCGGCGACCGGGTGCGGATCACCGTCCAGCTCGTGAACGCCGCCGACGGGTTCCAGCTCTGGGCCGAGCGCTACGACCGGACGCTCGAGGACGTCTTCGCCGTGCAGGAGGAGATCGCGTCCTCCATCGCCGCCGCACTTCGCGTCGCGCTCTCTCCAGGGGAGGCAAGGCAACTGGTCCAGGACCGGCCCAAGGACGTCCGGGCCTACGACCTCTACCTGAAGGGCCGCGAGCGCTACCGCACCTACTCGCCGGAGGGCTTCCGGGAGGCCCTTGCACTCTTCGAGCAGGCGATCGCGGTCGATCCTCAGTACGCGCTTGCCTGGGCGGGCATCGCTGACTGCTGTGGACAGACGCTGCAGTGGGAGCTGACCGAGGATACGGAAGGGGTCGCTACGCGCGGCCTCGAGGCGGCCCGCCGCGCCATCACGCTCAACCCGAAGCTGGCCGAAGGATACAAGTCCGAGGGGCTCGTCCTGAGATACGCCGGTGACCCGGCAGCGGCTCGCCGCTCCCTGATCAAGGCGACCGAGGCGAACCCGAACTACACGCCCACCCTGATCACCCTGGCGGTGCACGAGTTCGGCGCGGGCAATGTCGCCGCCACCGAGCGGCTGATCCGGCGGGCGATGGAGCTGGATCCCCAGGAACCGTTCGCTCACGGGTGGCTGGCGTGGCTGCTGTCCATGACCGGGCGGATGGAAGAGGCGGTGACGGTCTCCGACCGTGCGCGGCTGCTTTCCGACGAAGAGTTCTACGTGACGGGTGTCCATCTGACACGGGCCACGGCGGCGCTCCTGCGGGGAGATCTCGAAGGGGCGAGGCAGGCCGTCCGCGACGCGCTGGCCGACGGCGCGGATCGTGTCGCCATGCAGGTGGTCGAGGCCTCCGTGGCGCTGAAAGAGGAACGCTTCGAGGACGCGAGGACCTTCCTGAAGGCCTGGGACCGCGGAGCCTGGCCTTCCGGAGGCGGCGAATTCATCGTCGGCGCGGCTTGCGTCGCGGTGCGGGTCGAAGAGCACGACCGCGCGGTGCGCTTTCTCATGCAGCGCTCCTTCCGGGATTTCGCCCCGATAGTCGTCCGGCTGACCTCCGAGCTCCACCCGCTCCTCGACCGGGAACCGTTCGCCCCGCGCCGCGCCGAGATGACGCTGGTGTGGCCGATCGAAGCGCCGATGATGAGCCCGGCGGTCCACGCGCTCTTCAATGAAGTCCGCATCGAGGCAGGAACCCCGAAGGGGAGCGATCTCGGGCTGAAGTGACGTCGGCGAGGTCGCGTTCGCCGAGGGTCTCGGACGGCTTTCTCGGTCCGCCCCGCGCGACGAGCCCCAGCGACCTGCCGTGGCTCGACTGGCCGCGAAAGGACCGCGAGTTCGACCTGCTGCGATCGCAACCCCGATTTCGGACGCTGCTTCTCCGGCCTGGACCGGGGGATGGCGGATAGGAGTGGCGCGGTCGGTCTGCCTGCTGTAGAGGCTCTGCGAACGAAGCGTGCCCGGCGGCGCCGAGGGATGCACGAGGCGGCACCTGACGCCCCGCTGCTCGTTTCGCGCGCTCGAGAGTCCCGCCACCCCACACCAACGCGGGAGTTCGTGATGAACCTCACGACGACACTCCGGTTCAGTGTGCTCTTCACCGCCCTCGTCCTCGTTCCCGGTTGCACCGCGACCCGCCACGACACCACTGCCACCTCCGCGGACGGCGTGAAGATCGCCTTCGACGCGACGGGGGAAGGTGAACCGGCGCTCGTCCTCGTCCACGGCTGGAGCAACAACCGCACGATCTGGGACGCGCAGGTTGCCCACTTCTCACAGAACCACGAGGTGATCGCGCTCGACCTACCCGGCTTCGGCGAGTCCGGCGACGGCCGCGCGGACTGGAGCACGGCTGCGTTCGGAGAGGACATCGAGCGGGTCGTGAAGGCGGTCGGCGCGGAGAGGGTCGTGCTCGTGGGCTTCTCGATGGGCGGGCCGGTGGTGGTCGAGGCCGCCCGCCGCATGCCCGATCGCGTCGCGGGGATCGTCCTCGTGGACACGATCAAGGATCCCGACCAGAGGATCCCCGACGCCGTCGTGCAGGTCCGTGACAGCATCATGATGGACGTCGTCACTCATCCGACCGTCGAGAAGACGCAGTACTTCTTCCGCCGGAACGTGGACGCTTCGTACCAGCGCGTGCTCGCCATGCTCGCAGGCGGGCCACGACCCGGCTGGCGGCCGTCACTGGACGCCACCATGCACTGGATGAACGAGGACTGCGCGAGCGCGCTGCAGGCGCTGCGGGTTCCCGTGGTCGCCATCAACTCCGCCCAGGAGCCGACGAACGTCGAGGCGATGCGCAAGTACGTGCCGTCGTTCGAGGCGAGGATCATCCCGGACGTGGGGCACGTCCTGATGTGGGAAGCGCCAGAGGAGTTCAACCGACTACTGGAGGAGAGCATCGCGGGATTCGGGTCGTGAGGACCCGGGGCGCGTGCGAGAGGGCCCACGTCAATCTTCCGCAGGGCACCCCGTAGCCCGTCGGGACGACTCCACGCCTACTCGATCCGGACGACGCCGGGTGCGACCCGCGGGAAGCGCTCGAAGACCGCCGGGTCGTGCCCGGGAACGATGAGTCGCTCGGACGAAGCGAGCCGTCTCATGCGGTCCTGCGCGGCGAGATTCGACGTCGCGTCGAGCGTCTGGGCGATCGCCGCGGGCCGGTCGAGTCGGGATCGATCCCGAAGCGCCGCGCGACCTCGGACGGCTTCACGAAGTCGGCGGGCTTCCACGAGTCCACAGGCCGCGACGAGCAGGGCGAGGGTGCGAATCGCGCGGAGCAGGGACGCGGCCGGCTGGCGAGCGCGGCGCAGGCGGGTCATGGGCTCAGGGTGGCACCGCAGGCCCGCAAGTCCATGCGCCAGAGCGCCGAGCGCGCCTCGATGCGGCAGGGGCTCGAATGCGCGGTACGGCTCGAATCCGCAGGCGGACCGAGTTTGTTGCTGTTTCCTGTTCGTTCGGGGGCCCCCATCCGTTGGGCGGGAAGAGCGGCCGATCACGGCCCGACGCCCGCTGACCTTCCGGAGGTGCCCCATGCGCTGCCCAGCCCCCACGACCGTCGGCCGCCGCCCGAGTGCGGCCTCCTGGCCCGGCGCCCACCGCCTGCTGGTGTTCATGCTGGCGGCCTTCTCGGTGGCGTGGGCTGCGACGGCCCGGGCCCTTCCGGGCGACCTCGACCCGTACTTCGCGCGCTTCGGCACCTTCGGGCACGTGCTGCTCGACCACAACCTGACGGCGCACGCGGTTCAGCCCGACGGCAAGATCGTGCTCGCGGGTTATGCGGGAATCGCGGTGCGGGTCGTCCGGCTCAATCCGGACGGCACGTTCGACACCAGCTTCGACCAGGACGGCGCCGCCACCCTCTCCAACCTGCAGTACGCGGCCGTCGCACGCAGCGTCGCGATCCAGCCGGACGGAAGGATCGTCGTGGCGGGCTACGCCGACACGAGCCCCGCGGACATCATGGTGCTCCGGCTGACGCCGAACGGGTCGCCGGACCTCTCGTTCGGCTCCGGCGGCTTCGTCCGGTTCGGGATCTCGAACGACACGGACATCGCCGAGAAGGTCCTGATCGAGCCCTCGGGGAAGATCGTGCTCGCCGGGTACTCGTACGTGGGCGGCGACTGGGACTTCGCGGCCGCGCGCCTCAACCCGGACGGGAGCCTCGATCCGACCTTCAGCGGGGACGGAAAGCTGACCATCGGCCTGGGCGGCGATGACCGCTGCTTCGACGCGGTGCTGCAGGACGACGGCCGGATCGTGCTCGTCGGCAATACCTTCGGAGGCATCATCACCCTCGACTCGGACTTCGGGATCGTGCGGCTCAACGCCGACGGGACCCTGGACAACACCTTCGACGGTGACGGCAAGCTGACGACCGGCTTCGGCGATCTCGACTATGCGCGCGCCGTCGTGATCCAGCCCGATGGGAAGCTCCTGGTGGCCGGCGACAACCACGTGGGGAGGTACGACCTCGTGAACGGCGCGCTGGACGGCAGCCTCGATTCCGACGGCAAGCTCACGGTCGCGGGCGTGGATGAGATCACCGACCTGGCGGTCGCCGGCGACGGCAAGATCCTGATGATCGGGAGATCCGGCGGCAACGCCGTTCTCTACGCGCTGAACCCGGACGGCTCGTTCGACAACACGTTCAACCTGACCGGCTCCTCCGGGTTGGGCCCGTCGGACCCCTTGGGCGGTGCGAACGGGCTGTCTCAGTGGCCCTCGCTGACCCGCTACCCCGACGGCCGCCTGCTCGCCGTCGTTCCGAACGGTTCCGACTGCGACGTCTACCGGAGGTGGCCGAATTCGTACGTCCAGTCACCCGGCCTGCAGACGGCGGCTTTCGACGATCCCGGGTTTCCACCCGGTTCGCAGGAGACCGGCTACGCGCTGGCCCGGCAGTCCGATGGACGGCTCGTCGTGGCGGGCAGCGTGTCCAACCTCGGCTACACGGAGAGCGACTTCGCCCTCGCGCGGTTCACGACGGACGGACAGCTCGACGGCACGTTCGGCACCCGGGGCCGCGTCTCGCTCGACTTCAGCAACGACGACGTGGGCCGGGCCGTTCTCGTCCAGTCCGACGGCAAGATCGTGGTCGGCGGGTACGAGGGCACGGGCAACGGAGTGAACTTCCTGGTCGCACGTTTCAACAGCGACGGCTCCCTCGACGACACCTTCGGCTTCTTCGGCTACAACGTCGTGGACTTCTTCGGCGGCCAGGACTACGGAGTCGCCATCGCACTGACCTCCGACGACCGGATTCTGGTCGCCGGGCCGGTGTTCAACGGATCGCACTTCGTCTTCGGCGTGGCCCGCTTCACCAGCGACGGCATCCTCGACGACACGTTCGACGGCGACGGCAAGCAGACGTTCGACTTCCCCGGAGTCTCGAGCCAGTGGGTGTCGTCCATGGTCGTCGAGGGAAACGGGCGCATCGTGCTGGGGGGATTCGTGGACGCCGACTTCGCCCTCGTCGGCTTCACCCCGGCGGGGGCGCTGGACACCGGCTTCGGAACGTCGGGGCATACACGCACCGACGTCGGAGGCAACGACTACCTCAACGCGCTCGCGGTCGGGCCCACCGGCTACCTCTACGCCGGCGGATCCCACGAGACCGGCGGCCACACCGTGTTCGTGGTCGCGAGATACACGTCGCTCGGCGTTCCGGCCGCCTGCACGACGCGTGGCTGCACCAGCTGGCCCTACGGACGGGCGGTCTACGACTGGGGCGCCGGAACCGACGGGGCCGTCTATTCGATCGACGTGCGCGGCGACGGCCAGATCCTCGCGGCCGGCTCGCTCGGAGATCTCATGGGCTGGATCCAGCTCACACCGGCCGGAGCGGTGACCCTGTCGCGCTTCATCAACTTTCCGGGAAACGACGAGACCGCGTCGGGCGCCTGCTTCGACGGCGCCAACCACTTCGTGATCGCCGGCTACCAGAAGTACGACGGCGACCACAACTTCGCATTGGCGCGGTTCGAGACGACGGTGAACGCCAGCCTCGGGGTGGACGACCCGGTCGCGGGGCCCGTGGCCGCGGTCCGGCTCGGCCCGGCCTTTCCGAATCCCCTCGTGGGTCGCGCCAGCCTGGCGTTCGAGCTGCCGCGCGACGGCACGGTGCGCCTGGTCGTGTTCGACGCCTCGGGACGCCGCGTGCGGACGCTGGCCGACGGCGCGTTCCTCGCGGGCCGCCATCGCGTCGCCTGGGACGGCGCCGACGACCGCGGCACCCGGGTGGCGCCGGGTGTGTACTACGCGCGGCTCGAGGCGGGAACCGCATCGGCGCGGAGGGCGATCGTCGTCCTGCGCTGATAGGGAGCGACCCTGGGTCAACGCGATCGTTGGTCTCCCGGCGGCCCCCCTTCGGACTCGCCCCGACCGCTGGCACCGACGCGGACCTCGAGCTCTTGCAGGCGGCGACCATGGCCGCGCCCCGGGTCGCAAGACCGACGGCGCCAGGCCGGCCGAGCAGTGCGGGCATGTGTGGTCCGAAGCGAAGAACGACCCGATCACGAACTGCACCGGCCTTGTCGACCGGACGTCGCGCCCGACCTCCTCGACGATGCCGCAGTACTCGTGCCCCATGGTCGTCCGCTCCGGCTCGGGCAGTGCGCCCCGGACGACCCCGATGTCGTGCTCGACGTCACAAGCGAGCAAGGCCGCGTGAACCTCGTCTCAGCGGGATTCGACGCCGGCATCCATTTCCTGGAGCAGCGCGAACAGGAGATGGTCGCGGTCCGGCCCGGGCGTGGCCGGGTGTCCACCGGTTGGCCGCCGCCCATGGGAGCGCTACTCTTCCGGACGGCTCGCGTACTGCGAGCCCCGCCATCGAGAGCCCAGGGGCAACGTTCCCCGATGACCTACGACCTCCAGAGTCGCCTGCAGGAACGCGTCAAGGAGCTCAGTGCGCTGCACCAGGCGGCGCGCATCCTCCAGGCGGACGACCAGCCGGCCCGCGCGGTCATGCAGCGCGTGGTCGCGATCCTTCCACCAGCCTGGCAGTACCCCTCCCTGACCGAAGCGCGCGTCCGCTTCCGCGGGCTCGAAGTCGCAACCGCTCGCTTCGAGCCCACCCCGTGGATGCAGCGAGCCGCGATCACCGTGCGCCGCAGCCCCCCGGGCGAGATCGAGATCGCCTACCGCGATTCGTGCCCGCCGGCGGACGAGGGGCCGTTCCTGGCCGAGGAGCGGGCATTGCTGGACTCGCTGGCCGAGATGCTGGGCTCCTACTTCGAGCGCATGCTGGCCGACGAGGCGCTGCAGGAGGCGCACGCCTCGCTCGAGCACCAGGTGCGCGAGCGCACCGACGAGCTGGCGCGCGCCAACGAGGAACTGTCGCGCCGTCTCGTCGAGCAGGCCCGTGATCGGGCCCGCATCGAGCGTTACCAGCTCCAGCTCCGGCAGCTGGCCGCCCAGCTCGTGGCCGTCCAGGCGTCCGAGCGGCGGGCGATCGCCGACGACCTTCACGATCACATCGGGCAGGCTCTGGCGCTCATCCGGCTGCACATCGCCCGCCTGCAGTCGAACGCCACCTTCTGCGGGTTTGAGGACGAAATCGGCGACACGCTGGCGCTGCTCAACCAGACCATCCGCTACACGCGCGACCTGACGTCACAGATCAGTCCGCCCGTGCTCTACGAGCTCGGTCTCGCATCGGCGCTGCACTGGCTGGCCGACAACTTCCGTACGCGGCACGGGCTCGCGGTAAGGATCGATGCCCCGAAGCGCCACCGTGCGCTGGACGACGCGCTCAGCGCGGCGGCGTTCAAGGCCGTGCAGGAACTGCTGACCAACGTGGTCAAGCACGCGGGAGCCGGACACGCGTCGGTCCGGCTCGAAGTCGGCAAGGCGCAGCTCGAGATCGATGTGGCCGACGACGGCGCCGGGTTCGACGTCGCCACGCTCGACACGACCGAGTGCCTCGCGGACCACTTCGGGCTCTTCAGCATCCGCGAGCAGATGCGCCACCTCGGCGGGGACGCACGCGTGGATTCGTCGCCGGGCCTCGGCACCCGCGTGCGCCTGAGGCTGCCGTGCTGAAGCCCCGCGGGCCCGCGCGGATCCGCGTCGTACTCGCGGACGACCACCGCCTGTTTCGCGAGGGCCTGCGCACCCTGCTCGATCAGCAGCCGCATCTCGAGGTCGTCGGAGAGGCCGCGGACGGTACGTCCCTGCTCGCCCGGGTTCCGGCGTGGCGTCCGGACGTCGTGCTGATGGACGTCTCGATGCCGGGCCTGAACGGCCTCGAGGCGACCCGCCGACTGCGCGCCGAGCATCCCGGCGTCGCCGTGGTCGTGTTGTCGATGCACGCCGACCACCGGTTCGTCGTCGAGGCGTTGCGCGCCGGCGCGCTGGGTTACGTTCTCAAGGACTGCGAAGTCGCCGCGCTGGTCGAGGCCATCCGCTGCGCCGCGAGGGGCGAAATCCACCTGGCGCCGGCGGTGGCCGGGAACGTCGTGCGCGACTACCTCGCCCTCGCCACGGATCGGCCGGAGTCGGCCTTCTCGGTGCTGAGCGCGCGCGAGCGGGAGGTGCTCCAGATGCTCAGCGAGGGCCGCAGCGTGAAGGAGATCGCCCAGAGCCTGGTCGTGAGCATCAAGACCGTCGAGACGCACCGCAAGAACGTCATGGACAAGCTCGACATCCACAGCATCGCCGAGCTGACGCGCTACGCCCTTCGCGAGGGCCTGACCCACCTCGACTGACCCCACGCCGGGGGCGGCGCGCCCGCGTTCGCCGGCCTGCCGGGTACGCCTTCCGGCCCGGCACCGGGCGTCCGACCGGCGCCGATCCGTCCGGAGCGCCTCAGGGATTCCGCCCCGACGAATCAGGGACCGCCCGATGGTCCCGCGCATCACCGCATGGCTATCGTCCGGGTGCGCGAATCCGACCCCCCGGCGGATCGCGGAACCACGGAGGCCGTCCATGTTCGATACCGGCAACACCGGTTTCATGCTCGTCGCGACCAGCCTGGTGATGCTCATGACGCCCGGGTTGGCGTTCTTCTACGGGGGTCTGGTCGGGCGCAGGAACGTGCTCGCGATCATGATCCAGAGCTTCATCTCGATGGGCATCACCACCATCGTGTGGTGGGCCTACGGCTACTCGCTCTGCTTCAGCGGCGGCGAGGGCGCCATCATCGGCAACCTCCACAAGGCCTTCCTGCACGGCGTGACGCTCACGACGCCCTCGCCGTTCGGGAGCGGGAACATCCCCGAGTTCGTGTTCATGGCGTACCAGATGATGTTCGCCATCATCACTCCGGCGCTCATCACGGGCGCGTTCGCGAACCGGATCCGCTTCGGCCCCTACCTGCTCTTCCTGATCGCGTGGCTGACGCTCGTCTACTGCCCGTTCGTCCACATGGTCTGGGGCGGCGGACTGCTCGCGAAGTGGGGGGTCCTCGACTTCGCCGGCGGCATCGTGGTGCACAACATCGCGGGCATGGCCGCGCTGGCCTCGGTGTTGTACGTCGGCCGAAGGCGCTTCGGCGACAGCGTGCCGCACAGCATCCCGCTGGTGGCGCTCGGCACCGGCCTGCTGTGGTTCGGCTGGTACGGCTTCAACGCCGGCAGCGAGCTGAAGGTGGACGCGGTCACCGGGCTCGCCTTCCTCAACACCGACATCGCCGCGTCGTTCGCCGGCCCGGTGTGGATGCTCCTGGCGTGGATCTTCGAGCGGAAGCCGAAGTTCCTGGGCCTGCTCACCGGCGCGGTGGCGGGCCTGGCAACCATCACGCCGTGCGCCGGCTACGTGACGCCCACCTCCGCGGCGATCGTCGGCGTCGCGGCCGGCGCCGTGTGCTACTTCGCGGTCAACCTGAAGAACCGGCTCAAGTGGGACGACGCGCTCGACGTGTGGGGCGTGCACGGAGTCGGCGGCGCCCTCGGGATCATCCTGCTCGGTGTCCTGGCGAACACGGCCGTGAACGCCAGCGGCGCCGACGGCCTCCTGCACGGCAACCCGGCGTTCTTCTTCAAGCAGACGATCGTCGTCGTCGGTTCGTCGATCTACGCGTTCGCCTTCACGCTCGGCATGCTCTGGCTGATCGACCGCGTCGCGCACGTGCGCACCAGCGACATCGAGGAGGAGAGGGGCCTGGACGAGGCGCTGCACGGCGAAGCCGCCTACGAGGGGATGTGACCATGGCCGGCCCGTTTGGAGGCCTGAGGCCTCGTCTCCGCCCGCTGCTGCTGTTCGTCGTGTTCGCGGGCACGCTGCCGGCAACCGCCACGGTCCGGAGTGCGCTGGCGACGGCGAGCACCCACCTGTGGGCGCCGTCCACGGACGTCCAGCCGTTCGGCGTCGTTCACGTGACCAGCGACTACTACCTGCCGATCGAGATGGACGTGGCCGGTCACCGGATTCCCACGGTCACGAACCTCGGACTGACGGTCGGCGTGATCCCGTGGAAGGTCGTCCAGGCCGAGGTCGGGATCGACCACAAGAGCGGCCTGGGAGTGCTCGACGAGGATCCCATGTACGGCAACGTGAAGCTCGGCGTGCCGGAAGGCGCCTTCGGCACGTTCGCGCCCGCGCTCGCGGCCGGGATCTACGACGTGGGCACGAAGTCGGGCGCCACCGACTTCAACATCGTGTACGCCAAGGTGGCGAAGACGATCCCGGCGGGATCGACGAACCTCGGCCGCGTCTCGGTCGGCTGGTTCGTGGGCAACCAGGATCTTCTCCTCGACGCCAACGGCAAGAAGGACAACCGCGGCGTTCTCCTGGCGTGGGAGCGCACGATGTCGGAGTGGACCGACAGGCTTTGGCTCTGCGCCGAGTACATGGGCACCGAAAGCGCCTACGGCACGTCGAACTTTGGCCTGGCGTGGAAGTTCGCGCCCAACGTCTCGGCGATCGGCGCCGTGGACCTGTTCAACAACCCGGAATCGGCCACGACGGCGACGTTCCAGGTGGACCTCGACTTCTGAACCCGTTGCGACCTTTGGCAGTGCAACGACCGCGCCCCCGTTAGCGATCCTGCTCATGGGGGCGCTGGTCGAGCTGGTCGGGTGATGGTGCCGGGCGCGCCGCCCCTGCGGACGCCGCACGCCTGAGCCGGCAGTGGGCGACGAACCACTCTTCGCCGCCCCGCAGGCCGAACATTTCCGCGCAGGCGAGGAAGAACATCCGCCAGCGGCCGAACCACCGCCTCGCCTGGGCCTCCCCGTGGGCGACGGCGAGCGCCTTCAGCGCGGCACCGCGGTTGCGTTCGAGCCTGGCGAGCCAGGCGTCCGCGGTTCGGCGGTAGTGCTCGCCGCTCCAGGTCCATTCCGCCTCGACCTCGAAGGGACTCTCGAGGCGTCTCGGGTAGTCACGGCAAGGCATCATGCCGCCGCTGAAGAAGTGCCGGCCCATCCAGTTGCCGGCGCCCTCCTCGAGGTAGGCATAGACCGACCGGCGGTGGCAGAAGACGTGGAGGAACAGCCGCCCCTCGGGGGCCAGGCAGGGCTCGAGGCGCCGCAGCAGCTCCTCCCAGTTGCGCATGTGCTCGAACATCTCCACCGAGACGATCCGGTCGAAGGACCCGAAGGGCCGGAAGTCGTTCATGTCCATCGTCCGGACTTCGAGGTTGCCGAGCCCGCGGCGCGCCGCTTCGGCGAGGATGAAACCGCGCTGCGAGGCCGAGTTCGAGATCGCCACGATGCGCGCCGCCGGGTAGGCGGCGGCCATCCAGAGCGACAGCGAACCCCAGCCGCAGCCCAGCTCGAGAACGCTCATGCCATCCTCGATCCCGGCCCGCTCGCAGGTGATCCGCAGCGCGTCCGCCTCGGCTTCCGCGAGGTCCGTGACGCCCGGCGACCAGTGGCAGGCGCTGTACTTGCGGTGGGGCCCGAGCACCGCCTCGAAGAAGTCCGGTGGGATCTCGTAGTGCTGGTCGTTGGCGCGCTCCGGAACCGGCGCGACCGGCGAGCGGCGCGCGGCGGCGAGGAACGCGGCGATCTCGCGCTCGTTCTCCGCGTCGTCCATGCCGGCAAGGCTCGCGGCGTGGCGCTCGCAGAGGCGGCGGATCCCGCGGCGCAGGACCGAATCCGGAACCAGCCCGCGCTCGGCGAGACCGAGGCCCAGCGGGAGCAGCGCGCCGCTCATCGGCCGGCCCCGCGGGGCGGCCACGGCACGAAGGCGGACGTCGTGCGCTGGTAGGCGCGGTAGGCCTCGCCCCGGCTCTCGAGCATCCGCTGCTCCAGCAGCGGGATGCCGGTCACCTTCAGCAGGAACGCGAGCATCACGACGGGCCCCAGCAACGCCAGCCAGCGCCCGTCGCCTCCGGCGGCGAACGCCACGTAGGCGAACCACTGCAGCCACTCGAAGAAGTAGTTCGGGTGGCGGGAGTAGCGCCAGAGGCCGACGTCGCAGACCCGCCCCGAGGCGCCGGCGCGCCGAAAGCGCGCGAGCTGGCCGTCGGCCACGGCCTCGCCGGCGATCGCGGCCAGCCCGACCAGCACCCCGACGGCGTCCCACCCGCCCAGCGGCCCGCGATTCCAGGCCGCCCAGGCCATCGGCAACGCGAAGAGCACGGACCAGACGGCCTGCAGCTGGTAGAACCCGAGCATGCGGACCTGGAACCGCGTGCCCCACGCCTCGCGCATCGCGCGGTAGCGGACATCCTCGTGCGGCTCGCCGCTCACGCGCCGCCACAGGTGCCACCCGAGGCGCACGCCCCACAGCCCGGCGAGCCCCGCGATGAGCCAGCGGCGCGGCCCGGAACCCAGGGCGAGAGCGAAGGCGACACCGATCGCGGCCGTGGCGAACGACCAGGCCACGTCCACGTAGGCCGCGTTGCCGTGACGGCGCTGCCAGAGCCAGAGCAGCGTCATCAGCACGGCCGACGCGGCCCAGGCCCACGCGGCGAGCGCGAGCGTCATCGGAGCGCTCCCCCGGGCGCCGCCGCGTCCTCCGGCAGCCAGCCCGGACGGGCGAGGACGACCTGCAGGTCGTCCACGTAGCCCTCCTCGAACCCGGCCTCGCAGTAGCAGAGGTAGTAGTTCCACAGGCGGATGAAGCGCTCGTCGAATCCGAGTGCGCGCACCTCGGCCAGGCGGGACGTGAACGCGGCGCGCCAGCGGCGCAGCGTCTCGCCGTAGTGCCGGCCGAGGCTCTCGAGCGCGTGGACGCGGAGGTCGGTGTGGTCGCCGACGGCGCGGGTGATCGCACCGAGCGACGGCAGGCCGCTGCCGGGAAACACGTACCGCTGGATGTAGTCCACCGATCCGAGATACGCGGGGTAGTCGCGGTCGGGGATCGTGATCGCCTGCAGCAGCATGGCCCCGTCCGGCCGCAGGCGCGCGGCGCAGGCCCGAAAGTAGTCCGGGAGGTGCTCGTGCCCGACGGCCTCGATCATCTCGATCGACACGAGCCGGTCGAAGCTGCCCCGGAGGTCGCGGTAGTCGGCCGGGAGCACGTCGACCCGGTCGCCGAGCCCCTCGGCCCGCACGCGCGCGCTGACGTGCGCGTGCTGCGACTCGGAGATCGTCGTGGTGGTCACGTGGCAGCCGTAGTGGCGCGCGGCGTGGAACGCGAGGCTTCCCCAGCCCGAACCGATCTCCAGCAGCCGGTGCCCCGGACGCAGGCCCAGCTTGCGACAGGCGAGGTCGAGCTTGCGTCGGGAGGCGGCGGCGAGCGGCTCGTCGGGCGTCGCGAAGACGGCGCAGGAGTAGGTCATCGTCTCGTCGAGGAAGAGCGCGTAGAAGTCGTTGCCGAGGTCGTAGTGGTCGCGGATGTTCCGCCGGCTCCCACGGCGCGTGTTCCGGCGCAGGGCGTGGGCGAGCCGGGCCAGCGGACGTTCCAGGGCGGCGTGCGTCCAGCGGCCCCCGCCGTGGCGTGCGACGTTGCGCGCGAAGACGCGCAGGACGGCCGTGAGATCCGGCGTGCGCCACTCGCCGCGCAGGTAGGACTCGGCGAAGCCCAGCGAACCGCCCGTCACCACGCGCCGGTAGAAGGCGGGGTCGCACACCTCGAGCGTCGCGGGAGCGAGTTCGGAGTCAGCGCCAAACGCCCGCGAGCCGCCAAAGTCCCGGATCACGAGCCGACCTTCGCGCAACCCGTCGAGCCGGCGGTGAACCATTCCGCGCAACAGCCGGTCCGGCATCGCCGCGGCGGTCCGTCCCGACGCGACGAGGGGGGGAGAGGACGTGGAGCTCATGCCGTGACTCCTTTCCGTGCCGCGCCCGGGTGAGGGTGGCGGGGGCTGCGCTTGAGCCAGAGCTTCAGCGCCTGCCAGTAGATGCCGGCGATCACCGTGCCGGTCATGAAGGGATGGCGTACGAGGGCCCGGGCGAGGGTCCCCGTCGTGATCGGCCGGCGCCGGAGCGACATCGTCGCATCGAAGACCTTCAGGCCCCCGATATGGTTCTCCATCCGGACGGCGAGGTCGGGCCCCGGCGGCGTGAGGTGCCACACGTATTCGACGTCCATGGGCATGAAGGGGGAGACGTGGAACTCCTTGGGCAGCCGGAAGGTCCAGCCCGCTCCCGGCGCGGCCCCGGACCGGCAGTCGAGCACGTAGCAGTGGCGCTCGCCCCACGGCGTGTTGTGCACCTCGGCGACGATCGCCTCCACCCGCTCGCCGCCGGCCGAGTGGCAGTAGTAGAAGCTCACCGGGTTCATGCAGTAGCCCCAGTAGCGCAGGTGCGTCAGCAGCCGCACGGCTCCGGCCGGGCGGAACCCGGCGCGCGCGAGCACGAGGTCGCGCACCTCCTGGTCGAGCGGACGCGACGGGTCACCGAGGTGGTCGGCGCGCCGGAACCACGCCGGGGCCGGCCGGCTCGCGGACCACAGCCAGCGCCCGCGGAACACCCCGGCGAGTTCGCCGAGGTCCAGGTAGACGAGGAACGCACGGTAGCGAAATGCGTGCACGACCGGCGCGTGGCGGCGGTGACCGATGGTTCCGAAGTAGAGCGCGCTGTTCACGCCGCCCTCGCGCCGCATTCGAGGAGCCCTCGCACGACCGCGTTCGCGCTGCGAACGCCATCCTCGTGGAACCCGTTGCCGAAGTAGGCGCCGCAGAACCACGCGCGATGCGCGCCCTGCACGAGAGGCAGCCGCTCGCGCCGCCGGATCCAGTCGGTGGAGTACTGCGGGTGGGAGTACCGGAACCGCCGCAGGACCCGCGCGGGGTCCACGGCGTCGGACTCGTTCAGCGTCACGTAGAAGCGGGTGGGCGAATCGATGCCCTGCAGGCGGTTGAGGTCGTACGTCACCGTCGCGAGCTCGCGGTCGGGGCGGACATGGAAGTTCCAGCTCGCCCGGGCGCGCCGGCTCCGCGGCACCAGCGCCGGGTCCGTGTGCAGCACGACGTCGTTGACCTGGTAGAGCACCGCGCCGAGGAGGTCGCGCTCCGCGTCGGTCGCGTCCTCGAGCAGGGCCAGTGCGTCGTCGCCGTGGCAGGCGAACACGACCTGGTCATAGCGCTCCTCGCCGGCGTCGGTGCGCACTCGAACACCGTCCGCCGCACGCCGCACGCCGCGGACCGGGGTGCGGGTACGGACGCGGTCTCGAAACGGCGCCACGAGTCGCTCGACGTAGCTCGCCGAGCCGCCGGTGATCGTCCGCCACTCGACGCGGCGCGACAGGTCGGGCTCGAGCAGGTCGTGGCGTTCCAGGAACGTCATCACGAAGTGCGCCGGGTAGCCGCGGAACTCCTGCGGGGGAGCGGACCACAGCGCCGAGCCCAGCGGCAGCAGGTGCCAGCGGACGAACGCGTCCGAAAGCCGGGCCGCGCGCACGAGGTCCTCGACCGTCGCGTCGGGCGGCAGGCGCCTCACGAAGGCGGCGCCGTGGCGGAAGAAGCGGAGAAGGTCGCCCCCCATGCGCAGGAACGACGGCCGCAGGGCGTTGCGCGGCTGGCTGAAGAGCCCCGCCAGCCCCGAACCACTGTACTCGATGCCGGTCCGCGAACAGCGGACGCTGAAGCTCATGCAGGTCGACTGCGTGGCCACGCCGAGCTGCCCCAGGAGCGCGTCGAACTCGGGATAGTTCCGACGGCTGTAGACGAGGAAGCCGGTGTCGAGGCGGCGCTCGACGCCGCCGTCGTCCACCGTGACCGTGTGGGCGTGCCCGCCCGGACGGTCATCCCCTTCCAGCACCGTGATCTCGTGCCGCGGGTGCAGACCGTGCGCCGCGGCGAGCCCGGAGATCCCCGCGCCGACGATCGCGACCTTCACGACCGCCGCCTGCGCATGAGGACCTTCACCGCCGCCGGGTTCAGGGCGCAGGACACAATCGTCTTCCAGCGCATCGGTGTTCGCGCTCCTCTCCCGAAGGTCGACGTGCCGGGCCCTCGCGCTCTGCACGAGGGCCCGGGCACGGCTGTCAGTTGTTCACGATGACCTGGGCGCCCAGCGCCTCCGCGCCTGCACCTCCGACGAAGCCCCTGGCGAACACCGTGTAGATCTTGCCCGCCTCCAGCGTGACGCCGGGCAGGGGCAGCACCACCGTGCTGGTGCCCGCCAGCCGCACTTCGAGGTCGTAGGTGCCCGCGTCCACGGGCGTGAACGCCGAGTGCCCCTTGAACGCCGTGTTCGGGAACAGCACCGCGCCTCCCGTCAGGGCCACGTCCACCGCCGGGGCGTTGGGCGAGAGGTGCACGAAGCGAACGTGGGCCTTGCCGGTCGCGGGGGCGGTCAGGTCGTCGGTCAGGACGAGCGGCGCGAGCCGGGACACGGAGTCGCACGCGAACACGCTGTAGTTGGTGCCGGTGGTGAGGTTCAGGTCGGCGTTGACCACCGTCGTGCTGGTCCCGGCCACGTTCACCTTCACGTTGCGCGTGCCGCTGGCGACCGACAGGTACCCGGTGTTGTTCGGGAACGCGAGGCCGCTTCCGGCAACCGATCCGTCCACGAGCAGGTCCACGGCCGGCGCGTCCGGCGACGCGTGCACGACCATCACCCGGGCACCGGGATTCGGCGCCACGGGGTTGTTCGACGAGTCCTTGCTGCAGCTGGCGAGGAAGAGGGCGGAGAAGACGGCGAGGGCCGACGCGGCGAGCCTGGTCAGACGGGGCATGATCGCCTCCTTGGGGAAAGCGGTGGGGGTCCTGGTCGAGACCACGTTCCGTGCCGCCCGCGGTCGGGCGGCAACGGCGCTTTGGACGTCCATGTCGCCAGAAGGATTCACGAAATGCATAGCTATTGAGTAGGTAGTGAGTTGGGCTCAGGCGAGACAGTAGCGCTCTACTGGCCATGGACAGCCATGTACGGCCTATCTTGCCGGGTGCCTCGCGTCGTCAGATTACGGTCTTGAATCTTCTTCATAACATGTGCATCCTAGCCGGGGCACGGCGGGACAGCGTGCTTGCGGGTCGTCCGCGGACGGGAAGGCCGCCTCCCCGGGGCGGGGAGCGGCCGCGACTCGTGCCGCCGGGCCCGCATCGCCGGGCGCCCGGGACCGCTGCGGCGGTCCGGGTGTCGCGGACGTTCCGGATCCCGCGCCCACGGCGATGGGCGGGCCGCCGATTGCCGTACACTGCCCCGACGCGGTTCGGAGACCGCATCGGGGAGCGACGGAGACCCAGAGGAATCGATGGCAGCCAGAGCGAAGGCTTCTGCGAACGGCAGGGAGCGCGAGTCGCTCTCGATCGGGGCCCTGTCGAGGGCCACCCACATCCCCGCGGAGACGATCCGCACCTGGGAGCAGCGGTACGGCTCGCCCGTGCCGCTGCGCAAACCCTCCGGGCACCGGCTGTATTCAGCGGATGCGGTCGATCAACTGCGGCGGGTCAGTCGCCTGCTGGCGCGTGGGCATCGACCGGGTGAGGTTCTCCGGCTCTCCTTGCCCGAGCTCGACCGCCTGCTCGCGGTGTACGACCGCCCCGCACCACCGGCGCCGCGAGCCGCGGAGCCCGTCGCGGTGGACTCCCGCTGGATCGACGATCGGCTCCAGCGAATGGTGCGCGCGATGCTGGATCTCGACCGCCCGACCCTCCTGCAGGAGCTGCAGGCCGGCTGGGCGCAGATGGGACCGCTGCGTTGCCTGGAAGAACTGGTGGGCGAGTTCCTGGTCAGGGTGGGACGGGCCTGGGGGGACGGCGAGGCAGAAGTGCGGCACGAGCACTTCGCCTTCGGGTGCGTGTCCGACTTCCTGCGCGGCGTGCGGGAACCCTACGACCAGCAGGCAAGGGGCCCCCGCGTCGTGGCCACGACGCTGCCGGGTGAGAAGCACGAGGGCGGGCTCGTCATGGTCAGCGTGCTGTTGGCCGTTCGCGGTTGCCGGGTGATCTACCTCGGGCTCGAAACGCCGATCGACCAGGTGGCCCAGGCCGCCGTGGCCGCCGGCGCCGAGGCCGTGGTCGTGAGTGTCTCGGCCGCGAGCGCCCGCGTCCGCGCCGCGCGCGATCTCGCGGCGCTGCGCAAGGCGCTGCCGCGGCGGCTCCCTCTCTGGACCGGCGGCGCCGGTGCGCCCCCCGCGCTCAAGGGCGTGGAACGATTCGCCACCCTCACCGAGCTGGACGAGCGCCTTCGGTCGCTCGTCGCATGAGGAACCCATGAAGACTTCGCGACACGCCTCCTGGCAGCTGCCCGTCGTGGCGCTCGCCGCGATGATCGCCGCGGGCACGGCGCACGCGGACAGCCGAGTGCGCCTCGACCTCGAGGGAAACGCGGCCTGGCAGGGGCGCAACGACTTCGCGGTTCCGGGCAAGACCGGCACGCGGGTGGACCTGCCGAGGGCGGACGACTCGCCGACGTTCACCGGACGCGTCGTGCTCGCGATGCGCGCGCGGGGCGAGTGGTGGCTGCGCGGCGTGTACGCGCCGCTGCGGACCGTGACCACGATCGTTCCCGCGGCGCCGGTCGCGTTCCAGGACGCGACCTTCGGCGCGGGCAGCCCGCTCCAGGTCGAGTACGTCTTCAACTCCTACCGTCTCTCGTTCTACCGCCGCTTTCCCGCGGGCGCCGAAGGCGAGTGGAGGCTCGGGCTCACCGCGAAGGTGCGCGACGCCAAGATCGCGCTCCGCTCCGGGGCTCTGTCCCGCGAGGAGACCGACCTCGGCTTCGTGCCGCTCGTCTACGCCGGGGTGACGCTGGCGCCCTGGTCGCGGGGACGCATCGAACTCGACGTGGACGCGCTCGGGGCCCCGCAGGGCTATGCCGTGGACGGCACGCTGCGCGTGCTCTACCCGCTCCGAGGCGGCCTGCACGCCTTTGCCGGATACCGCGTGCTGGACGGCGGCGCCGACGTCGACCAGGTGTACTCGTTCGGCACCTTCCACTACGCGACGGCCGGCTTCTCGGTACTTCGGTAGTCATTCCGCCGCGACCGAGGGGACGGCGGGAGCGTCGAGCCGGAGCGGTCCGTCCGGGCGGGCACTTCACGCGCGGATCCCGGATCGGGATCGAAGCCACGCCGCCCGGTCCACTTCTCTCGTGCGCACGGCGGCAGTCGCTCGCGCGAGTCGCGCGGCTGACGCGCGCATCGGGTAGATTCCCCGGATGCCGCTGACCGCCGGTAGCCGCCTGGGCCCCTACGAGATCCTCGCACCGCTCGGTGCGGGCGGGATGGGCGAGGTGTATCGCGCGCGGGACCTGCGCCTGGGGCGCGACGTCGCGATCAAGGCGCTCCCCGACGAGTTCGCCCGGGACGCCGAGCGGCTCGCGCGCTTCGAGCGCGAGGCCAGGCTGCTGGCGTCCCTCAACCACCCGAACGTCGCCGGCATTCACGGGGTCGAGGAAGTCGGGGAGCACCGTTACCTGGTGCTCGAGTTCGTCGAAGGGGAGACCCTCGCCGCGCGCATCGCGCGCGGGGCGCTGCCCGTGGACGAGGCGCTCGACGTCTGCCGGCAGGTCGCGGCAGGGGTGGAGGCCGCGCACGAAGCCGGCATCGTGCATCGCGACCTCAAGCCGGGCAACGTGATGCTGAAGGAAGACGGCTCGGTGAAGGTGCTGGACTTCGGGCTCGCCCGGACCGGCGCCGGCGCCTCGGCGCCGTCCTCGGACCCGAATCTCTCCGCGTCGCCCACGATGACGGCCGCGGCGACGACCGCCGGGGTCATCCTCGGCACCGCGGCCTACATGAGCCCGGAGCAGGCGCGGGGACGGGCCGTGGACAAGCGGTCGGACGTCTGGTCCTTCGGCTGCGTGCTCTACGAGTGCCTCACCGCGCGCCAGGCGTTCAGCGGCGAGACCGTCTCCGACACGCTCGCCGCGATCCTCAAGACGGAGGCCGACCTCGGCGCGCTGCCCGCGGCTACGCCCCCCCGGGTGCGCGAGCTGCTGACCCGTTGCCTGTGCAAGGACGCGCGCGAGCGGCTGCGGGACATCGGCGAGGCCCGGGTGCTGCTCGGCGCGGTGCGCGCCGGCGACGAGGCCGCGGCCGCGGCGCCTCCGCCGCCGGGACGTTCGGTGCCGACCTGGCTCGCGGTGGGCGGTGCGCTCGTCGTCGCGACGCTGGCGGTCGTCACCGTCCTGCTCGTGAAGCGGGACGCCGCGCCTCCGCTTCGCAAGCTCGACGTGCCCGCGGACGGCGTCGAAGCCGACTGGTTCGCCGCACCGGTTCTCTCGCCCGACGGCGGGAAGATCGCCTACCTGGCGAAGAGCCAGGTCTGGGTGCGCGATTTGAAGCAGCTCGAGCCGCACGCCGTGGCCGACTTCGAGGACCCGACGCCGATCTGCTGGTCGCCGGACTCGCGCCAGCTGGCCTTCGGGAGTCGCAAGAAGCTCTGGAAGGTCGCGGCCGCCGGCGGTGTGCCGGTGGCGCTCTGCGATGTCGGTGGAACGGGCAATGTCTTCGGGATCGCGTGGTCTTCGCGCGGCACCCTCGCCTTCACGGTGTACCGCGGGGGCGTGTACTCGGTTTCCGCCGCCGGGGGATCCGCATCGCTGCTGTTCGACATCGATCCGCGGACGATCGTGGACTTCCACTCCCCGGCCTGGCTGGCGAACGGGGATCTCATGTACACGGTCCACTGGATCGAGCGCCGCGACAGCACCGGCGCCCAGCGTCCCGACCTCGAAGTCTTCAGGGCCGGCCGCCGCACTCCCATCGCCACGACCCTGGTCGATCGCAACAGCCAGCCGACCGTCACGGCCTCGGGGAAGCTGCTCTACCTCCGCTGGGCCGACAATGCCGGCATCTGGGCGGTCGGCTATGACGAGATGCGGCGCGCCATCACGGGCGAGCCACGGCTCGTGGCCGCGGGCGCGACCTCGATCAGCACATCGAACGACGGCTCGCTCCTCTACATGAAGGGGAACGACGTCAGCGCGCCGGTCGAGCTCGTCTGGGTGGATCGCTCGGGCAAGGTCCTGGAATCGACGGGACCGCCCCATCCCGGCCTTGCGGGCGCGGCGCTGTCGCCGGACGGGCGGCGAGTCGCCTTCCCGGCCGATCACGACGGCGAGCGGGACATCTGGGTGCGCGATCTCGCGCGGGGCATCGACACGCGCATCACGTTCTCCGGGAACGTCGCGGTCGAGCCGCAGTGGCTCGGGCCGGATCGCCTCTCGTATCTCGGTCTCCGTCCCGGAGAGCGCAGCCAGCTTCTCGCCGTGAACGCCGACGGATCCGGCGGGGCGAGCGTCATGGCGCCTCCGTCAGCGGGGAATCGCCAGCAGGCCTTCATCGCCCCGGATGGCAGGACGGCGCTGCGGGTCCTCGACGAGGACGGGCACGGGAGGATGCGCGTCTCGCCGGTCCTGCCCGATGGGAGCCTCGGGGCCCCGGCTCCCTTCCTGCGCTTCACGCCGGAACCCGACGTGGAGGTGGCAAGGCTGTCCCCGGACGGCCGATTCGTCGCCTTTGCCACCAACGAGCCCGGCGCACCCCGCGTGTTCGTCACGCGGTTCCCGAGCGGCGAAGGCAAGTGGCAGGTCAGCTCGGAGGGCGCGCGGCAACCGCGCTGGGCCCCCGGATCGGGCGCGCTCTACTACGTCGCGGGGAGCGGCTCCTCTTCTCGCTGGCTGGTCGAAGTGAAGATCGACCCGACGCAGGATCCCCCGGTCGGGCGCTCGACACGGCTCTTCGAGTTCGACCCCGAGTGGTCGCGGACGTCCGCCTCGATCTCGTATGACGTCGGCGCGGACGGCCGGCGCTTCCTCGTCACCCGCGAATCGCCCGAGACCGCGAACCGGACGCCTCGCATCGTGTTCGTCCAGAACTGGGAATCGGAGTTTTCGAAGCCGGAGGGACGCTGAGCGGGACGTCCGCCTGGATCGAGCCCGCGCTCCGTGCCCGACCGGACGATGCGCCCGACCTGTCCACGGCCGCACGGCTGCATGCGGCGACCGGGGACGTGCGAAGGACGCGCGGCCCCGCCCGGAAGCTGGCGAAGAACCAGAAGGAATCCGCGCCTGCCCTGTACGACGCGGCCCGCATCATGGCCCTCCTGGGTGACAAGCCGCAGGCGCTCGACTACCTGGAGTCCGCGGTGGCCACGGAATTCGCTTTCGGACACCGGGTGGCGCACGACGCCGAGCTGGAGACGCTGCGCGGCGCGCCCTGCTTCAAGAAGCTCGTCGCCTCGCTCCAAGAGATAGGCCCGCTCCCGCCTGGTCGCCGCCCGCTGCGACTCGTACCCTGCCCGTGTACGAACACCATCCCCACCGTCCGCCTGCGCACCTTCGCGCAAGACTGTGGGGAGCGGAACCTCCGGATCTCCCGGGACACTTCGCCGCCCCGCCCGTGACGGCTCTCGTCGAACGTGCTTACAATCCGCCCTCCGCCGCCCTACGGCCCCGGTGAGGCGGGAGGGATCGCGCGAAGTCTCCAGAGCCCGCGACCAAAGGAAGGGAGTGAACGTGACTTCAGAGCCGGCTGTCTCCCAGACCCGGAGCTTCACCACGGTGTTCCTCATCGAGATGTGGGAACGCTTCGGCTACTACGGAATGCAGGCGCTGATCGTGTATTACATGGTCCAACGCCTGAACTTCCCCGACGAGCGCGCGACGGTGGTGTGGGGGGCGGCGGCCGCGCTGATCTACGTGGCGCCGGCCATCGGCGGCTGGATCGGGGACAAGGTCCTTGGCAGCCGCCGGACGATGCTGCTGGGCGCGATGATCCTGGCCCTCGGCTACACCCTGATGGTGATCCCCGGGCAGAGCGTGTGGTTCCTGTTCTGCTCCCTGGGCGTGATCGTGATCGGCAACGGGTTGTTCAAGGCCAACGCCGGCAACCTGGTCCGCAAGATCTACGAGGGGGACGACTCCAAGATCGACAGCGCGTTCACGATCTATTACATGGCGGTCAACCTGGGCGCGATGATCTCCCAGCTCCTGACGCCGTGGATGAAGGACTACTTCAACCGGCAGTACTCCAACGGCATCGGGTGGCACATCGCCTTCGGCGTGTCCGTCGTGGGCCTGGTTCTGGGACTCCTCAACTACGCGGTGATGCGGCAGTCGATGGCCCACATCGGCTCGGAGCCCGACAACCACCCGGTCAATGGGCGCAAGCTCGGCCTGGTGCTGCTGGGCAGCCTCGCGACGGTGTTCATTTCCGCCTTCATTCTGCAGCACGAAGGCGTGGCACGGACCTTCGTCTATCTCGCCGGCCTGACCGTGCTGGGCATCTTCGCCTACCTGATCGCCATCGGCCGGCGGGCGGACCGCCCCGGTCTGATCGCCGCGCTGGTGCTGACGATTCAGACGATGTTCTACTTCATCTTCTACCAGCAGATGTCCACCTCGCTGAACCTGTTCGCCCTGCGCAACGTCAATCCCGAGTTCCACGTGTTCGGCGCGCGGCTGTGGGACTGGTCGCCGGCGCAGTTCCAGGCGCTGAACCCGATCTGGATCTTCATCCTCAGTCCGATCCTGGCGTGGGCGTACACGACCGCCGGCAAGTACAACAAGGACATCTCGATCGCCGGGAAGTTCGTGCTGGGCTTCTGCCTCGTGGCCGCCGGCTTCTTCATCTACGGCTCGGCCGGGCACTTCGCGGCGAGCGACGGCCGCGTGTCCTCGTGGCTGATGGTCTGGGGCTACGGCGCGATTTCGCTGGGCGAGCTGCTGGTGAGTGGCCTGGGCCTCGCGATGGTCGCACGCTACGTCCCGGCCAGCATGGGTGGGTTCATGATGGGCGCCTACTTCGTCGCCACGGGCGTCTCGCAGTACCTCGGTGGCGTGGTGGCGTCCTACGCGAGCATCTCGGGCGACATCACGAGCAATCCGGTGGCGAGCCTGCCGATCTACACGAGCCTGTTCAACAAGCTCGGGATCGCGGCGCTGGTCTGCACCGCGATCGCAGCCTCCATGCTGCCGCTGATGAAGCGCCTGTCGGATGCGCACCATGCCGGGCGGTCGGAAGCCGAGGCCGCCGGCGGCGGGGCGGGCTAGGCGTCCGTCGCACAGGGCCGAGACGGCCTCACGTACCGAGGTCGCTCCCACGCAAGCCCCGCTCGCGGTCGTCGCCGCGAGCGGGGCTTCGTCATGGGATCAGCAGGAGCCGGCCAGGGACAGGAGCGGACCCTGAACGCGCGCCCTCTTCGGCGGGCTGGAGCCGGGACGAGACGGGGCGTAGGCTCGGCTGCGCGGTGCTGCGAGAGCCCCCACCTCCTGACGCCGCTGCACGCGGGGAACGTCGCAGGCCGGGGGACATCCAGGGGGCGCGGTGCGGATTTCTTCCGCGGCATGGACGGCGACGTGGGACACATCGCCGCGCCCATCGCGGCGCACCGCGACCGACAGGAGGGACCACGATCTCTTCAGGGCCTTGGTCAGATCCCGGGTTTCGGGAATTTGCCCTGGAGGCCCTCAGGCTGCTCCGGGACCATCTACACGTCCGCCACTTCAAGAAGGGAAGTCACCTCTGGCATGAGGGAGACGATGCCGGGATGGTGGTGTGCCTGAAGCGGGGGCAGGTCAAGGTCTACCGGGCCCTGCCCACGGGGCGGAACGTGACGCTCTACATCCTCGGGCCCGGCGACCTGTTCGGCTTTCTCCCGTTTCTGGACGGTCAGGCGTATCCGGCGTCCGCCCAGGCGATCGAGGACGTGGAGGCGGACGCCATGGGCCGGGCCACCCTGCTCCAGGTGTTCGAGTCCGACCCGGAACTGGCCCTGGCGTTCATCGGGCTCCTGGGCAGGCGGCTCAGGGCCTCCTTCGACCTCATCCTGTCCCTCTCCATGAGCAGCGCGCGGGCCCGCGTGGCGCAGGCCCTCCTCACGATCGTTCCCACCGGCGATCCGGGGACGGGCCATCAGGTGATCAGCCTGCCCGTCTCCTCCCAGGAGTTCGCGGGCGCCATCGGAATCGTGCCGGAGACCTTCTCGAGGGCCCTGACAAGCCTCGTTCAGGATGGAATCCTCGAGCGAACCGGGGCCGGCCGTTACCGCGTCCTCGATCTCGAACGTCTGGAGCAGGCGTCGGATCCGGGCGATTGATCCCACCCTTCGTCTCTTCTTTGACCCATTGACCGCAGTCAATGCCCGCCCCCCGGGCGCGGCCTAGCTTCCTTTCCACGAGGGCCGACAGGGCTCAAAGGAGAGGAAGCAATGACAGGACGAACGCTTCGATTCGGAGTTGCGCTGGCCGCGGTGATGGTCCTGGGGGCGGCCCGGCCGGCCCCGTCGGCCGCCCGGTCCGCAGCGGTGGATCCTTCGGAGGAGTCCGACGCGGTGCGTCTCCGCGTCGAGGACGCCGTTTCCCGCGCGCTCGTTGCCAACCCGGGCTTGCGGGCCGCCGCCCAGAGGGTGCGCAGCGCGGACCGCGCCGCCGCCGCATCCTCACGCAGGCACTACGGTGACGTGCAGGCGGTGGCCTGGGCGTCGCGCTACCAGGACGCGCAGATCCTGCGTCCCATCTCGCGGGACCTCCTGGACAACGGAATTGGCGGCCTGCCCTTCGCGCAGGATCAGTTCCACTACGGCCTCACCTTCGAAGTGCCGCTCTTCCTGGGCGGAAAGCTCGTGGCCGGGAGCAACCTGGCCCGTCTCGAGGCGGACGAAGCGGGCACGTTGCTGGAAGGCACGAGCTGGCAGGTCCGCGCCAACGTCACCACGGTGTACGCGTCGGCCCAGGCCCTCGCCGCGGTGACGGCGGCGTACACGGAGAACGTCTCCGCCCTGGAGAACACACACCGCCGGCTCGAACTCATGGTCTCCGAGGGCAAGCGGCCGAGAGTCGATCTCCTGAAGGCCACCGACGCGCTGGAAGAAGCCCGGGCACAACTCGCCGGCGCGCGGGCCGATCTCACCCACGCGACGGCCGTCCTGGCCGCGCTCCTCGACTACCCGGTGGACCGGACGTTCGATCTCGACCCGCTGCCCGAGCGGCAACCCGTGTTGACCGCGGACAGCCTGGACTGGGACCGCATGGTCCGGAATGCCTCGGCGGTGTCGACCGCCGAACTTCGCGTCCGCCAGGCAGCCAGCGGAAAGCACGTCGCGCGGTCGGAGTTCCTGCCCTCGCTGAGCGTGCGCGGCAATGTTCTGGAACACACCGCCTCCGGCCTCGACGAGGGCCAGAACACGTGGGAGCTGACGCTCGTGGCGTCCATCCCCGTGTTCGCGGGGGGGCGCGTGGCAGCGTATCAGGGCGCCGCCGCCGCCGAGCGAGCCGCCGACCTGACGCTGCATCAGACGCGGCTCGAGCAGGAAGCCGAAGTTCGCAGCGCGCTCGCCCGATTCCGGGCTGCGGAGGCCGCGCTGCAGGCGGCGGCCCTTCGAGTCGATGCGGCCGACGAAGCCGCGCGCATCGAGGGCCTCCGGTACGAAAACGGTGCGGGCACTATCGAGGACCTGCTCAGGGCCCGAGCCCGCGCCTCGGCTGCGGAAGCGTTCCTGGCCAGGTCCAGAGGCGACCTGCTGGGAGCCGCAACCCGCATCAACGCCCTTGTCGAAAGGGAGGTCGTGCGATGACCCGCATGCGATTCTTTCCCGTTCTCGTCCCCGTGCTCGTGGCAAGCACGCTCCTCACCGTCCGGCACCTGAGGGTTGTTGAAAAGAACAACGCGGCCGTGCTCGCCCGTCCCGTCACCGCCGTGGAGGTCGCCGTGATTCGTCATGGTGCGCTGGAGAGCCTGAACCACGTGCTGGGCGTCGTGCGCGGCACCGACGAGGCCGACATCGCGCCCCGGGCTTCCGGCGAGGTGACGGACGTGCTGGTGAGGGAAGGTGACCGCGTGGCCCGGGGCGCGGTTCTGGCGCGACTCGACACGAATGAACTCGACGACGCCGTCGCCGCCGCGGACGCCGAGTTGGAGGCCGCGCGGATCGCCCGCGAGACGCGGGTCGCGTCCCACTCGCGCGACCGCGTTCTGTTCGACAACGGCGCCATCTCGCGGGAGCAATGGGAGCAATCACAGGCGGTCGATGCGGCCTCGGCCGCCCAGTTCGAGGTGGCCCGGCGTCGCCGGGATCAGGCGCAGGCGCGCCTGGGGTATGCGGTGGCGCGTGCGCCGTTCGACGGCGTCGTGACCGCGCGCCTCGTCGACCCCGGCGACATGGGCATGCCGGGCCGGCCCATGCTGCGCATGGTGCGTCAGAGCGCGGTGCGCGTGCGCGGCACGCTTCCACCCGCCCTGATGAACCGGGTGCGGCGGGGCACGCCGGTGGACCTGACGGTCGGTGACCAGCGGGTGGATGCGCGGGTGGCACGGGTCTTCCCGGCCATGCAGGGCACCCACCTGGCGACGTTCGAAGTCGACCTGTCCGATCCGCCCTCCGGATTCGTGGCGGGGGCGACCGTCGGGGTCGACGTTCACATCCAGAGCGGGGAAGGACTCGTCGTCCCCGCGGATGCGCTGCTGGAGGGGGAGACCGGCGCCTTCGCCTTCCTCGTCGACCGCGATCCCACCGGCGCCTACTCCCTGCGTGTCCTTCCGGTCACCGTGACCACGCGATCTCTCGACGCCGCCCTCGTCGTGGGAGATCTGCACGCGGGTCAGACCGTCGTCGTGGCGCGGCCGTCGCGGCTCATGGAGCTTTCGACGGGGATGCGCGTCTACCCGGTCGACGCCGCCCACAAGAGGTGAGTCATGCACATCGTCGACTCGTATCTCAAACGGCCGCACCTGATCAGCTCACTGGTACTGCTTGCCGCCGTCGTCGGCTTCGTCGGTTATCGACGCATGCCCGTCAACCTCTTTCCCGATTCGGAGCGTCCGAAGATCGCCGTGGTCAGCGTCTATCCGGGGGCGTCGGCGCAGGACGTCGAGTCCGAAGTCACGCGTCCCATCGAAAAGGAGCTCAATACCATCGAGCGCGTCCGGCTGGTGACCTCGGTCAGCAGGGACGAAGTCTCGGCGGTGACCGTCGAATTCGAGTACGGCAAGGGGTTGAACAGCGCCGCCACCGATGTAGCCAACGGCCTTCGGAAGATCGAGGCGACGTTGCCCGGGGGACTGCGCCCCCCGATGGTCTTCAAGGTCTCCTCGGCCACCCCCGCGGTGCTCACGCTGGCGCTACGCCCGAAGAAGGGGGCCAAGCTCGACCTGTCCATGGTGCGGCAGCTCGCCGACAACCCCATCAAGGAACGACTCCTGCAACTTCCCGAGGTGACCAACGTCGAAGTGTTCGGCGCCCACCAGCCGGTCATTCGCGTCGACCTGGATCGGGACGCGCTGGAACGCTACCACCTCACTCCCCTGGACATCCGTCAGGCCCTGGTGGCGTTCAACGCCAACCAGCCGGTGGGATTGCTGGTCACCCGCGAGAGCCAGTTCCTGCTCAAGCGGATGGGGCAGTTCCAGCGCTTGAGCGACGTGGCCCGCATTCCCGTGGCGCATCGCGAGGACGGCGACGTGCACCTCGAGGACGTGGCCACGGTACGGCGATCGGTGGTCGAGCCCCAGAGCGCCTACCACGGAGACGGTGAGCCCGCCATCGCGGTCAACATCCAGCGCTCCACGACGGGGGTGGCGCTCAACACAATCGCCGCCGTGTCCCGGGCCCTGCCGGAGCTCGAGCGGGAGTACCCCGACATCTCCTTCAGCATCCCCGACACGCAGGGAACGCTCATCAACCTGTCCGTCGACAACATGCTGGGCGCCCTGCGCGACGCCATCCTCATGACGATCCTGATCGTGTTCCTGTTTCTCGCCGATCTGCGAGGCATGACGCTGGCCGCCATCGCCATTCCATTCACCTACCTGCTGACGTTCGCGGTGATGTGGCTCATCGGGTACGAGTTCGACATGGTCACTCTGACCGCGGTCATCCTCGCGGTCGGAATGCTGCTGGACGATGCCATTGTCGTGATCGAGAACATCGAGCGCCACTACCAGCAGGCTGGAACGGACATCCACGACGCCGTGGTCGGCGGGACCGAAGAGGTCATGCTGGCGATCTTCTCGGGCACGTATGCCACG
>CAZPVG010000030.1:0-47965 GCA_964589945.1 uncultured bacterium
CGAGCACGCGTCGGGCGTGGTCGGCACCCTGATCTCCGTCTTCAACGGCGTCCGGGGCCGTGAGGAGCGGCGGCTCGAGGTGTTCTTCGCGCAGGGCACGGTCGAGGTGACCACCGACTTCCTCGTCGGCGCGCGCGAGGACGGCTTCCTCGTCCAGCGACCCGATCAGGAGCCCGAGCGCCTCGACGTCGCCGCGCTGCGCGACCGGCACTTCGCCGCCGAGGGCATCGCCCGGCGCGACTTCCTCGTCTACCTCTACCCGGCGGCGCGTGCGTTCGTGCACGCGGTGCGCGACGGGCGACCGGCCTCGCCGACGTTCGCCGACGCACGCGCCGCGCACGCGCTCGTCGACGCCGCCTACCGATCGGTTACGGCCAATACCGCCGCGGGCGTCGATCTCGGGGGCTGATCACCCGCGCACGAGGCGGCGCAGCGTGTACGGGAGGATGCCGCCGTCGAGGAAGACCGCGAGCTCGAACGGCGTGTCGATGCGCGCCCGCATGGAGAACTCGCGGTCGTCGGCGAACACGACGACCTCGCGTGGGAGGGGGCCCGGTCCCGCCAACGCGTCGAGACCGGCAATGCGGTACGTCTCGTGACCGGTGAGGCCCAGCGTCGCGATCGAGGCGCCGTCGACGAACTCGAGCGGCAGCACGCCCATGCCGACCAGGTTCGAGCGGTGGATGCGCTCGAAGCTCTCGGCGAGCACGGCCCGGATGCCCAGCAGCAGCGTGCCCTTGGCCGCCCAGTCGCGCGAGCTGCCCGTGCCGTACTCCTTGCCCGCGAGCACGAGGAGCGGCGTGCCGGCCTTCTGGTAGCGCTCGCTCGCGTCGTAGACCGGCACCTGGTCGCCGGTCGGGAAGTGCACCGTGACGTTGCCCTCGCTGCCCGGCACGAGCAGGTTCTTGAGCCGGATGTTCGCGAACGTGCCGCGCACCATCACCAGGTCGTTGCCGCGCCGGGAGCCGTAGGAGTTGAAGTCCTTCTTCTCGAGGCCGCGCTCGGCGAGCCACTTGCCCGCGGGGCTCGCCAGCGCGATGTCGCCGGCGGGCGAGATGTGGTCGGTCGTCACGGAGTCCCCGACCATCACGAGCACGCGGGCGCCGGCGATGTCGCCGACCGGTTGCGGCTCCCGGGTCAGACCCTGGAAGAACGGCGGCTCGTGGATGTAGGTGGACTTCCCATCCCAGGCGTAGAGCTCGCCCCCGCCGACGGGGATCGCGTTCCATCTCGGGTTCCCGTCGAACACGTTGCCGTAGCTCTTCTCGAACATCTCCGGCTTCACGCTCGCGGCGACAGCGTCGGCCACCTCCTTCTGCGTGGGCCATACCTCGCGCAGGAAGACGGGCTTGCCGTCGCTCCCCTGCCCCAGCGGCTCCGTATCGAAGTCGATGTCCACGGTGCCCGCGAGCGCGTAGGCGACGACGAGCGGCGGCGAGGCGAGGAAGTTCGCGCGCACGTGCGGGTTCACCCGGCCCTCGAAGTTCCGGTTGCCGCTCAGCACGGCGGCCGCGACGAGATTGCCCTCCTCGACGGCTTTCGCGACCGGCTCGGGGAGCGGACCGCTGTTGCCGATGCACGTGGTGCATCCGTAGCCGACGACCGCGAAGCCGAGGTCCTCGAGCGACTTCATCGTGCCCGAGGCGTTCAGGTACTCGGTCACGACCTTCGAGCCGGGCGCGAGGCTGGTCTTCACGAACGGCTTCGGCTTCAGGCCCTTCGCCGCGGCCTTCTTCGCGAGCAGGCCCGCGCCGACCATGACGGAAGGGTTCGACGTGTTCGTGCACGAGGTGATCGCGGCGATCACGACCGCGCCGTGCCCGATGGTGCTCGTGACGCCGTTCTTCACCTCCGCCGTGCGCCCGATCTCGGCGTCGCCGAGGCCGAAGCCACGCTCCTTGACGGGCGCCCCAAGGCCCTTGCGGAACGCCGGCTTCATGTCGCGGAGCGGGACGCGGTCCTGCGGGCGCTTCGGCCCCGAGAGGCTCGCCTCGACCGTGCCGAGATCCAGCTCGAGCGTGTCGGTGAACGCGGGCTCGGGTGTCCCGTCGGTCCGGAAGAGACCCTGCTCCTTCGCGTAGACCTCGGTGAGCTTCGCGGCGTCGCGGCGCCCGGTGCGTTCGAGGTAGCGCAGGCTCTCGTCGTCCACGGGGAAGAAGCCCATCGTGGCGCCGTACTCGGGCGCCATGTTCGCGATGGTCGCGCGGTCGGGCAGCGACATCGCCGACAGTCCGGGGCCGTAGAACTCGACGAACTTGTCCACCACGCCCTTCTTCCGGAGTATCTGCGTCACGGTCAGCACGAGGTCGGTCGCGGTGACGCCATCGCGCAGCCGACCCGTGAGTTTGAAGCCGACGACCTGCGGCGTGAGCAGGTAGAGCGGCTGGCCCAGCATGACCGCCTCGGCCTCGATGCCGCCGACGCCCCAGCCGACCACGCCGAGCCCGTTGATCATCGTCGTGTGCGAGTCGGTGCCGACGAGCGAGTCCGGATAGGCCCAGGTCTCGCCGCCCGCCTTCGCGGTCAGCACACCGCGGGCGAGGTACTCGAGGTTCACCTGGTGGACGATGCCCGTCGCGGGCGGCACGACCCGGAAGTTCGAGAACGCCTTCTGGCCCCAGCGCAGGAACTCGTAGCGCTCGCGGTTGCGCTCGAACTCGATCTCGGCGTTGCGCTCGAGCGCGAGCACGTTGCCGAACACGTCCACCTGCACGGAGTGGTCGATGACGAGGTCCACGGGGACGAGCGGGTTGATCTTCTTCGGGTCGGCGCCGAGGCGCTGGACCGCGTCGCGCATCGCGGCGAGGTCGACGACGCACGGCACGCCGGTGAAGTCCTGGAGGATCACGCGCGCCGGCTTGAACGGCAGCTCGGCGGGTGTCGTGTCGGGCGCCCAGGCGGCCAGGCGCTTCACGTCGTCCTGCGTGACCTGGTAGTCGTCGCAGGTGCGCAACGCCGCCTCGAGCAGCACGCGGATCGAGAAGGGAAGGCGGTCGAAGGAGGTACCGAGCTTCGACGCAAGGCGGTCGAGCCGGTGGACGACGACCGCGCCGGAGGGAGTGGACAGGGTGGCGCGGGTACCAAAGACGTCGCGGAGAGAGGCGTTCATCACGCGTCCTTTCCGATGGGCGGCAACACAGGTCCGCCGTGGAGAACGGAGGCCGCACAGGGGCCTCGGTGAACGGGTCCAGTCTAGTTCATCGGCCGGTCCGCGGCCACGGCTGAACCGCGGGGTTCCGGCGCCGTTCGGGAGGATGGACCCGCCGCCCGACGCGCGCGGGAGACTACATCAGCTCGCGCAGCCGCGAGTAGCCGGACCGGCTGACGGGCAGCTGCCGGCCGTCGGCGAGGATCGCGACCCGGCTGTCCTTCGCGTAGAGCTCGAGCCGGGCGATGCGCTCGACGTTCACCACGTAGGAACGGTGGGTCCGGACGAACCGGGCCGGGTCCAGGCCGTTCGCGAGATCGGCGAGCGCCTCGTGCTTGAGCCAGGTCTTCCCCTCGGAATGGATCGCGATGTAGTCGTCCTGCGCCTCGACGTAGTCGAGGCGCTCGAGCGGGATGACGTGCACCTTGGAGCCGTCGCGGACGAGCAGCCGCTCGAGGTACTGCCCGGGCGGCCGGGCGGCGGCCGCGAGCTTCGCCGGCTCGGGCGGCGGCGCCGGCGGTCCGGCGAGGCGCTCGCGCACGCGCGCGAGCGCCTCCGCCAGCCGCTCGCGGCCGAAGGGCTTGAGCAGGTAGTCCACGGCGTGCACCTCGAACGCCTTCAGCGCGAACTCGTCGTAGGCCGTGCAGAAGACGACCGCGGGCGGGTCCTCGAGCAGCTCGAGCACCTCGAATCCGTCGAGCTTGGGCATCTGCACGTCGAGGAACACGATGTCCGGCCTCGTCTCGCCGATCGCCTTCACGGCTTCGAACCCGTTCGCGCACTCGCCGGCGACCTCGATGCCGGCCTCGGCGCCCAGGTACTCGCGCAGCAGGGCGCGCGCGGGCGCCTCGTCGTCCACGATCAGCGCGCGCAGGGGCGCGGCGTCAGCCATGGCGGCCCTCCCGGTCCCCCGCCTCGAGGGCGGGCATGGTCAGCGTCACCCGGAACGTCTCCCCGTCCCGCACGGCGTCGAGCCTCGCCTCGCGCGCGCCGTAGACGTCCAGCCGGCGCCTCACGTTGGCGAGCCCCAGCCCGGATCCCCGGCGCGAGGGCGCCTCCTCGTCGAGCGGGTTCTCGACCACGATGCGCAGCAGCCCGGCCTCCCGCTTCGCGTCCACGATGATCGTTCCGCCGTCCACGCGGTCGGCGACGCCGTGCTTGACGGCGTTCTCGACCAGCGGCTGCAGCAGCAGCGGGGGGACGACGCAGGCCTCGGCGCCGGGCGCGATGCGGCGCTCGAATCCCAGCCGCGTTCCGAAGCGCACCTGCTCGATCGCCAGGTAGCGGTCCACGAGCTCCAGCTCCTCCCCCAGCGTCACCGCGTCCCGCGCGCCGAGCGCCAGCGTGCGCCGCAGGAAGTCGCCGAGGCGCTCGCACATCCGGCGCGCCCCCTCGGGATCCGAGCCGACGAGCGCCGAGATGGAGTTGAGGCTGTTGAAGAGGAAGTGCGGGTTCAGCTGGGCCCGCAGGGCCCGCAGCTCGGCCTCGCGCGCGGAGACCTCCGTCTCGAGCACGCGGCGCTCGGCGGCGTGCGAGGCCTCGAAAGCGAGGAAGAGGTAGTGGACGACCGCCGACAGCAGATAGAGCGGCACGCCCGCCGCGAAGAGCAGCAGCGCCTCCGTGAAGACGCCGGCGCGGTCCACCTCGTGGCCGCCGAGCCGCGCGAGCACGACCGCCCAGACGACGCCGATCGCGGTCCAGACGCCGCTCGACTGCACGGCGGCGCCGAGCTGGGTCATCACGGCCGAGCCCAGGGGGCGCCCGCCCGTGATGGGGTTCGCGCGGCAGACCCACCAGGCCGACATCACGACGAACCCGTAGACCAGCGACAGGGGCACGGCGAACGCGTGCGCCTGCGACGGCGACTGCGGTACGAGCGCGCGCACGACCAGCGCCAGCGGCAGCCCGGCGAGGAGCCAGAACAGGACGTACAGCGCCAGCCGGACGCGGTGCCCGAACAGCGGGTGCACGGCCTACTCGGGCTCCACCGGGGGCTGACCGCCCGGCCGCTCGTACTCGCGCTTCACCTCGATCCCGGTGGGACCGATGCGGACGTCCTTGCGGACGACGCGGCCGTGCTCGTCCTCCTCCTCGATCCGCACGTGCCGGCCGGTCCGGCGGGTGCCCATGACCACGCCCGCGCGCATGTCGCCCAGCGGCGCGTTCTTCACGTCCACGCCGCCCATCATCACGAAGCCGCGCACGACGAGCGTGCCCACCGGCTCCACGCCGGGCGCGAGCCGCGCGCTGCTGTCCACGCCCGCCATGACCGGCGTGGCCTCGAGCTCGACGCGCCAGTTCTCGGGTACGCGGATCTCGATGCCGCCCCAGACCGCGAACACGTCCAGAACGGCCCGTCCCCCGGCCGGCTTCGCCTGATCGAGGTCGAGCTGGATGCCGCCCATCACCGCGCTCAGGTCCCCGCCGCGGAACGCCTGCGAGGCATTCACGCGCGTGATGCCCGCCATGAACGCGAACGAGCGGACGAAGTCGTCGGTGTCGGTGCCGGGGCCGGTGCCGCCCGCGTCCCGCGGCCCACGCATCGCGCGCGCCGCGATCTGGAAGCCGATGAAGATGAAGAACAGGGGCAGGAGGATGCTCAGGTCCACGTGCACGAAGTCCACGGCGCCGAGCAGGAAGAGCCCGCCGAGCGCGGTCAGGAAGACGCCGAGTCCCGTCTGCCTCTCCATGCCGATGCCCGTCAGCTTCATGACGCCGACGGCCACCAGCAGCAGCGGCCACCAGCGCGTGATCTCGGAGGCGTTCATCAGGCCGAGGTTGTCGAGCGTCCACAGCACGCCCAGGGCCGCCAGCACGAGCCCGACGATCAGCCGTCCGCTGATCGGGTGATTAGCGCGCCCGTCCATGATCGATCTCCCATTCCGCTTCCGCGGCCGTCCCGCGCGCGTCGCGGGCCAGCCAGGTCATGAAGGTCCATCCGAGCAGCGCGGCGGACCCGAGGATCCACAGCGGCCCCACCACCAGCACCGCCGCCTTGACCAGCGCCGTGAACACCGACGCGGCGTCGGGCAGGTGCTTCCACGGCACGAAGGCCAGCAGGACGCAGTTCTGGATCACCAGCCACAGGGTGCAGAGCGCAAACGCGGTTTCGCGCGCCCGGCGCAACACGGGCCGGGAAGCAACGCGGCGGTCAGAGATCATGGCGCACCTCCCCCGGTTCCTCGTCGCGCCGCATGATCCCGGACAGGATCGAGCGCGTGACCATTCCCATGCCGGCCGCGACCAGCGCGAGCGGCCAGCTGTTCCCCCACGTCAGTCCCCAGACGTGATTCGTCGCGATGAAGAACCACCCGCCGAACAGCATCAGCGAGACACCGCTGCCGACCTTGCGGGCGTTGCGCGCCAGGACGACCTGCACGAACCCCACGAGCACGACCACCAGCGGCCACCAGTGGTGCCACCACGTGAACGGCATCCAGCCGAGGTACTGGAGCAGGATGATCGTCCCGAGCACCACGAGCCCGAAGCCCCACAGGAGGCCGCCGAGCCGGTCCTCTTCTCGTCTCCAGCGTCTCATTCCGTCTCCTCCTTCTTCCGGCGTCTCGCATCGCCCACCCGGCGCGCGTCGCCTTCGACACGGGGGAAGTTACGGACGGCGGGCCGCCGCGGCGCGGGGCTTTCGGCGAACGGCGGCCGCGGGTCGGTGAACGGTGGTGCCGCCGGGCCGGGCGGCGCCCCGCCGGGACCTCAGGGCCCGCCCGGCGGCGCGGCCGCAGAGGGGGCGCGGCGCCGGAAGGCCAGGTAGAGCGAGCCGACGATCGTGACCGCGGCGAACGAGAACCACTGGATCGCGTACGACAGGTGCATCGTCTCGTCGAGCAGCGGCGGCCCGCTGCGCACGGGGACCGGCGGCGCCGAGGTGTCGGGCAACGCGGCCAGAACGCCCGGCGCGAGCGCGTACGGGAAGTGGCGCTCGACCGAGGCCGAGTCCAGCTCGTTCGTGGACCACAGCTCCGGGCCGTTCGACTCGAGCTGCTGCCATGCCGGCCCGCCGGGGTGCGCGGGCACCGGCTCGAGGATGCCGGCGACGCGCACCGGGCCCGGGTGCGCCAGCGTGTCGGGCCGCGCGGTCCGGCCGTCCTCGGCCCACATCCATCCCCGGTCCACCAGAAGGGTGCCGCTCGCCGCCGTGATGAGGGGCGTCACCACCTCGACCCCGAGGTCGCCCTCGTGGAACCGCGCGGAGAGGAGCACCTGGCGGGATTCGTCGTAGACGCCCTCGGCCACCACCTTGCGTCCCGCCTGGCGACGGATCGCGTCGGGCGTCGTGCCGAGAGGCTCCGCGGGGGCCGCGAGGACGGCGCGTCGGCGGGCGTTCAGGACCCGCTTCGTGTGCAGGCGCGAGAGCTGCCAGAAGCCCGCGGCCGTGCAGACCGCCGTGACGAGGAGCGCGATCGCGCCGATCGCGACCGGATGCAGCTTCACGCCCCGGGCTTCGGAGCCGGCGGGGCGAGGTCGAAGGCGACCACGACGGAGTCGAAGCCGCAGGTCTTGTGGCTCGAATCGCAGAACGGCTTCCGGGCCGACTGCCCGCAGCGGCAGAGCGAGACGCTGGTGCGGCCGGCGAGGCCGAAGGGCCGGCCGTCGTGGTCCACGATCTCGAAGTCGCCTTCCACCCGGAGCGAGCCGTTGTTGCGGACGGTGATTCGCGTGGCAGCCATGGGGTTCCCCCTTGGGAATCAACGATTTCTCGGGGCCAGCGGGCGACTCTAGCAGCGCCGCGCCCGGGCGGCGAACGCCGCGGCGGTGCCGCCCGTGGCGCCGCCGGTGCCGCTCCCGCGGGCGCCCGTAACGATTTCCGAAACACCCCGGGGCCCGGAAGCGTAATGTCGGACGTGAGCCGGCCCAGGCGGCCGGCGTGGCGGCCCTCCGGGGTCGCGGGCCCGGTCGGCGGTTCGAACTGCCAGAAGGAGGAGGACGGTGGTGGAACTCGTGCTCGTCGGAGCCATGTTCGTCGTCGCCATGGTGGTGGTGGGCGTGGTGGTGGCGTTGGCGAGTCTGCTGGGATTCCTGGTCGTCCTTCCGTTCAAGATCCTCGGCCTGACGATCAAGCTGCTCGGGCTGCTCTTCGTCCTGCCGTTCCTGCTCCTCGCCGGCCTGCTGGTCGGGGGCGGCGTGCTCACCGCGGTGCTCTTCAGCTTCGCGCTGCCGGTCCTGCCGCTCGTCGGCCTCGTCTGGCTGATCTGGTGGCTGGCGACCCGCCACTCGAAGGACTCGCACGCGCGCGTGGTCTCGTGACGCACTTCGCCTGACCGGGCGAATCGCGAGGGCGGCTGTCCCCCCGGAGGGGCGCCGCCCTCCGCGCTCTTCAGGAGCGAGAACGAGCCGCTTGTCTGGCGGCTGACGCGGGCGGAAAGTCCCGTGTCCCGCAGTCGATTGCCCCGGGCGCGGTGTTGCCGGGCCCGGCTCCCCTTCCCAGGCGGTCGCCGAAATGAAGACCCCACGCACCTTCCTGGCGCTGGTCGCCCTCCTCCTCGCCGGCTGCGCGGCGCCCCGCGCCTCGAAGGAGGACCTCGCGCGGTGGGCGGCGCACGAGGCGAACACGACGATCACGCGCGACGACTGGGGCATCGCGCACGTCCACGGCAGGACCGACGCCGACGCGGTGTTCGGCATGGTCTGGGCTCAGGCCGAGGACGACTTCAACCGCATCGAGATGAACTTCCTCGACTCGCAGGGCCGGCGCGCCGAGGCCGAGGGCGAGGGCGCGATCTGGCGCGACCTGCGGATGAAACTGTTCGTGGATCCCGACAGCATGAAGGCCGCCTACGCGGCGAGCCCGGCGTGGCTGCGGGCGCTGATGGACGCGTGGGCCGACGGCCTCAACGACTACCTGTACCGGCACCCGAAGGTGAAGCCGCACGTGCTGACGCGCTTCGAGCCGTGGATGGCGCTCACGTTCTCGGAGGGCAGCATCGGCGGCGACATCGAGTCGGTGTCGCTCTCGAAGCTGGAGGCGTTCTACGGCGACACCGCCGCCGCCACGCTCGCGGCCGCCGACGAGGCCCTCCCCCGCGAGCCGTCGGGCTCGAACGGCATCGCGATCGCGCCGGCGAACACGACGGACCATCGCACGCTGCTGCTCATCAACCCGCACACGTCGTTCTACTTCCGATCCGAGCTGCAGATGACGAGCGACGAGGGCCTGGACGCCTACGGCGCGGTGACCTGGGGCCAGTTCTTCGTCTACCAGGGCTTCAACGAGCGGCTGGGCTGGATGCACACGAGCAGCGGCGTGGACGCGATCGACGAGTACGCCGAGACGATCGTGCGGCGCGGCGACAGCCTGTACTACCGCTACGGGGACGCCCTGCGCCCGGTGCGGGTCTCGAAGATCACGGTGCCCTACCGCACGGCCTCCGGCACGGCGGAGCGGACGTTCACGGTCTACCACACGCAGCACGGGCCGGTCGTGCGCGCCGAGAACGGGAGGTGGATCGCCGTCCGGCTCATGCAGGAGCCCGTGAAGGCGCTGATCCAGTCCTACGCGCGCACGAAGGCGCGCACGCTGCGCGAATACCGCGACCTCATGGACCTGCACGCGAACTCGTCGAACAACACGGTGTTCGCCTCGGCCGACGGCGACATCGCCTACTTCCAGGCGAACTTCATTCCGCGCCGCGACCCGCGGTTCGACTGGCGCGAGCCGGTGGACGGCAGCGACCCGGCCACGGAGTGGCAGGGCCTGCTCTCGACGGACGAGAGCCCGCACGTCGTGGACCCGCCGAACGGCTGGGTCTACAACTCGAACGACGCGCCCTGGTCCGCCGCGGGGCCCTACAGCCCGAAGCGCTCCGACTACCCCGCCTACGTCGAGAACGGGAGCGCGAACCCGCGCGGCACGCACGCGGTGAAGCTGCTCACGGGGCGGCGCGACTTCTCGATCGAGGCGCTGCGCGCGCTGGCGTTCGATTCCTGGCTGCCCGAGTTCACCGAGCTGCGGCCGCCGCTGGTGCAGGCCTACGACGCGCTCGCCCCCGACGACTGGCTGCGGGCGAAGCTCGCCGGGCCCGTGGACTCGCTGCGCGCCTGGGACGACCGCTGGTCGGTGACCTCGGTGCCCACCGCGCTCGCGGTCTTCTGGGGCAACGAGCTGTGGCGCCGCGAGGCCCCGAAGGCTCGCGCGGCGGGGCTGCCGCTCTACGACTGGCTCGCGTCGCGCCTGACGCCGGCCGGGCGGCTCGACGCGCTCTCGGCGGCCGTGGACACGCTGCGGGCGCGCTTCGGTGAATGGCGGGTCGCGTGGGGCGACATCAACCGATTCCAGCGGCTCGACGACGAGCTGGTCTCCCGTTTCGACGACGACGCGCCCAGCATCCCCGTGGGATTCACGTCGTCCCGGTGGGGCTCGCTGGCCTCCTTCGCGGCGCGCCCGAACCAGGGAACCCGAAGGATCTACGGCACGAGCGGCAACACCTTCGTGGCCGTGGTCGAGTTCGGCGACAGCGTGCGGGCGATCGCCGTGACCGCCGGCGGCGAGAGCGGCGATCCGCGCTCGCCCCATTTCAACGACGAGGCGGAGCGCTACGCGACCGGGAAACTGCGGCCGGTCTACTTCTACCCTTCGCAGCTCGCCGGGCACACCGAGCGGACGTACCACCCGGGGCGGTGACGCCGCCCGCGGAGGCCGGCGGGACCGCGCCCGGCGCGCCGGCGCAGGACTCACGCGGCCTTGCGCCGCGGCCCGCGTTCCCGCATCTTCCCGGGCGATTCTGACCCGCCCACCTGCGGCTCCCCGGGGCCATCCTCCGGCGCGCGGGCCGCGTTTCCATGCAGAAGGGAGAGCCATGAGCCCCGAGTTCATCTACACCATGAAGGACCTGCGCAAGGTCGTCCCGCCCAAGCGCGAGATCCTCAAGGGCATCTGGCTGTCGTTCTTCTACGGCGCCAAGATCGGCGTGCTCGGCGCGAACGGCGCGGGCAAATCGTCGCTCCTCAAGATCATGGCGGGGATCGACCAGGACTTCATCGGCGAGGCGTTCCTCGGCAAGGGCTTCACGGTCGGCTTCCTGCCGCAGGAGCCGCAGCTCGACCCGGCCAAGACGGTCCTGCAGAACGTGCAGGACGGCGTCGGCGGGAAGATGGCCGTGGTCAACCGCTGGAACGAGATCAGCGCGAAGTTCGCCGAGCCGATGTCGGACGACGAGATGGAGAAGCTGCTCGCCGACCAGGCGAAGGTGCAGGACCAGATGGACGCGATGAACCTCTGGGACCTCGACCGCCAGCTCGAGATCGCGATGGACGCCCTGCGCTGCCCGCCGGGCGACGCGCCAGTCGCGAACCTCTCGGGCGGCGAACGCCGCCGCGTGGCGCTGTGCCGGCTGTTGCTCTCGAAGCCGGACCTGCTGCTGCTCGACGAGCCCACGAACCACCTCGACGCCGAATCGGTGGCGTGGCTGGAGCGCTTCCTCAAGGAGTACGAGGGGACGGTCGTCGCGGTGACGCACGACCGCTACTTCCTCGACAACGTCGCGGGCTGGATCCTCGAGCTGGACCGCGGCGCGGGCATCCCGTGGGAGGGCAACTACTCGAGCTGGCTCGAGCAGAAGAAGCGCCGCCTCGCCGAGGAGGAGAAGACCGAGTCGGCGCGGCAGAAGACGCTCGAGCGCGAGTTCGAGTGGGTCAAGATGGCGCCGCGCGCCCGGCAGGCGAAGAGCAAGGCGCGACTGCAGGCCTACGAGAAGATGCTGGCCGAGGAGGGGCGCGAGAGACTCGACAACGTCGAGATCTACATCCCGCCGGGACCGCGGCTCGGCAACGTCGTCATCGAGGCGACGAACCTGCGCAAGGGCTACGGCGACAACCTGCTGATCGAGGACCTGTCGTTCAAGCTGCCGCCGGCGGGCATCGTGGGCGTGATCGGTCCGAACGGCGCCGGCAAGACGACGCTGTTCCGCATGCTCGTGGGCCAGGAACAGCCGGACTCGGGCACGCTGCGCATGGGCGAGACGGTGAAGGTCGCCTACGTGGACCAGAGCCGCGAGGCGCTGCAGGGCGACCACACGGTCTGGGAGGAGGTCTCGGGCGGCAACGACCTTCTCACGCTGGGCAGGCGCGAGGTGAACTCGCGCGCCTACTGCTCGTGGTTCAACTTCCGCGGCGCGGACCAGCAGAAGCGCGTGAAGGACCTCTCGGGCGGCGAGCGCAACCGCCTCCACCTCGCGAAGCTCCTGCAGAGCGGCGGCAACCTCCTGCTGCTCGACGAGCCGACGAACGACCTCGACGTGGACACGCTGCGCGCGCTCGAGGAGGCGCTGCTCGCGTTCGCGGGCTGCGTGGTCGTGATCTCGCACGACCGGTGGTTCCTCGACCGCATCGCGACGCACATGCTGGCGTTCGAGAGCGATTCGCAGGTGGTGTTCTTCGAGGGCAACTACCAGGACTACGAGAAGAACCTGCACGAGCGCATCGGCGCCGAGGCCGACCAGCCGCACCGGATCAAGTACAAGCGGCTCGTGCACAGCTAGAGAACGGCGATCAGATCCGGGGTCCGGGTCCCGGGCTCGCGGACGGAAGGCCAGCGGTGCCCGGCGGAAGCCGGGCGGTCCGCCGGATCTTCGGGTGGTTCCGAAGCGCTATCGCCGCGGCGGGAGGACGGCGATCGTGGCGAGGAGCGTCAGGCCGACGTTCTCGAAGAACTTGCTCGCGCCGATGACGCCGACGCCGGCCTTGCCGAAGCAGCCGCAGTTGAAGTCCAGGCCGCGGGCCCAGGCGGCGCCCACCGCGAACGTGAAGAGCAGCATGAACCCGAGCACGACCACGGCGCCGGCGCGGCGGCGGGGGCCCAGGACCAGCGCGACGCCGGCGACGAGCTCGACCCACGGCATGACGGTGGCGATCAGGTTCTCGGCCCAGAGCGGCGCGAGGTGGTAGTTGTGCACCTGCTGGGACACGTAGGCCGCGTCGCCGATCTTGGCGAGGGCCGCGGCCACGAACACGACGCCAACCACGAGCTGCGCGGCGCGGACGACCGCGGGGTGGGCGATCTTCGCGGCGAGCGCGTTCACGGCTGCGCCCCCTTCGCGACCGGCAGGCCGGCCTGCTCCCACGCGGGCAGGCCGCCGTCGAAGACGAGCACGCGGCGCCGGCCGGCGTCGATGATCGAGAACGCGAGGTTGCGCGAGAGGTCGCAGTCGCCGCCGTCGCAGTAGGTGACGACGGGCCGGCCGCGGTCGTCGATCTTCGCGGCGAGGTCGGGGTCGCGGAAGACGTCGTCGAACGGCAGGTTGACCGCGCCGGCGATGTGGCCCTGCGCGAACTCCTCGGGAGAGCGCGCGTCGAGGAACAGCGCGGCCTTCGCCGCGTAGAGCCTGCGCACGACGTCGAGCCCAGCCTCGATGGGCTCGCGCGATTCGGGAATGACGGGCACGTCGGCGGCCGGCGCCGCGGTCGCGGTGGAGCCTGCGGACGCGGGAGCCGATCCGGTCCCGTTCGTGCCCTTCACCCCCGTCGCTGCGCCGGGCGTTCCGGACGGGCGCGCCGGAGCCTCGGCGGGCTTCGCCTGCGACGCCGCCGTGTCGGGCGCGGCCGCCTTGGCGGAAGGCGGGTTCTTCGGGGGGGTCGACCGGGTCGCGCCGGCTGGTCGGGACGGCGCGGGAGTCGCACCGGCGGTGGGCACCTCGGCGGCAGCCGCGTCCATGGCCGTCGTTCCGGCGGGCGGGTCCGCCGGCGACAGGTCCTGCAGCTTCACGACGCGACGCTCGGTCTTGATCCAGGGCAACCCGCGCCCGGGGCCGGCCCCGAGCATGTAGGCGTTGTGCGTCACGCCGAGCACGAGCCCGACGAGGACCAGAAGGGCCACGTCGCGGGCGAGCGATGGGCCGCGCCGCGGCTCGCCGCCGTCGGGATTGCGGGGTGGGTCGGTCATGGTCGTGCGCGGGCCCCACGGGAGCGTGGCCAACGACCTACGAGGATAGGGCCCACCCCGGGGGGCCTTGCAATGCGGGCGTCAACCCTCCGGGAGCCGCCGGGACCGGTCGGGGGCGGGTCGGGAGGACCTGAATCCTCCCGCTGGCGAGGGACTCTCACGGACGGGGCCGAACGGAAGCGAGGGGAGCCATGAGCCCGTACGACGTGACGGATTTCCAGAAGGACGTGATCGAGCGCAGCCGCACCGTGCCGGTGCTGGTGGATTTCTGGGCCGAATGGTGCGCCCCCTGCCGGATGCTCGGGCCGGTGCTCGAGCGCGTGGCCGGCTCGGCGGCGGGCCGCTGGGCGCTCGCCAAGGTGGACACCGAGCGCTTCCCTGAGGAGGCCTCGGCGTACGGCGTGATGAGCATCCCGAACGTGAAGCTGTTCGTGGACGGCGAGGTCGCCGACGAGTTCGTGGGCGCGCTGCCCGAGGGCGAGGTGCGCCGCTGGCTCGAGCGCGCGCTGCCCTCTCCCACCACGGGCGCCGTTGTCGAAGCGCGCGAGAAGCTGGCGGAAGGCGACGCCGCCGGCGCGGCCGAAATCCTCCGCGACGTGCTGGAGGCCGATCCCGGCAACGCCGTCGCGCGGCTGGCGCTCGGCGAGGCCCTGCTGCGGCTCGACCCCGCCGCGGTCGAGCCGGTCGTGGCGCCGCTCACCGACGAGATCGCCGACCGCGCCGAGGCCCTCCTCGTGCTCGCGCACTGGGTCGCCCGGGCCGACCACCTGCCCGAGGGCGAGGCGCGCGAGCCGTTCGCGGCCGCGCTGAAGGCCATCCGCGACGGCGACTGGGACGCGGCGCTCGAAGGCTGCGTTGCGGCGCTGCGCGCGCAGCGGGGCTGGGCCGGCGGCGCCGCCCGCGAGGTGGGCCGCTCGATCTTCCTGCTGCTCGGCGTCGAGCACCCGGCGTGCGATCGCCACTACCGGGCGTTCACGAGCGCGCTCTACGTCTGACGGCTGACGTCCCTCGCGGCTCGCGCGACGGGGGTGCCCGGCGGGCATCGCTCACCGGATAGGGCCCCGTCGCTCCCTTCCCCGCCCGGGAGTCCCATCCCCGCGCTCTCGCCCCATCCGGCGATCGACGCCCGCCGGGCACCCCTGCGTCGAGCAGGGTAGGGACGGCCCGAACCTAGATCTCGATCTCGCGTCCCACGCCGCGCTCGCGGGCGCGCGCGATGAGCCAGTCCGCGGTCGCGAGGTCCTCGCACGCGAGGCCGAGCGACTTGAAGAGCGTGATCTCGCGCGCGTCGCCGCGGCCCGGAGCCACGCCCGAGAAGAGCGCGCCCAGCTCGCCCACGACCTCGTCCAGGCTCCAGCGACCCTCGCGCTCGGCTTCGAGGAGGTCGCCCGCTTCCACCTTCGCGGATGCGAACGAGTCCACCCACACGCGCGAGCGCCGCACGGCGTCGGCGTCCAGTTCGCGGAACTGCGCCGTGCTCGCGCCGACCGCCGCCACGTGCGCGCCTTCGGTCAGCCACGCGCCGCGCACGACCGGCTCGCGCGCCGGCGTCGCCGTCACGACGAGACCCGCGCCGCGCACCGCCTCCTCGGCCGAGGCCACCGCGCGGACGCGCACGCCGCCCTCGCCGTCGTGCGCGCGCGCGAAAGCCTCCCGGTGCTCCACCGTCGGGCTCCAGACCCGCGCCTCGGCCAGCGGCAGCACCGCCGCGTAGGCCTCGAGGTGGCTCGCCGCCTGGACGCCCGAACCGACCAGCGCCAGCGTGCCCGCACCCGGAGCCGCCAGGCGGCGCGCCGCGGCCGCCGAGACCGCGGCCGTGCGCTTCTCGGTGACCAGCCGGCCGTCGAGCAGCGCCGTGAGGGCGCCCGTCACCGGGTCCAGCACGAGGATCGTCGCGAGGTGCGTGGGCAGGCCGCGCGGCGCGTTGCGGGGCGCGAGCGTGACGAGCTTGAGGCCCGCGGGTCCGCCGTCGGGCATCGCGCCCGGCATCACGCCGAAGCCGGACTCGTGCTCGGGCATCCACACGACCGTGCGCACGGGCTGGCGCACCCGCCCGGCGGAGAACTCGACCAGCGCGCGCTCCATGAGGTCCACGAGCGCGGGCGCGTCGAAGAGCGGGGCGAGGTCGGCTTCGGTCAGCAGCAGCGGCATGGTGCGCACCCTAGCCGGTCGGGCGGCCGTGCGCACGGACGAAGGCGACGACGAATTCGGGCCGGGGCGGCGCCGCGGATCGCCGCTGGGTTTCGCAGCGCGCGTGCGCTAGCGTCCCCGCCCATGACCCGCGCGACGGCCGCACGCCCGTGAGCCGGCCCTTCGATCGGCACGCCTACCGCGACCCGGCGCCGGCGCCGTGGCTCATCCGGCTGCTCGGGCCCGTGAACCGGCACCTGCTCCTGGGGCCGCTGCTGCGCGTGCGCCGGCTCGACCTGCCGGACGAGGACCTCGCGCGTCTGCGCGCCGCGGTGAATCCGGGCACCGCCGCCTTCCTGGGGCCCAACCACCCCGAGTTCCTCACCGACTGGCTGATCGACAAGGAGATCTCGCGCCGCGCCGCGCCGCTCATGGCGCACTGGGCCTCGTACGAGATCGTGAACGGCTCGCCGCTCTCGCAGCGCTTCTGGCTCGCGAACAACCTCGTCGCGAACGCGCCCGGCGGCGACGGCAGGGCCTACTCGATCCGCTGGGCGCTGGCCGGCCACGGCGTGCTGCTCCACCCCGAGGGCACCGCGACCTGGCAGTGCGAACGCATCGGACCGCTGCTGCCCGGCATCGCGGACATGGCGTGGGAGGCCGCCGCGCGGCTGGCCGAGCGCGGCGACCCGCGGCCCGTGTACGTCGTGCCGCTCGTCTGGCGGCTGCGCTTCCTCGCCGACCCCCGGCCCGGGCTCGCGCGCGAGATGGCGCACGTCGAGCGCGCGCTCGGCCTGCCGCCGGGGCCGCGCGGCGTCGAGGAGCGCTTCGGCGCGCTGATGGGCCGGCTGCTCGCCCGGCAGTGCGAGCGCCTCGGGCTCCCCGCGCCCGCGTTCGATCCGGCCGCGCCCGGCGCCGCGTACTTCGGCGCCCAGGCCGCGGCGCTGGCCGCGCTGCGCGGGGAGCTGGCGAAGGTCCACGCCCCGCTCGACGACGATCCCACGCGCGCCCAGCACCGGCTGCGCCGCTCGATCCACGCGCTCGAGAAGGTGGACCCCGAGGGCGCGAAGCGCGACCGCCGACGGCTCGCGGAGCTGCAGCGCCTGCACGGCTTCGACCCGGACCTGTACGACCGGCCCTCGCTGGCCCCGGAGAGGATCGCCGAGGTGCTCAAGCGCCTGCGCGCCACGCTCGTCACGCGCGGGACCGCGAACGCGATGCACAACCTGGTGCCGGTGGCGGTGGCGCCGCGCGAGGCGCACGTCCGGGTGCCGGAGCCGCTCGCGGCCCACGAGGCATTCGCGGCCGGCGGCGAGGAGGCGGACGCGAAGTCCCGGCTGCTCGGGACGTTGCGGGACCGGCTGCAGGCGGGCCAGGACGCGCTGCGCGAGCGCTTCGCCGCTTCCGACCGCGCGCGGGCGCTGCGGAACCCGCTGGCCTCGGGAGCGGGCGGGGCGAACCGTTCCTGAGGCGGCCGGCCGCGCCGGGGACTCAGCTTCCGCCGAGGCCCCGCAGCCGCGCCGCGAGCGCGGCGTGGCCCTTCTCCTCCGCGAGGTCGGCGGCGGTCCGGCCGTCGTCGGACCGGACCCCCGGCGTCGCGCCGTGCCGCAGGAGCAGGTCGGCCAGCGGCTCGTCGCCGTGCAGGCCGGCCGACATGAGCGCCGTCCAGCCCTGCTGCTGGCGAGCGTCCACCGGCGCCCCGCGCTCGAGCAGCAGCCGGCACGCCTCGTGGCAGCGCGCCGCGACGGCGCTGTGGAGCGGCGTGACCCGCGTCGGGTTGCGGGCGACGGCGGCGGGATCGGCCCCCATCACGAGCAGCCGCTCGGCGATCGCCGGCCGCGAGAAGAACCCCGCGAAGTGGAGCGGCGTGAAGCCGTCGCCCGACCACGCGTTGGCGAGCGCGGGCTGCGCGGCCAGCAGGTCGAGGGCCCGCTCGTCGTCTCCGGCGGCGACGGCCTCGAACACGTCGAGCGAGGGCAACGCCGCGCGCAGCAACTCGAGCACGGCGGCCTGGCGCCCGTAGCTCGCCCACATGAACGCCGAGACGCCGTTCTCGTCGCGGCTCGCGGCCAGCGACGGCTGCGCCTTGAGGGCCGAGGCCACCGCCCCGGTGTCCCCCCGGCGGACGGCTTCGAGCAGTTCGGTGACGGCTGGTGTCATGCTGGGCGCCCCCTGTCGCCGGCGCGCGCCGTCCGCGCGCAAAGGACACAGGCTAGCAGACCGGGACACGCGAATCCCGCGGTTTGACGCTGCGAAGACGGCCCGCCTACCCTTGCGCCGCATGCCTCTCGTCCAGATCGATGACACCCGCCGCAAGCCGCGCCGGAAGACCGTGACCTGCTTCGTGGGCGGGGTCCCGGTCGGCGGCGGGCACCCGGTCGTCGTCCAGTCCATGACGAACACCGACACCGCCGACGCGGCGGCGACGGCCGCGCAGGTCGCCCTGCTCGCGCGCGCCGGCTCGGAGTTCGTGCGCGTCACGGTGAACACCCGCGAGGCGGCCGCCGCGGTCGGCGAGATCGCCCGGCGGGTCGAGGACCTGGGCGTCCGCGTGCCGATCGTGGGCGACTTCCACTACAACGGCCACCTGCTGCTCGCCGAGTACCCCGAGTGCGCGCGCGCCCTGGCGAAGTACCGCATCAACCCGGGCAACGTGGGCGCGGGCCACCAGCACGACGAGAACTTCCGCCGGATGATCGACGTGGCGGTCGCGAACGGGAAGCCCGTGCGCATCGGCGTCAACTGGGGCTCGCTCGACCGCGCCCTGCTCACCTCGCTCATGGACGCGAACGCGCAGCGGCCCGAGCCGCTCCCCGACCGCGAGGTCGTGCTCGAGGCGATGCGCGAGAGCGCGCTGCGCTCGGCGGCGCTGGCGGAGGGCTTCGGGCAGCCGCACGACGCGATCGTCCTGTCCGCCAAGGTCTCGGACGTCCGCGACCTCGTGCAGGTCTACCGCGCGCTGGCGGAAGCCTCGGACTACCCGCTCCACCTGGGCCTCACCGAGGCCGGCCTCGGCGCCAAGGGCATCGTGGCCACGACGGCGGCGCTGTCGGTCCTGCTCTTCGACGGCATCGGCGACACGATCCGCACGAGCCTCACGCCCGCTCCCGGCGGGGACCGCGCCGAGGAGGTGCGGATCTGCCAGCAGATCCTCCAGTCGCTGGGGCTGCGCCACTTCACGCCGCAGGTGACGAGCTGCCCCGGCTGCGGGCGCACGACGAGCACGTTCTTCCAGGAGCTCGCCGCGCAGGTGACGGCCCACATCCAGTCCCGCATGGCGGAGTGGCGCGACCGGCACCCGGGCGTCGAGGAGCTGAAGGTCGCGGTGATGGGCTGCGTCGTGAACGGCCCCGGCGAGAGCAAGCACGCCGACATCGGCATCTCGCTGCCCGGAACGGGCGAGGACCCGCGCGCGCCGGTCTACGTGGACGGCAAGCTCCACGTGACGCTGCGCGGCGGGACGATCGCGGCCGACTTCGCGAGGCTGCTCGACGAGTACGTCGCCAGGCGCTACGGCGGCTGACGGGGCGGCGGGCGCGCTGCCCCGCCGGCCGTGGCGGGTCGTCCGTACGGGCTCGTGCTCACCGTCGCGCTGCCGCTCGCCGTGGAGGCGGTCCCGGCGCCTGCCCGCCGCAGAGTGCGGCGGGCGGCACCACGTCCGGTTCGTGCCCGGTCGTTGACCGGGCAATGCAAGGAATGACGAGGCGGGGAACTTCCTCCCGTTCCGCGCGTCCACAACACCGGACATGCGCGTTCCCGCCCCACGGGGAGCGCCCGCCGAGGGCGCGACCCGGGAACGGAGCACCGGCGACACCGGCCGCTCGAGATTCCCGATACCGGAGGGGCAGATGGAACGGCAACACCTCCCGCAATCCCGGCACCGCGCGCCGCGCAGCACCGCCTCCGCACTCCAGTCCTCCGGCGAGCCCGGAGTCGGAGCGCCCGCGTCCCGGCCGGCGCCACGCGCCCTCCCGCGTGTGCCCGCACGACCCTCGGGCGACGAGTGGGTCGTCCTGCTCGCGGGCGGCGACGGCCGTCGCCTGCTCCCGCACACGACCACGACGGACGGCGAGCCGGTGCCGAAGCAGTTCTGCCGCTTCCGTGACGAGCGGACGCTGCTGCACGCCTCGCTCGACCGCGCCCGGTGCCTCGTTCCCTCGGAGCGCATCGTCGTACTCGTGCGCGAGGCCCACCGGCGCTGGTGGGAAGGCGAGCTCGCGGGACTGCCCGCCGGCAACGTGATCGCGCAGGCCGAGGACCGCGGAACGGGCGTCGCGATGCTGCAGGCGCTGGTCGAGATCCACTGCCGGGACAGCGACCCGCTGCTCGTCGTCATGCCCTCCGACGCGGACGTGGACGAGGAGGACGTGCTGCTGAGGGCCCTCGGGGCGGCGCGGCGGGCGGCCCGGGACTTCCCCTCGGAGGTGACCCTGCTCGGCGCCGAGCCGACGTGCATCGATCCCGGCTACGACCTGGTCGTTCCCGCGACCGGGCGGCGACACCGGCCCCGACGCGTGGCGGCGTTCGTGGACGAGCCGCTGCTGACCGTCGCGAGCCGCCTGACCGGCGCCGGCGCGCTGTGGAACAGCCTGTTCTTCGCCTGCCGCGGCTGGGCGCTGTACGAGCTGTTCGAGGAGGCCCGGCCGGAGCTCGGGGCGGCCTACCTGCGCTCGCTGGCGCGCTCGGGCGACGGGCCCGCGGCGCTGCAGCAGGCGGCCGCGGCACTGCCGACGGTGAGCTTCTCGCGCGACGTCCTGCGCCGGAGCACGGGCCGGCTGCTGCTCGTGCGCATTCCGCCCTGCGGGTGGACCGAGATGGGCACGACCGCCCGCCTCGCCTCCTGGCTGGCCCGGCACCGCGACGCGATCTTCTGGCGCGACCATCCGGCCCTCCGGCCACCCGCGGAGGGTGGTCTCGGCGGGGCGGCCCTGCCGGCCTAGGGGGTCGCCGGGCCCGCGATGCGCTCGAGGACGATCCGGGCGAAGTCCGTCAGTGACGGATCGCGGGCACCCATCACGAGCACGAGATCGCCCTCGCGGGCCTCCGCGGCGAGCCTCGCGGCGAGCCATTCCCGCGACGGGGCGAACTCCGCCCGGCGGCCGCGCTCGGCGATCTGGTCGGTGATGTCCGCGCTCGAGAAGTCGCGCAGGGCCGTGCCGCCGGCGTAGTAGACCTCGAGCCACCAGGCGAGGTCCCCGGGCCGCAGGCCGGTCGCGAAGGCCTCGACGAGGTCCTCGCGCAGGAAGCGCGTGGGCCCGAAGCCGTGCGGCTGGTAGACGGCCAGCACGCGGGCCGAGCGCGCCCGCGCGGTGGCGAGCGCGGCGGCGATCTTGGCGGGGTTGTGCGCGAAGTCGTCCACGACCTCGACGCCCCGCGCCTTCCCGACGACCTGGAACCGCCGCGCGACGCCCGCGAACGAGCCGAGCGGCGCGACCATGTCGCGCCCTTCGACCCCGACGGCGCGGCAGCAGGCGATGGCGGCCAGCGCGTTCTCGACGTTGTGCGCGCCGGGAACGGGCAGCGTGAAGCGGACGCCGTCCACGGTGAAGCCGCTGCCGTCGGCGCGGACGTCCACGTCCTCGCCCCGCACTTCCGCGGCGGCGCCGAACCCGAAGACGAGCGAGCCCTCGCGCAGCGGCGCGAGCGCGGGGTCCTCCCCGCAGACGAAGCGCTCGCGCGTGCGCGCCCGCAGCGTGGCGAACATCGCCGCGACCTCGGTCTCGGGCTTGTGGTCGCGCGTCAGGTTCAGGGCCACGCCCACGGCGGGCCGGTAGCGCACCAGGGAGCCGTCGCTCTCGTCCGCCTCGAGCACGAGCAGCCCGGAACGCCCCGCCCAGGCGTTGCCCCACAGCCCCTCGCGCCGCAGCGCGACGAGCTCGCCGCCGGTGATCACCGAAGGGTCGCGCCCGGCCGCGCGCAGGATCTCGAAGACCATCGCGACCACCGTGGACTTGCCGCTCGTGCCCGCGACGGCGATCGAACGAAACGTCTCGACCCAGCCGGCGAGCATCTCGGAGCGGTGGACGAGGGGCCGCTCGAGGCGCCTGGCCTCGGCCACGTCGGGCACCGAGTCCTCGACCGCGGTCGAGACGACGACGGCCCCGCAGTCGCCGGCCGCGCCGCGGCCGTCCTGCGGCAGGATCTCGATGCCGAGCCGCTCGAGCTGCGCCCGCGCTTCGGGGCGCTCGCCGCGGTCGAAGCCACGGTCGCTCCCGCTCGCGCGGCCGCCGAGCATCGCCTGGAACTGCGCCAGCGCGCTCATGCCGCTCCCGCCGATGCCGGCGTAGTGAAAACGCGCGCCGGAGCGCGGGTCGGGAGCGGCGCCGGGCCCGCCGGCGACGATCGCCACGGGGTCGCCCTCGGCGACGCGGTCGAACAGCTCGACGATGTCGCGGTTCGCCAGCCGCACGCAGCCGTGCGACGTCGGGGTCCCGAGCAGGTCCTCGTGGTTCGTCCCGTGCAGGTAGATGTAGCGCTCGAGCGAGTCCACGCCGGGGCCGCGGTTGATGCCGTCCTCGAGTCCATCGAGCGTGAGCACGCGGGTCAGGATGAGGTCGTCGTCGCGCGTCTCGCCGCGCCAGGTCTCGCCGGTCGGCGCGCGGCTCACGAACACCGTGCCCGCCGGCGCGCCGTCGCCGATGCGCTCGTGGATGCGGTGCCAGCCCGGCGGCGTCCGGAACGAGCCGCTCTCACCGCCCACGCCCTTCTCCGACGTGGACGCCGGCCACGAGAGCGTGGGACGGCCTTTCTCGAGCAGCAGCACGCGCTGGCCGGCGACGTCCACGATCACGAACCGCGCGGGCGGTTCCCGGAACGGCGCCCGCGGGCGCGCGAGCGCGAGCGCGACGAGCGAGCGCTCGTCGCGGCCGGAGGAGGGGGACTCGGACACGGTGGGCAGCTTGCCACACGCCCTCCGCGGGGAGAAAGCACGCCGGAGGGCGACGCCTCGCGCGTCCGCCGCGACGGGTACGTCCCGGGCCCGGTCAGCCGTTCTTTGCCGGCCAGAACGCCCGGGCCAGCACGAGCCAGCCGGCCATGAAGCACACGCCGCCGACCGGCGTGACCGCTCCCCACGCCGGGACGCCCGTCCCCACGTACAGGTACAGGCTTCCCGAGAACAGCACGATGCCGGCGAGGAAGAGCGCCGCGGCCACCGTCGCGCCCGGGCGCGGCGCCGAGCCCGCGTGGGCGCCGGCGAACAGCAGCGCGATCGCGTGGACGAGCTGGTAGCGCACCGCGGTCTCGAAGACCTGGAGCGCGGAGGGCTCGAGCCGTCCGCGCAGCGCGTGGGCACCGAAGGCGCCCGCGGCGACGCCGAGCATCCCGAGCAGGGCGCCGAGGGAGACGTAGGGCATGGGGCGCAGGGTAGCGCGGCCGGACCTCCGGCGCGAAAGCAGGGCGGCCCCGGACGGGACGTCCGGGGCCGCGGGGCAGGGCGCGGTCAGGCCCTGCGAAACTGGCTCCTCGGGTAGGATTCGAACCTACAACCCTCCGGTTAACAGCCGGATGCTCTACCGTTGAGCTACCGAGGAACGGAAAAACCGGCCGGCGCGAAGCCGACGGAACACTCGAGCGGGCAAAAAGACTAGACGGCCCGCGGCCGGTCGGTCAAGCCGGGCGCCCCGCCCCGGCGGGCTCTTCAGCGTGGCGCGTCGAGCGCGGCCCGCACCGCCGTGGCGACCTGCTCCGGCGTGTAGGGCTTCGAGAGGAATCCGTCGGCCGGCGGGGTCCCGCCGGGACGTCCCTCCTCGGCCGGCCCGTAGCCGCTCGTCAGGACCACGCGGACGTCCGGGGAGACGGCCCGGATCCCGGCCAGGGCCTCCTGCCCCGACAGGTGCGGCATCGTCCGGTCGAGCAGCACGAGCGCGATCCGGTCGCAATGTTCGCGGAAGACGCTCACCGCCTCGGCGCCGTCCGCGGCGACGAGCACCCGGTACCCCAGCCGTTCGAGCGCCGAGCAGGCGAAGTTGCGCACGGTCTCCTCGTCGTCCACGACCAGCACGGTCTCGCCCCGGCCCGGCGCCGCCACCGGCGTTCCCGGTGCTCCGGTCGCCGACGAACGGGGCAGGCCGACGCGCATGCTCGTGCCCTCACCCGGCCGGGAGTCGCACTCGATCCAGCCGCCGTGCTGCTCCACGATGCCGTGCACGACCGCCAGACCGAGTCCGGTGCCGCGGTCGGGGCCCTTCGTGGTGAAGAAGGGCTCGAAGATCCGCGCCCGCACCCCGGGACTCATACCCTCGCCGTCGTCCGAGACCGACAACTCGACGTGCTCGCCGCGCCCCGCGGGCGCGGTCGCGGCGGGCACGTTGCGGATCGAGATGCGCAGGTGGCCGCTCTCCGGCATGGCGTCGCGCGCGTTCAGGCACAGGTTCATCAGCACCTGGCCCAGCTGCCCGCCGTCGGCGAGGACGATCCAGAGATCCGGATCGACCTGCTCCTCGATCTCGATTCGCGGGTCGAGCGAGGCCCGCACGAGCGGCAGCGCCTGCCGCAGGACCTCGTGCAGGTCCGTCGGCCGAAGCTGCACGGGGGCGCGCCGCCCGAAATCCAGCAGCTGGCGCGTGAGGTCGGCCGCTCGCAGGGCCGCCTTCTCGCTGTCGCGCAGTCCCGGGACCAGCGGGTGGTCCTTCGGCAGGTCGAACAGGGCCAGCGAGACCTGCCCGAGGATGGCGGTGAGGAGGTTGTTGAACTCGTGGGCGATCCCGCCCGCGAGCGTGCCCACCGCCTCCAGCTTCTGGGCGTGCAGGTAGCGCGCCTCGATTGCGCGCCGCTCGGTCACGTCCACGAGCGTGAGCGCGAGCCGCCCCGCGGGCTCGGAGGGCTCGCGCGGGATCGGCGTTGCCACGACGCTCCAGTGCCGGGTGCCCCCGTCCGGGCGGTGCACCACGACGTCGGGTTCCGCCACGCGGCGGCCTTCGCGCGCGGCGCGCCGCGCCGCCGCGACGGCCCCGGACTCCTCGCCGCCCGGCAGCCATCCGGAGAGCGGTCCGCGGAGGGCGTCCCCGCCGGTTCCGCCGGTCACGAGCCGGGAGAACGCGGGGTTGTGCTCGAGGACCGCGAGGTCGGCCACCGAGAGGAGCGCCACGCCCGTGTCGAGCGAGGTGAGGACCCTCCCGCCGAACTCCTGCGGAACCCCGGCGGGGCCCGTTCCCGGGTGGGCCTGGCGCTCGTCGCGCAGCGTGAGCACGGCCCCGCGCGTCTCGCCGCCCCCCCCGAGCACGCGGGCGGCGTTGAGCGCCACCGGCACCGCGGCGCCGTCGGCGTCGCGCAGGTCCAGCTGCGCCCCCACGACCGGCACGCCGCGCTCGACGACGCGGCGGAAGGTCTCGGCCGTCTCGGCGTCCGCCCCCGCGAGCAGCCCGAGCAGGTCGCGGCCGAGGAGCTGCTCGCGCCGGATCCCGAGCAGGACCTCGAGCGCGGGGTTCGCCTCGGTCACCCGCAGGTCGGGATCGCAGAAGACGATCGCGTCGTGCGCCGAGTGGAGCAGCTCGGCCTGGCGGCGCACGGCGTCCTCGAGCTCGGCGATGAGCCGCGCGTTGTCGAGCGTGGAGGCGACGAGCTCGCCGAGGGTCCGCAGGAACTCGAGCGAGTGGTCGCGGAACCACCCCGGCTGCGGGTTCCCGAGGACGATCGAGCCCATGCGCAGTCCCCGCGTGCGGAGCGGGATCACCGCCATCGAGCGCAGCCCGAGCATCGGCGTCATGCGCTGGTGGTGTTCCGGCAGCCACGGCAGGTCGCCGTCGTCGTGCACCTCGACGTCGGTGAGCTGGCTGACCTGGCGCTGGATCTCGCGCCAGTCCGGGCTCCCGGCGTACGCGCGCATGTACTCGCGGGTCAGGCCGGCGTGCGCCACGCGGACGATCTCGCCGTCGTGCTGGAACAGCCAGAGCGAGCCCGCCGTGGCCCCGGTGGTGTACAGCGCCTCGCGCAGCGCCGTGCGCACGGCGTCGGCCGGGTCGATGCTGCCGCTGACGGACGTGAGCACCCGGTGCAGCGCGTCGATCTCGGGCACGCCCGGATGGACCAGCTGGTGGCGCCCGCGAACGTTCTCCACCGCGGCGGCCTCGCCGAGCGGATCGACGACCGGCAGGGCGCGCGGCGGAAAGCCGGGCCACACGGGCTCGGCAGGCGGCGTTTCGGGTTTCGGAACCTCGGAGAGCATGGTCGGACCGGCGCCGAGCATCGCCGAAATCCGTGCGGACCCGCAACCGCAAACTCGGCCCGTCTCGGGCTCTCCCGCCCCCTCCGGCTCAGTCCTGCCGCAGGGCCCCCGCGAACTCGATCTCCCGGGCCCTCTGGGAGTACGCCGGATGGGGCGCGGGATCGGGCTCCTCGACATGGGCCCGGACCACCTCGGGCAGCCAGGTGGCCGTCGGCGAGCCGCGAAACCCGAGATCGAGGGCGGCCAGCGACGGGTCGGGCCGCGAGCACCACGGCCCGGAGTAGGGCGAGAGCTTCGGGTCGAGGCCGTGCTCCTCGAGTTGCCCGGCGGTGCAGGCCACCAGCCGGGCCTCGCGGCCGAGCAGGGCCGCCGCCGCCCCGACGAGCTCGCGCAGGGACGGCTCGTCGGGCTGCGCGAGGTTGTAGACCCGCCCGTGGGGCGAGGCGCCGCCAGCCAGCGCCGCGATCACGCGCGCGACGTCCTCGGCCCAGATGAAGCGCACCGGGTGCGCGCCGCCCCCGGGAAGCAGGAGCGGCCCGCCGTCGAGCAGCCGCTGCAGGTAGGCCCACAGCCGGCGCGAAGGATCGCCCGCGCCCTGCACGACCGGCAGGCGGAGGACGAGATCGGCACCCCGCCGGGCCCCGGATCGCGCGGCGAGACGGCCCTCGGCCTCGCGCTTGCCGACGCCGTAGGCCCACTCGTCGTGGTCCCGCGTGCCGACCGGGGGCTCGGCGCCCAGGGGCAGGTTCGCGTCGGATTCTCGCGATGGCACGGGCCGCTCGGCGGCCACGAGATAGACCTGGCCGGACGAGACGAGCACGTAGCGGTCGATCGCCGTCGAAGGCAGGGACAGGACCGCGTCCACGTCCGCGCCGCGGAAGGCGAGGAAGTCCACCGCGAGGTCGAAGCGCTCGCCTCGGAGCGCGGAGGCGAGCGAGCGGGGGTCGGTGCGATCCACGGCGACCCTGCGGACGCCCTCGACCGGCGCGTGCCGACCGCGGCTCGCGACGGCCACCTCGTGGCCGGCCTCGCGCAGCGCCCGGGCCGCGGGGGCGCCGAGCAGCCCCGAGCCTCCGAGCAGCAGCACGCGCGCAACCGCCATGGGGTCCCCTCCGCTCATCGCCGCGGCGCCGTCCGCCTCGCGCGGGGGCTCCGGGACAACGCGCGCATCCTAGCCGTTGGGCGGGGGCTCCGCGCGCCCGGTTTCGATCCCGGGGCGGCAGCTAGCGGCCGTCGGTGCCGTTCGCCGCCGGGCCGGACCCGGCTCCGCCGGCCCCGCACTGCGGGCAGGACCCGGAGTCCTCGTGCCACTCCGCGGCTGCGACCCAGCGGTCGGGGCCCACGCGGACGGTGCGGCAGGCCGGGCAGACCGCGATCTCGTTCTCGCGGGCCGCCACCTCGCCGCGCAGCGCGGCCAGCTCGGCACTCACGACCCGCAGCTCCTGCGCCGACTTCCGGAGGTCCTTCGTGAGCAGGATGATCCGCAGGCCCGCGCGCACGCGCGCCATCAGCTCGCCCTGGTCGCAGGGCTTGACGAGGTAGTCGTCGGCGCCGGTCTCGAGGGCGAGCAGCTTGTCGTTGATCTCTCCGCGGGCCGTCAGGAGGATGAAGTACGGCGCGGCCTCGCGCAGGCCCGTCTTGACCGACTGGCACAGCTCGAGTCCGTCCACCTGCGGCATCATCCAGTCCGAAAGGACGAGGTCGGGCTCGAAGGCGACGATCGCCTTCATGCCCTCGCGGCCGTCGGCCGCCACCTGCACGCGGTAGCCCTCCGCCTCGAGGCGCTTCGTGAGCACCTTCTGGAAGAAGGGGTCGTCCTCGACCACCAGGATCCGGATCTCGGGCGCGGGCTTCACGCGGCACGCTCCATCAGCCGCTGCGCCTGACCCACGAACTGGGCGTGGTCCAGGATCGGCTTGGCGACGTAGTCGTCGGCACCACTCTCGGCCAGGAGCCGCTCGGCGTCTCCGCGCATCGCGTGGGCGGTCGCCAGCATCACGGGCACGCCCGCCGTCGCGGGGTCGGCCTTGATCAGCCGGCAGAGCTCGAGGCCGTCCACCGGCCGGCCCTCCCACGTGGACTGCCCGAGCGAGACGTCGAGCACGACGAGCGACACCCCGCCCGCGCCCAGCCTCTCGAACATCTCGGCCGGGGAGTCGGTGACGGTCACGCTCGCGCCGAGGCGCTTCTCGAAGATCTTGCGCATGAGCGTCGCGTTGCTCGGGTCGTCCTCGACGACCAGCACGTGGCGGATCACGCGGCCTCCTCGCGCGGCTCCTCGCCGGTGGCCGCCGGGCGCAGGTGCCGCCGGAGCGCGGCGGGCAGGGCCCGCGGGTCCGCGTGCACGTCGGTCTTCGCGACGATCTCCATGACGAGGCCCTGCTCGAGCAGCTGCCGCTCGGCCGCATCGCGCGGCTCGGGGAAGTTCGTCAGCACGAGCACCGGCAGGTCCGGATGCAGGCCGGACAGGGTCATCTCGCGAAGGACGTCGTAGCCGCTCACCTCGGGCATCATCAGGTCGAGCAGCAGGACGTCGAAGCCCTGCGGCTGGGTGCGCAGGATGTGCAGGCATTCCTCGCCGTTGTTCGCGACCTCGAGATAGTAGCGGTCCGGCGGCAGCACCTTGCGCACGTACGCCGCCACGGTCGCGTCGTCGTCCGCCAGCAGGACGCGCACCGCCCCCTCCGGCCGCGGGCCGACGAGCGCATCGATGCGGGCCACGAGCTCGCGCGGGTCGATGGGCTTCACGAGGTGCTCCGGCTTGCGGGCGAACAACGTCGAGCGCAGCTTCTCGCGCAGCTCCCCGTCGAAACCGGTCACGAACACGATCGGGACGTGACGGGTGTCCGGGTCGGCCGTGAGGCGCTGGGCGAGATCCCAGCCCGTGCGCATCGAGGCCCCATCGCTGCAGGAGAGGGCGTAGTCGAGCACGATGCATTCCGGGTGCAGCCGGCGCACGAGCACCCAGGCGGCCTCCGCGTTCTCGGCCGCCATCGTCCGGTAGCCGGTCTGCTGGAGCACGACCGTGAGGAGCCGCCGCGAGACGGGGTCGTCCTCGACCACGAGCACGAGCGGGCCGCCGGGTGTCCCCTCGATGCGATCGTCCACCGCCGACGCGCCGCTCTCGGGGAGGCCGGACTCGCCGTCACGCCAGACCGGCAGCGAGAAGTACATGCGCGTCCCGTGTCCCTGTCCCTCGCTCTGGACGCCGATGATGCCGCCCATCAGCTCGACGAGGCTGCGGGAGATCGCCAGGCCCAGGCCCGTGCCGCCGAAACGGCGCGTGGTGCTGCCGTCACCCTGGACGAACTTCTCGAAGATGAGCTTCTGCCGCTCGGGCGGTATCCCGATGCCCGTGTCCTGCACCTCGAAGACGACGTGTCCGAGCGGCGTCCGCGAGAGCGCGCGGACGGTGATGCTGCCGCGCGGCGTGAACTTGAGGCTGTTTCCGACGAGGTTGACGAGCACCTGCTTCACCTTGCCGACGTCGCCCCGCACGGCGAGCCCCGGCTCGGGAACGGGCTCGAAGACGAGCTGGACGCCGCGCTGCGCCGCCTGGACGTGCGTGAGCGTGTAGACCTCCTCGAACAGCCGTTCCACTTCGATTCGACCGATGTCGAGCGCCAGCTTGCCGGCCTCGATCTTCGCGATGTCGAGCACGTCGTTGATGAGTCCGAGCAGGTGGCGAGAACAGGTCAGCGCCTGGCGCAGGTAGTCCTTCTCCTCGTCCCGGGAGTCGCAGAGGCCGTCGAGCACGAGCTGGAGGAACCCGATCATCCCGTTGAGCGGCGTACGCAGCTCGTGCGAGGTGTTCGCGAGGAACTCGCTCTTGAGCCTCGACGCCTGCTCGAGCTGCGCGTTCGCCTCCTCGAGCCGGCGGTTCGTCGATTCGAGGTCGGCGGCGGACTGGCGCAGCAGCCGCTCGGCCTCGACGCGATCCCTCACGTCGCGCACGATGGCCGTGAGCAGCAGTTCGTCCCCGCTGCCGGACTCGCCCAGCGAGAATTCGACCGGAATGTCGGTTCCGTCCGGCTGCAGGGCGCGGCCGCAGGCGACCGAGCCGACGGTGGGGAGCGAGCTGCCCGCGGGCCCCGTGCTGTACTTCAGCACGCTGGCCAGCGGTGCGTCCTCGAGTTCCTCGGCCGTGCGCTCGAACAGTTGCAGGGCGGCGCGGTTGGCCGTCCGGATACGCCCCTGCTCGTCGAACAGCAGGATCGCGTCGAACGCCGTGTCGAAGACCGCCTGCATGCGGCGGGCGTCCCGCGCCGTGATCTCCTCCTCGCGCCGCGCGAGGCCGCTCGCGTACAGCCGGCGCCAGACGAGCACGAGCCCGAGCACGAACAGCACCAGACCGAGGTCGAGGAGCAGCAGCAGACCCCAGGTCGCGTCGAGCGCCGTCATGGCGTCCGCTCGGCTCTCCGTCGCGACGAGGCCCCAGCCGAGCTCGGGCAGCGCGCGCGTGACGGCCCACAGAGGGGCCCCCGAAACGTCCCGGCTCTCGGCGCGCGATTCGATGCGGGTCGCGGCCATCGCCGGAATCGTGGCCTCGCCGGACGAGAGGTCCAGCCGCTGGCCGTTGCCGAAACCCTGTCCGATCTCGTGGTCGCCTCCCGCGAGCACGACGGCGTCGTTGCCGTCCTTGCGCACGAGGTAGGCGCGGCTCGACTTGCCCAGACCGGGCCAGTGCGCCAGGAGCTTCTGCGTGATGCCCTCGCCGCGGTCCTGGAACAGCACGACGTGGTCGGGCGAGCCGCGCCCGTCCTCGAGCGGGGCCGCGAGCACGAGCCGCGGGCCGACGGGATCGCCGAGCAGGTCCTCCCGCAGGGCGAGCGCGCGCTCGACGAGCTGCCGGGCCGCGCGCGGCGCGACCATCGGCGAGCCGGTCTGCCAGACGACGCGGCCCTTTGCGTTCATGAGCTGCACGCCGCTGAAGCCGAACCGCTCGCGGGACTGCTCGAGCTCGTCCAGGGCCGCGGCGCCGAAACCCGCGCCCGGATCGTGCGCCACGCGCAACAGCGCCGCCTTGAGCACCGGGTCCTCAAGCGTGCCCAGCGCCTCGCGCCGGAACGCGCCGACGGCGTTCACGAGCTCGTCCCGGCGCAGGTCCGCGCTCGCCTCGAGGCGGTTCCAGCCGTCGCGCTCGGCACGCACGCTGGCGTTGTGGAACAGCACGACATTCAGCGCCGCGACGCCCGCGCACAGCAGCGCGACGAAGCCGACGAGGACGCGGCGGCTGTCGCGGCGCCGCTCGGGCCCGCGCGGGAGCAACGACGGCGCGCCGGCGTCCGGGCGCTGGGCGCGCGGCACGTCGGCGCTCGATCGGGGGGCGATCGCCAATGGCTCTCGTTCGGGATTCGGCATCGGGTGTACCCGGAGCTGCGACGGGTCACCCGGGTCATCGGCCCGCAACGGCAGTTCTTGAGGGGTTTTGCGCCCCCGGCCGGGGGCGCCGGCGGGCCAATCCAGCCCACGGTCCCGCGGCGCCCTACTCGCCGGGCCTCTGCCAGTACCGCGGGCGGAGGTTCGCCTGCAGGACCCGCTTCCGCAGGCGCAGCGACGCGGGGGTCACCTCGAGCAGCTCGTCGTCCCGGATCCACTCCAGGCACTGCTCGAGCGACATCCGGTGCACGGGCACGAGCCGGACGGCGTCCTCGCCGACCGACCGCATGTTCGTGAGGCGCTTCTCCTTCACGATGTTGACGTCGATGTCCTGCTCGCGCGAGTTCTCGCCCACGACCATGCCCTCGTAGACGCGGTCGGTCGGCTCGACGAAGATCTCGCCGCGGTCCTGCACGTGCTCGATGGCGTACGCGGTCACCTTCCCCGCCCGGTCCGCGACGAGCGCGCCGGTCACCCGGTGCGGGATGTCCCCCATCCAGGGCTCGTGCCCGTCGAAGAGATGGTTGAGCAGGCCCGTGCCCCGCGTGTCGGTGAGGAACTGGCTGCGGAAGCCGATCAGGCCGCGCGACGGGATGCGGAACTCGAGCCGCACCCGGCCGGTGCCGTGATTGACCATGTTCAGCATCCGTCCGCGGCGCGTGCCGATCTTCTGGGTGACGACGCCGACGAACTCTTCGGGGCAGTCGATGACGAGTCGCTCCATGGGCTCGTGCCGGCGCCCCTCGATCTCGCGGGTGATGACCTCGGGCTTGCTCACGGCCAGCTCGAAGCCCTCGCGGCGCATCATCTCGATCAGGATCGCCATCTGCAGCTCGCCGCGGCCGGAGACGACGAACGCGTCGGGCGTCTCCCCCGGCTCGACCCGCAGGCTCACATTCGTCAGGATCTCGCGCTCGAGCCGTTCCTTCAGGTTCCGGGACGTGACGTACCGACCTTCGGTCCCCGCGAAGGGCGACGTGTTGACGCTGAAGACCATGCTCACGGTCGGCTCGTCCACGACCACCGGGGGCAGCGGACGCGGATCGGCGGCGTCCGTCACGGTCTCGCCGATCTGCACCTCGGCGAACCCCGCCAGCGCCACGATGTCGCCCGGGCCCGCCTCCTGCACCTCGACGCGCTCGAGTCCCTCGAACGCGTAAAGGTTCGTGACCCGCGTGCGCGCGAGCGTGCCGTCCTTGCGCACCAGCGCAACCTCCTGCCGCGGCGCCAGCCGCCCGTTCACGATGCGGCCGATCGCGAGGCGCCCGACGTAGTCCGAGTAGTCGAGGTTCAGGATCAGCATCTGGAGCGGCGAATCGGGCTCGAAGCGCGGCGGCGGGATGGTCTCGACGATCCGGTCGAAGAGCGGCTGCAGCCGGTGGTCCTCGCCCCCGGGCTCCAGCCGGCAGATGCCCTCGCGCGCGATCGTGTAGAGCACCGGGAAGTCGAGTTGGTCCTCGTGGGCATCGAGATCGATGAAGAGGTCGTAGATCTCGTTCAGGACCTCCTGCGGGCGCGCGTCCTTGCGGTCGATCTTGTTGATCACGACGATCGGCTGCAGCTCCAGCTCGAGCGCCTTCTTCAGCACGAAGCGGGTTTGCGGCAGTGGTCCCTCGCTGGCGTCCACGAGCAGCAGCACGCCGTCCACCATCTTGAGCGTGCGCTCCACCTCGCCGCCGAAGTCCGCGTGGCCCGGCGTGTCCACGATGTTGATCTTCCTGTCCCCGTAGCGGATCGCGGTGTTCTTCGCGAGGATCGTGATGCCCTTCTCGCGCTCGAGATCGTTCGAGTCCATGACCCGTTCGGCGACCTCCTGGTTCTCGCGGAACACGCCGCTCTGCCACAGCATCGCGTCCACCAGCGTGGTCTTGCCGTGGTCCACGTGGGCGATGATGGCGATGTTGCGCAGGTCCTCCCGCACGGCGGTCGCGGTGCGGGGTTCGATCGTCCGGCTCAAGGTCGGGCCTCCAGGGGGCTGCGGGGCGAGTCGAGGAACCCGAGCAGCCGGGCCCACCCGTCTCCTCGCTCCCACAGCGAGTCGTAGCTGTAGAGCGCGACGGCGGGGAATCCCAGCGCGCGCGCGCCCTTGATCTTCGCCGCCGCCGTCGAGGGCGGCGTGTTGTAGACGGCGATGCCCGGCACGAGCCGGGCGGTCCCGACCTGCTCCGACATGGCCGTGAGCTGGTCGAGCACGGTCTGCAGGGCCGGTGCGTAACACATCGCGAACGCGCGGTCGAGCAGCCCGGAGCGGAGCCACCGGCACCAGTCCTGCCGGTTCTGCCGGCTCGCCCGCAGCGTGTCCGCGACCACGGCGGCCGAGAGCGGCAACCCGGGGCGCGCGGCCTCGACCGAGTCGCGCACCTCGCGGACGATCCCCGTGACCTGCTCCTCCTGGAAGGCCGCCCAGGCCGAGTCCATCCGTGCCCGCTCGGCCGCCGGCAGGCGCCCGAACGCCGCGGGGTCGGCCCCGGCCTCCATCGCGAACCGGGCGCGCGAGGTGGGGTCGTACCCGATCGCGACGGCCGGCTGTCGGATGTAGTCGAGGTGAAGGCCGTCCACGTCGTAGCGGGTGACGATCTCCTTCGCCACCCGGGCGAGCCAGGTGCGGACGCCCGGGTGGGCCGGTGAGAGGAACACGCCCTCCACGTGCAGCCGGGCGCGCTCGCGGCGCGTGAGGCGGGTCATCGGCCGCCCGTCGCGCAGGCGCGCGACCCACTCGGGATGCCTGCGCAGGACGTGGCGGGGGTCGCGGGGCGGATGGTCGGCCGACCAGACGAGGCAGCAGTTCATCCAGGCGTGCACCTCGAGGCCGGCCGCGTGGGCCAGCGGCAGAAGCTCGCCGAGCGGATCGCGCTTCGAGCCGCCCATCGCCTCGGGGGGCGGCAGGAGATCGGACCGGTACCAGGCGTCGCCTCGCCCCACGACCTGCACGAGCAGCCCGCGGACGCCCATGGTCTTCGCGCGCTCGACCAGCCGCTCGATTCCCGTCGAGTCCATGAGCGTGCCGCGCACGACCCACAGGTATTCCACGGGCGAGACGGCAGGGGCTGAACCGGGGGCTGCGGCCGCGGTGTCCGCCCGGGCGACCCCCACCGGGGCCGCGGACGAGTCCGGACCAGGGTCCCCCGGGGCCCGGACGGCCGTGTCGGGGGGCGCGGAGAACGCCGCCGGGACCGGGTCCCATGGCACCTGCGCCCGCGCCGGGGCGGGGGCGACGGCGAGCAGCAGGGCCAGCGCCGCCGTGCGCGCGGCGGCGCGATGGAGCGTCTCTCGGGACCAGGATCGGGCGGGATCGTGCTGCACGGGCGCTTCCCCGGGGTGGATCGGCTCGCGTCGATGCGATCGCGGCGTCAAGCATCGCGGGCGGAAGGTCTCCCTCCCGCCCGCGGCACATCATCAGGAATCGGCCGGTCGGCCCTCCGGCTTCAGCCTCCGACCTTCCGCTGCGTGCGACGCTGCTTCGTGCCGCCGCCGCCGGTGCCGGCGCCCACCTTCTCTTTCTTGGCGCCCCGCTTCGGCTTGGTCTCGGCCGCCGGGGCCTCGTCCGACTCCTCGGCCTCGGCCTTGGCCTTCTTCTTGTCGGGCTTCTCGCCGCTCTCGGCCAGGGCCTTCGCCTCCGCCGCCGCGATGCGCACCTGCCGCTCCTTCTCCTTCTGCTCGGCCGACTTGACCAGCTCGAGGTAGGCGGTCTCGCCGGCGTCGCCGAGCCGGTGCCCGATGCGGATGATGCGCGTGTACCCGCCGTTCCGCTCGGAGTACCACGGCGCGATCGTGTCGAACAGCTTCGCCACGACGGCGGGCTGGATCACGAAGCGCGAGACGTGGCGCCGCGCGGCGACGTCGCCGGCCTTCGCGAACGTGATCATGCGCTCGGCGAGCCGCCGGGCTTCCTTGGCCTTCGCCACGGTGGTCTGGATGCGCTCGTGCTGGAAGAGCGCCGTGACCAGGTTCCGCAGCAGCGCCCGCCGGTGCTCGTGCGTCCGGCTCAGCTTGCGATGGTCCTTGCGGTGTCTCATTTGCTGCCCTGTCCTCTCGGGTCCTGCGGGGCGCCCGGGCCGCGTCGGCGGCCGGCGGTCAGACCTCCGCCTTGGCCGGCGACTTCGCTTCGTAGTAGCGGCTGATGTCCATGCCGAAATGCAGGCCCATCTCGCCGAGAATGTCCTGGATCTCCTTCAGCGACTTGCGGCCGAAGTTCCGGAACTTGAGCATCTCCGCCTCGCCCTTCTGGACGAGCTCGCCGATCGTCTTGATCTCGGCCGCGCGGAGGCAGTTGCTCGAACGCACCGACAGTTCCAGCTCCTCGACGCTCTTGTCGAGCTGCTTGCGGATCCGGTCGATCTCGGGATCCACCGACTGCTCCTCCTCCTGGACCGGCTCCTCTTCGAAGTTGATGAGCAGGCTGAAGTGGTCGCGGAGGATCTTCGCCGCCATGGCGACGGCGTCGTGCGGCAGGATGCTGCCGTCCGTCCACACTTCGAGGGTGAGCTTGTCGTAGTCGATGCGCTGGCCCAGGCGCGTGGCCTCGACCGTGTAGTTGACCTTCGTCACCGGCGAGAACAGCGAGTCGATCGGGATCACGCCGATGGGGCGGTCCGTCTGCGAGTGCTGGTCCGCGGACACGTAGCCGCGCCCGCCGTTGATCTCGACCTCCATCCGCAGGTCGCCGTCGCGGTTCAGCGTCGCGACGTGCAGGTCGGGGTTGAGCACCTGCACTTCCGGGTCGACCTGGAGGTTGCCGGCCTTCACCTCGCCGCGCCCGTTCATCTCGAAGACGCCCTTCTTGGGGCCGTCGCCGAACAACTTCAGGCGCACCTGCTTGAGGTTGAGGACGATCTCGGTCACGTCCTCGATGACGCCCGGCAGCGTCGAGAACTCGTGCAGCACACCGTCGATCCGCACGGCCGTGATCGCGGCGCCCTGGAGCGACGAGAGCAGCGCGCGCCGGAGCGCGTTCCCCAGCGTCGCACCGAAGCCGCGCTCGAGGGGCTCGAGGGTGAACTTGCCGTACCGGTCGGTGTTCTCCGGATCCGGCGTGAGCTGCTTGGGCATCTGCAGATTCTTCCACTTCATCGGGCAGCCTCCCGTTGGGAGAAGGCGGATCGTTACTTCGAGTAGAGCTCGACGATCAGCTGTTCGTTGATGGGCACGCCGATCGAGGCGCGGGTCGGGATGTTGAGGATCCGCCCGGAGAACCTGTCGGTGTTGAGGTCGACCCAGTCCGGGACGCCCTGGCCCTTTCGGGCATCGAGCGAGCTCTTGATGACGACGAGGTCACGGCTCTTCTCGCGGACCTGCACCTCGTCCCCGGCACGGACCTGGAAGGACGGGATGTCCACGGTACGGCCGTTCACGGCGAAGTGACGATGCCGCACGAGCTGTCGCGCGGCGCTCCGCGACGGCGCGAAGCCGAGGCGGAAGACGACGTTGTCGAGCCGGCGCTCCAGCATCTGGAGCAGCACCTCGCCCGTCACGCCCTTGGTCTCGATGGCCTTGGCGAACGTGTGCCGGAACTGCCGCTCGAGCAGTCCGTAGATGCGGCGCGCCTTCTGCTTCTCGCGAAGCTGCTGGCCGTAGTTCGTCTCCTTGGCGCGCCGGCTCTTGCCGTGCTCGCCCGGGGCGTAGCCGCGCTTCTCGAAGGCGCACTTGTCGGTGAAGCAGCGGGAGCCCTTCAGGAAGAGCTTCATGCCCTCGCGCCGGCACAGCCGGCACCGTGCGTCGTGATAGACCGCCATGCTCGGATTCTCCTAGACGCGGCGCCGCTTGGGCGGACGGCAGCCGTTGTGCGGAATGGGGGTGACGTCCTTGATCGCGGAGATCTCGAGGCCCGCCGCCTGCAGTGAACGGATCGCCGCTTCACGGCCGGCGCCGGGGCCCTTGACCCACACCTCGACGCGCTTGAGGCCCATGTTGACGGCCTCCCGCGCCGAGTTCTCGGCCGCCACCTGGGCCGCGAACGGCGTGCTCTTGCGCGAGCCCTTGAAGCCCACCTTGCCCGCGCTGGCCCAGCTGATGACGTTTCCGTCCGTGTCGGTGATGGTGATGATGGTGTTGTTGAAGCTCGCACGCAGGTGGGCGACACCGTTCGTGCCCACCTTCCGGTCGCGCTTCTTGGACTTCTTGACATCCGCCACTCGAAACCTCCTGGCTGGACGCGCTCAGGCGCGCCGCCGAATCAACCCTTCTTGCCGGGCACGGCCTTCTTCGTGACCCGGCCCGCGGTCTTCTTGGGACCCTTGCGCGTGCGCGCGTTCGTCTTGGTGCGCTGGCCGCGAACCGGCAGGTTGCGGCGGTGACGCAGCCCGCGATAGGCGCCGATGTCCATCAGGCGCTTGACGTTCATCGCCATTTCGCTGCGCAGCGCGCCTTCGACCTTGTACTCGCGCTCGATGAGGCTCCGCAGCTTGCCCGCGTCCTCGTCGCTGAGGTTCTTCACGCGGGTGTCCGCGCTCACGCCGGCGGACGCGAGGAGCTTCTTCGCGGTCGTCGGACCGATGCCATAGATGTAAGTCAGCGCGACGACGATGCGCTTCTCGGTCGGGAGATCGATTCCAGCAATACGAGCCACCGAACTCCTCCTTCAGCCCTGACGCTGCTTGTGCCGCGGATTGCGGCTGCAGATCACTCGGATCACACCCTTGCGACGCACTACCTTGCAGTGCTCGCAGATCTTCTTCACGGACGCACGAACCTTCATCGCGGATCTCCTGGGGCCCGCGGCGCACCGGCGACGCGGGGTTCCCCGACTGCGCGGAGGCTCGTCGCCACCGCCCGGTACCGTGCGCACGGCGCGGAAGCTCCGCGCGGCGCGTGACGGCGCCTACTTGTACCGATAGACGATCCGGCCGCGGGTCAGGTCGTACGGGGACAGCTCCACCGTGACCTTGTCGCCCGGCAGGATCTTGATGAAATGCATCCTCATCTTGCCCGAGATGTGGGCCAGCAGCCGGTGGCCGTTTTCGAGCTCCACGCGGAACGTCGCGTTCGGGAGCGCCTCGACCACGGTGCCTTCGACCTGGATGCCTTCTTCTTTCGCCAAGGAAGCCCTCTGTTCTCTCACTCGCCGGCCAACTCCGAGAGGATCTCGGGACCGTCCGCACCCACCGCCACCGTGTGCTCGAAGTGGGCGCTCAACCGCCCGTCCTTCGTCGCCACCGTCCACCCGTCCGGCCTCGTGACCACTTCGAATCCGCCGGCGTTGACCATCGGCTCGATCGCCAGCACCAGGCCGGTCATGAGCCGCGGTCCCCGTCCCGCCGGTCCGAAGTTCGGCACCGCCGGTTCTTCGTGCATCTCTCGCCCGATGCCGTGCCCCACGAGCGCGCGCACGATCGAGTAACCGTGCCCTTCCACGTGGGCCTGCACCGCGTTCGAGATGTCGCCCACCCGGTTCCCCGGGCGGACCTGCGCGATGCCCTCCAGGAGCGAGTCGCGCGTCACTTCCATCAACTTCCGGGCTTCGTCGCTCACGTCGCCCACCGCGAAGGTGCGCGCCGCGTCGCCGTAGTACCCGTCCTTCTCGACACCCACGTCGACCCCGACGATGTCGCCCTCGCGAAGCTCGCGCGGGCCCGGAATCCCGTGGACCACTTCCTCGTTCACCGAGGGGCAGATCGAAGCCGGAAAGCCGCGGTAGCCCTTGAACGCCGGCCGGCCGCCGTGATCCCGGATGAACTCCTCCGCGAGGCGGTCCAGCTCGGCGGTCGTGACCCCCGGCTTCGCCGCCCGGCCCAGCTCGCGGAGCGTCATCGCCACGAGCTGCGCCGAGACGCGGATCTTCTCGATCTCCTCCCGACTTCTCGTATACACCATGTTGCTCTCCGCTCAGCCTGCGACGGCCAGTGCCAGCGCCCCGTAGACCTCGTCGAGAGCCCCGATTCCCGTCACTTCCCTCAGCCGGCCCCGGCTCCGGTAGTACTCGACCAGCGGCGCCGTCTGCCGCCGGTAGACCTCCAGCCGCCTGCGGACCGTCGCCTCCGAGTCGTCCTCGCGCTGCCGCAGCCCCGTTCCCGGATGGTCGTCACAGTGACGTCCGTCCTTCGCGGGCGCCGACAGCGAGTTGTAGACCCGCCGGCACACCGGACACTCCCACCGGCTGCTGAGCCGTCGGACGAGCTCCTCGTCCGGCGCCTGCAGCAGCACTGCCAGATCCAGCTCCTGCGACCGCTCCGCGAGCATCGCGCCCAGCGCGTCCGCCTGCGGAACCGTCCTCGGGAAGCCGTCGAGCACGAACCCCTCGCGGGTGTCCGCCTCGCTCGTGCGCTCCCGAACCAACCCGACCATCACGTCGTCGGGCACCAACTGCCCTGCGTCCATGATCTGCTTCGCCTGCTTCCCGAGCGGGGTCTGCCGCGCGACCGCGTCGCGGAGCATGTCCCCCGTCGAGATGAGCGCCCACCCGCGTTCCGTCGCGAGCCGTCGCCCCTGTGTTCCCTTGCCCACGCCGGGCGGCCCCAGCAGGACGAGGCGCATCTCTACATTCTCCGACCGCCGCGAATGCGGCTGCGTTTGACGAACCCCTCGTAGTGGCGCATCAGCAGGTGCGATTCCACCTGCTGCAGCGTGTCGAGCGCGACACCGACCACGATCAGGACGCTCGTGCCGCCGAAAGCCAGTGCGGGCACGTTGAAGTAACCGAGGAGCAGGTCGGGCACCACTGCGACCAGGGCGAGGAAGACCGCGCCCGGGAAGGTGATCCGCGACAGCACCCGGTCGATGTACTCGGCGGTCTTGCGGCCCGGACGGATGCCCGGGATGAAGCCGCCGTACTTACGCATGTTCTCCGCGAGCTCGTTCGGGTTCAGGACGACCGCGGTGTAGAAGTACGTGAAGAAGATGATGATGACGCCGTAGACGATGTTGAAGAGCCAGCTCTGGCGCGTGAACCACTGCCCCATCGTTGCGAGCGGGCTCTCGGGCGGGAAGAACCCCGCGACCGTCGTCGGCAGCACCATGATGGACGACGCGAAGATGATCGGGATCACGCCGGCCGTGTTGACGCGCAGCGGGATGTGCGTGCTCTGCCCGCCGTACTGGCGCCGGCCCACCATGCGCTTCGCGTACTGCACCGGGATCTTGCGCGTGGCCTGCGTCATGACGATCACCGCCGCGACGACCGCGATCATGATCGCCAGCATGGCCGCGATCTGCAGCAGGTTCAGGCTGCCGCCGCGGAAGCTGTCGTAGCTCGCGGCCACCGCGTTGGGCATACCGCCGATGATGTTCACGAAGATGATGAGCGAGATGCCGTTCCCGATGCCGAACTCGGTGATCTTCTCGCCCAGCCACATCACGAGGATCGTGCCGGCGGTCTGGGTGATCATCGTCGAGAAGAAGAATCCGAAGCCCGGGTCCGGGACGACGCGCAGGCCCTGGGACTCGCCCAGGTTCTGCAGGAAGATCGCGTAGGCGAGCGACTGCACGATCGAGATGAGGACGGTGCCGTAGCGCGTGTACTGCGTGATCTTCTTCTGGCCTTCCTCGCCCTCCTTGCGGAGCTTCTCGAAATACGGCACGACCGCGCCGAGGAGCTGCAGGATGATCGAGGCGGAGATGTACGGCATGATTCCGAGCGCGAAGATCGTCGCGCGCGAGAACGCCCGGCCGACGAACATGTCGTACAGGCCGAACAGCGTATTCGCCTGCGACCGGAACGCGGCCAGCAGCGCCTCGACGTTCACACCGGGCGTCGGGATGTGCTCGCCGAAGCGGTACACCACGAACAGCCCCAGCGTGAAGAGGATCCGCCGGCGCAACTCGGGAATCAGGAATATGTTGCGGAGCTTCTCGAGCATGGTTCGCTCAGGCCTTCGGGTTCGGGGTCTCGACCGTGCCGCCGGCGGCCTCGACCGCCTTGCGGGCGGCCTCGCTCACCGCGTCCACTTTCACCGTCAGCGCGACCTTGAGGTCGCCGCCAGCCAGCAGCTTGATCGGTCCGGGACGGCGTACAAGGCGGCGCCCCCTGAGCCAGGCCGCGTCCACGACGGTGCCCGCCGGGGCATCGGCGAGCTTGCCGACGCTGACGACGTGGTACTCGACGCGTCCGGGATTGAGGAAGCCGCGCTTCGGCAGGCGGCGCTGGATCGGCATCTGTCCGCCTTCGAACCAGACCGGGATCTTGCCGCCCGCGCGGGCCTTGTGGCCCTTGTGGCCCTTGCCGGCCGTCCCGCCGAGGCCCGTCGCCGCGCCCTTGCCGCGCCGCTTCGGGGACTTCGTCGCGCCCGCCGCGGGCCGAATCGTTCCGAGTCGCATGTTCGCCACCTAGTTGAGCTCCTCCACCTTCACGAGGTGGCGGACCTTGAAGACCATGCCCCGGATCTGGGGCGTGTCGTCGTGTTCCACGGTGTGGTTCAGCTTGCGGATGCCGAGCGCGCGGATCGTCAGCCCCTGGACCTTCGGGTGGCCGCTGGCGCTCTTCACCTGCGTCACCTTGAGCCTACGAGCCATTGGGCGCTTCCTTCCCGAACAGCTCCGCGACCGAGCGGCCCCGCATCGTCGCCACGTCCGACGCGCGACGGAGCTGCTTGAGGCCGTCCACCGTCGCCTTGACGAGGTTGTGCGGGTTGCGTGAGCCGAGGCACTTCGTGAGCACGTTCTGCACGCCCGCCACCTCGAGCACCGCACGCACGCCGCCACCGGCGATGACGCCGGTACCCGGCGAAGCCGGCTTCAGCATGACCTCGCCCGCGCCGAAGTGCCCGAGCACGACGTGCGGGATCGAGCCGTGCTTCGTGACCGGCACGCGGAACATGTTCTTCTTCGCGGACTCGCCCGCCTTGCGGATGGCGTCCGCCACTTCGTTGGCCTTGCCGAGGCCGACACCGACGCGCCCGTTCTGGTCGCCGAGGGCCACGATCGCGTTGAACGAGAACCGGCGGCCGCCCTTCACCACCTTGGCGCAGCGGTTCACGTTGATGACGCGCTCCTGGAACTCCGACTTCGGCGCCTCCTGATCGCGCGACTGACGGCGCTCACGCATAGGTCCCGCCATGTCCGCGCCTCCTAGAAGTTGAGACCGCCGGCGCGCGCGCCGTCGGCGAGCGCCTTCACGCGCCCGTGGTAGAGGTATCCGCCGCGATCGAAGGCCACCTGGGTGATGGACTTCTCCTTCGCGCGCTGCGCGAGTAGCTTGCCGACCGCCGTGCTGACTCCGACCTTGCCCTTGCCTTCGACGAACGACTTCACGTCCTCGCGGCTGGACGCCTGCGTGAGGGTCTTGCCGGTCGTGTCGTCGATGATCTGGGCGTAGATGTGCTCCGCGCTGCGGAACACGGACAGCCGCGGCCGCACCGCGCTCCCCGACACCTTGTTGCGGATGCGGTAGCGACGGAGCTGGCGACGCTCGTTCTTGTTGTGGTGACCGCTCATGTTATGCAGACCCCGCAGCCTTGCCGGCCTTGCGACGGATGTACTCGCCTTCGTACTTGATGCCCTTGCCCTTGTACGGCTCCGGCGGACGGAAGCCACGGATGTCGGCCGCGACCTGCCCGACCAGGCACTTGTCGGCGCCGCTCACCGAAACGCGGGTCGGCGACTCGACGTTGATCGTGATGCCGGCCGGCGGCGTGAACTCCACCGGGTGGGAGAAGCCGATCTGGAGCACGAGCTTCTTCCCCTCCAGCTGCGCGCGGTAGCCGGTTCCGACGATCTCGAGCGTCTTGGTGAAGCCCGTCGTGACGCCCGTGACCATGTTCGCGATCTTCGCGCGCATGGTTCCGAAGGCCGGGTTGCGCGTGATCTTCTCGGCGCTCACCACGACCTCGGCGCCCTCGACCTTCACCGACGTCCCCGCGAGCACCGGGTGCAGGAGCTCGCTCTTCGGGCCCTTCACGCGGACCGTCTCGCCGTCCACCGTCACGGTGACCCCGTTCGGGATGGCGACGGGCCGCTTACCCATTCTCGACATGTCGCCCTCCTACCAGACCTGGCAAACGACTTCGCCGCCGAGACCCGCATCGCGGGCCTCGCGGTCCGTCATCAGCCCGCGGGACGTGGACAGCACCGAGACGCCCAGCCCGCCCATGACGCGCGGGACGCGGGCCTTCCCGACGTACACCCGACGGCCCGGCTTGCTCACGCGCTTGAGGTCCGTGATCACGCTCGTCTCGTCGTTCGTGTACTTGAGGTACAGGCGCAGGACGCCCTGGCGGGAGTCCTCGATCGTCTTGAAGTTGTTGATGAACCGCTCGCGCAGCAGCACCTTGGCGATCTCCGTCTTCATTCGCGACGCCGGCACGTCCACCTTGCGGTGCTTCGCGCCGATGGCGTTGCGGATGCAGGTGAGGAAATCCGCCACGGGATCACTGACCGACATTCAGAACCTCCCGGAACCAGCGTCCAGCCGGGCGAGCGCGCCCGCTGCAGCCTGATTCGGACTGGGTTGACCTTCTTGGCCCAAAGGCCGGGAAACCGGAGGCTTCCCTGTTTCTCATCCAGAAGACAGTTCTTGGGGCTTCGGCCCCTGTCGCGACCGCTACCAGCTGGCCTTCACGACTCCCGGAATCTGCCCGCTGAGCGCGAGCTCCCGGAAACAGATGCGACAGAGGCCGAAGTCCCTCAAGAACGCCCGCGGACGGCCGCAGCGATGGCAGCGGTTGTAGCCGCGCACCTTGAACTTCGGGGCCCGCTTCCACTTCTCGACAATCGACTTCTTGGCCACGGATCGTTCTCCTCGTCCTTCAGCGCTGACGGAAGGGCATGTTCATGAGGCGCAGCAGCTCGCGACCTTCCTCGTCGGTGCTCGCGGTCGTGACGATCGTCACGTCCATGCCGCGGACCTTCGCGATCTTCTCGATGTTGATCTCGGGGAAGATGATCTGCTCGGTGAAGCCCACGGAGTAGTTCCCCCGCCCGTCGAACGAGCGCGGCGAAAGGCCGCGGAAGTCACGGATGCGGGGCACGGCGACGTTGACGAGGCGGTCGTAGAACTCGAACATGCGCGCGCCTCGGAGGGTCACCATGGCGCCGACGGGCATGCCCGCGCGCAGCTTGAAATTCGAGATCGCCTTCTTCGCCTTGCGGACCGAGGGTCGCTGACCGGTGATCTGGGCCAGCTCGCCGACCGCGGCGTCCATGTTCTTCACGTCGACGACCGCGTCGCCGACGCCCATGTTGACCACGATCTTCACGAGCCTCGGCGCCTGCATGACGCTCGCGTAGCCGAACTTCTCCATGAGCGGCTTCACGACCTTTTCCTGGTAGTGAACCGCGTAGCGCGGCCTTTCCTTCAGGCCCTCCGGCCGGCCCTCGACCGCGTCGTAGCCGAGCGAGACGCGCGGGCCCTTCGATTCGGGCTTGCCGCCCTTACCGCCCTTGCCGCTGTCCGCCTTCTTCTTCTTCTCCGCCATGTCTTCCGACTCTCCAGGGTCCCTGCCCCGCCGTTCCCGCGACCCTGGTGCCTGGGAAGCGGCGGCCCCGCCCGGGGGCGGGTTCGATGCGCGGCCCGCAGGCCGCGCGTGATGTCGTTACTCGGCCTTGCCGACCGCCTCCCCCGTCGCCCGGGAGATGCGCTCGCGCTTGCCGTCCCTCGTCTTCCGCGTGCCGACGCGCACGCCCTTGCCCGCCTTCGGGTCGTAGAGCATGACGTTCGACATCGCGACCGGCGCCTCCTTCTCGAGGATGCCGCCCTGCTGTCCCTGACCGCGCGGCTTGGTGTGGCGCTTGACGAAGTTCACCTTCTCCACCACGACGCGGTTCTTCTCGGCGAGCACCTGGAGGATGCGGCCGGTCTTCCCCTTGTCGTCACCGGCGACCACGATCACCGTGTCGCCCTTGCGGAGCTTGAGTCCCATCAGATCACCTCCGGAGCCAGCGAGATGATCTTCATGAACTGCTTCTCGCGAAGCTCCCGCGCGACCGGTCCGAAGATTCGGGTTCCGCGCGGCTCCTTTTCGTTGTTGATCAGCACGACGGCGTTCTCGTCGAACCGGATGTAGGAGCCGTCCTTGCGTCGCATCTCCTTGACCGCGCGCACGACGACCGCCTTCGCGACGTCGCCCTTTTTCACCTGGGCGCCGGGAATCGCATCCTTGACCGACACGACGACGATGTCGCCGAGCCGCCCGTAGCGCTTGTGATGGCCGCCGAGCACCTTGATGCACTGGGCGCGCTTCGCGCCCGAGTTGTCCGCCACGGTGACCATGGTTCTGAGCTGGATCATGTCACTCTCCCCGCGGCGTCACTTCGCCCGCTCGACGAACTCGACGAACCGCCAGCGCTTGTCCTTCGAGATCGGGCGGGTCTCCATGAACCGGATCCAGTCACCGATGCGGCATTCGTTGTTCTCGTCGTGGACCTTGAACTTCGCGCGCCGGCGAACGTAGCGCCCGTACGTCTGGTGCTTCACGAGCCGCTCGATGGTCACGACGACCGTCTTGTCCATCCGGTCGCTCACGACCTTGCCGATGCGCGTCTTCCTGCGGTTTCGAACCGTCGTTTCCGTCGTCATGTCGTCGTCTCCGGGTCGCGCCGCGTCACTTCGCGGTCGCGCGCTCCTTCTCCTTCAGGACCGTGAGAAGTCGCGCCATTTCCCGACGGCTCTCGCGGATCTTCAGCGGGTTGTCGAGCTGCTTCATCGTGTTCCGGAAGCGGAGGTTGAACAGGTCTTCGCGCAACTCGGCCACGCGGGTGCGGATCTCGTCCGCGGTCATGTCGCGGATGGCGCTCGGCTTGACGTGAGGCATGTCACTCTCCTCCCAGCTCGCCGCGCTCGACGAAGCGCGTGCGGATCGGCAGCTTCGAGGCGCCGAGGTCGAAGGCGGAGCGCGCGAGGTCCCGCGAGATGCCCTCGATCTCGAACAGCACGCGGCCCGGCTTGATCACGGCGACCCAGAACTCGGGAGCGCCCTTGCCCTTGCCCATTCGCGTCTCGGCCGGCTTCTTCGTGACCGGCTTGTCCGGGAAGACCCGGATCCAGACCTTGCCGCCGCGCTTGATCGTGCGCGTGATCGCGACACGGGCGGCCTCGATCTGGCGGCTCGTCACCCACGCCGCCTGCATCGCCATGAGCCCGAACTCGCCGAAGGCGATGCTCGAGCCGCGGTAGGCCTTGCCCCGCCGGCGCCCGCGGTGCGTCTTGCGGTACTTGACTCGTTTCGGCATCAGCATCGTCGTGGCTCTCCTACTTCGTCGCCGCGGCCGTGCCGGCCGGCTGCTTGTCCAGGACTTCGCCGTGGAACATCCACACCTTCACGCCGCAGGTGCCGTAGGCGGTGTTCGCCGTGGCCCGCGCGAAGTCGATGTCCGCGCGCAGCGTGTGGAGGGGAACCCGGCCCTCGCGATAGGTCTCGAAGCGCGCCATTTCCGAACCGCCGAGCCGGCCCGTGCAGTTGATACGGACACCCTTCGCGCCGGCGCGCATCGTGGAGGCGATGGCCTTCTTCATGGCGCGGCGGAACGAGACGCGCTGCTCGAGCTGCTTCGCGATGTGCTCGGCGACCAGCTGGGCGTCGAGGTCGGCACGCTTGATCTCCTCGATGTTCAGCTGGACCTGCTTGCGGGTCAGCTGCTTCATCTCCTCGGAGAGCTTGTCCACCTGCTCGCCCTTGCGGCCGATGACGAGACCCGGACGCGCGGTCTTGATGCCGATCGTGATCCGGTCGCCCTTGCGCTCGATCGTGATGCGGGAAATACCCGCCTGGAACAGGCGCTTCTTGAGGTACCGCTTGATCAGCAGGTCCTCGCGCAGCATCTCCGGGTAGCCCCGGCGCGCGAACCAGCGCGAGTCCCAGGTCTTGACGATCCCCAGCCGAAGGCCGATGGGGTTCGTTTTCTGTCCCATGCTCTACTCCTTCGTGGCCACGGTCACCGACACGTGGCTCGTCCGCTTGAGGATCGGGGTGGCGCGGCCCTGGGCGCGCGGCAGCCAGCGCTTCATCGTCGGCCCCGCGCCGACGACCGCTTCCTTCACGTACAGGTCCTCGACTCGGACCTTGCCCTCGTGGAGGGCGTTCGCGACGGCCGACTTCAGCACCTTCTGCACGATGCGGGCCCCCAGCTTCGGGGTGAACTGCAGCGTGATCTGGGCCTGCTCCACCGTATTGCCGCGAATCAGGTCGAGCACCTGGTTGCACTTTCGAGGCGTGATGCGCACGTAGCGCTGGATCGCTCTGGATTCCATTGTCTACTTCCCGGGTGCCGAGGCCTTGTCGGCCGCCTTGGCACTGTGTCCGCGGAAGATCCGCGTGGGCACGAACTCGCCCAGCTTGTGCCCGACCATGTTCTCGGTCACGTAGATCGGGATGAACTTGTTTCCGTTGTG
>CAZPVG010000031.1:0-46827 GCA_964589945.1 uncultured bacterium
AGCAGAGCAGGATGCCGCCGGCGGTGAAGGACAGCGACGAGGCCATGTAGAGCATCGTGCGCTTGCCGGTTGCGACGCGCGGCTCGCGCAGGATCGACGTACTGTTGCTGACGGCCTCGATGCCGGTGAACGTCCCGCCGCCGAGCGAGAAGGCCTTCAGGAACACGCCGATCACGGCCAGCGCGCCCATCTCCTGGACGGCGTTGCGCGTGTCGAGGACCGTCGCCGGCACGAGCGTGCCCAGCGAACCGACGTGCGTCGCGATGCCGTAGACGATGAGCGCGAAGTGGCTGATCACGAACGCGACGAAGATGGGCATCAGGACCGAGACGGATTCCTTGACGCCGCGCATGTTGAGGGCGGTGAGCGCGGCCACGACCGCGATGTCGGCGGGCAGCTTGAGGACCAGCCATTGCGCCGGCAGGAACGAGAACATCGCGTCCAGGCCCGAGGCCACCGAGATGGAGATCGTGAGCACGTAGTCCACGACCAGCGCGCCGCCCGAGACGATGCCCGGGCCCGTCCCCAGCAGCTTCGTCGCGACGAGGTAGCCGCCGCCGCCGCTCGGGAAGAGCTCGATGATCTGGCTGTAGGAGGCGGCGATGAGGAAGACGGTGAGCACCATCGCCACCGTCAGGTAGAGTGCGAGGTGCGTGTGGCCGCCGAGGGTGAGGAACGCCTCCTCGGGACCGTACGCGGAGGAGGAAAGCCCGTCCGACCCCAGCCCGACCCACGCGAAGAACGCGATCAGGGCGAGCTGGTGGTGGATCCGCGGGTCGAGGATGTTCTTGGGGGCCCCCAGGAGGAGGCCGCGCAATCGTTCGAGCACCGGGGGAAGCTAGGGCATCGTTCCCGGCCTTTCAAGACCGTGACAGGCGAAGCGTGAGGGCCATGCAGCGAACCCAATGCGTCGTGCTCGCGGCCCTTCTGGTCGCGGGAACCGGCGCCGGCGACCGCCCGGCGGCCGCCGGCCGAATCGGCGCACCGAGCGCCGCGACCGCGCCGAATCCCGCGTCGGCCGCGCTGCCGCGCTTCGCGCTGTTCGGCTGGGTGAGTCCCCCGAAGGCGTACGCGTCGGCGGAGCGCTACGCCGAACTCGCCGCCGCCGGCTTCGACGTGACCGTTCTCGCCTGGGAGGACTCGGGTCGCGTCGCCGACAACCTGGACCGGCTCGCATGGACCCGGCCGCTCGGCGTGAGGAACCTGCTCTACGACGCCGACCTGCTGCACGTCGAGGCGGACACGACGGCCGTGGAGTGGGCGGACTCGGTGGCGTCGCGCTACCGGGACGACCCGGCGTTCCTCGGGTACTACCTGGGCGACGAGCCCGCGCGCGACGAGTTCGCGCGCAACGCGATGTTCTTCCGGCTGCTGCGCGAGCGTGACCCGAACCACCCGTCGTGGAACAACCTGCGGGGGCGTGCGGCGTTCGCGACGCGCGACCAGTGGCTCGACTACACGCGGGACTACGTCGCGCGGGTGAGGCCCGTCGTCCTCTGCAACGACCAGTACGACTTCCTCCGCACCGGGGACGCCCACCAGCTCGTCGAGAACGTCGCCGGGCTCGCCGCGGTCGCTCGCGAGAACGGGCTGCCCTTCTGGGGCATCGTGCTGCTCGTCGAGCACGGCAGCTTCCGCGCCGTGGACGCCGGGTTGCTGCGCTGGCAGGTCGCCCAGTGGCTCTCGTACGGCGCACGCGGCATCGGCGTCTTCACCTACTGGACACCGGCCCCCGACCCGCAGTGGAACTGGCAGCCGGCCATGATCACGCACGACGGCGTGCGCACCTGGCGCTACGACATGGTGAAGGCGCTCAACGCGCGGCTGCGCCCGCTCGGCGGGGAGCTGGCGGGCCTGCAGTGGCTCGAGACCGAGCAGGCGGGCGACGTCCCGCCCGGCGGCACCGCGTTCGCGCCCGACCCCGTCGTCGAAGCGGTCGAGGGCCGCGCGGCGATCGGCACGTTCGCCGACTCCGCGGGCGCACCGTACCTGTTCGTCGCGAACCACGACTCCTCCGCGGCGCGCACGGTCACGCTCGTCCTGGGCGGCGCCGGACGGCGTGCCTGGCGGTGGCGCGACGCGGGCGGCTGGGAGGGGCTGGACGTGGGCGGCGACCGGCGCGTGGCACTGGCGCTCGACGCGGGTGACTTCGCGCTGCTCCGCCTCTCGGGCGGCCTGGACGGCGCGACTTCGGGGCTGGGCTCGCTGCGCCTCGAGGCGGCTCCCAATCCTGCCGCCGGCGCGGTGACGTTCTCGCTCTGGGGGGCGGACGGCGCGACGCGGCTCGAGGTGCTCGACCTCGCGGGCCGGCGCGTCTGGTCGCGGACGTACGACGGCGGCAGCGCGACCACCCGCTGGAGCGGCGAGCGCGACGACGGGGGACGCGCGAAGCCGGGCGTCTACTTCGCGCGCGTCGAGGATGCGCACGGCGCGCTCGTGCGGCGCGTGAGCTGGCTGGGGGGCCGGTGAGAGGCCGCTGGCGCACGCTCGCATCCCTCGAGCGCACGATCGTCGCGTGCGGGCGCTGCCCGCGCCTGCGCGAGCACTGCGAGACGATCGCGCGCGAGAAGAAGCGCGCCTACCGCGACCAGGACTACTGGGGCCGCCCGGTGCCGGGCTTCGGCGATCCGCGCGCGCGCGTGCTGCTCGTCGGCCTCGCGCCCGGCGCGCACGGCGCGAACCGCACGGGCCGCATGTTCACGGGGGATTCGAGCGGCGAGTGGCTGTACGAGGCGCTCCACCGGTACAGCTTCTCGAATCGCGCCGAGAGCACGCGGCGCGACGACGGCCTGGAGCTGCGTGACTGCTGGATCTCCGCTGCGGGCCGCTGCGCGCCGCCCGCCAACAAGCCGACGCCCGCCGAGCTCGAGCGCTGCCGCGGCTACCTCGAGGCCGAGATCCGGCTGCTCGTGCGTGTGCGGGTCGTGGTCACGCTCGGCCGTATCGGCCACGAGGCCTGGCTGCGCGCGGCCGGCTGGTGGGCGAAACTGCCGCCGCGCGAGCGCCCCGCGTTCGCCCACGGCGCCGAGGCCCGCCTGCCCGACGGCCGGGTGCTGCTCGCGAGCTTCCACCCGAGCCGCCAGAACACGAACACGGGCAAGCTCACCCGCGCGATGTGGCACGCGGTGTTCGCGCGGGCGCGGGAGCTGGCGGTCGTCCCCGCGGCCGAGGATGGCGATTGACGCGAAGAGCCGTCGCGCTCATCCTGCGGTCCGACATCTTCCGGGTGCCCGCATCGCGTGGGGTAACAGGGAAGCGGGTGAGAATCCCGCACGGTCCCGCCACTGTGATGGGCGCATCGCGCAGCAAGGCCACTCGCGTGCACGGGTGAAGAGCCCGGCGCGGGGAAGGCGCGCGAGCCGGGGCGGAGACGCTCCGGCGCCCTCAGCCAGGAAACCTGCCCGGAAGCCACAGGCCCGTCGCCTCGGTGGAAGGTGCGCGGTCGCCGCGGACTTCCGCGCCGCCCCGCCCTCGCGACCTTCCACTGCGACGGCGGGGCGCTTCGATTCGTGCGCGAAGGACGCCGTGATCGAGAGATTCCTGATCTTCGTGGCTCTCACCGCCGGCCCGCCGGCCGGGTCGACCGCGGCCGCGCCGGCGGATTCGCTCCCGCGGCCCGTGACGACGCTGCCCGCCGTGGAGGTGAGCCGCGAGCGCGCGCGGCTCGACGCGCGGCGGCGCCTGCCGACCGCGAGCGTGACCGACCTCGAGGCCGGCGCCGCGAACCGGGCGTTCGAGTCGCTTTCCGAGGTGCTCTCGTCGAGCGCGGGCGTGCGGGTGACGCAGTACGGGGGGCTCGGCTCGTTCAGCACGCTGTCGCTGCGCGGCGCGCCGGCGGGGGAGGTGTCGGTGTTCCTCGACGGTGTGCCGCTCACCTCCGCGGCGCACGGCGTCGTGAACCTGGCCGACCTGCCCGCCACCGCCGTGGAGCGGATCGAGGTCTACCGCGGGCTCGCGCCGCTCGGCTTCGGCGCCGCCACGCCCGGCGGGGCGGTGAACCTCGTCACCGCGGAGGCCCCGAACGTGCGCGAACTGCACGCGGCGCTCGGCTCCTTCGGGGCCGGCGGGGCACGCGGCACCTGGGGCGCCACGGCCGGCGCGTTCTCCTGGCTCGCGCACGCCGGTTGGCAGGGCGCCGACGGCGACTACCGCTTCTTCGACGACAACGACACGCCCTACAACCCGGCCGACGACGCGTGGGCGACGCGGATCAACTCGCGCTACGACGCCGGCACGATGCTCGGCCGGCTCGCGTGGGCGCCGCGGGAGGGCCTGCGCCTCACGGCCCGCGGCGAGCTGTTCCGAAAGGCGCAGGGCGTCCCGGGACGCGGCGCGGACCAGGCGCCGAACCCGCGGCTCGCGTTCGCGCGCGACCTCGGCGCGATCGAGGCCGCGCTCGCGTCGCGCGCGGCGGTGCCGGGCGTGACGCTCCGCGCGCACGCGCAGCGCGAGCGCTCGCGCTTCCGCGACACCGAGGGCGAGCTGCACCTGGGCCTGCAGGACACCGACGACCGGTTCACCGACCGCGGCGCCGGGCTGGACCTCGCCTCGCCCGCGGGCTGGCGGTGGATCACGGCGGGCGCGGGGGTGTCGGCGAGGCGCGAGGATGCGCGACCCTCACCGCCGACCCTCGGCGCGCGCACGCCGCCCCCGAGCCGGCGCGACACCGAGAGCGCGCATGCCGGGCTCGACCTGCACGTGGCGGGCGACGCGCTGGTCCTCCACGCCGCGCGGCGCTGGGACCGCCAGCACGATCACCTGCGCGCGACGCTCGTCGCCGGGCAGGCGTACGCGCTCGACCGGGCGCGGGTGCTGAACGCGCCGCAGCTCGGAGCGCGATTGCGGCTGCCCCGCGGGCTCGAGGCGCGGGCGAACTGGTCGAAGTCGTCGCGCGCACCGGAGTTCCTCGAGCTCTTCGGGAACCAGGGCGACGTGCTCGGCAACCCGAAACTCGTGCCCGAGCGCGGCGAGAGCTGGGACGCCGGCGGCGAGTGGCGGGGGAGCGCGCGCGGGGTCGCAGCCACGATCGGCTGGACGGCTTTCGCCTCGCACCTGCGCCAGCTCATCGTCTTCCTGCCGGCGTCGCAGCGCAGCGCGCGCCCGGGCAACCTCGGCGCCGCCGAGATCCGCGGCGACGAGCTGTCCTGGCGATTCGCCTGGCGCGGGCTCGCGCTCTCCGGCGCGCGCACGCGCACCTCGGCGCTCCAGACCGACCCCGCGTCCCTGTACTACGGCCGGCGCGTCCCGCAGCGGCCGGCGCACGAGACCTACGCGCGGCTCGACGCGCGGACCGGTCCCTGGCGGGCGGCGCTCGATCTGCTCGACCAGGGCGACGACTTCCTCGACCCGATCAACTTCCGCCGCATCCCCGCCCGCACGCTCGTCGGCGCGTCGCTCTCGCGCGCGTTCGGCCCGCTGCGCGTGACGGTCGAGGGCAAGAACCTCGGCGATCGTCACGCCGAGGACGTCGGCGGCTATCCGCTTCCCGGCCGCAGCCTGTTCGTCGCGTGCGACGCGGGCTTCGGCTTGCCGACCCGAAACAACTGACCTCCGGAGGCGCCATGCCCCGATTTCCCGTGCTTCCCCCGGCCGCGGCCACCCCCATCCTCGCGCTGCTTCTCGCGGTGGCCGCGGCTTCTCCTTCGCAGGCGGCCTCGAAGGCTTTCGTGTTCGGGACGGACTACGTCACCGGCAGCCTCTCGAGCGTCGCGCTGCCGGCCCGCACGCAGCACTGCGACGCGACGTCCGTGAACTCCGACGCCGCGCTTCGCTACTACGGCGGGCGGCTGTACGTGGTGAACCGGCTGGGCGGCGACAACGTGCAGGTCGTGAACGCGCTGACCGACGCCACGATCTCGCAGTTCTCGGTCGGCAACGGCTCGAATCCGCAGGACATCGCGTTCGCGTCGTCCACGAAGGCCTACGTCACGCGTTACGAGTCCGCGGACCTCTGGGTCGTGAATCCCCAGACCGGCGCGCACACGGGCACGATCTCCCTGGCCGCCTTCGCCGACGCCGACGGCATCCCCGAGATGGGCGACGAGATCATGGTCGGGCCCCTGCTCTTCGTGGAGATCCAGCGGATCGACCGGCCGGGCGGCTACGTGCCCGAGGGCACGTCGTACGTGGCCGTGGTGGACACCCGCGCGGACACGCTCGTGGACTGCGATGCCTCGGTGCCCGGAGTCCAGGCGATCACGCTTGAGCTGGCGAACCCCGTGACGCAGTTCCAGTTCGACCGCCAGACCAGCCGCCTGCTCGTCGGCTGCGCCGGGAACTGGGGCGTGCTCGACGGCGGGATCGAGTGGGTGGACCCCGTGAACCTCCGCAGCGACGGCGTCGCGATCACCGAGGCCGCGCTGGGCGGCGACGTGAACGACGTCGCGTGGACGAGCCCGCAGAAGTCCTACGCGATCGTCACGGACCTCGGGGGCAACACGTCGCTGGTGAAGTGGCGCGCCTCGAACGGCACGCTGATCGACACGATCTGGTCGCCCGGCGGCTACAGCCTCTCGGACATCGAAACGAACGACGACGGAGAGCTCTGGGTCTGCCGCAACAGCTTCACGGGCTCGGCGCTGCGCGTCTACGACATCGCGACGGACACCCCGTCGGGCAGCGACCTGCACTGCACGCTGCCGCCGACCGCGATCACGTTCGACGCACCCACGGCGCAGGTGGCCGGCGTCACGCCGGGCGCGCCGCGCTTCGCATTCGCGCCGCCGTGGCCGAACCCGGCTCGTGGCGAAGCCCGGCTGTCGGTGACGCTGCCGGCCCCGGGCGAGCTGCGGCTCGCCATCTACGATCCGGCGGGCCGGCGCGTTCGCACGCTGGCCGCGGGCCCCTTCGCGGCGGGACCGCACCGCTTCGCGTGGGACCTGCGCGACGGGGCCGGACACCGCGTCCCGCCGGGACTCTATTTCGCGCGCTGCGAGTCGGGCGGCGATTCGGTCACGCGGAGGGTCGCGGCGATCGGGGACTGAAGCGCGGTCCGGCCGGCACGGGCCGCGGCGCTCCGGGCCGGCCTCCGGCCGGTCGCGTGACGCCGGAGGTGCCACCCGCTATCGTTTCGCGCCGAAGCCACCCACGGAGGTCCCCCTGAAGCTCGCCGGCCCGCTCGCCCTCGTCCTCGCCGCCGCGCTCGCGCTCGCGGCGCCGGCCGCGCGCGCGACGGTGATCGCGCCGGCCGACTCGGTGGCGTTCGACACGCTGCGCACGGGCGAGGCGGCCGCCGTGAGCGGGGGGCCGGAGACGCCGGTGCCGGGCCCGCCGCACCGCGACTACCTCGCCGAGGCGCGCGCCGCCTACACACCGGAGAACCGCGCCTACCAGAACACGCGCGTCGTCCTGCTGTTCGTGGATCCCGTCTACGGCGTGCTGGTCGCGCTGCTGCTTCTCTTCACGGGGCTGTCGGCGCGCTTCCGGGACGTCGCGCACGCGCTCGGCCACCGGCTCTACGTGCGCGTGCTCGTCTACTTCTCGCTCTTCGCGGCCTTCAGCGCGGTGCTCGGCCTGCCGCTCGCGTGGTACGAGGAGTTCGCACTCGAGCACCAGTACGGCTTCTCCACGCAGACGCTGGCGGGATGGTTCCTGGACACCGGCAAGGGGCTCGTCTTCACCATCGTCTCGCTCGGCGTCGTGCCCATTCTCTACCTCGCGTGGCGCGTGGTGCGACGGTGGCCGCGCGGCTGGTGGTGGCGGCTCGCCGTCGGCGTCGGACCGATCGCGCTCGCGGCGGCCATCCTGCAGCCCGTGATCTTCGAGCCCGTGTTCAACAAGTTCGAGCCGCTGCGCGACCAGGCCCTGAGCCGCGAGATCCTCGCGCTCGGTGCGAAGGCCGGCATTCCCGCGAAGCACGTCTTCCAGGTGGACATGAGCCGGCGCACGAACAAGATCAACGCCTACGTGAGCGGCTTCGGCGCCTCGCAGCGGATCGTGCTGTGGGACACCATTCTGAAGTCCATGAAACCCGACGAGATCCTGTTCGTGATGGGCCACGAGATGGGCCACTACGTGCTCGGCCACGTGTGGAAGGCGATCCTCATGGTCTGGGCCGGGGCCTTTGCGGCGTTCTGGCTCGTCGCGCGCATCACCGCGTGGCTGCTGACCGCATTCGGCAAGCGATGGGGCGTGGATGGCCCGGGCGACCTCGCCGCGATGCCCGTGCTCTCGCTCGCGCTCACGGTCGTCACCTTCCTGGCGCAGCCGGGACTCAACGCCATCTCTCGCGGCGTCGAGCACGAGAGCGACATCTACGGGCTCGAGATCACGCACGACAACGACGCGGCCGCGCGCGCCTTCCTCAAGCTCGCGCAGGACAACCGCTCGAATCCCGATCCCGCGCCCTGGGTGAAGTTCATGTTCTACGGGCACCCGCCGCTCGGCGAGCGCATCCGTTTCGCGCTCGAGTACAAGCCGTGGGAGCACGGGCGGCCGGACCGGTTCTTCCACCCGAGGAAGTGACGTCCCGCGGCGCGCCGCGGCGCCCGCTCAGGTGGCCGGGCCCGCCTCGATCCGTGTGACCGCGCGGGTTCCCTTGAAGCGCGCGACCAGACGCGGTGCCGGGAGCCGCTGCGCGAAGCGCGGAGCGTGCTCGCCCGTCTCGACGCGCCAGTCCCCGAGTCCCTCGCCCTCGAACGTCGCGCGCGAGGCGCCGGACGTCACGATCGCACGTGGGCCCCACAGCTCCACGACGGCGCCGGGCGCCAGCGCGAACACGAGACGCGGGTCGTTGCCGCGCACCCGGTCCTCGATCGCGATGCCCCCGTGCGCCACCTCGACGCGCCGATCGTGGCGCTCGCCGCTGGTCCACGTGCACGCGTGGAACTCGCCGTCCCGCGCCACCGTCGCGCGCCGGCCCCAGAGGAACGGGCCCAGCATGCGGCTCTGGCTCCGGCCACCGAAGTTCACGGTGCTGTGGACGGGCGTGCTGCGACAACGGTCGCGCGCGGCCTCGTCCTCCTGGTAGGCGAACGTGCCCGGGTCCACGGCGAGGCCGTCGGCCCCGTGCCACACCGTCACCGAGAGCGCGTCGGCGTGGCCGTGCGCCGCGAGCGGTCCCAGCCCGAGCGGGCCGTGGTCGAACGTCACGAGCAGGTCGCGGTGGCGCCAGATCGTCCAGCCGCCGTTCGGGTAGCGGTAGGTGCCGTCCGCCGTCACGCGCGGAGCGCGGCCCAGCGCGCCAAAGAGGAGCAGCGCCAGCCCGTCCGCGCCCTCGTCGAGCGAGTCGGCGCCGATGCGGGCGGCGAGCGCGTTGCCCACCAGGTCCACGCGCGAGGGGCCGTCCCATGCGAGCAGGATGCGCCCGTCGTCCTCGTCGCCGACCTGCGGCACGCGGCCGTCGGGCAGGCGCACGGTGCGCATGAACTCGAGCGAACGCCCGAGCCGGTCCCAGACCTCCGGCCGCACCTCCTCGCCCGCGCACTCGGCGGCGTCGAGCGCGAGCAGCGCGATCTCCCAGATGAACGGCACGTACCCGAACGCCTGCTCGGCGTTGACCCCGTCGGGGTGGAACTGCCGCAGCAGCTCGGACTCGAGCCGCGAGAGCCCCGCCCGGCGAAGTGCCTTCGCCGGCCGCAGCTCCGGCCAGATCGAGCCCGCCACGACCATGGCCGCGCACTCGGCGAGCAGGTGGTTGTTCGCGCTCGAACCCAGGCTCGGGTGGTCACGGCACCACAGGGCCTGCTGGGCGACGAGGCCCAGCACGGCCTGGGGCGACTCCACGTCGCCCGGTTCGAGCAGCGCGAGCGTCGCGCTCGTGGTGAGCACGCGCATCGCCATCTCGATGCCGCTCGTGTGGTGGATGCCGCGCCCGAGCGGCACGCGCGTCGCGAAGTCGGCGAGCCACCGCGCCGCGCGCCGCGCGTGCGAGGGGCCCGCCCCCGCGCGTGAGGCCACCACCAGCGAGGGCAGCGCCGTCAGCCGCCCGAGCTCCCAGGTGAACTTGACCCCGCCGGCGACGTCGTGGCGGTGGTACTCGAGCTCGCGGCTCGGCAGGTCGGGCCACTCGGCGCCCGTCAGCAGGTTTGCGCTCCAGCGTGGCGGGTCGGTGACGCGCACGTCGCGGCCGAAGAGCCGCCAGCGGCCCTCGGCGAGGGCGGCGGCCTCCTCGATCGCGGTCGCGAATCCGGCCGCACCCGCGGGACGGCGCATCCAGCGGCGGGCCGCCGGCGAGTCGAGCACGGTCGCGGCGTCGGCGCGGAAGAGCCGGGCGAACGCCTCCGCGGGGGTGTCGCGCTCCCAGGCCGGCACGAACCAGCGGTCGCGGGCCGCGACGCGCGCCCGGTGCGCGATCTCGCCCGGCGGCATCGCCGCGAGCCGGTCGAGCAGCCAGCGCGGGTTCACGCGCGGGCCTTCCGCGCGAGCAGCTCGCGCACCGCGGCCGCGATCTTCGCGGCGGCGCGGTCGGGGTGGAACGCGTCCACGTCGCACCGGAGCCGCGCGCCGAGCCGGGCTCGCAGCCCGGAGTCCGTCGCGAGCCGGCGCAGCCGGTCCGCGAGCGCGTCGAGATCGCCCGGCGTCACGAGGAAGCCGTTCTCGTCGTCCCGCACGAGGTCGGCGATGGCGCCGACGGGCGTGGTGACCACGGGCATCCCGAACGCGCCCGCCTCGTAAAGCACCGCCGGGATGCCCTCGTTGTAGCTCGGCAGCGCGAAGAGGTCGTGGGTGCGGAAGCGCTCGTAGAGCGGCTCGCCCGTGAGCGCACCGGTGAACGTCACGGGCCCGTCGAGCGACAGCTCGACGGCGAGCGAGCGCGCGGCCTCGAGCTCGCCCTCGAGCTGCGAGGGCCCGACGACGGTCAGCTCGATCGCGAGCCCCTCGTCCCGCAGCCGCTTCACGACGCGCAGCAGGTCGTGGACGCCCTTGCGACGCCCGACCTGGCCTACGTACAGCACGCGCACCGGCGGCTCGTGCCGGACGACCCGCGTGAACGCGGCGCCCCGGTCGAACACCTCGCGCCGCAGCGTCGAGGGGCAGACCGCGATCGGGCAGGCGAGTCCCCACCGCTCGAACAGATGCCGCCAGGGCTCCCCGAGCACGAGCATCGAGTCGAACTGCGCGAAGCCCGAGCGCACGATCGAGCCGGCCAGGCCGCCGCGGGCGAGCACGTTCCGGATGTCGCCCGCGTGCTGGTGGCCGAGCACGAGCGCGCCGGAGCGCTTCGCGAGCGCGGCGAGCATCAGGTCGCGCAGCACGCCGGACCAGGTCCCCGCGACCGGCACGTAGACCACGTCGGGATGGAAGCGACCCGCGTCGCGCAGCAGCCGCATCGCGTGCACGAAGGCCCACGCGAAGTTCAGCGCGTCGAAGCGGCCCTGGGAGGCCTTCGCGCGCTTCTTCGTCGTGTCGCAGTGCCGGAGGTCGAACGGATCGAACTCGCGGGACTCGAGCACGGCCTGCGTGAAGGTCTCGACGCCCCCGATGGGTGGGGGGAGGGGACCGACGAGGAGAAGCCGGGGCTTCCGTTCGGCAACCGTCACGTCGGGAAGGGCACCTTTCGTTTCCTGGTCAGGGCGGCACCGCAGGACACCGGACGGCCTCGCCGGCGCCGCCGGGCCCGCGATACTAGAACGGCGCCCGCGGATGCCGAAACGCGGGGCCGCCCGGGCCGGGCGGCGGACCGCCCCGGCCCGCGACCGGACGACCCGCGCCGCCGCTCGACGGGTCCCGGAAGAGGTTCTACGCTCCGCCCGTGCCCGGTCCGACCCGACAGATCGCCTGGCTGTTCGACGTGGACGGCACCCTCGTGCACACCGAGGGCGCCGGCCGCGAGGCGCTGGAAGCCGCATTCGAGGACCTCTTCGGGGTTCCCCGCGCGCTCGCGGGCGTACCGCTCGCCGGGCGCACCGACCCGCTCATCGTCGGCGACGCGCTTGCGCGGCACGACCGGGCGTTCACCGACGGCGAGGCCGGGCGATTCTGGAATGGCGCCGCCCGGCACCTCGAGAAGCTCATGCAGCCTCCGCGCGGGCGCGTCTATCCCGGCGTGCGCGAGCTGCTCGACGCGATCGCCGCCGCGCCCGAGCAGGTGCCCGGCCTGCTCACCGGGAACATGCCGGCGTTCGCGCGGCTCAAGCTCGGCGCGTTCGGGATCTTCGACCGCTTCGCGTTCGGTACCTACGGCAGCGACGGTCCCGACCGCAACGCGATGGCGCGCGCCGCCGTCGCCCGCGCGGCCGAGCGCTGGGGCGTTCCCGCGGACCGCTGCATCGTGGTGGGCGACACCGAGCTCGACGTGGCCTGCGCCCGCTTCGCGGGCGCGCGCGCGGTGGCTGTCGCGACCGGAGCGCGCACGCGCGAGCAGCTCGAGCCGGCCTCGCCCGACCTGCTGCTCGACGACCTCACGGACGCGGGCGCGCTGCTCGCCTGGGCCCGCGCGCTCGACTGAGCGTGGCCCGTCTCCCGCGTCTCAGGCGTCGCGCTCCTCGTCGAGCCGCCGCCGCGCGTCCACGAAGAAGGCGAGCGCCTCGTCGAGGTTCTGCGCCTCCGGGGCGCCCGGGAACCGCCGGCGCAGCGCCTCGACCGGTCGGTACATCAGCGGGACGTCGCAGCGCTCGAGCAGCGAGAAGTCGTTCATGCTGTCGCCCATCGCCGCGACCTTGAAGCCCGCGCCCTGGAAGCCCGTCACGAGCCGGTCCTTGCGCCCGCGGATGCGCAGCTCGATCCCGTCGATGATGTCCGCGTCGTCCACCTCGAAGCGGTTCGCGAACAGGTTCACGCCGCCCAGCTTCATCGCGAGCGGGTCCGAGAATTCGTGGAACGTGTCCGAGATGAGGATGACATTGCCCATTGCCCGCAGCCGCTCGACGAACTCGCGCCCGCCGAGGTAGGGCTCGACCGCGTGCGCGATCCGCTGCAGGTCGGCGAGCCGGATGCCGGCCGCGTGGGCGGCCGTCACGCGCCTGCGCATCAGCTCGTCGAAGTCGGCGACGTCGCGGGTGGTCAGGGAGAACTCGGGCACGCCGAACTGCGCACCCAGCAGGGGCCAGATTTCCGGGGCGAGGCAGCCTTCGAGGTCGAGCGCGAAGATCATGGTGGCGGCACGCTACACGGCGGGCGCCGTCCGGTCGAACGCGCGAACGGCCTGCGGCGCAGGCGGATGCGACGGGACGTGCGCACGGGCGGCCGGCCGGCGCCGCGAAGCGCCGGCCGGGTGACGACGGCGGCAAGATTTCATTCAGTTGACCATGAATAACGCCGAAACTATTCTTGTCGCATGGTCACTCGTCCGTACGAATACCAGAAACTCGACGCGAAGGACGTACGCATCCTGCAGCTCGTGCAGCGAGACGGGGCGGACGCCCAGTCCGAGATCGCGAAGCAGGTCGGGCTCTCGACGGCCGCCGTGAACGAGCGTCTGCGAAAGCTCGAGGCGGGGGGCGTCATCCGGCGGTGGACGGCGCTCGTGCGACCCGAGGCCGTCGGCGCCTCGATCACCGCGTTCGTCGAGGTGTTCATCGAGAACCCGCGCTTCGAGGGGGCCTTCCTCGAGCGCGTGGGGAAGCTGGACGAAGTGCAGGAGTGTCATCACGTCACCGGCGAGTTCTCGCTGCTGCTCAAGGTCCGCGTGCGCGACATGGCGTCGCTGCAGCGCCTGCTGCTCGAGCAACTCGCCGCCCAGGAGGGCGTGCGGCAGACGCGCACGGTGATCGTGCTTTCGACCGTGAAGGAAGAAACCTACGTGGAACCCGTGATCCGAGGAGCCGAGTCATGACCCGCCCCATCGCGCCGAACCAGGTGCACGAAACCCTGCACCGCCACATGCTCGCGGACGGCTACGACGTCGTCCTGGATCTCGAGAAGAGCCAGGGCCGCCGCCTCTGGGACTCGCGGGGCAACCGCTCGTTCCTCGACCTGTTCTCGTTCTTCGCCACGTTTCCGATCGGCTTCAACCACCCGAAGCTCAGGGACCCGGCGTTCCTCTCGAAGCTCACGCGCGCCGCGCTCGTCAACCCGACCAACTCGGACATCTACACGACCGAGATGGCCGAGTTCGTGGACACCTTCGCGCGCATCGGGATGGGGGAGGAGTTCAAGTACGCCTTCTTCGTGGCCGGAGGCGCCCTGGGCGTCGAGAACGCGCTCAAGGCCGCGATGGACTGGAAGGTGCGCCGCAACCTCGCCAAGGGCGTCGCGGGCGAGAAGGGCACGAAGATCGTGCACTTCCGCGAGGCCTTCCACGGCCGCACCGGCTACACGCTGTCCATGACGAACACGGCCGACCCGCGCAAGTACCAGTACTTCGCCCGCTTCGACTGGCCCCGCGTAAGCAACCCGGAGCTGCGCTTCCCGGTGGACGCCGCCGAAACCGCGCGCGTCGCGAAGGCCGAGCAGGCCTCGCTCGACGAGGTGAAGGCCGCGTTCCGCGCGAACCCGGACGACATCGCGGCCGTGATCATCGAGCCGATCCAGGCCGAGGGCGGAGACAACCACTTCCGGCCCGAGTTCCTGCGCGCGCTCCAGGACCTCGCGCACGAGAACGACGCGCTGTTCGTCGTGGACGAGGTGCAGACCGGCGTCGGCCTGACCGGCAGCTTCTGGGCGCACCAGCAGCTCGAGGTGAAGCCGGACCTGCTCGCGTTCGGCAAGAAGATGCAGGTCTGCGGCTGCCTCGCCGGCCCGCGCATCGACGAGGAACCGCAGAACGTCTTCCACGTGAAGAGCCGCATCAACTCGACGTGGGGCGGCAACCTCGTGGACATGGTGCGCAGCCAGCGCTACCTCGAGATCATCGAGGAGGAGCAGCTCGTCCGGAACGCCGCCACGGTGGGCGCGCACCTGCTGCAGGGGTTGCAGGGGCTGCAGGCGCGCCATGCCGGGACGCTGACGAACGCGCGCGGCCGGGGCCTGATGTGCGCGATCGACTTCCCCGACGGCGCGACGCGCGACGCGACGGCCAAGAAGGCCTACGAGCACGGCATGATCATCCTGCCGTGCGGCCACCGCTCGCTGCGCTTCCGCCCGCCCCTCGACATCACCGCGGCCGAGGTGGACGAGGCGCTCGGCATCCTGGAGAAATCGCTGGCCGCCTCCGGCGCCGGCGCGACGCGCTAGGGACCGCGCGGGCGCCGGCCGGCCACTTGCGCGTGCCCGTACGCGGGGCCACTGTCTGGCGCCATGCCCGGCCCCGCTTCCCAGAAACCGAAGTTCCGCGACGCCGCGGTGGTCGTGCTCGTTCGCGGCCGCGGCCGCGACCTCGAGACGTTCTGGGTGCTGCGCGGCGACGGCGTGCCCGTGCAGCCGGGCTTCCACGCGTTCATCGGGGGCAAGGTGGACGCGGCGGACGGGGATCTCGTGCTTCCGGGGACCACGGACGACTTCGACCGCGCCGCGCGCGCGTGCGCGATCCGCGAGGCGCTCGAGGAGGCCGGGGTGCTGACCGCGCTGGTGGAGCCCGCGGACCCGGCGGCCATCGCCTCGGCGCGCGAGCGGCTGCTGGCCGGCAGCGACTCGCTCGCCGACCTCGCGCGCGAATACGGCTGGCGCTTCGATCCTTCCGCCCTGCAGTACGCGGGGCGCTGGCGCACCCCCGTGTTCACGCCCGTGCGCTTCGACACCCTCTACTACCTCGCTCGCGTCCCCGAAGGGCAGGAGCCTTCCGTCGTGCCGGGCGAGCTGGCCCACGGCGAGTGGGTGAAGCCCGCCGACGCGCTCGCGCGCTGGCGCCGCGGCGAGGTGACGTTCGTCGCACCGATCCTGTGGGTGCTGCAGGCGCTCGCCGGGGGCGAGGACCGGCTCGCCGAGCGCATGGCCGAGGGGCCCGAGGCGACCGGGAAGCCGGCGCGCCGGATCGAGATGCAGTACGGCGTCGTGCTGCACGCGATGCGCACGAAGCCGCTGCCGCCCGCGACCCACACGAACGCCTACTTCGTCGGCGAGAAGGACGTCGCGCTCGTGGACCCGGGCAGCGGCGACCCGGAGGAGCTGGAGACGCTGTTCGCCCTCGCGGACGTCTTCCAGGCGGAAGGCCGCCGCGTGAAGCTCGTGATCGTGACGCACCACCACCCGGACCACACCGGCGGCGTCGACGCCTGCCGGAAGCACTTCGGGGCGCGCGTCGCCGGGCACGCCGCGCTCGCGCCGCACCTGAAGCTCGACCTCGTGCTCGGCGACGGCGACGTCGTCTCGCTCTCGCCGGGAGATCCGGCGTGGGACCTGCACGTGCTCTCGACGCCGGGACACACGCGCGACTCGATCTGCCTGTGGCGTCCGGCGAGCCGCGCGCTCTTCTGCGGCGACCTGGTCCCCGGCGGGCCCGGCACCGTCGTGATCGACCCGCCCGACGGCGACATGGGGCAGTACCTCGACTCGCTCGAGCGCGTCGCCGCGCTCGGGCCCGGGACGCTCTTTCCCGCGCACGGCTCCCCGCAGGGCGCCGCGGTCCGACGACTCCGCGCGCTGGTTGCGCACCGCCGCGAGCGCGAGGCACGGGTCGTCGCCGCGCTCGGGCGCGAGCCGCGACCGGCCGACGAGCTGCTGACCGTCGTGTACTCCGACACGCCAAAGGAGCTGTGGAACTGGGCCGGGAGATCCCTGCTCGCGCACCTGCTGCTGCTCGAGCGCGAGGGCCTCGCGGCCCGCGAAGGCGAGCGCTGGCGCCTCGCGAAGGGGAACGAGGCCCGGCCATGGCGTTCCTGATGGCACTCGGTTCGTCCGTGCTCTACGGCTCGGCCGACTTCCTCGGCGGCTGGGCCTCGCGCCGCGGCCCGGTGCTCGCGATCACGGTCGCCTCGCAGGCGATGGGGCTGGTCGCGCTGGCCGCCGCGGCCGCGTTCGTGCCCGGCAGCCTGCGGCCCGAGGCGGTCGGCTGGGGACTCGCCGCCGGGCTCTCGGGCGGCATCGGCGTCGTGCTGCTCTACCGCGCGCTCGCGCTCGGCACGGTCAGCACGGTGGCGCCCATCATCTCGATGATCGCCATCTTCGTCCCGGTCGCGGCCGGGCTGCTCGCGGGCGAGCGGCCCGGCGTCGCCGCGCTCGCCGGCATCGGGCTGGGCGTCGTGGCCGTCGTGATGATCGGCGCCGGGGAGGGCGGCGGTGCGCGCGTCTTCCCGACGCGCGCCGCGCTGGCGGCCGCCGTCACGAGCGGCCTGTTCGTGGGCGGCTTCCTCGTGAGCCTCGGGCGCATCCCGCAGGGCAGCGGGCTGTGGCCACTCGTGCTGGCGCGGGCCTCGGGCACGGCCGCGCTCGGTGCGGCCCTGCTCGCGCGGCGCGGCGACGGCCGCGTGCCGGCGGCGCTGTGGCCCGCCATCGCCGGCTGCGGCGTGTTCGACGTGAGCGCGAACCTTCTCTACTGGCTCGCGACGCGCGGCGGGCCGCTCAGCCTCGTCGCGACGATCGTCTCGCTGGCCCCCGCGACGACCGTCGTCCTCGCGCAGCTCGTCCTGCGCGAGCGGCTCGCGCGGTTGCAGAAGGCCGGTGTGGCGGTGGCGATGGGCGCCATCGCCCTGCTCGCGCAGGGCACCGCGGGATAGGTCGCTCGCAGCCGCGGGCCCCGCACCCGCATCGAAAGGCCCGGACGCCCCACTTCGAGTGGGGTAGAGTGCCGCGTCCGTCCCCCCACACGCAGCACGGATGGCTCGAATGGTCGGAACCCGGCTCACCCACTACCAGGTGCTCGAACGGCTCGGTGCCGGCGGCATGGGCGTCGTCTACCGCGCGCGCGACGAACGGCTGCAACGGCAGGTCGCGCTCAAGGTGCTGCCCGAAGGCGCGCTCGCCGACCCGGTCGCGCGGCGCGAGTTCCTGCGCGAGGCGGTCGCGGCCTCGCGGGTGAACCACCCGAACATCGGCGTCGTGCACGAGTACGCGCACGACGGCGGCGTGGACTTCATCGTCATGGAGTTCGTCGAGGGCGAGTCGCTCGAGGCCCGGCTCGAGCGCGGGCCGCTGCCCGAGCGCGAGGCGACCTCGGTCGGCGCCCAGCTCGCCGACGCGCTCGGGGCGCTGCACGCGCTCGGGATCGCCCACTTCGACCTCAAGCCCGGCAACGTCGTCCTGGTGCCGGACGGCCGCGTGAAGCTGGTGGACTTCGGCCTGTCGCGCTGGCTCGATCCGGACGACTCGCCGCTCGCCGAGCCCACCGTGAGCGCGCAGCGGCTGGCGGGCACGCTCTCGTACATGGCACCCGAGCGCTTCGAGCAGGCCGCGCCCGGCGCCGGCGCCGACCTCTGGTCGCTGGGCGTGGTGCTCTACCGCGCGGCCTGCGGCCGGCTGCCGTTCGAGGCGACCGACGTGCCGGCGTTCTTCTACGCCCTGCACAACACGACGCCCCCGGCGCCCCGCTCGCTGGTGCCCGCGCTCTCGCCGGCGTTCGAGGCCGTGCTGCTGCGCGCGCTCGCGCCGCGTGCGGAGGACCGCTTCGCCACCGCCGCCGAGATGGCCGCCGCCCTGCGCGGCGGACCCGGGGCCGCCCCGGCGCCGGCGCCGCGGGTGCGGTCGCTGGCCGTGCTGCCGCTCGCCGACCTTTCCGGCCAGGCGGGCCAGGAGTTCTTCGTGGACGGCATGACCGAATCGCTCATCGCGCACCTGTCGCGGCTCGAGGACGTGCGCGTGCTCTCGCGGACCTCGTCCATGCGCTACCGCGGGTCCGACCTGCCGCTGCCGGGCATCGCCCGCGAGCTGGGCGTGGACGCCGTGGTCGAGGGCTCGGTGCTGCGCGCCGACGGGCGCGTGCGCGTCTCGGCGCGGCTGGTGGACGCGCTCGGCGACCGGACGCTCTGGTCGCAGACCTTCGACCGGCCGGTCGGGGACGTCCTCGCGCTGCAGGGCGAGCTGGCCGCCACGATCGCCGGGGAGCTGCACGGCCACCTCGCGCCGAGGCGCATTCCGCGGAAGTCGTCCCCGACCGTCCCGGCCGGGGCCCTGGAGCTCTACCTGCGGGGCCGGCACCTGTGGAACCGGCGGACGGTGGGGGACGTGCGCGCTGCGCTCCGGAACTTCCAGGACGCGGTTGCGATCTCGCCCGGCTTCGCCCAGGCGCACGCCGGCATGGCGGACGCCTTCAACATCCTCGGCGACCTCACCGTGCTGCGTCCCGAGCTGGCGCGCTCGTCGGCGCTGGCCGCCGCGCAGCGGGCGCTCGAGCTGGACGGCTGCCTGCCCGAGGCGCACACCTCGGTGGGGTTCGTGCGGTTCTTCCACGAGTGGGAGTGGGAAGGTGCCGAGGCCTCGTTCCGGCAGGCCCTCGAGACCGGCCCCAACTGGCCCACGGCGCACCAGTGGTTCGGCGAATACCTGGCCGCCATGGGCCGCTTCGACGAAGCCGAGACGCACTCGCGGCGCGCCGTCGAGCTGGACCCGCTGTCCTTCGTCATCCGCACCTCGCTCGCCGACATGCTGTTCTTCGCACGGCGCTACGACGAGGCCCTCGACGTTCTCCGCGACGTGATGGAGCTGGCGCCCGACTTCCACTGGGCGCACATGGACGTGGGGCGCATCTACACCGAAATGGGCCGCTGGGACGACGCGTGGCGCGAGCTGGACGACGCGTTCAAGGAGATGAGCCACAAGGGCCGCGCGGCCGGCGGGCGCGTCTACGCGCTCGCGCGCGCGGGCCGGCACGAGGAGGCGCGCACCCTGCTGCCGGACCTCGAGGCGCGGGCGGCCGCGGGCGAGTCCACATGGCACGCCGTGGCGGTCGTGCGCCTGGCGCTGGGCGAGCGCGACGCGGCCCTCGACCTGCTGGAGCGCGGCCTCGAGGAGCGCGACCGTGCGCTCGTCTGGGCGAACGTGCACCCGCGCCTCGATCCGCTGAGGGGTGAGCCCCGCTTCGAGCGCATCCTCGCGCGGATGAAGTTCCCCCGGCGACCGGCGGGCTGAGCCGGCGGGGATCGGCTGTATCGCCCCGTCCCCGCGGAGTAGGCTGCGCCCGCGAAGGAAGTCCCTGCGCGCCCGCCGGCCGCCGGCGCGGACCCCCCGGGGCGTTCCCGCGGTCGCAGGGAAGAAGGAGAGCCGCCATGGCCGATTCCGAAACCCCGCCCGTCGCCGAGACCTGCGCGCAGTGCGGCAAGACGCTGAGCCCCGAGGACCGCGTCGCCTCCGGCGACCGCGTGTTCTGCCGCTCGTGCTACGCGTCGCTGCGAGCCGAGCTCGAGCAGGCCGTCACCGCGATGTCGTCCGACGTGAACTACTTCAACGCCGCCATCGGGGCGGTGCTGGGCGGTGCCCTCGGCGCGCTGGCCTGGTGGGGCTTCACGGTCGCCACGAAGATCTCGTTCGGACTCGTGGCCGTCGTCATCGGCTACCTGACCGGGCTGGGCGCGGTGCGATTCGCGGGCGGCAAGCGCTCGGGCGGGCTGCAGGCGCTTTCGATCGTCGTCGCGCTCGCGAGCTACGTCGTCGCCACCTACCTCGTGAACATGACCTTCGTGAACCAGGCCCTGGCGCAGCAGGGCGAGACCTTCCGCGTCGGGTTTCCGCCGCAGAACCTGCGCGTGCTCACGCGGGTGCTGAGCCTCGGCTTCGGCTTCATGGACGTGGTGTTCCTGGCCATCGTCGTGTACGAGGCCTGGAAGATCCCGAAGCCGTTCGCACTTCCGCCCAGCGCCGCATGACGCCGCTCACCCCCGAGGAGGAGGCGCGCCGGCGGCTCGACAACCTGCGCGCGGTGATGGCCGGCCCGCCGGCGCCCGCGAAGCCGGCGCCGGCGGGAGCGGGCGCGGCGCCGCACTCGCACCGGGCGCGCAACGGCGTGCTCGGCACGCTCGGGGCCGGGTTCCTGTTCCTCCTCGGCAAGCTCAAGTTCCTCGCCGTCCTCGCGGGGCTGCTCAAGCTCCAGACGTTCGGGACCATGCTCCTCAGCGTCGTGCTGTACGCGAGCGGATGGGGCTGGCCGTTCGCGATCGGCTTCGTGCTCCTGATCTTCGTGCACGAGATGGGGCACGCCGTGTGGATGCGCCGCGAGGGCATCCCCGCGGGAGCGCCGGTCTTCATCCCGTTCCTCGGCGCGGTCATCGCCATGAAGGGCCTGCCGCGCGACGCCTACGTCGAGGCGAAGGTCGCGATCGCGGGACCGGTCGCGGGCTCCCTCGCGGCGTGGGCGGTGCTGGCCGCCGGGCTGGCGCTCGGGAAGCCCTTCCTGGTCACGCTCGGGCACACCGGCATCCTGCTCAACCTGTTCAACCTGATCCCGGTCTCGCCGCTCGACGGCGGCCGGATTGCGGGCGTGTTCACGCGCGGCTTCTGGCTCGCGGGCTACGCGCTCGGGATCGTCGCGCTCGTCCTGACGCGCTCGCCGATCCTGCTCCTCGTGCTGGTCGTCGGGCTCTTCACGCTCTGGCAGCGCTGGCGCAACCCCGTGCCCGGCTACGACCGCGTGCCGGGCTCGAAGCGTTTCGCGATGGGGATCGCGTTCGGTGCGCTCGTCGTCGCGCTCGCGCTGACGCTGCCGATCGGCCTGACGACGCACCCGACCCTCGGCCCGTAGGAGCGCTCGCGACCCGGCCGCCTCGCGGCGGCCGGGCTCCTCGGATGCGTGCGAAGCCGGGCTCAGCTCGCCGCGTGCTCCTTCGGCTGGAACTCCGTGGCGTTGTGCTCGAAGTCCCACATCATCACGGGCTCGATTCCCATCACGCGGAGGTAGGCGTAGAGCTGCCCGCGATGGTGCACGTATTCCGTGTAGAGGATCCCGATCATCGCGGCGCCGGGAAACTCGCCCCACGGCGTCGTCACGACGGACTCGAGCTGCTTCTCGGTGACCCTGGTCGCTGCGGCGTCCGCGGCGGCCCACTGCTGCTTCACGGAGTCGAGCAGCTGCTTCCTTCTCGTGATCGCCGTGACCGCCGCCGCCTCGTCGAACGGGGCCAGGTTGCCGGTCTGGACGCTCTCGGCGAACAGTCGCGTGCCCGAGTAGAAGTGGACGACCAGCTCGACCGGGGTGCGCATCTGCGCGATCGGCCGGCCCGTGAGCTTCTCCTCGGGGATCTGCTCGAGGAGCCTCAGCGTGATCCCGTGGCGAAGGCGCTGCTGGTCCCAGCCGGCGAGGTGAGTCTGGAGCGACATGATCGGATCCTCCTGCGTGAATCGGGTCGATGGCCCGGCCGGGGGCGCGTTGCGCGCTCACTGGCGCCTCGCGCATCCTCCCCGGCCGGCGTGGTCCGTCGCGCCGGCACCCTGCCGCGACGCACGACATGAGACGCGGCAACCCTGACAACCCGTGTCGCCTTTGTGAGGTGTCATGAAGCGCAGCGAGCGGCTCCACGCGATCACGGAGTACCTGCGCCGGCGCCGCACGCCCGTGACCGTGGCCGACCTGGCCCGGCACTTCGAGGTGGACGAGCGCACCGTGTTCCGCGACCTCGCCGCGCTGCGCGACCAGCAGGTGCCGATCGTGGGCGAGCCCGGGCGCGGGGGAGGGCTGCAGGTGCACCGCGACTACCGCATGCCGCCGCTCGACGCCGCGCTCTACCGGACGTGCGAGCGGGCGTTCATCTCCGGTCGCGCGCTGGACCTCGAGTACACCGACCGCAACGGCGCCGCCACGACCCGCGTGGTGGAGCCGCACGGCCTGCTCGTCGCGACGCCGCTCTGGTACCTGCTCGCGCACGACCGGCTGCGCGGCGAGCCGCGCATGTTCCGCGTGGACCGCATCCGCGGCGCGGTGCTGCGCGAGGCGGCCCGCTTCGAGCCGCGCGACCCGCGACGGATGTTCCTCGAGATCGAGGCCTACGGGCTCGAGGTACGCGAGTAGGGCGGATCGTCGTCCGCCGCCGCGGTGCTAGATTGCGCCGGGCCGCGCCGTCGTCCCCACGACACGACGCGCGCCGCCACGACGGGCCGCCCAGAACCCGCCTTCCCTCACCCGACGCGAGGAGAGACGCACGATGGACTTCCTGATCTGGATCGCCACCGGGCTGGTGGCCGGATGGCTCGCGGGCCTGCTCATGAAGGGCCGTGACTACGGACTGACCGGCAACATCATCCTGGGGCTTCTCGGCGGCACGGTCGGCGGCTGGCTGCTGCGGCTGTTCGGCTTCGCCGGCCCGAAGACCGTGCTGCCCCAGCTCGTCGTCTCGCTCTTCGGCGCGATGCTCGTGCTCGGCGTCGCTCGGCGGCTGCGGCCGGTCACCCGGCAGGGCAAGGCGGTGCTCGGCAAGGCGGTGTCCATCGCGGACGTCACGCAGCAACTCCACCGGCTGAGCGAGTTCGAGAAGCGCGCGGTCGAACGCCTGCGCGGCCGCACCGTCCAGACCCGGAACCCGAACGAGGTGTTCGAGCAGCAACTGACCTTCGGCCAGCGCATCGCGGACCGGGTGGCGGTCTTCGGCGGCAGCTGGACGTTCATCGGCACGTTCCTGCTGATCATGCTCGTGTGGATGATCTGGAACACGGAGACGGCGCAGCGGTTCGACCCGTTCCCGTTCATCCTGCTCAACCTCGTCCTCTCGTGCCTCGCCGCGCTGCAGGCGCCGGTCATCATGATGAGCCAGAACCGGCAGGCCGCGAAGGACCGGCTCGACGCGCGGACGGACTTCGAGGTCAACGTCCGTTCCGAGGCGGAGATCAGCCGGCTGCACGCGAAGTTCGACGAGCTGCGCGAGCGCGAATGGGTGGACCTGGTCGAGATGCAGAAGCGCCAGATCGTGCTGCTCGAGGACGCGCTGCGAAGGCTCGGTGGCGCCGCGCCCGAGCCGGGCACGGGCACCAGCGCGTAGCGCGCGGGCGGCGGCACGTTCGTCGGGAACGTGCCGCCGCCCGGGCTCACGAGTCGCTCAGCCGGCCGGCCGGATCACCGCGCACTCGTTGCGGCCCACTTCGAGCTCGGCGGCCTCCTCCTCCGTCACGAGCTTCAGCGCCACGTTGACCGCCTTGATCGTGCGGTAGCCCTCCGGGAAGGCCGCGGGCTCCGAGGCCCAGCGCCGGAACGCCTCGCGATCGCGCATCGCGAGCCCCGCGTTCGAGCGGAGCAGCTCGCCGAAGCTCGCGCGGACCGAGCGGTCGGGCGCCCGCTCGCGCTCCGAGGCGTAGTGCGCGGGCAGGACCGTCGCGCCCGCGGGCCACTCGCGCCGCGCGCGCTCGACGCTCTCCCAGAGCCACGCCCACCACTCGCCGGCGCGCCCGGCGAGGTCGGGTCGTCCGAGCGAGTCCACGAACACGAAGTCGCCCGTCAGCAGCAGGTCGTCGCCCGCGCGGAACGTGGTCGAGCCCTCGGTGTGGCCCGGCGTGTGGACCGCCGCGAGCACGCAGCGCCCGACGCGGATGGCCTTGCCGTCCTCGAGCGGCTCGAACGAGAGCCGCCCCGGCGTGCCGTCGTAGGGATAGACCGCGTCGGCCGGGTGGAGGTGGTACGGCACGCGCAGCTCGCGCGCGAGCGCCGGTGCGCCGCTGATGTAGTCCGCGTGCACGTGCGTGTCGGCTACCGCGGTGATCCGAGCGCCCGCATTGCGCGCCGCCGCGAGGTAGGCGCCGTAGTCGCGCGGCGGGTCCACGACCAGGGCCTCGCCGTCGCTCACGAGCAGGTAGCCGAGCGCGCCCTTGCCCACGCGGTCGAACTGGACCAGCCGGTCGAGCGTCTCCGGCGGCGCGATAGGCCGCGCGAGCACCACGTTCATCCACGCGGTCATGCCGCCCCGGAGGGAGCGCGCGTCGAGCCCCAGGCCGCGAAGGTGCGCCGCGACCGTGCGGCTGTCGTTGCCCGCGCCACAGACGACCACTGCCGGCAACTCCGCCGAAAGGCCCAGCCCGGCCAGGTCCGAGCGCGCGAGAAGCGAGGAGCCGACGTGGTTGTGGAAGCGCGCGTCCGGCACGAGGTCGATGCGCCCCTCGCGCACGCGCTCGGGCCGGCGCACGTCCACGACCTGCAGCGCCTCGCCCGACTCCAGCGATCGCACGAGGGCTTCGGCCGTGATCTCGGGCGTCGCGTCCTCCGGGTGCGTCATGGTGGAACCTCCCGAGTGCAGGCTACAGGGCGAGGGAAGGCGAGGCGAAGCGAATTCACCCGGGGGCCGACCGGTGACGCGGCGCGTGCCGGGCGCTCTCGCGGCGACCGCCTCCCTCGCGGTGCGCCCTCGGCTTCGGACCGACGATCCCGATGCCGTCCTGTGAGTTGTCCGGGGGCCCCGTCGAGGTCACGCAGGGTGGCGAGCGCTTCTGCCAGGACCTGGACGAAGAGGTCCTGTTCGCTTGCGCGCACTGGTCCGTTGGAAGGTGAAGACGGGCAGATTCCGCCTTTCGCGCGCGGGTACCGGCGGGGAGGATGGGGCTCGCCACAATCGCAGGGATTCCACCTCCTCATGGAGCCGCCCATGCCCCAGGCCCCACATGGTGTTGCCGCGGTCCGCCGAGCCATCGGGCTCGTGCTCTTCCTGCTCGCGGCCGGCCCGTCCGGACCCCTCCAAGCGGCCGGCCTGCAGGTCGGCTACGGATACGGTTCCGGCAACGTGCCCGGCGACGCCCCGCCCGTCGTCCAGGCGGCCTATGGCGCCTCCACGCCGACCAGGCCCGCGTCCGAGGCCGTGATCCGGGCGCGTTCGCTCGCCGTGCCCCTTCGCGTCAACAACACCTACGTCGTGACCACGACGGCCGACACCGGAAGCGGCTCGCTGCGCGCGGCCATTGAAGCCGCGAACATGAGCCCGGGCCTGGACCAGATCACCTTCTTCATCCTGGCGGGCGGAGTGCAGACGATCGCGCCCACGATCCCGCTCCCGACGATCACGGATCCGCTCGTCATCGACGGCACGACCCAGCCGGGCTACGCGGGCTCACCGCTCATCGAGTTGACCGGGAGCTCGGCCGGACCCGACGGCATCGGCCTGCACATCACCGGGGGCAACAGCACGGTGCGCGGCCTGATCATCAATCGCTGGGCGACCTCGGGTGCGGGCGGTTACGGCATCGCGCTGGACAACCTCGGGAACAACGTCATCGAGGGCAACTACATCGGCACGGACGCGTCGGGGGTCTTCGCCGCGCCCAACGCGGTCAACGGTGTCGCCATCTTCGGGGCTTCGACGAACAACCGGATCGGCGGCACGACGGCGGCCGCGCGGAACGTGATCTCGGGCAATGCGTCGTCCGGAATCCAGATCGGCAGCGGCAACGCGGGCCACAACATCGTCCGCGGGAACTATATCGGGCTGAACGCCTTCGGCAGCGCGGCGGTCCCGAACGGCGGCAACGGCGTGTTCACGAACTCGCCCGACAACATCATCGGAGGCACCGGGCCGGGAGCGAGGAACGTGATCTCGGCGAACCTGCTTCCCGGCATCTTCATCGGCGTCGCCTCCGCCCGCACGATCGTGCAGGGCAACTACATCGGGACCGATGCGACCGGAAGCGCGGACATCGGAAACCAGCAGAACGGCATCTTCGACGACGGCGCCCCGGACAACGTGATCGGAGACTCGACGTTCGCGGCGCGCAACGTCATCGCCGGGAATCAGTATCCGGCCGTCTACCTGAGCGGGTTCGGGGCGACCGGAAACCGGGTCCAGGGCAACTTCCTGTGCGTGGATCGGACCGGCGGCGTCGCGCTGGGGGACGGCAACTGTCTCGTGATCTCGAGCGGCTCAAACAACCTGGTCGGCGGAGCGACCCCGGCCGCGCGCAACGTGATGAGCGGCACTCCCAACACGGCCGTCGCACTGATCAACACCGCCTCGAACAACCGCATCATCGGCAACTACATCGGCACCGACTCGAGCGGAACGGCGCCCGTTCCCACCCTGAAGGGCGTCCTGGCGAGCAGCGTCCTCGACAACTTCATCGGCGGGCTGGCGCCCGGCGAGGGCAATGTCATCTCGGGCAACACGACCTTCGGAATCGAGCTGCGCACGGCGGGCACCACCCGCGTGTTCGGGAACCTGATCGGCACGGACAAGACCGGCGGCGTCAACATGGGGAACGGCTCCCACGGGGTGGTGTTCACCGCCTCCGCCTCGCTCGACTCGGTGATCCAGAACGTCATCGCGTTCAACCACGGCGCCGGGATCTACGATTCGAGCGGCACGCAGAACGTCTTCCGGCGGAACGACATCTTCGAGAACAGCGCGCTCGGCATCGACCTCTACCCGGCCGGACTGAGCCCCAATGACTCGCTCGATTCCGACGCCGGAGTCAACGACCTCACGAACTTCCCGGTCCTCGACTCGGCGTCGGTCTCGAATGGGCAGACGGGCGTCTATGGTCATCTCGACGCGAGACCCAACCGTTCGTACGTGGTCGAGTACTTCGCCAGCCAGGTTCCAGACCCGTCGCATTTCGGTGAAGGGGGAGCGTACCTGGGATCGGAAGTCGCGACGACCGATTCCTCGGGGCGGGCCATCCTGGTGATGACCCTGCCGGCGCTCACGCTGAACGTGTTCGTCACCGCCACCGCCACGGACACCTCGAGCGCAACGACCTCCGAGTTTTCGCCCGCGCTGTGCCTCAACGACACCGACGGTGACGGGATCTGGGACTGCTGGGAAACCGAAGGCTGGGGCATCGACGTCAACGCAGACGGGGTCACGGACCTGGACCTGTACGCGCGCGGCGCACGACCGGGGCACAAGGACCTCTTCGTGGAGATCGACGCCATGACCGGTCACGGGCCCCCGCCCGCCGCGCTCGCGATGGTGCAGGCGGCCTTCAGCAACGTTCCCAACTCCTACCTCCACAATCCCGACGGGCAACCGGGCATCGCGCTGCACTACATCCTCGACGAGACCGATGTTCCCGTGCAGGACCTGCCGAACATGTGGGGTGACTTCCAGGCGGTGAAGGACGCCCACTTCGGCACGGTCGCCGAGCGGCAGGACCCGAATCACCGCTACATCCTCCAGGCAAAGCGGCTCGTCTACCGCTATGGGCTGTGGGGACGAACGTTCTGTTCCGATCGCGACACCCTGGCCAGCGGCGTCGGCGAGCTGGGCGGCGGCCTGGGCGGCGACGACTTCATGGTCAGCTTCGGATCCCAGGGTGTGTGCGGCTGGCGTGACACGAACGACGTCGCGCTGCACGCGGGCACGTTCATGCACGAGCTGGGACATACGCTCGGACTCCGCCACGGGGGCGGTGACGACGTGCTGTTCAAGCCGAACTACTACAGCGTGATGAACTACATGTGGACGTCACCCGAACCCCGCTGGCAGGCGCCGAACTCGTGGCGCCTCGATTACTCCCCCTACGAGTTGCCGCTGCTCGACGAGGAACACCTCAATGAGAGCCAGGGACTCGGAGTGCCTGCAGGAGTCTGGCCGAAGATCGTGTCCGTGCCGTACTTGAACTCGCAGCTGAAGCTCAGTCAGGCGAAGTTCGCTCCCGGGGAGGCGGTGGACTGGTCGGGCGACTCCACGATCAACCCGGGGAGCAACGTCATGGCCCACCTCAGGGACGTCGGATACGGCCTGACCCACTGCGACGGCACGATCGACATGACGTTGAGCCCGCCGGATGCGCTGTACGGGTGGGCCGACTGGTCGAACCTCAAGTACAACTTCCGAGACAGTCCGGACTGGCGCAACACGGGGTACCGCTGCGGCGAGGTCCCGACGGAGCAGAACGTCGTGTTCGGCACGGACCCGCCGCTGCAGGAAATGACGCCCGACATGCTGCAGATGCTGGGCGAAATGCCTGCCCCCCGCCCAGAAGGCGAGTTCGTGATGGACGGCGCGCTCGACCCTTCGGCGCAATTGCTCGCCTCGAACGACGGGATCGACCTGTACGCGGCCTACCGGACGGGTCAGCTCTACGTAGCGACCGAGGCGGCGCCGACGCAGGGCGGGGACGTGATCGTGTTCGTCGCGGGCCAGCACGGCGCGCTGACGGCGGCGCCGCTCGGCAAGAGTGGCCAGGTCGGTGCGTGGACGGCCTATCTCGCGAACCAGAACAGCGACAACCGCACGGACTGGGCCGACGAGTCGCAGACGGTCTTCACCAGCATCGCCGTGGACTCCGCGGGCGGGTTCGCCGAGGGCGTGGTGGACGTCGGCCTGCTCTTCGGCGAGTACCCCTCCGTGCTCTCGCTCGCAGCCGGGAGGTACGGCACCACGCCGGGCGGAGCGCTGCTGGCCCAGGCGCCGGCCGGCAACGGCGACGCCAATCTCGACGGCGATGAGTATGCCGACCTCGCCTCGACCACCGACGCGCCCGCCGCGGAGCCGCTTCTCCGGCAGCCGTTCCTGCTCTCGTCCGTGACGCCCAATCCGGTGGTCGGTCGGGCGCGCGCCGTGCTCACCCTGCGTGAAGCGACCGAGGTGGACGTGGCGGTCCAGGACGTGAGTGGTCGCCGGATCTCGACGCTCGCGCACGGCTTCATGTCCGCGGGCAGGCACGAGCTGATCCTGGACCCGGGCGCCGGCACCACGCGCCTCGCGCCCGGGGTCTACTTCCTCGCCGTTCGGGCGCTCGGTGGCGTCCAGGCCACCCGGCTCGTCATCCTGAGGTAACGCGTCATGCGATCTTCTGCCGCTCTCGGCATCCTGTGTTTCATCGTGAGCGTGGCGCTGTCGGTGCCATGCCCCGCCCGGGCGCAATGGGTGAACGACGGCGCGATCGTGTCCGCGGAGGCCGGCAACCAGTACGCCCCGGCGGCCGCCGAAGACGGCGCCGGTGGTGTGATCGTCGCGTGGCTCGACAACCGGGGTCCGTACTCGAGGCAGATCTTCGCGCAGCGCTTGAGCGCCTCCGGGCTGCCGATGTGGGCGGCGAACGGCATCCCGGTCTGTCTCGGACCGGGCTCGAACGGCAATCCGCACGTCATCGCCGACGGCCAGGGCGGGGCGATCATCACCTGGCACGGGTCGCCGGTCGCGGACGACGACATCTTGGCGCAGCGGATCGACGCGAACGGCGCCGCCCTGTGGGATTCGAACGGGGTCAGCCTGTGCGCCGCGTCCGGCGAGCAGCTCGATCCCGTCGCCGTCTCCGACGGTGCGGGCGGCGCCATCGTCGTCTGGCAGGACCTGCGCGACGATGCGCAGGGCGACGTCTACGCCCAGCGCGTGGACGCGAACGGGACGCCACGATGGCTGGCGGACGGGATCGCACTCTGTTCGGTCACGGGTCAGCAGCTCAATATCGCTCTCGCGACCGACCAGGCGGGTGGGGCAATCGTCGCCTGGGAGGACTATCGAATCGGCCCTTCGAACGACGTCTTCGCGCAGCGCGTGGACTCCTCCGGCGTGGTCCAGTGGGCGGCCGACGGCCTGCCGGTCTGCGATGCGCCGTCCTACCAGTCGCTTCCCGCGGTCGTGACCGACCAGGCGCAGGGCGCCCTGGTGGCGTGGCAGGACCTCCGAGAGGCGCCGGCTGTCGCCATCTATGCGCAGCGTCTGGACGCGGGCGGGGCGACGCAATGGGATTCGCTGGGAGTCCGGTTGCACACACCGGCGGACGACGCGACGAATCCCCGGGCGATTCCCGATGGGGCCGGCGGGGCGATCGTGTCGTGGCAGTCCCAGATCGGAGGTCACACCTTCGCACTGGTGCAGCGCGTGAGCGCGTCCGGCGCGATGCTGTTCGACACCGGAGGAGTGCGCCTGACCGATGCGCCCGGGGACGAGGTCGATCCGGTCATCGTCGCCGACGGTGGGGGTGGGGCAATCGTCGCCTGGACGGACTCGCGCGACTATCTCAACTTCAACAAGGACATCTACGCGCAGCGCGTGGATGCCGGCGGGACGCTGCGCTGGGGGCATGGAGGGGAAACGATCTCGACGGCGCCGAACATGCAGATCACCCCTGCCATCGTCCCGGGAACCCCCGGATCCGCCCTCGTCGCCTGGGCCGACTTCCGCTCGAACAGCAACTACGATGTCTACGCCAATGCCGCGGACAGCTCCCGTGTGCTGGCGGTCGATGGGAGCCCTTCGGCCGTGGCCGGCCTCCGTGCGATACGCCCCAATCCCACGTCGGGCCGAGCGACGATCGAGTTCGACCTGGCTTCGCCGCAGCGCCTGTCCATCGAGGTATTCGACATCGCCGGCCGTCGGATCCGGGCGATCTCGGGCCCGCGGGAGTTCGCGGCCGGCAGTCACTCGGTCGCCTGGGACGGCGCGAGCGGGGACGGTGGCGCTGTCCGGCCCGGCGTTTACAACGTCCGCGTGAGCGGCCCGGGCATTCTATTCACGCGGAGAGTCGTGGTCGTACGCTAGAGGCGCCGTCCAGGCACCCCGTTCACCGAACGCCGGAGGTCTCCGGAGAGGAATGGCGCCTCCCCGTCTGTTGCGCGCTCGCCGATCGGGGCACGGGGAACCGGGCGCGTCCGTTTGCGTAGCTCGGCCACGTGAACTGCGGCGCGGGCCCTTGGAAGCAGTCGCTCGCGCCGGCATCGGGGCTCGCCTACCCTGCGACCATGTCGCAGCGAAACGTGATCGTGATCGGCGCGGGCGCCGCGGGACTGACCGCCGCGCTGCGCGCCGCCGAGTCGGGCGCGCGCGTGACGCTGCTCAACGCGCACCCGAAAGTCGGGCTCAAGATCCTCATGAGTGGCGGCACGCGGTGCAACGTGACGCACGAGACCGTCACCGAGCGCGACTACTTCGGCGGCTCGCGCCACGTCGTCGCGCGCATCCTGCGCGCGTTCCCGCCCGAGCGGACCCGCGAGTGGTTCGAGCGCGAGCTCGGTGTACCGCTCAAGCTCGAGCCGACGGGCAAGTACTTCCCCGTGAGCGACGACGCGCAGAGCGTGCTCGACGCGCTGCTCGAAGCCGCTGCGCGCGCGAAGGTCGTGCTGCGCGCGGGGGCACGCGTGGTGCGGCTCGAGAGGACGGGTGGCACGGCCCCCTCTCTAGAGGTAGAAGCGAGACGTTCCAACGCGGAACGCACCCCTGCGGCGACCGCGCCAGGAGCGGCCGGAGCGCGCTTCCGAGTCGGCGTGCAGCGGATCGCGGACAGCGCCGCGTTCGGCGAGGAGGTGGCCCCCGCCGCGAAGCTCGTCTGGCCGCTTCCGGCCGGCGAGCCCGACGAGTGGCTCGAAGCCGACGCCGTGATCGTGGCGACGGGCGGCCTCTCGTTCCCGCGCACCGGCAGCGACGGCACCGGCTACGCGCTACTCACGGCGCTCGGCCACTCGCTGGTCGCACCCGTGCCCGCGCTCACACCCCTCGTCTCGCCGGATCCGTTCTGCAACGGCGCGCGCGGCGTGACCACCGATGCGGCGCTCACGCTGTGGGTGGACGGCCGCAAGGCCGAGCGACTCGAAGGCTCGCTGCTGTTCGCGCACTTCGGCCTGAGCGGTCCCGTGGCACTGGACCTCTCGCGCCACTGGCACCGCGCCGAGGGCCGCGCGCGGAAGGTGACGATCGACTTCCTGCCCGACGAGGGCGAGGAGACGCTCGCGCACGAATGGGTGGCGGCCGGCGAGCGCCGCAGCGGCCGCGGGGGCCGCAGCTTCCTCGCCGCGCGGCTGCCCGAGCGCATCGCCGACATGCTCACCGCCGAATCGGGCCTGGGCGGCGTCGCGATGTCGCAGACCCCGAAGGACCGGCGCGCCGCGATGCTGCGCCTCGTCAAGGAGCGCGAGATCGAGGTGACCGGCACGCTCGGCTACGAGCGGGCCGAAGTCACCGCCGGCGGCGTGCCGCTGTCGGAGGTCAACGCCTCGACGCTCGAGTCGCGCCTCGTCCCGGGGCTCTACCTCTGCGGCGAGGTGCTCGACGTGGAAGGGAGGCTCGGAGGCTTCAACTTCCAGTGGGCGTGGTCGAGCGGGACGGTGGCCGGGCGGGCGGCGGGGCGCCGGGCGGGGTGACGTCACAGCGCTCGATGTGACGACCGTGTGAGCAGGCGGAGGGACCCTGCTCCGGATCGGCGTGCGCAGGCTCGTCGGCACTGATCCTGATCCTCGTCTTTGCCACGTGGAGCGGGCAGCGGCCAGGTCAGCCCCCGCGGTCGTTCGATCCGACGCCGGGCGCGGGCGCGCGACCGTGGTGGGAGGAGTGCGCGTTGGGTGCCCACGGGACCGTGCTCGCGGGGCAACGGAGGCGCGGCACGCCGAGCCACGCCGGCCTCACGCGGGGCTGGCCCGGTGGGTCGAAGGGGGAGATTCCCGCTGGACCGACGCCCGGCCGGCCGTGCACGCGGCTCGCGCGTAGGCGAGTTCCGCTCGGGAGCTTCTCCGCGTCCAACGTCTGGAACATCCTGGGGAGCCAGGGCTTCAATGTGGTGAATCCCGCGTTCGCCAACCTCGTCGACAGCAACGGGAGCCCCACCGGGGTCGGATTCGCGATCACCGGCAGCATCAGCGCGTACGGGTTCGGCAATGCTGCGGACGCACTGCTGAGCGACTACTTCTACTGGAACTCCCCGGGCGCGACTTCTACTTCGATTGACTGGGTGATCACCGGCCTTGCGCCGATGCAATATTGCGTATTCTTCGCCAATGGATCGCACTCGGACGCCAATCCCCCAGGTCGTTCTCCATGCTGGTCGACACGAACGGAGAGGGCAGCCTCGCCGATGAGATCGCTCAAACGGTCGTGTCTCCACCCGGCGCACTCTGGGCGGCGGTCAAGTCGGATGCGAGTGGAGCAATCGATGGCCGGGGAGCCGTGACATCCACGGACGAAGTGAACTGGGGTGGATGGCAAGTCGTGGAACTCAACGCGACTCCGACGCTTCAGTCCAGCTGGGGTAGCATCCAGCGCCTCGATCGATAGCTGCGGCTGCCGACCCATGCTCCAAGCCGAGCGTCGCGGCCCGATGGCCGCGACGCTCGGCTCTCTTCCCGGCCCCCGTCCCACTGCGCGCGTCGTGGTGGCGAGGCTCGCTTCCAGAACCGGCCAGGCTTGAACTTCCCCGTGCCGGCGCGAGGCTTCCGTACGGGTGGCAGAGAACTTCAGACGGACGAGGGCCGCGGTCCGTCAGCGGCTGCTGGCGGGCGGCGGCCCGTACTGTACGCCCGCGAGCGTGGCAAAGAGGCTGTCCAGGGAGGCCCCCTGCAGCAGGACGGCGTCAACGGACACGTACTCCCCGCCGTCGAATACGACGGTGGACCAGTAACCGCTCGTTGCACTCGAATGGCCGTACTGGTTGATCACCGGCCATCGGTTGATGCGCTGCGCACGTACGTAGACGAGGCTGCCGCCGACGAGGCCGAGCCACCGGTGCGTGCGACCGTCGAAGACAGCGTACTGACAGTTCGTCCCGCAGACGTCGCGCGAGTAATTGAACAGGTAGTCGGCGGTGCCGTCGCCGTCGAGGTCGACGACGAATCCCTTGATCGCGGCGCCCGATTCGTACCCGAGTGCGCCGCGCAGCGAGTCAGCCGAAAGCCACGCGGGCACCCGGATGGCGGTCGCTGCGCCCTCGTCGAACGACCAGTCGACCGCGGGCGATCCGGCGGCCGCCGCCCCGGCCGCCAGCGCCACGAGGAGCGGCAGGAATCGCATGAGATGACGTGAACTCGATTCCATCCTGAACTCCACATTGCCTCGAGCATCAGGGGCCTGATCGGGGAACGTGCGATCCAAGCAGCAGCGATGTGGAGCCGCGATCCGCCCCGAGCGAAGGTCCGCCCCGGCACCCGACAGCGGAGGCTTCGTCGAAGGACTTGTGCTTTCGCGACATCATATACCGCAACCTCAGCGCTCTGCCGCTCGGAAGGCTCAACGCCGAATCGTACGGTTGGCCCTGCTGGCCGTGCGCTCGTAACAAACAAGTGCCTTACGTTGCGTGCGACCCAGGCGGGGGCGGGGATTCCGTCCCCGGCGTCAGGCCCTCACGCCGCCGCGTTCGCCCACGGCCCGGCGCGCGCGTCGATCGCGCAGCGGTCGAGGTGAGCGAGGATCCGCAGCACCGCGTTCGGCGCGGTGACGAACGCGACGATGCGCATCGCGCCCGAGCAGGCCGGGCAGACCGTACGTCGGCCCAGGCACTGCGCGAGGCGCTTGGGATCGAGGAGCTGCCGTCGTTCTCGACAGCCGAGGAGGAGGCTGCGACGCCAGCAGCGTGAAGCTCAGAGGAGGGCCGGGCGTCGAGTAGTCCCGTGACGTGAACCGTCGCTGGGCACTCCTGGACGACTCGCCCGCTCCTACGGATTGGAAGGCTGGGGGGCGAGCACAGGGCCGTTCTTGTCACATCCTTCTCATGAGGCGCCGCAGAAACCGCATACAATGCGTCGCGTGTACCCTGGTTCCTGCGCTCGGAATGGAAGGGGCCGGGGGTCTATCGTGAAGCTGAGACCGGCGCCGGGGCCGGCCAGGTATGTGGTTGAGGACTCGGTTCCATTCCCCCGGCGGCCGCTGGTCCCCGGCCGCTCCCACGAATGGAGGAGAACCCATGCCCATCACCACCCCGTCCGCCCCCGCTGTGTTCCTGGGAATGACCAACCGGGTGCTCGCATCTCGAGACGCGTCCGACGGATCCGTGAGTGTCGTCGAGATCACCGTTGGCCCCGGAGTGGGCGCCCCGCCCCACACCAACCAGCGCGAGGCGCTGACCTGGTACGTGCTCGAGGGCGAGCTGACGTTCTTCGAAGGGGCGACACCCGTGACCCGGCGTGCCGGCGAGCTGATCTTCATGCCGGCCGACGGCGTCCACACGTTCCAGAACCAGACGGACAGGGACGCCCGGGCGCTGATGATCTGCACGCCGGGCGGCTTCGAGGGCTTCCTCGTCGACGTGGCCGCGGTCCTGCCTGACGAGGCGCCCGAAGGGCCGCCGCCTGCCGAGGGCGTGGCGGCCATGGAGCGTGTCGGCGCTCAATACGGGCTCATCTTCCACCTCGACCAGTAGCGGATCCTGGCATTCCTCACCGAGCCGGCGGTGAACCGGCGGATCCTCGGGCATCTGGAGCGGCGCGGGGTGGACGCGCGAGCCGGGCCGTGGGCGGCGGCTCCGGGGTGACGCGGGGGTGGGGGGCGCCGTTGGTGAGTACGGCGAGCGTGGGTGAGCGAGCGAGGGCGGGCGCGGGCGCGCGACCGTGGTGGGAGGAGTCCGCGTTGGGTGCCCACGGGACCGTGCTCGCGGGGCAACGGAGGCGCGGCACGCCGAGCCACGCCGGCCTCACGCGGGGCTGGCCCGGTGGGTCGAAGGGGGAGACTCCCGCGGGACCGACGCCCGGCCGGCCGTACACGCGGCTCGCGCGTATGCGAGCTCCTCTTGGGAGGCCTGCCCCGAGGGCACGCGCGTGGGTTGGCGCCAGCGCTTCGAGACGGTCGAGCCGTGCCGGGCGATCGCGAAGTACGCGGTCGACGGGAACGCGCAGAATCTGGAGCGGTGGGCGGCGGAGGTGGGCGAGACCGACTGAGACGGCACGGGAGGCGTCAGCGCCGACGCGCGCCTCCTCGGAGTCGGCCCGAACGACCGTCGCACCACGTCAGCGCAACTGCACCAGCTTGCGCGACTGCCGCCGTCCGGAAACGTCCAACTCGTAGAAGTAGATTCCCCGCGCCACGGCCTTGCCGGCCTGGTCGCGCCCGTCCCAGGTCTCCTGGTGGGCGCCGGCGTTGACGCGCCCGTCCACCAGGGTTCGCACCAGCCGGCCACCGGCGTCGAAGATCCTCAGCTTCACCGGCGACGCTTCCCCGAGCTCGTAGGCGAGGTGCGTGGAACCCACGGCGGGGTTCGGCCAGCTCTGGCGGAGCATGACCCGTCCCGCATCGGAGAGCCCTCCCACCGCGGTCGCTTTGAGCTGATCGCCGATCAGGACGATGGGATAAGTACTCTGTGTCGCATCGTAGGTGTCCACGAGGACTTCCTGGCGACCGTCGCCGTCGAAGTCGTCGACGGTCATGGACTGGAAGCGCAGTTGCGAAGGCAACGTTCCATCCGTCCACATGTCGTACAGCAGCGCCCCGGTCTGACTCGACAGGACGTGGAAATCGAATCCCCCGAGGGCAATGGCCTTCGGCTCGCTGGAGTTCAGGTCGACCAGATCGACGGTCGTGATGACGTCGTCGAACGACTGGTCGGGCCAGACCCGTGTGACCGACGAAGTCACGTCGAGCAGACCCACGGTCGAGGTGTACTCGGGACCCGAGAGCACGCAGAGGATCTCCGCCAGGCCGTCCCCGTCGAAATCGCGCAGTGTGTACTCGTTCTGGCCCGGGATCTGGAACGGCGCGGGCAGGGTCGCCAGGGGCTGGCCCGAGTCGAGGGCGAAGATCCGCGCGACGCCGTCGGCCCCGTACCCGAGGCACTCGAGACCGGGATTGGTGGAGAGATCGCCGATGGCGATGGGCGTGAATAGACTCGAGTACAACGATCCGACCTGGACGGCGGCGAGTCCGGGTGTCGGTTGGAGGCACGCGGCCAGCACGAGCAGGCAGGCGAGACGTCGGATCATGGGCGCCCTCCGGGTAGCGGACGGATCGTATGGCGAAGGAGGGAGTATAGCCCACTGGCATCATGCACCGCGGGGGCATCGGGGGCGGACGGACAAACCACGGGTGGCGGTGCAGCAGGGGATTCGCGCCCCCGGGGTCCGTCCCCGGGAGCGGGGCGCCGGGCGGGGTGACGTCACAGCGCACGATGTGACGACCGTGCGAGCGGGCGGAGGGACCCTGCTCCGGACCGGCGCCCCTCATCGGCCTCACCCTCGGCGCGCCACATTCACGTGGTGCGCCGAGGGAACGCTGTTGTAGCTTGCGGGAATGCCACTCACCCCCGGCACGACCCTCGGTCCCTACGAGATCGTGGCCCCGCTCGGCGCGGGCGGGATGGGAGAGGTGTACCGCGCGCGTGACACGCGGCTCGGTCGCGAGATCGCACTGAAGGTGCTGCCGGCGGGCCTCGCGGCAGACCCCGACCGCCTGGCCCGCTTCGAGCGCGAGGCCCGCACGGTGGCCGGGCTCAACCACCCGAACATCGTCACGCTCTTCTCGGTCGAGGACCACGGCGGCGTGCGCTTCCTCACCATGGAGCTGGTGGAGGGGAGGAGCCTCGATCACGAAGTCGCGCCGGACGGGCTCCCCGTGCCCCGGGTGGTCGAACTCGGAATCGCGCTCGCCGACGCGCTGGCGGCGGCGCACGAGAAAGGCGTCGTCCACCGGGACCTCAAGCCTGCGAACGTGATGGTCACGAACGACGGGCGCGTGAAGGTCCTGGATTTCGGCCTGGCGAAGAAGTCCGATCCCGGTTCGGACCCGAACGCGTCCCGGGCGGCGACCGAGGCCGCGCCCCTGACCGAAGCCGGGCTGGTCATGGGGACCGTTCCGTACATGGCGCCGGAGCAGGTCCGGGGCGAGACGCTGGACGCGCGCACCGACCTGTTCTCGTTCGGCGTCGTGCTCTACGAACTCTCGAGCGGCAAGCGCCCGTTCGGGGGCAAGAGCCGGGCCGACATCAGCTCGGCGATCCTTCGCGACACCCCGCCACCTCTGCATCGCACGCGCGGCGAAATACCACCGGACCTGGACCGGATCGTGGGCCGATGCCTCGAGAAGAACCCGCGCGAGCGCTTCCAGACGGCTCTGGACGTGGGGAACGAGCTGCGTCGCCTGCGCAAGGTCCTCGAGCGGAGCGACGTTTGGCCGGCCGGCGCGGAAGCCTTCCCGCCGGCCCGTCCGGGGTCGGCGCGGTCACCCCGCGCGCGCCGATGGCTGGCCCCCACCGCGGCCCTGGCCGTGATCGTGGGGGTGACCGCGATCCTGTTCTGGGGTCCGTTCCGGCCCGGCGCCCGGCCTCCGTCAGTCGAGAATCGTCATGACGTGATGGCGGTGCTTCCCTTCACCGTCCGCGGGGCGCCGGAACTCGCCTACCTGGCCGAGGGAATGGTGGATCTGGTGAGCGGCCGGCTGGACGGCGCCGGCACCATCCGCATCGTGGACCCGCGCGCCGTGGTGGGCGGAGTCGCGAAGCGCAAGGGGGGAGACACCGACCTCGCGAGCGAGGGCGCACTGGCCGCCTCGCTCGGTGCCGGCCGTTTCGTGACGGGGCAGGTGGTCGGCCTGGCGGGCCACGTGAGCATCTCCGCCCGCGTTCACGACAGCGACCGGCCCGACGACGCCCAGCCGCTCGTGACGGTCGAAGGCGAAGCAGACAGCCTCTTCGCCCTGGTGGACCGCCTGGCCAGCGGGCTGCTGGCCAGCGCCGTGAACGGCGCGAACGCGAGGATTCAGCGGAGCGCGGTGGGAAGCTCGACCTCGCTCGCCGCGACGAAGGCGTTCCTGCAGGGGGAGCAGTTCCACCGCCGGGGCCGGTTCGACCAGGCGTCGGCGGAGTACAACCGGGCGATCGAGCTGGACTCGACGTTCGCGCTCGCTCACCTGATGAAGAGCATGAACAACGCCTACACGAACGACACCGACGACTACCTGGCGGCGGTGAAGGCCGAGCGCTACTCGGCGGGGCTGCCGGAGCGGGATCGCGGCATGATCGCGGCGTTCCTCGACCAGCAGGCGGGCAGGCTCACGTCCGCCGAACAGCGCTGGAACTACCAGCTGCAGCGCTATCCCGACGAGGTGAAGGCGCTCCTCCAGCTGGGCAACATCTACTACGCGGCCAATCCGCGCCGGGGGCGCCCGATCGAGCAGTCGCGCTCCTACTTCGAGCGCGTGCTGGCGCTCGAACCGGACAACGTGTCGGCCGTTCATCACCTGGCCCGGCTCGACGCGGCCGCGGGGCTCGTCGATTCGCTCGGGGAACAGGTGAACGCGCTGAACCGCGTCGCAACCGACTCCGAGGCGTGGGTCGATGCCTGGACCTCGTACCTCTTCCTGCGCCACGACGCCGCCGAGATCCGGCGTTTCATGGAGGGCTTCCGCGACCAGACGCTGCTCGTCCGAATCTACGCGGCCTACAACGCCATGCGGTTCTCGCCGGACCCCGCCGACGTGGACCGGATGCTCGACATGGAGTTGCACGGCACGAACAACCCGGCCACGGGCCTACCGGAACAGGTCAGCCTGGTCTCGGACTTCCACATGATCCTGGTCGGCATGTCGGACCTCTACCACGGGCGGTACGAAGCGGTCCGGAAGTTCATCGGAGAGCCCGGCGCCCGCCAGACCCCGACCTGGGCCGTGTGGAACGCCGAACTGGTCGCCACGGGACTCGTGCCGGTCGACTCGACACTGCTCGCCCGGGTGATTGCGCGGCTGCGCAAGGTCGATCCGGTCGAACGGCTCAAGACCAAGTTCGAGCCGTTGCACGACATCTTCACGCCTGCGGTGGCGTCGCTCGAGAAGGACATGGCGCTGGGACGCCTGCTCGGGCGCCAGGGCCGGTTCGACGAGGCCTGGGCGATCCAGAAGAAGATCGCCGCGCTGCCCCCGTTCACGGCGTGGGAATCGCTGCGCGACGACGCGGCCGCCTCGCTGGCGGCGGAGTTGCACTACCTGCAGGGTGACCACCGAAAGGCACTGGAGCTTTGTCGCACACTCCACTTCGAACTGCCCATGACCGCCGGCGCGCTGGCGATCACCGCGGGCAGCCAGGCCCGCTTCCTGCGGGCCGAGCTCGAGCTCGAGCTCGGGGATCCCGAGGTGGCCCGGCAGTTCTACCAGGGACTCGTGGACACGTTCACGCCCTCCGACAAGCTGTTCCTCCCGGTCGCCTACGAGCGCATGGGACGGATCGACGAGGCGGCGGGTCGTACCCCGGAGGCCATCCGCGACTACGAGCGGTTCGTCGCCGCGTGGGCCGGCGCGGACTCGGCGCTGGCTCCGCTTCGAACGGAGGTCGAGGCGAAGTTGGAGAAGCTCAAGCGGCTGGCGTCCGACACGTCGGGAGCCCCGCCGACGTCGCACGAATCGCGGGCGAACACGGCCGATCCCTCGCGGTCGGCGCCGGCGCGCTCGTAGCCGCGAGCTTCCCGAGCGAAAACGCCTTGTACGGGGAATCGCCGTCGGCTTTCGTACCACCCTATGGTTTCACGTCCGAAAGAGAGTGACGTGATCACAGAACCGTCCGGGCCGGGGCCGACGATGAAGTCCGGACTGCGCACCGAATGATAGAGGGCAAGCGTCGGAATCGAGACGAAGGTGAGCAGATAGAACACGCCGGCGGCCAGCGAGTTCTTTCGCGCTGAGTTCATGGCGACCACTCCTCCAGGGCGACCGTCGAACGTTCGCGTGAGCACCCGCGAGTCAGGAACTCCGGCATCGTCCATTTCGAGCATCGCACGCTGGCCCAGTCCCAGACTCAGGTCCACGCCCGCCGATGTGGATCGGTGGCCATTGAGATCGGCCTGCCGCGACGGACCTGTGTCCGGGGTGGTGCGCTGCACACCGATCCGCATTACCACCTCCGGTGCAGCGGCGGGCGTCGACGGTGCGAGCACCGGGTGTGCAGTCCCGTCTCGACCGATCGCCAGGCCACCCACCGTCGTCACAAGTCCATGCCGGGCGAGGTCCTCCGGTCCCGCTTGCCGCGGTTGGCGCGGGAGGGAGGTTCCGGGAAGTCCCCCCGGCTGGCGACGCGAAGGGGCGCTCATCGCCCGGCACCGACCGGCGCTGGTCTACAATTCGAAGATCGTCTCCGGACTCCATCCAGAGGAGCGGCCCATGCCCCGACTTCACCTGCTCTCGACCTGCCTTCTCGCTTTCGCCGTTCTCGGCCCCGCCCCCTCCCGCGCCCAGGTGGGCCAGGAGCGGCCTCCGGTCTACGTTCCGACGGAGGCATTCGGACACCTGACGAGCACAACAGGGCCGAACTTCATCGGCGCCGACGAGACGCTGACGCTCGGCTACGGCGTCTACGTGGTTTCCACCGGAGCGCGGGTGGCCACGTTTCTCGAACCCATCCAATTGCCCGAGGCGACGCGCCTCGTCGTCAACTTCGACGTCGGCATCCCGAACGAACAGGTACTCGGCCTCTACGAGACGGACACGGTGCCGTACCAGACCACGATCAGCCTCCAGGCGATTTCGGGAGGCAAGATGACGCACGTGTTCCCGGACCTTGTGCTGAACGATCGGTCCGTGCGCTTCGCGGGTACGATGAAGCTCAACTCGGGAAATCCCGAGGCGCTGGTGTTCATCGGGCGTTCGGGTGTCTACATCGTTCTCCTGGACGGTACTCTCGTGTACGACAGTACCCAGGATTCCGGCTTCCCTCCCGTTCTCGGCGGCGTGATGTCGGTGTTCGTGGACGACTACGACGGAGACAGGAACGACGAACTCGATGTCGTCTACGATCCGCAGACCCCCGGCGATATTCCGTGGTCGGCCCTGATCGGCGACATGACGCCCGCGCTGGGCGTCGGGGATGGGACCCTCGGCGCGAGGGCACGCCTCCTGCCGAGCCGGCCGAACCCGGTGAGCGGCTCCGCGCGCATCGCGTTCGAGACGACGAAGCCGGCCTTCGTGCGCCTGCAGGTGTATGACGCCGCTGGCCGACTCGTGAACCGTCTCGCCGCCGGTCCCATGGCCGCTGGCCTGCACGAGCGCCTGTGGGACGGCCGCGATGCGTCGGGCCGGCGCCTTCCAGGCGGCATCTACTTCTACGAGCTGGTGGTGGACGGCGTGAAAGAGACGCGCAAGCTCGTCCAGTTGAGGTGAGAGCGCAGAGGCCGACCCCCGGGCGGAAGCGGGACGAGCGCACCGGCCCAGAGATGCGCCGGTCCGAAGCCGCGAGGCCGCCCGTGAAGGGGCGGCCTCGCGTGCTCCCCGCCGCGTGCCGTCAGTGGAGAACCGTCACGCGGGCCCGCAGCACACCCGGGGTCCCACGTACTTTCGCAAAGTAGATGCCGCTCGCGACCCGCGTGCCGGCGGAGCTGCGCCCGTCCCACGTTGCACTCAGCGCTCCGCGCGGCAGCGAGAGCTCGCGCACGACCCGGCCCGCCACGTCGCTGACCACGACCTGCAGGTCGCGCTCGAAGGGCGATACGAGGCTGAAGAGGGTGCCCCGCGAGGTCAGGCTCGGGAAGGCGCGGAGCCGGTTCCGCGTCGTGACCCCCGGCACGACCCCCGTCGGGTAGCCCACGGGAATCGAGTCGAGCAGCGCGTCGCCCTGGTCGCTGCCCTCGTCCACGCGGACCCCGTAGTAGAGCCAGCCGTCCGACGCGAGGTCGCCCTGCAGGGTCACCTCGCCGTTGGCGTCCGTGTAGTGGTTGTCGAAGAACTCGGCCGCCAGGGCCTGGTTCGCGCCCACGACCCGCGCCGGCGCCATGTTCGGGTTCGGCGGCTTGTACGCCGCCACGAGCGCGTTCGGGATGGGGCGGTTGTCCGGGGCGAGCACCTTGATCGTCACGGAGGAGCCCAGGGCGACGGGCAGCCAGGGGGGCCGAGCGACGACCAGGCCGAGCACCGAGAAGCGCCGTACGTCCATGTCGGGATCCCCGAGAAGCAGGTAGCGGGGCGAGTTCAGCGAGGCGGTCGAGTCGTACATCTGGGACTCGGCGTACGCGATCGCCCGGCCGTGCTTGGTGAAGCCGTGCTGGAAGACCGCGCGGTGCAGCGCGCGGGTCAGGATGTGGTTCGGATCCGTGTCCGACGGCTCGGTGGCCCCATAGAACGCGACCGCGCCCTTCGGGTTCGGCCGCTCCATCCAGTGCTCGCCGAAGCAGTCCTCGCTGTTGAGAGCGGCGTTGCTGCAGGCGATGGACCAGACCACGCACGGGATCGAGTTCGTGAGGGCGTCCACGTCGCTGCTGTAGTAGTCCTCGCTGTCCAGGTCCCAGTTCCACCACTCGTCCCAGTCGCCGTGGCCACGGTAGGTGACGATCCCGTAGTTCGAGTTGACGGCGGCGCTCAAGGCGGAGTTGTCGTTCCCCGGGTCGCTGCCGTAGAGCTTCGTGAACGCCGGGTGGATAACGTACGCGCCGTAAGCCGCCACGCTCTCGAGACAGCCCACGTACTTGCCGGGCGCGTTCTGCTTGTTCCCGATGAGCAGGTCTCGGCCGTAGTTGAAGTAGTAGTGGGGGTGGTCCTCGTAGTCGAGCCACTTCGTGACCTGGTTCGCGACGTCGGCCTCGTCATCCGCCGAGAGCCGCCCCACGTAGACCTCCTGGTCGAGATCGTCGGTGCCGTCGTTGTCGGCGTCGGCGTAGAGGTCGTCGGTCGGAACGAAGCCCCAGTAGCCGAACGGAATCACCGACGTGTCTCCGACGAGCAGGGCGTAGTGATCGTGGGACGGAGACGTCGAGGCGTACCAGTTCACGATGGCGGAGCGGATCGCGGTGGCGTTGCCCACCTCGCCCGGCGACAGGAGATGGACCGTGACCGCGTAGCCACGGGCCGCCTTCTGGGTGGCCAGCGGGGCCAGCTCGCCCGCGTACTTGGTCTCCGTGACGATCAGGTAGTCCCCCATCCAGGTCAGGCCGTTGGGCGGGTAGTAGGTCCGGATGAGGGCCCAGTTGAGGTAGGTCGCCTGCGCGAAGCTGTACGCGTCCTTCGTCACCTCCTGAGCCTGGCCCGTGCCGTCGTGGATGAGCTGGTAGCGCACGTGGGTCATGAACGTGAGCTGGCCGTCCGACGGATTCCAATGGACCGGATAGAGCCGCAGGTCCGCTCCGGGGATGCCGCCGTGCCGGGTGGCGGAGATGCGCGCGTCACCGTCGCTCGCGGGCCACGGAGTCTGGATCCCGTAGATCTTCGGGTCCGGCGTCACGAACTGCTCGGGCGTCCCGGCGGTCGTGTCGGTCTCCGCGATCGGTGTCGGCCAGCAGGGATTGGGCGTGGAGAACTCGGCCTGGCTCACGACCTCCACCTGGCCGAGGACCACCTCGCTTGCGCCCGGCAGGACCGCGATCTTCGCCTGCACCGCCGGAAGGTCCGGCGCACCGGGCTGGCTCATCCGCGGCAGTCCCGGGAAGACGAGCTGCGTGAACGACTGGCCGGAGGGGCTCGTGCGGGTGAGGTAGTAGAAGCCGTGGATGTAGACGTCGAAGAACGACTCCGTCGGGCTCGACGACTGCTCGTCGAACATGAGCTGCGCCGGCGTGCCGGGGGGACTGTTGTCCGGCGAGAACCAGGCGGCTTCCTGCGCGCCTGCTGCAGGCGCGAGGGCGAGGACGAGGGCTGCGGTCGGAACGATCCACAACCGGAGCGGGCGCAGAGGATGGACCATGGCGCACCTCCTGTGGGGTTCGGTCGCACTCCGGTTCCGGAGTGGGGGCATGCGGCACGGGGTGCGCCCGCGGCGGGGGACGGAGCGCCGCCCGGGACCGATTCCGCATGCTAGGCCCCGGCCGCCGATCCCGGCCCCGGGTCCCGGCGCAACTCGTCCGGGGCCAGCGAGAAAGCTGGCTTGACAGGATCGGGACGTGAGTGGCCGCGCGGCGCTCACGGGGCTGATCGAGCCCCTTCGGCTGTAGCCGCAGAGGGCCGGTCATGCAAGGACGGCCCCGGGTGGCGTGCGCCGGGCACTCCCGTCACCGCACGGGCGGCACGCGCTCGATGTAGTCCGGAAAGTCCACGACCGGCATCGTCGCCGCCTGGCGCAGCCACTCGGGCACGCGCTTCACGTCCACTTGCGTCCGGAGCTCGTGCCCGTCCAGCGGATCGAAGCCGGCACGACGCTCGAACGCCTTGCGCCGGACGGGCCACGTCAGCAGGGCCGGGTTGTCGATCACGAGGCCGGGCCGCTGGCCCTCGAGGCGCTGGAAGACGATCAGCCTTGCCACGTGGTCGTCGGCCCACAGCACCACGGCTCGATCGAAGGGGATCAGCGCCCACGCCGCGCGGATGCGCCGGTCGACCCCGGCGATGCGCTTTCGCTCGGCGGTGAGGCGGGGCAGCGAGGCCGAGAACACGGTGACGACGAGGGTGGCGGCGACCGCCCACCGGAGCCCGGTGCGCAGGCGGGTCGCGAGCCAGTCCATCGCGAGTCCCGCCGCGAGCAGGGACGCCATCAGCGGCGGCACGAAGTACATCGCCGGGTCGGGGACGCCGTAGCTCACCAGGAACACGATCATCACCGCCGCTCCGCCCGCCATCGCGAGCAGTCCGAGACGCACGGGGTGCGCACGCCGTGAGAGCGCGAACAACGCGGTCGCCGGCAGACCGATCAGGATCGGCGCCAGCATCGTGTCGCGGATGAGCGTCCAGTCCGCCCGGTTCGGCGCGAAGCCCCCGAGGTAGCGCCCGTAGGCGCGCCCGAGGACGTGCGTCAGCACGCCGTCCACGGTCGGTTCGACCGGCCACTGGTAGGGGGCCGGGTGCGCCGCCCGCCAGGCCAGCCAACCCACGCCGGCGATCACCACGGGCACCCCGGCGAGTACGCCGAGCACCGCCCACGGCGAGCCGCGGCGCGCGCGGACGAAGCCCGCGAGCAGCGCGATCGAGAGCGGAACGGCGAAGAAGACGAACGTCGCGTGGTGCGCCGCGCCCAGGCCGCACAGGAGTCCCCAGAGGATCGCCGTGCGCCACGGGCCCACGGTGGGCGCCCGCGCAGGGTCGTCGAGCGCGCGCAGGCGGCCGAGGGTGAACGCGCCCGCCGCGGCGATCCAGGCGTGGCTCCAGCTGTAGACCTCGGCGACCGTGGCGGATTCCATCCAGACCGGGTTGATCACCAGCAGCGCCACGCCCAGCAGCTGGGGCAGGGCGGCATCGGAACCCGTGGCGTGGCGGATGAGCCGGGCGTAGGCGACCGCCGCGACCGCGGCGCCCACGGCGCTCCACAGGTTGGCCGCGGCCGCCCAGGGAAGTCCGAACGCATGCGCCGCGTGCACGAACGGGTAACCGGCGAGCACGTAGAGCGGGTACCCGGTCGGGTGCGGGATGCCGGCGAGCGCGAGGGCGAGCGTGAACTCGGCCGAATCGCCGATCCCGGGCGCCATCGGCAGGAAGGCCAGGGAGACCGCCAGCGCGAACGCTCCGGCCCACAGCGCGGGCCACCAATCCGTGGCCGCGCCGCGTCGGGCCGTCATGGCCGTTCGTCCAGGTCGCGGATCCGTCCGCTCGACATCCGGTCACGCCTCGTCGTGAAAACGATCTTCGCGGGCGAGTCACCGCCCGCCGGTACCCGGAACCCTCGCGGGCGATGCTAGCAGAATCACGCGGGCGACCATGACGACGCGCCGACGCG
>CAZPVG010000032.1:0-19165 GCA_964589945.1 uncultured bacterium
CCCAACGGCCACATCGCCTGCGAGTGCGGCCGGCATTCATGGCCGAACAGCGGCGCCTACGACGAGGACTGCCGCAAGGCCAGCCTCACGGTCGTGAAGGCCGTCCACACCTGGACGCAGTCCTACTGAGGTCCTGAAGGCGCGGCGCCGGGGCTCAGCCCGCCGCTGCCCCCGCGCGTCCATTCGCCAGGCGGCGAAGCTCGCCCGCGACGTCGTCGAGCTCGATCAGCTCGGGGCACAGCCCCCAGGCTCCCTGCTCGACCGCGAACCGCGCGCCCTCCTCGAGCGGCACCGTTCCGCCCGCGCGCAGCTCGACCGCGATCACGGGGATGCCCGGCCGCTTGAGCGCCGCGAGCACGTGCGCCGGGTCGGGGCGCATCGTGAACCCGCGCGGGTTCACGGCCCCGATCGTGAAGTCGGGCTCGAGCCCCCACTCGTGGAGCCGCACGAGCAGCGTCCCGAGGTTGCGGGTCTCGAAGCCCGCGAGCCCGCCGAAGCGCGCGCGTCCCCAGCGCAGCAGCCGCTCCAGTGCCCGTGCGTTGCCCGCCGCGAGCGCGAGGTCCGTCACGCTGGCCGCGAACGCCACGCCCCGCACGAGCTTCGCCCCCATCCGCGGCGCCTCGCGCTCGCAGCGCGCGAAGACGCGCGCCGACAGGTCGCCCGCGACGGACGCCGGCAGCATCGCCAGGCCCGCGAACCCCGCGCGCGCCGCGTGCAGCGCGCCGCCCAGCCCCGAGTCCGGTGCCACGTCGAGCGGGTGGTCGTCCACGAGGTCGTCGTCCGGCGGCGTGAGCGGCAGGCGGACGATCATCGGCACGGGCCGGCGCAGCTCGCGCAGCGCCGCGCGCAGCGTCGGCGTCGGCGCCCCGTAGGCTCCCTCGGCGCCCGCGTCGAGCGCCTTGATCATCGTGACGGCGAGCGACTCCGGTTCGCGGAAGCGCGCGGCGACCTCGAGCGCCCGGTCGCGGGTCGCGTATGCCGGCAGGTCCAGCGAGGTCGTGCCGAGCAGCAGGCGCGGGACGCTCACGGCTCGACCTCCACGCGCTCGCCCGTGACGCCCTCGCCCGCCGCCGAGCGCCGGAGCGCCTCCACGACGCGCACGACGCGCAGCGCGCGGGCCGGGTCCAGTGCCGCGTCGGCCTCGCCGTCGAGCGCGCGGCGGAACGCGAGCACGACCGGCGTCGCGTCGCCCGCGTCGAAGGGCAGCGGGTCCGGTTCGTCCGCGAGCACGCGGCGCGTCTCGCCCGCCGGGAAGCCCGCCGGCGGGATCGTGAGATTCGTCTCGAGCGCGTCGTCCGAGGCGATGAGCGTGCCGCGCTCGCCCTCGGCCTCGACCACGAGCGCCGTCCGCGGGTAGCCGGGCACGCTCCAGGAGCCGTCCACCGCCACGTCAATCCCCTCCCGCAGCTCGAGCATCGCGTGCACCTCATCCAGCCGCTCGCCGAAGAGCCGGTGCACGGACGCGCGCACCGCCCGCGTCGGCCCGAGGAGCGCGTCGAGCAGCCAGAGCAGGTCGGCGAGCGCGAAGTCGAGCACGTCGCCGCGGCGCGGCGGCGCGCCCGCGGCGAAGACGCGCGAGACGAACGCCGACGCGCGCACCCGCTCGGGCCGGCCGATCGCGTTCGCCTGCAGCAGGCCCATCGCCCGCCGGAAGAGCGGGTGGAAGAGTGCCGGCACGCCGCAGAAGAGCCGGCCTCCGCCGGCCAACGCCTGCTCGATCCGCTTCGCGCCCGCTCCGTCGGGGGCCGGCGCGCCGACCGACAGCGCAGGAAGCCCGCGCGCGAGCACGCCCTCGATCGCTGCCACGCGCTCGGCCGGCGCCGCGCACACCAGCACCGCGTCGGCAGTCGCCCGGACGAGCAGCGCGTCGAGCGTCGGGGCGATGGGGGCGGTGAAGCCCGTCCCACGGGCGAAGTCGCGGCGGCCGGGACGCGCGTCCACGAGTCCGGCCAGCGTGCAGCCGGGAAGCCGGGCCGCGGCCATGGCCTGCTCGATGCCCGCGCGCCCGAGTCCAAGCACGACCAGACGTCGGCCGTCGGTCGTCGTGGCGTCGGTCGTGGGGTCGGCTGCTGAGGAGTTCCCGGCTTGCATGGAGGTCGGCCGCGCAGCGCCTCCCTGGCGTGGACGCGGCGCGCGGGACCGTACAGGCGCGCGGGCCCCGCGGCAAGAACCGACCGGGGCCGGGCGGCCGGGCGGGAACGACGCGGGCCCGCGCCGACAGGCGGCGCGGGCCCGGGGACGATGGTGTGCGGGAGGTCGGGGTCAGGCGGTCATCTTGAAATCGATCTGCACGTCCTCTCGATCGCGCTCCTCGATCTTGAACCACTCGGCGGCCTGCAGGCTCATGCCGTTGGCGACCCACATGTCGGGGATCTGCTGGATGCGCGTGTTGAAGATCGTCACGGTGTCGTTATAGAACTCGCGCCGGTCGGCGATCTGGTTCTCGAGCTCGCTGATGCGCTGCTGGAGCGCGAGGAACGACTGGTTCGCCTTGAGGTCGGGGTAGTTCTCGGCCACGGCGAAAAACCGGCCGAGGGCCGCGGTGACCATGTTCTCGGCCTGCGCCCGCTGGCCGACCGTCGTCGCCTTCGCGACCGCCCCGCGGGCCTCGCTCAGCTTGTCGAAGATGGCCCGCTCGTGCTGCATGTACGCCTCGCAGACCTTCACGAGCTTCGGCAGCTCGTCGTGGCGCTGCTTCAGCAGCACGTCGATGTTGGCCCACGAGCGGGCGATGTTGTTCTTCATCTCGACCAGCGTGTTGTAGATCGAGAGGAAGAACCCGACCGAGCCCACCAGCATGAACCCGATCAGCACCGTCCACAGGATTTCACCGAGATGCATCGAGACCTCCTCGCGTGTGGGAAACCGGCCGGTCGTCCCGCCGGCCGTGAGACACCATCGTCAGCGCCCGAACTTCAACAGCTCGAGCACGATCCACAGACCGGAAACGGTCATGAGCGGGCCTCCGATGAGCCCCGCGAATCCCTTGAAGCCGTACTTGATCGCCTCCATGCGCTCGGAGGTCGTGCTGAGGATGAACGCGGGGTCGCGCGGGCCGCGGCGGATCAGGGCGCACACGTCGTGGTCGAGCGTACGCACGTGGTTCGCGCCGTAGGAGTCGGTGCCCGTGGCCGCGAGCGCCTCCTCGTCGAACGAGATGACGCGCGAGACCGCCTTCGGGAACGCCCGCCCGAGGACGTACAGGCCGTAGCCTTCCTCGATCCGGCGCTCGCGGAAGCGCATCGAGCCGAGCGCCCAGATATGGCGCATCTTGAGGTGCTCGCTCTCCATGAAGTCCATGTACATCTGGGGAACCCCGAGACCGTGGGTCTCCTCGCCGACGTCGAAGCCCACCTTGCAGTCGGCGCCCTGGGGATAGACGAGCGCCACGCCCGTCTCGTCCTTCAGGTAGAACGGGTGTCCCGACGCCGCCCGGTGGACCGTGTTCCACGTCCGCACGGTGCTCCGTCTCGACTTGGACGCCAGGGTCTGGACCTCGATGCCCCACCACACGCAGGGCCGCCCCGAGAAGGGCGCCGACACGCGGCTGCGCGGGATCGCGACGCCGTTCACCTCGACGAGACCGATCGCCATCGAGCGCACGCGGGCGGTCGGGGTATTGCGGATGAGTTGCTGGATGCGCAGCGCCTTGAAGCCCTGGTAGAAGGCCCACGGCCCGCCGAGGCTCAGCGCGATTCCGATGAACATCCACATGGGTTCGTGCACGGTCAGAACCTCCCCCCGAGCGCGGCTCCGGCGGCCTGCACGAGGTAGACGAGCCCGGCGAGGCTGCAGAGCGGGCCGAGCAGCAGGCCGACCATGCGCCAGGCGGGGGCGGCGAAGCGCACCGGGTCGGTGCTGCCGTCGGCGACGACGTGCAGGCCGAGGGGCTCGTGGGCCCCGAGCCGGAGCGGCGGCCGCTCGCGCCGCGACGGCGTCTCGATCGCCCAGGAGAACCCGTCGGTGCCCGTGGCCGCGAGCGCCTCATGGGCGGCCTCGGCCTCGACGGCGACGGTGTGCGCGTACCCGACGACTTCGACGCGCGCGCCGGCCTCGATCGAGCGCTCGACGATGCGCATCGCCGCGCGCCGGTCGCGCAGCCAGCGCAGGATCGCGTCGCCTTCGAGCAGCGCGGCCATGTTCGCGCTCACCTGCTCGCCGGCGGGGACCTCGCGCTCGGCCGTGACCGGCATCGCCCACGCGGCGGCCGAGGGCTCGACGAAGGCGTCGCAGCGCTCGCCGACCAGGCGGAAGCCACGCTGCTGGCCGACCGCCCCGCCCGCCGACGAGTCGCGCGCGTGCACTTCCAGCCGGTAGCCGGCGCAGGGCCTCTGCGAGAGCGGCGAGAAGAGCGGGCTCTCGAGCGCCACCGTGCCCTCGAGGCGCACGAAGCCCTCGAGGCCGTTCTCGGCCACGGAGGGCGACAGGCGTTTCAGCAGCCGTCGCTGCCGCATCGCGCGAAGTCCGCCGGCAAACAGGGGGCCACCCGCGATCACGAGTGCGACCGCCGCGAGCATGCCCGACATCGTGACGGGGATCTCGAAGGGGATCGACATGACCCGTGAGGTATCGGCGGGCCGGAGGGCGGGTTTGAGCGGGGAATCGGGGCGGGAAAGTGAGGCAGGCGCCGGGGTTGGAGCGGCCGCGGGGCGCGGCGCGGACAATTCCCCGCCTCCGGCATGCACGCGACCGGCGTGCCCCCCGGGTTCCGACTTGATGCCTAACCCGATGGCAATACAACCGCCACGACCGGTCTACCCGTTGCGCAACGGGTAGACCGGTCGTAACCGCGCGATTCGCATCAGCGGGCTGCCGGAGTCCCCGCCCCGCGCCGGCTCCACGCTGCGTACGCCGGGAGCCCCGCCGCAAGGATCCCGAGCCCGACCAGGCTCTCGAGGGGGAAGCGGTAGACCGAGTTCACGACCACGAGCGTGCTCACGGATATGAACGCGATCGTCGTCCACGGGTGGCCGGGGGTGACGAACCCGCGGGGACCGGCGGGGTGCGTCGCGCCGTCGCGGCCGCGGATCGCAAACAGGCTGCCGGCGGCGAGCGCGAAGAACACCCAGTCCACGGGCACGACGTAGCTGAGGATCCGCTCGTACTGGCCCGAGAACGCGAGCGCCACGGCGAGCGCGCCCTGCAGCACGATCGCGACGACCGGCGCGTGCGTGCGCGGGTGCACGCGCGCGACGGCGCCGAAGAAGAGGCCGTCGGCGGCCATCGCGAAATAGACGCGCGGCGCGGTGAGCATGCTCTGCGAGAGGAACCCGATCGTCGAGATCGCGATGCCGGCCGCGATGAGCCGTGCACCCGGCTCGCCGAGGGCGCGGCGCATCACGTCAGAGGCCGGCGTCGTCGTGGCCGCGAGCCCGGCGGGGCCAAGCGCTCGCAGCGCGACCACGTTGACGGCGAGATAGACGGCCACCACGCCCGCGACACCCACGAGCAGGCCCACGGGCAGCGTGCGTCGTGGCTCCCGCACCTCGCCGGCCACGAACGGAGCCGTCTGCCAGCCGCCGTAGGCGAACAGCACGGGCACGAGCGCCGCGCCGAACGCCGTGATCGCGTCGAGCCCGTGCTCCACGGGCGGCGCGACCGCCGCCGGGGCCACCGGGGCCGCGCGCACGAGCGCGAAACCGAAGCCGACGAGCGCCGCGAGCGCGGCGAGCTTGAGGACCATGAAGACGTTCTGCGTCGTGCCACCCGCGCGCACGCCGAGCGCGTTGATCACCGTGAGGGCCACGAGCGCGGCGGCCGCCACGAGCCCGGGAGGCACCGCGACGCCGGCCAGCTCGACGAAGTAGCGCGCGAACGTCACCGCCACCGCAGCCATGCCGCCCGTCTGCGTGACGAGCAGCAGTCCCCAGCCGTACGTGAACGCGAGCGCCGGGTGGAACGCCTCGCGGATGCAGGCGTACTGCCCGCCCGTCTCGGGCCGGCGCGCGCCCAGCTCGGCGTAGACGAGCGCGCCGAGCATCGCGATCGCGCCGCCGGCCGCCCAGGCGCCCAGGATGAGCGCGGGCGTGTGCACCTGGCGGGCGACGACGTAGGGGTTCATGAAGATGCCGGCGCCGATGATCCCGCCCATCACGATCATCGTGACGTCGAACACTCCGAGCCGGCGCGCGAGGCCGGCGGTCGCGTCGCTACCGGGCGCTCGCGAGGGCACGGCCGCCGTCGATGGACATGCTCGCGCCGGTGATCCAGCCGGCGTCGTCGCTCAGCAGGTACAGGATGAGCGAGGCGATCTCCTCGACCTTGCCAACGCGCCCGATCGGGTGCGTGACCTTGCCGCGCTCGAGGAACCCGGGATAGTCCGCGACCGCCTTCGTGACCGTGTGCAGCTCCGTCACCACGACGCCCGGGGCCACCGCGTTCACGCGCACGCCGCACGGCGCGAAGTCGAGCGCCGCGCAACGCGTGTACATCTCGACCGCCGCCTTGCTCGTGCAGTAGGCCGCCAGGTTCGCGTACGGCCGGATGCCCGACACCGACGAGAGGTTCACGACCGCGCCCTTGCGCGCCTTGAGCGCCTCGGCCGCGGCGCGCGTCACCTGCATCACGCCGGTGACGTTGATGCCCATCTGGCGCTCCCACTCGGCCGTCGGCGTTTCCAGCACCGAGCCGTTGCCGAGCACGCCCGCCGCATTCACGAGCCCGTCGAGGCCGCCGAAGCGCTCGACCGTCTCCTTCACCCACGCCACGCTCGCCGCTTCGTCGCGCGTGTCGCCCGTCAGCACCAGGGCGCCGCGGCCGGCCGCCTTCAGTTCCGCGGCGACCTCGTCGAGCCGCTCGCGCCGGCGCCCGGCCAGCGCCACGTTCGCCCCTTCCACCCCCAGCGCGCGGGCGCACGCGCGGCCGATGCCGCTGCTCGCCCCCGTCACCAGCACCGTTTTCCCCGCAAACCGCAGCTGCTGCGACATGGAGTCCTCCCGTGGTCGGCGACGTGATTGGCTGAAGAGTCCGGGCGCAGGTTAGCGGCTGGCGTTCGCGGCGCGCCAGCGCAGGCCCTCTACTGCGCAGGCCCTCTACCGCCAGTCCCCCGCGGCGACGAACGCGCCCCACCAGAACGGGTGGGTGCTCAGCCCCTTCGCGCGCCGCTCCTGCAGCACCGCCAGGCTCGCCGCCCGCACCGACTCCGCCGTGTCGAGGTGGCGCTCCAGCCGCGCCTCGTACAGCGCCCGCATCCACGCGCGCGTCGCCTCGTCCTCCACACTCCACAGGCTCATGATCAGCGTCCGCGCCCCCGCCACCTGAAACGCACGACGCAGCCCGAATACGCCTTCACCCGCCCGCACCTCGCCCACGCCCGTCTCGCACGCCGACAGCACCGCCCACTCGACGCCGGAGAGGTCCAGCGAGGCGATCTCCTCGGCCGTGAGGATGCCGTCCTCCTGATCGCGGCCGGCCTCGTCGCGGCGATTCGCGCCGGCGAGCGCGAGACCGGAGAGAAGCAGCGGGTTCTCCGCGGCGACCGGCAGGGGCCCGAAGGCGCTGTGCGTCGTCACCCCGCCGATCCCGCGCGTTCCAGCCGAAACCGCTGCACAGCGGCCCCCCACGAAGAACCCGTGTGTCGCGATGTGAAGTACACGATGCGACCCGGCTTCGCGCTTGAACGCGGCCTCGCTTGCCGCGGCACCGACGAACCGGCCTGCTTCGGAGTCGCGGTCCGCGCCCCGCTCCCACGCGGTGGTCACGTCGTCCAGCTCGCGTCTGGTTGCCGGCAGCGGCTCGAAGCGCACCGTCCTGAAGTCCGGACATTGCGCGTGAGGTCCGCGGTAGGTGGGGACGCCCGCCCCGTCGTCCCGAGCGAGCCCACCGCTGGCGAGCAGCCCCGTGCCTGACGATGGCTCCGCGTCGAACGCGGGCGCACCGATGGCCAGCAGGCCGTTCGCGGGTGGTGGACGACCCGCCCGCACGAGGTCCCGTTCCGCCGAGAGGCAGTGAATGTCCGCACCGCCCTCGACGAGGAATCCGCCCCGGGCGTCCGGCAACGCGGCGACGTTCACGAGGTTGAGCGTGCCGTCGGGTACGACGAACACCCGCGCGGCGCCCCCGGTCCACTTCGCAACCGGATCCCAGACCGTCTCGCGCAGCCGTCGTCCCGCGTCCGCGCAGGAGCGTTCGGGGTTCGCGCCGTCGGGCGGGCTCCCGGCCTCGCGGCGCCAGGCCTCGACGAGCGAATCCACGCGCGCGGCCGGTCCGATCTCGACCAGCTCGGGTTCCGCAGCCGCCGCGCCCAGCACGAACGCGACGTAGTGGTCGGGACTCTCCCAGCCAGCCGCCACGCGGCCCCGGACCAGGCCCCTTCGCGCCAGCAGCGACTCGGCGGGCACCCGGACATAGGAGATCAATGCCGCACGTGCGGGGAGCGCCGCGGTCACCGCGTCGAGCCCGGCGCGGCGACGTTCCAACCCGGTGCGAAACGCCGTGCAGCTCTTCGCCAGTCGCTCCGCGGCGTTCTCGCTCCTGCGCCTCGCTCCGTCGAGCAATGTCCGGTAGCCCGTAAGGGAGAGATCCTTGCCCGCCCCCTGCACGACCAGGCGCGCGAGTTCGGTGCTCGCCTCCGTGTACTCCGCCATGCAATCGCCGGTCCGTCCCGCCAGCCGGCGGCGTTCGGCGAGTTCGTCGAGCACGAGTGAGCGGGACAGGATCACGGCGTCCCAGGTCGGTCGCGTGACCCGCTCCTCCCGGTCGTCGAACGCCAGCCGCACCAGCAGCGGCACGGCATTCGCGCGGGTCGCGACGAAGGCCAACGAACGCCGTTCCGACAGCGTCTGCATGGTGAGGCACGCATGCTCACGACCGCAGCGTTCGGCCTGCCGGGCATTCGCCAGCGCTTCCGACCGCTCGCCTCGCAACGCCTGCACCCGGGCGAGCGCGAGACAAGTCTGCGCGACCTCGGGATGGTCGGGCCCCAGGAACTCTTCCTGCCTCCGGCGCGCGTCGGCGAGCAGGCGCTCCGCCTCGTCGAGCCGGCCGAAGCGACACTCCAGGTCGGCCAGGTCGCGAATCCCGGCCACGAGGATCGGTTGCCCGGGAAGGTAGGCGCGCTCGAAGGTGCGCAGGGTCCCGGCAAGGTGGTCGCGCGCCTCGTCGAATCGGCCCATGTCGCGCAGCATCCGGGCCAGGCTGAGCTGCCCGTCGAGCCGGTTGAGCTCGGTGCTCTCGGGGTGGCGGGCGAGCAGGGCGGCGAGGCGCTCGACCTGTGGACGGGCGCGCGCGGTATCGCCGAGGCTCAGGTAGCACTCGGCCATTCCCTGCAGCATCTGGCAGTCGAACAGCTCCTGGACAGGTCCGCGGTCGCCCGGGGCGCGCGCGGCCCAGTGGTCGCCGCTGGCCCGCTCCATCAGCGGGGTCGCCTCCTCAGGACTTCCCAGCGGGCCGCGCAGCAGTTCGGCGAGGACCGCTCGCGCGCTCGCGGAGGCATCGGAGTGTTCGCCGAACGCCTGATCGTCGAGCCGCACGGCCAGCTCGAGCGTGTCCTTCGCAGCCGCGAACTCCCCGAGGCTCATCAGGTTCATGGCCAGCAGTCGGTAGAGATCGCCGAGACCCGCAGCGTGTGGGTTCAGGGCGATCTTGATGGCGATGGCCTGCCTTTCGAGCGCCGCTGCCTGCTCGAGGTCTCCCCGCCACCCGTACGCTCCCCCGAGGTTCCAGGTCGTCGTGGCCACCGCATTGCTGTTCGGACCCCAGATCTCTTCCGCGAGGTCACGCGCCCGCTGGAGATGCACGAGGCCCTCGTCGGCCTGCCCGGCCTGGAGCAGCACGAATCCCAGCGTGCCTTCCGCATTGACGATGCGCCTGTCACCGGCCCCGAGGCGTTCCTCGCAGATCGCGAGCGCGCGCCTCGCCGGCTCGACCCCCGCCTCCGGCGTGGCGCTGAACGTGAAGCGGTCGGCCAGCTTATCGAGCGCGAAGGCCAGGGGCGTGTCGGCGGGATGCCGCTCGAGGATGGCGATGGCCCGCCGGAGCCAGGGTTCCACGAGGGAGTCCGAGGACGTGCCGCCGGCGATCCGGGCGAGGTTGACCAGGCTCGTCGCCACCAGGGGGTCGCTCGCACCGCAGCATCGCTCGCGGATCTCGAGCGACCGGCGGAAAGCCGCCAGGGCGCCCGGAGTGTCGCGCGGCGTGAGCTTCACCAGCACGAACCCGAGCACGTCGAGGGTCGCGGCGATCTCGGGGTGAACGGGCCCGAAGCGAGCCTCCTTGAGCCGGAGCACGCTCCGGATGGTCGCCAGCGACGCCGCGGCTTCGGCGGGACGGCGTGCGTTTCCGATGAGGACCGCGACGTCCAGCGCCTTCGCCACGTAGAACGAGTCGGGGCCCGGCGCCCTGTTCGCGATCGCGAGAGCGATGCCGGCCGTGCTGTCGGCGCGGGGGCCATCGAGAGCTTCGAGGAACTCTTTCGCCCGAGTGAGCAAGTGCTCGAGTGTGTCGGGCAGCGCGGGGGTGACGACGAGGCAGGGCGCGAGAATCGCGCCCGGCTCCACAGGGGCGACCGCCGTGTCCCCGGAGCGTGGGATGGACCGACCTGCCTCCGCATGGGCGTGGGGCAGAAGCACGGCCCACACCACGACCGCGAGCAGGATCGCGAAAGTCCCCGGGCTCGGCGGTCCGCGGCGGGGCGGGCCGGCGTGGAGAGGGGCCGATCCACGGGGTCGGGTCATCGCGTCCTACTTCACGGGGTTCTCCAGTTCGATCCGCCAGACGTACGGGTCGCGGACCGGCATCGGGCCATCGGGCAACGCGTGCACGATCGGCCGGAGCGCCGAGTTCGGCGCGTGCGCGCCGTTCGCGGGCCCGGTCACGAGCCCGCCCATGCCGCGCAGGTGGGCCACGATCTCGTTGCTCGCCCGGTGGTAGACGACCGGCGCGCCCGGTGTCGGCGTCGGGAGCTTCGCGAGTTCGCTCTCGACCTCGGGCAGCGGCTTGCGAGAGGCCACGACCAGCACGTGCTCGCGGCTTCCCGCCGACGTGATCTGCCAGCTCGCCTCCTGGCCGCCGGCCGTCCCAGGCAGGCGATGGTCCTCGTTCGGCGCGAGGGGGTTCGTCACGTCGAGGCCCTTCGCGGGGAACAGGACGTAGGCCTCGCCCTGCGCGTCTTCGTTGAAGGCGTAGACCCACAGCTTCTCGGAGCCCCGGATCTCGAGGTGGAGCGCGTCGCCGGGGGCCACGCGGGCGCCCGGAACAAGGCGCACCTCGCCCTCCGCGGTCGTGAGATAGAGGCCGATGTTCACTTCGAAGACGGGCGCGGGTGCGGCCGTGGGCGTGGGCGTTGGGCTCGCGGGGTTCGGGACCTGCGGGGCTGGCTCGGACGGGCCCTGCGCTTCCGATTCACCGCCCGTCCCGCCGTTCCGCGGTCCCGGGACGGGCCTGTCATTGAGGAGGACCGCCGCCCCGGCAATCACTGCCACGGCAGCGGCCGTGGTCAGCACCCACCGGTGGCGGACCCACCACGGTCGCTGCGGCCGAACCGGTACGGGAACCGGCGCCGCTTCCGCCTGCGTCGAGCCGCCGGGCTCGCCCTTCGCGCTGGCTTCGAGGCCCACGTCGTGGAGCGCCTGTTCCATGGCGCCGGCGGAGGCGAAGCGCCGCGCCGGGTCGGGGTCCATGGCCGTCTCCACGACGTGGATGAACGACGCGGGCAGGTCGGGCCGGCGGTCGAGCAGCGGGACGACGCCGCCCGTGCGGTGGCGCTCGACCAACTCGCCGTAGCTGCGAGCCTCCATGGGATAGGCGCCGCTCACGAGCCGGTAGAGCAGCACGCCGAGGCCGTACAGGTCGGCCGCCGGCCCGACGGACCCCCCGAGGAGCTGTTCGGGAGCCATCGTGGCGGGTGTGCCGGGGATGTGCTCGGAACGGGCGACCTCGCCGTCCGGCGTCAGGTCGCCGGCACAGCCGAAGTCGAGCAGCACGTACCGCCCCTGGTCCGTGCGCACGACGTTGAAGGTCTTCACGTCGCGGTGGACGATGCCGGCCGCGTGCATGGCGCACAGGGCGCGGCACACCTCGATGCCGATCGCGGACGCCTCGCGCGCGCCGAAGCGGCCGTGGCGGAGCAGCCGTTGCTCCAGGGACTCGCCGTGCAGCAGCTCGGTCCACATGCCCGCACGACCGTCGAAGCAGTCCGCGCCGTGCACGACGACGACGTTGTCGTGACGCACGCGCGCGAGCCGGCGCGCCTCCTCGAGCAGCTTCTCGCGCGTCCGCCCCGCCTCGGCGCGCCACAGCTTGAGCGCCACGTCGCAATCGAGGTTCGGGTCGTGCGCCCGGAAGACCCAGCCGAAACCGCCTTCGCCGATCGGCTCGATCACGGTCAGCGGGCCCCAGGTGCGGATCGCGGGCGCGCCGGCCGGCCACGCGGCGGCGGGCGCATCGGGCGCTGGCGGGCTCGTCACGGTGGGCGAGCGGCTGGCGTCCAGCGGTGATTCGGCCGCGGGCACGGGGGCGTGGGCGGCCCGCACGAGCGACGCCACGAGCCGAAGCCTCTCGATCGAGTCGGACAACTCGGGGTGCCGGCGCTTCTCCGCCTCCCAGTCGGTCTTCGCCTCGTCGCTGATCCCGCCCGCGATGCGCAACAGCGTCGCGTCGGGCTCGAGTTCCTGGATCTCGCTCATCGCACGTCCTTCATGTGCTCGGCCACCTTCAGGAGGCCGCGCACCACGAGCATCCGCGCCGCGTTCCACGAGGACCGGCCGAGAAGCCCGGCCACCTCCTGGTGGGACAGGCCGAAGTCCACCCGCAGGATCACCGCCAGTCGCTGGTCCTCGGGAAGCGATTCGAGCGCGGCCTCGTAGGCTTCGACGACGTCGCGCCCGACGGCCAGGTCGAGCGGCGTGCAGCCCGCATCGGGGATCTCGTCCGCCGGCGGCTCGCCCTCGGGGCGGCGCCGCACGCGACGCAGTTCGTCCGTGATGCGGTTCAGGAGGATTCGGCGGAGGTAGGCCAGGAAGGCTCCCTCCCCCCTCCGCTCGAACTCCCCCACATGCTTAAACGCCGCGAGCAGGGTTTCCTGCACGAGGTCATCGGTGTCGGTGAGGGCACGGATGCGCGCCGGGATGCGGTGGTGCGCGATCCGCCAGAGCGCCGGCCGGACGCGCTCGAACAGGCGGTTGAGCGCCCGCTCGTCGCCAGCGCGCGCACGGGAAAGCAGTTCGGCGGTCGTCTCCGGGGGTAGTCCGACCGCGGGCGCATCGCCGGGTCCAGGTGGGGGCTGCACCTCGAGATTCCCCGCGCGTGTCGCCGTCCGCCCCCTGGCGGAACTGCCCGGGGGCGGTCCGGACGTTCGGGCGGAGCCTCCCGCCCGCCCCCGGCAGGTGTCAACGCCGAAGGACTCCCGTCGCAGCATGCGGGCTCCCATCGCTCCTTCGGCGTATCGCTAGGCCCGCCCGCGGGTTCGCCCCTGCTTCGGCCTTGCGTCGCCCCTTGCCGCGCCGCGCTCCGGCGTGCTCCAATGCCCGCAGCCACTCACGCACCCGCCGCGCGCCGGGGCGGCTCCCTCGCGCGGCCCGCAGGGACCCTGACCACGGATGGTTCATGTCTCTCACCGGCCTCGACGGCGCGTGGATCGCCGGCGCGGTGTGGGGACTCGCGGCGGCGACGTTGCTGCCGGCGCTGGCCGCGCTGGCGCCCGCTCTTCCCGACGCGCTGCGCCACCGTGTACCCCGCGCCCTCGCCGCCGCCGCGTGCGGAGTCGCCGCGATCGCCGGCGCGCGCGCGCTCGCCGGCGCCGCGCCGCCGCCGCTCGCCTGGTGGCCGGGGTTCCCGGGTGAGCCGTTCACACTCGCCGGCGACGCGCTCTCGGCGCCGTTCCTGCTGCTCTTCGGGCTCGTCGGCGCGGCGTCCTTCGCCGCGCACCGGCCGAACGGCACGCCTCGCGGCGCGGCGGCGCGGCTCTCGCTGCACGCGGGCTTCGGGCTCGCGCTGCTCGCGGTTCTCGCCGCGCAGCACGTGCTGCTCTTCCTGATCGCGTGGGAGGCGATGACGCTTCTGTCGGCGGCGCTCGTCGCGCACGAGACGCAGAGCCTGCGAGCGCGCAGCGCGACGTACGTCTACCTCGCGCTCTCGCACGCGGGTGCCGCGTGCATCGCGCTCGCGCTGTTCACGCTCTCGGCGAAGGCGAACTCGTTTCGGTTCGATGCGCTGGCGGCCGCGTACTCGAACCTGCCGGCGCCCGAGGCGGCGCGGCTCGCGTGGTGGTTCACCGCCGGCTTCGCCGTGAAGCTCGGGCTGCTGCCGCTCCACGTGTGGCTGCCGCTCGCGCATCCCGAGGCGCCGGGGCCGGTTTCGGCGATGCTCTCGGGCGTGATGGTGAAGGCCGGGCTCTACGGCCTGCTGCGCTTCGCGTGGCAGATGCCCGGCGCGCCGCCCGCGGGCTGGGGCACCGTGCTGGTCGTCGCGGGCATCGCTTCGGCGATCGCGGGCGCGCTCTACGCCGCGGTCGAGCCCGACGCGAAACGGCTGCTCGCCTGGTCCACGGTCAAGAACGCGGGAGTGATCGCGCTCGCGACGGGGCTCTCGGCGCTGCTCGCGGACGCGGGGCAGCTCGCGCTCGCCGGCGTCGCGATGGCGGCCGCGCTCTACCACGCGGTCGGGCACGGGCTCGCGAAAGCGCTCGCGTTCCTCTCGGTCGGCGAGGCGGTGCACGCCGGCGGTTCGCGGCACCTCGACCGGCTCGGCGGGCTCGCGAACCGCATGCCGCGCGTCTCGCTCGCGGCGCTCGTCGCGACGCTCTCGCTCTGCGCGCTGCCGGCGCTGCCGTGCTTCGCCGGCGAATGGCTCGTCTACCAGTCGCTCATGCTCGGCTACACCGCCGGCGCCGGGCAACTGCGGCTCCTCGCGCCGTTCGCGGGCGCGGCGCTCGCGCTCGCGACCGCGCTCGCGGTGGCGGCGCTCGTCAAGCTCTACGGCATCGCGTTCCTGGGCCGCCCGCGCACCGAGGCCGCGGCGGCCGCGCACGACGCGCCGCGCGGGACGGGCCTCGTGCTGCTCTCGTTCGCGGCCCTGCCCGTCCTCTGGGGCCTCGCCGCGCCGTGGATGGCGCGGTCGCTCGCCGCGCCGCTCGGCGCGCTGCTGCCGGGTTTCGACGCCTCGAGCCTTGCCGGGCCGGCCGGGCTCATGCTGCTGCCCGAGTCCTCCGGCGGCTCGAGCATCGCGCCCGCGGTGGTGGCGCTGCTCGCCGGGCTCTTCGCGCTGATCGCGTTCCTGTGGCTGCGCGCCGCGCACGGCGGGCGCCGGCCGGTCCGGCGGGCGCCGTCGTGGACGTGCGGCGCGCCCGTGGACGCGCGGGCGCAGTACACCGCGCTCGGGCTCACGAAGCCGCTTCGTCTCGTCTTCGAGCCCGTACTGCGCGCGCGCCGCGAGGTCGAGGTGCTCGAGGAGGGCTCGCCCTACTTCGCGCGCCGGCTGCGCTACCGCTCGGCGCTGCCCGCGGTGTTCGAGCAGTGGCTCTACCGGCCGTTCGTCCAGGCGGTGCTGTGGACCTCCGAGCGCATCCGGGGCCTGCAGGCCGGCAGCCTCCACCTCTACCTGGCCTACCTGCTCGCGACGCTGGTGGCCCTGCTGCTGTGGGCCCGGTGATGGTCACGCTCACGGTCGTGCTCCAGACGGTGCTGATCGTGGCGCTTGCGCCGCTCTGGAACGGCGTCGTCGCGCGGCTCAAGGCGCGCCTGCAGATGCGCCGCGGCGCGCCGGTGCTGCAGGGCTACCGCGACCTCTTCCGGCTCGCGGGCAAGGAGACCGTGCTCTCGGAGCAGGCCTCGCCGCTCGCGCGCGTCGCGCCCTACCTGCTCGTGGGCGCCGCGGTCACGATCTGCGCGTGGACGCCGGTCGTCACGACCTCGCCGGGGCTCGCGTTCGCGGGCGACCTCGTCATGACCGTGGCGCTGCTGGCCGCGATGCGCGTGCTGCTCGCGCTGCTCGCGCTCGAGGCGGGCACGACGTTCGGCGGCATGGGGGCGAGCCGCCACCTCGCGCTCTCGGCGCTCGCCGAGCCCGCGCTGATGCTCGCGGTGTTCACGCTGGCGCTCAACGCCCGCAGCACGAACCTCGCGGCGATCTCGGCGGCGGTGCAGGCCTCGCCGCACGCCTGGATCTCGCCCTCGCACCTGCTCGCGCTCACGGCCGTGTGGATCGTCGTCGTCTCCGAGACGGGGCGCGTACCCGTGGACAACCCGGCGACCCACCTCGAGCTGACCATGATCCACGAGGGGATGCTGCTCGACCTCTCGGGCCACCACCTCGCGCTCGTCGAATGGGCCACGGCCGTGCGCCAGCTCGTGCTGCTCACGCTGGTCGCGAACCTGTTCCTGCCCTGGGGCATCGCCGGCTCGCTGGCGCCCGCGGCGCTGGGTCTCGCGCTGCTCGCCTGGCTCGGCAAGCTCCTGGGCTTCGCGGTCGTGGTCGCGCTCACCGAATCGCTCACCGCCAAGATGCGGCTGTTCCGCGTGCCGGAGTTCCTCGGCATGGCGTTCCTGCTCTCGCTGATCGCGCTCACCTCCGACACGCTTCTCGGCAAATGAACTTCCCGCTCCCCGACTGGCTGCCCCGCAGCAACACGGTGAACCTCCTCGCCGGCGCGTTCCTGCTCTCGGCGCTCTACGCGGCGGCGCAGCGGCGGCTGCTCGCGGCGGTCACCGCCTACCGCTGGAACTCGGTCGCGCTGGGGCTCCTCGCGGCGACCGTGGCGCTGGCGACGGGGGCGCGCCACATCGCGGTCGCGGCGGCGCTCGTGTTCGCGGGCAAGGCGTTCGCGATCCCGGCGCTGCTCGCGCGCGCCGCGCGCCGGGGCGAGGGCGACACGGTGGACGAGCCGTTCATGGGCGTGCCGGCGGCGATGCTTGCCTGCGGCGCGCTCGTCGTCGTGGCGTTCAGCCAGACGCGGGCGCTCTTCGGCGAGGGCGAGACGATCCTCGCCTCGTGCCTGCCCGTCTCGGTCGCGGCGACGCTCGTGGGACTGTTCGTGATGGTGAGCCGCCGCCGCGCGCTCATGCAGGTGATCGGGCTCGTGATCGTCGAGAACGCCATCTTCCTCGCCGCCGTCTCGCTCACCTTCGGCATGCCCCTCGTCGTCGAGATGGGCGTGCTGCTCGACCTGCTCGCGGGCGTGGCGCTGCTCGGGCTCTTCGTCGGCCGCATCGAGGAGACGCAGGGCGACTCCGACACGACGCGGCTGCGGACGCTGAAGGGCTGATCCCGTGGCCTGGCTCGCGCCGCTGCTCCTCGCCGCCCCGCTCGCCGGCGTCGCGTGCGCGCTGCTCGGCCGCTCGGCCTGGACGCCGCGCGTGCTGCTCGCCGCCGCCGCCGTCGAACTCGCGGCCGCGGTCGCGCTCGTGGCGCGCGTGCTCGCGGCCGGACCGTTCACGGCGGCGAACGGCTGGCTGCACGCCGACGCGCTGTCGGCCCTGCTCGCGGCCGCGATCGCCGGCGTGACGCTCCCCTGCGCCTGGTATGGCACGCACTACATGGCCTACGTCGTCCGGCGCGACGACACCGACGCGCGCTGGGCGCCCGGCCGCTACGAGGCCATCCTGCTCGCACTGCTCGCGTGCATGCTGCTCGCGGTCTCGGCGAACAACCTCGGGCTCATGTGGATCGCGATCGAGGGCGGCACGCTCGCCTCGGCGCTGCTCGTCGGCTACTACCGCCGGCCGGGCGCGGTCGAGGCGGCGTGGAAATACCTCGTGCTCGCCTCGGTCGGCATCGCGCTCGCGCTCCTCGCGACCGTCCTCCTCTACTACTCGGCGGGCCGCGTGTTCGGCGAGGGCGGTCGCGCGCTGCAGTGGACGCAGCTGCGCGACGCGGCCCGCGCGCTGGACCCGAGGTTCGTGAAGCTCGCGTTCCTGTTCGCGCTGGCGGGCTACGGCGCCAAGGCGGGGCTCGCGCCGATGCACTCGTGGCTGCCCGACGCCTACAGCCAGGCGCCGACGCCGGTGGCGGCGATCATGTCCACGGCGCTGCTCGCAACGTCGTTGTCGGCGCTCCTGCGCTTCTTCGCGGTGACGGCGGGCTGCACGGGCGCCGCGTGGCCCGGCGGGCTCTTCGCGATCTTCGGCGCGCTCTCGATCGTGCTCGCGGTGCCGTTCCTGCTGGTGCAGGGCGAGTACAAGCGCCTGCTCGCCTACTCGAGCATCGAGCACGCGGGGCTCGTCACGCTCGCGATCGGGTTCGGCACGCCGCTCGCGATCTTCGGCGGGCTGCTCCACCTGTTCGTGCAGTCGTTCGCGAAGTCGCTCGCGTTCCTGCTCGCCGGCACGCTGGGCCGCGGTGCGCACTCGCGCCGCATGGACCACTTCGGCGGCGTGCTCGAGGCGAGCCCCGCCCTGGGCACGCTGCTCGTCGTCGCCGGCATCGGCCTCGTGGGCCTGCCGCCCGCGGGCACGTTCGTCTCGGAGTGGCTCTCGCTCGCGGGCGGGTTCGCGAGCCGCCACGGGACCGCTGCGCGCCTCGCGCTGGTCGCGCTCGTGGTCGTGTTCCTGGGCCTCGCGTTCCACTGGTCGCGCATGGTGCTCGGGCGCCCGCGCGAAGGCTTCGCCGACCCGCTGCCGAGGGGCTCCCACGCCCCGCTCTGGGCGCTCGCGGGCGCGGTGCTCGTGCTGGGCGTCTTCCTGCCCGGGCCCGTCCGTTCGCTGATCGAGCAGGCCTCGAAGGTGGTGCGGCCGTGAACGTGATCGCCGGCGAGCTGTTCCCGCTCGATCGCGCGCTCCGCGGCATCCGCGAGCGCTTCGGCGCCGCGGTCATCGACGCCGACCGCGCGTCGATGCGCGAGCACGTCGTGATCCTGCCCGCGGACCGGCTCGCCGAGGTCGCCGGCGCGGTCGTGAACGAATGGGGCGGCACGCTGCTCACGATGTTCGCGCTCGACGAGCGCGAGGAAGGCGGCCGCTTCCGCGTGCACGCCATGTTCTCGATGGCGCCCGAGGACGCGGTGCTCACGCTGGCCGCGGCGGTACCGTCCGACGCACCCGCCTACCGCGCGGTGAGCACGACGGTGCATGCGGCGCACTGGTGCGAGCGGGAGATGGCCGACCTGCTCGGCGTCGTGCCCGCCGGGCACCCCTCCCCGGGTCCGCTCGTCGCGCACGACGGGTGGCCGGGTGGCATGCACCCGCTGCGGAAGGACTTCACGGTTTCCGCGGACGTCGCGTGGCCGCCGCGGTTC
>CAZPVG010000032.1:19265-44956 GCA_964589945.1 uncultured bacterium
CACCGCGGGCGCGCGCTGCGCTCGCTCGCCGGCGAGCTCGAGCGCATCGCGAACCACCTCGGGGACATGGCGGGCATCCTCAACGACGTCGCGTGGGTGGTCGGGGCCGCGGAGCTGGCCCGGCTGCGCGAAATGGTGCAGCAGGCCTGCGACGCGCTCTTCGGCCACCGGTTCCTGCGCGGTGTGTGCGTGCCCGGGGGCGTCGCCCGCGACCTCGACGACACGCAGCAGTTGTGGCTCCGGCGCGTGCTCGCCGAGGTGCGCGCGGACGTCCAGGACGCGTGCCGCGCGGCCGCGTCGAACCCCGCCGTGATGGACCGGCTGAACGGCACGGGCACGCTGACCACGGCGACGGCGCGCGACCTCGGCGTGACCGGCGTCGCCGCGCGGGCGAGCGGCCTCGCGATCGACGGGCGACGGGACCACCCCTACGCCTCCTACCGCGACCTCGATTTCCAGGTGATCACGCGCGCGGCGGGCGACGTGTACGCGCGGTTCGACCTGCGTCTCGCCGAAATCCACGAGTCGCTGAACCTCGTGGACCAGATGATCCTGCGGCTGCCGGGCGGGCCCATCGCCCAGCACCTGGGCGAGCTGCCGCCGGCGCGCTGGGGCTTCGGCCTCGTCGAGTCGCCGCGCGGCCTCGCGTCCCACTGGCTGCGCGCGGACCCGCGCGGGCGGATCGGCGACTGGCGCGTGCGCTCGGCGTCGCACGCGATCTGGCCTGCGCTCGCGACCAGCGTGCCGGGCAACATCGTTCCCGACTTCCCGCTCATCAACAAGAGCTTCAACCCGTGCTACGCGTGCACGGACAAGTGAGGGAGGGCCTCCCGCGATGTGGGAAGTGCTGAAGCGCCCGCTCCAGGTCGGCAGCCTCGCCGGCCGCGAGGCCGCGCCGCTGCCCGCCGGCCTCGAGCCCGCCCCGCGCGGGATCGACGGCGACGTGGAGGTGCTCGGCGAGGCGCTGCGCGTCGAAGTGCGCCGGCTCTTCCGCGGCTCGCTCAAGCTCCGGCACCTGGACGCGGGCTCGTGCAACGGCTGCGAGAGCGAGATCGCGGCGTTGCTGAACCCCTTCCACGACCTGCAGCGATTCGGGATCGACCTCGTCGCGTCGCCCCGCCACGCGGACGGCCTGCTGGTGACCGGGCCGGTCACGCGCCACCTCGAGGAGGCCGCGCGGCTGACCGACGAGGCGACGCCGCGCCCGCGGCTGCTCATCGCGGTCGGCGACTGCGCCTGCGACGGCGGCTTCTGCCGCGACTCGTTCGCCGTCCGCGGCGGCGCCGGGTCCCTCGGGCCCGTGGACGTGAAGATCCCCGGCTGCCCCCCACGCCCGCCGGTCCTCCTGCGCGCGCTGCTCGAGGCGCTCGGGCGTGAGAGCGTGCGGGCGGCGGCGAAGGGCTGACCTCCGGGGCGGGCACCGGCCTCCGGATCACCACCGAAGGTCACCGAAATTCTCCTTGACTGACAGTTCGATGATTAGCTAAATATCCAACCATGAACACGGTCTTCCGGGCCCTCTCGGACCCCACGCGGCGCCACGTGCTCGAGCTGCTCCGGCACGGGCCCATGACCGCCGGCGAGCTGGCGGAGCAGTTCGACGTCTCGAAGCCCACCATGTCGGCGCACTTCTCCGTGCTGCGCGAGGCAGGGCTCGTCGTGTCGGAGAGGCGCGGCAAGTCGGTCGTCTACGAGCTGCAGCTCTCCGTGCTCGAGGAGGCGCTGCTGGGCTTCACGAAGGCCCTGGGCCTCGGCCTCGGCGGCCGGCGGGCCGCCGCCCGCCGGCCCCGGCGGCGCGAGGCGCTCGGCCGATGAAGCCGCGCCCGAGATTCTGCGGCCCGGCGGGCCAGGCGGTGATCAGCTTCCTGCAGCTCGTCGCGATCATCGTCGTGCTCGAGCTTGCCCGCCGGCTGGGGTTCGTGGATCTCGCGTTCACCCAGCGGGCGAAGGGGATTGCCGTGGGCCTGATGCTCGTCGTCGTCGGGAACCTGCTCCCGAAGATGCGCCCCTTCGGCGCCTGGGGCGGCGACCCCGCGACGGCGGCCGCGGCCGAGCGGCTCGCCGGCTGGGTGCTCGTCGTCACGGGGCTCGCCTACGCGGCGCTCTTCCTGCTCGCGCCGGTGGAGCAGGCGCGGTCGCTCTCGCCGATCCTCGGGCTCGGGGGCCTCGCGCTCATTGCGATGGACTGGGCCTGGCTCGCCCGCTCGCCGCGTCCGGCGCCGGGCACCGAAGCGGGCACGCGCGTCCGGCCGGGCACGGAAGGCCGCAAGGTCGCCTTCGGCCTGCTCTTCTCGATCGCCTACCTCCTGGCCACCACGAGCCTCAAGTACCTCTCCGAGGGCCGGAGCTGGGCCGGTCTGCTTGCGACATGGTCCCTGCCGGTCTTCCTGCTCGCCTACTCGGTCTTCCTCGCGGCGATGGACTTCCACCGGGACCGCACCTGACCGGGCCGCGCGCCCGTGACGCGAAAGGAGGTCCCGTGATCGCCCGACTGATGGGACTCGCCACCGCCTCTCCCCGCGAAGTGCAGCGCGGCCTCGAGGAGGGATCGATCGTCGTGCTCGACGTCAACGCGCCCGCGAGCTGGCGGTACGCCCACGTGCCCGGCGCCCGGCGCCTCGACCCGGCGGCGTTCGAGCCGGCCGACCTGCCCCGGCAGCGGGACGCGGCACTCGTCTTCTACTGCTCGAACCCGTTCTGCCGGAAGGCCCCGACGGCTGCGAAGCGCGCCATCGCCATGGGCTGGGCGAACGTGCGCGTCATGTCCGCCGGCCTCTCGGGCTGGATCTCGGCGGGACTGCCGATCGAGACCGGCTAGCGTCTCCACCGCCGGCACGGCACGTCGGCTCGCGCCCCCTACCGCCCCTTCTCGATCTCCCGCGCGCGCCACTCGCGCTTCTCGTCGCCGCGGCCCTTGTTGTAGCCGAACTGGTACGCGAGCAGGATCGCGATCGCGTGCAGCACCCACCAGCCCAGGCTCAGGAACTTGATGCCGTCCGGCAGAACCATCTTCGCTCTCTCCTCAGGCGGGGCGCGGGGCCCCGAGACCGGCCAGGAAGTCGCGGTCACCCTCGAGAACGTCGCCGAGCGCGACGTCCCGCGGCTCGATCCAGCGCCAGGCGTGAACCGCCCCGCTCGGCGTGAACGCGAGCGAGGCGAGCGTACAACGGACAAAGGTCACTTCCACGCGCACGCCGTGGGCGTAGTCGTGCGCGTGCACCGCGAGCGTCTCGTGCGCGGTCGCGCCGACGCCCAGCTCCTCCTGCAACTCGCGGACGAGGGCCTCCTCCGGTGACTCGCCCTCCTCGAGCTTGCCGCCCGGGAACTCCCACTGCAGCCCCAGCGGGCCGCCCGGCGGCCGCTGGGTGAGCAGCAGCTTCGGCCCGTCCCACGCGACCGCAGCGACGACGCGCACGCGCTTCGTCGCGCGCGCCTCAGCCAAGCACGGCCTCCTCGACCATTCGCTCGAAGCGCTGCAGGTAGCGCCGGTCCCCCGCCTCCCGCGCCGCGAGCGCCCGGCGCGCGCAGTCGTGGAGGAGCTGCGCCTGGCCCGGCCGGAGCTTCGGCCGGCGCAGCGCGCGGGGCAGCTTCAGATAGCTCGGCGCGTGGTCCACGAGCATGGACGAGCGCGCGAGCGCGAACAGGTCGCAGGACCGTTCGCCGTGCGGCACGAGGCCGCGGGCCTGGAGCAGGTGCGTGAACTCGTGCGCGATCGTGAACAGCTGCAGCCGCCGGGGGCGGATCCACACGCCGGGCTTCCCGGGGTCCATCGACCCCCAGCCGAGCACGCCGCGCTTCTGCGCGAGCCCGACGTGGATCGTGACGCCGTCGAGCTCGGGAAAGAACCGTCGCACGAACTCGAGGTGCTCGAGCATGCGCGCCTTGTGCGGCGAGCGCTCGGCCAGCCGCGAGAACGTCCAGCGCGGCCTCGCGGGCCCCAGGTCGAGCACGGTCTGCTCGAGCAGCCGGGCCTTCGACCGCTTCCGTGGCGCGGGCTTCGGCGACGGCGCACGGCGGGGAACCTCGCGGCGGCGCGGCGCCGGCAGCGGCTCGGCGGACATGGCCGCGCGATCGCGCTCCAGTCGGCGAGCGACACGGGCGAGGCGTTCGATGAGCGCGGCGAGGCGGACCATCGCGCGGCAGTAAACGCGAACGGTCGCACGCCGGTCAACGCCCGCGGGCGGCGCGGCCACTGCCCAGACGTGCCGGAGGCGCCGCCTCCCGCGCCTACTCGAAGTGCTTCCCCCGCGCCCACGCCTTCGCGAGGTCGCCCTTGAAGCCGTGCGCGACCACGATCGGCAGCCCGCGCTCGTAGGGCATCGCAAGCGGGTGGTCGGCCATGCCGGAGACGCGGACCTCGCGGAACTCGGAAGCCACCTCGGCACTGTCGCGGCCCAGCAGGATCGCCGTGTCCCCGTCCCAGCGCCGGGGCGGCCAGTAGAACCAGTTGTTGTGCTGGCAGGCGATCGCGGGGATGCGCCCGGCGCCGAAGTGTTCGAGCGCCCCGGCCTCGCCGTAGTTGCCCACCACGACGATCGCGCGCGCGCGTTCCTCCGGCGTGAGCGTCGCGGCGACACGCGCCACCGAGTCGGCCAGCTCGGGCCATCCGAACATGTCGGCGTAGTGCTGCGGCAGCGGCCCCATCGCCTGGTGCTCCTCGGCCGGGGGCGCGAGCACCAGGGCGCGCTGGTACGCGACGAAGCGCGCGGGTGGAAGGCAGGGAATCGCGAACGGCAGGAGCGCCACCGCGAAGACGGCCGCGAGCGACGCCACGGCGACGCGTGCGGCGCGGCTGCGCTGTTCCCACCACACCGCGCCCGCCGCGAAGAGCGCGGTCACCGCGAGCGCGAGGTACTCGGCGCGCGCCCTGCCGTTGACGAGCAGGATCGCCGCGGTGACGAGCCACACGACGGCCACCGGCCGCCAGCGGACCCGTTTCGGCGCCAGCGACGCCGCCAGGCCCGCGATCCACACCGGCGCGGCGCCGGGACCCAGCACGAGGATCTGGCTGGCGAAGAACACCGCCGGCTCGATCGCCCGCATCTTGTGCGCGGACGCGTTGTGCATGAACTCGAGCGTCGGCCAGCCGTGGCGCACCTGCCACAGCAGGTTCGGCGCGAAGATCGCCCCCGCCAGCGCCGCGCCGAGCCACGGCCACGGCGTCGCCAGCGCGCGCCGGCGCGGCGAGAGGAGCAGCGACGCGCCGAGCCCCGCGCCGAGCCACAGGACGCTCCACTTGTTCAGCAGCCCGAGCCCGAGCACCGCCCCCAGCGCCAGCCAGTCGCGCGGCGTCCCGCGCGCGATCGCCCGCAGCCCGAGCAGCGTGCCCGCGGCCCAGAACGCCTGGTCGAGCACGTTCATCGAGTAGAAGTGCGCGACCGCGAGGCTCATCGGCGCGAATCCGGCCGCGGCGGCCGCCAGGACCTGTGCGAAGCGCCGTCCGCCCAGCTCGCGCGCGATGAGCGCCGCGAGCACCGCGACCGAGGCCCCGCCCAGTGCCGCGACCACCCGGAAGGCGGCGAGCGACTCGCCCGCCACGGCGCGCACGAGCGCGAGCAGCGCGATGGAGAGCGGCGGCTGGTCCACGTAGCCCCACGCGAGGCGCTTTGCGCACGAGAGGTAGTACAGCTCGTCGCGGAACCATCCGTACTGCGTGAGCCAGGCGCCGTGCACGGCCAGCACCGCCAGCGCCACCAGCGCCACCGCACCGGCCGCGATGCGCGGGCGGCCGTCCGGGCTCGGTTCGAAGGACATTGGCATCTCCGGGGTACGGACCGGCCGCGGGCAGCGGACGGCCGCGGCGCAGGATACCGGAACGGCCGCGCCGCGCGGGCTGCGGAACGGGCCCGGCGGCGCGCCGCTGGACGGGCCGCGGCGCGGCAGGCATGCTGCCCGGCCTGCCATGGACCCTGCGCCCGAAATCTCCGTCGTCGTCCCCGCCTACAACGAGGCCGAGAGCCTGCCGACGCTCTTCTCGGAGCTGCGCGCGGCGCTCGCCGCCACCGGCCGCACCTGGGAGCTGATCGTCGTGGACGACGGCAGCACCGACGGCACGGGCGGGTGGCTCGAGACCGAGGCCGCGGGCGACCGGCGCGTCGTGCCGCTGGCGCTCGAGCGCAACGCGGGCCAGAGCGCGGCGCTCGCCGCCGGGCTCGCGCGCGCCCGCGGCGCGATCGTCGTGACGCTCGACGCCGACCTGCAGAACGACCCGGCGGACCTGCCGAAACTGCTCGAGGCGCTCGCCGACGCCGACGTCGTCTCCGGCGTGCGTGCGAAGCGCAACGACCCCTGGGTGCGTCGCGTGTCGTCGCGGATCGCGAACGGCGTGCGGCGGGCCGTGCTCGGCGACCCGGTCACCGACATCGGCTGCTCCTTCAAGGCCTATCGGCGCGAAGTCCTCGAGGGGCTGCCGATGTTCTCCGGGGTGCACCGGTTCCTGCCGGCGCTCTGCGTCTTCCGCGGGGCGCGCTTCGCGGAGGTGCCGCTGAATCACCGGCCGCGCGCCCACGGTGTCTCGAAGTACGGCGTCGGCAACCGCCTCTGGCGCGGCCTCGCCGACCTGAACGGAGTGCTCTGGCTGCGCTCGCGGCTGCTGAACTACCGCGTCCGCGAGGACCGCTGAGCGACGCGGCCTTCGCCCGGGCCGTTCGACGCTGGCGCGGTCCGGACCCCGTGGCCTAGATTCCGGCCTCGTTCCCCGACCCGTGCTCCCCAGGAGGATTCCTCGTGCGCTTTCCCAGCCTCGCCTTGCTCGCCGCCGCCTCGTGTCTCGCTCTCGCCGCCCCGCCCGCCTCCGCGCAGGGTGGTGACGCCTCGACGCCCGTGCCCGGGCAGGCGTCCGCGCCGCCCGCGCGCTCCGGCCTCTCGGGCGTGGACGTGATGACGGCGACCGTCTTCCAGGAGGGCCAGAGCTCGTTCTCCGGCCTCGGGGTGAGGCTGCGCCTCCGCAGCGGCGTGCTGGTGCCGAACATCGAGCTCATGCCCAACGTCGAGTTCTGGCAGAACGTGAGCCGTGTGTCCCTCTTCGGGGTCAGGACGACGCGCGGTGACGCCTCGCTCGGCTTCGCCGCGCGCTGGACGTTCCACCACGACCACTGGCAGCCGTACGTCGGCGCCGGGCTCGCCGTGCACTTCCTCGAGGAGAAGGTGGACGCCCCGAGCCTCGGCGTGAACGACCAGCACGACTCGACCACGCGCGGGGGCTACACGCTGCTCGGCGGCGTGTCGTTCACGATGACGCGGAGCCTCTCGAACTTCATCGAGGTCGAGCACCACGGCGTCAGTCACTACCGCCAGCTGAAGATCAACACCGGGCTCGGCTGGAACTTCTGAGGCCCCGCCGGCGGCCGGCGGACCGGACCTTCACCCGGAGGGCGACGCGATGAGCCGGACCGATGCGCTGCGGTGCCTGCGCGGGCTGTCGGTGGGTGACGCCTACGGCCAGTCGCTCGTCATGGAGGCCTTCCGCATGCCGGTCGGCGAAGGACCCGGCTCGTGGCCGTGGACCGACGGCACGCACACCGCGCTCTCGGTCGTCGAAGCGCTGCTCGAGAGGGGCACGCTCGATCCGGACGCGCTCTCGATGGCGTTCGCGCGCCGGTACGGGCTGGAGCCGCACCGCGGCTACGCCGTCGGCGCGGTGGCCGTGTTCGAAGGCCTCCGCGCGGGCGAGCCCTGGAGCCGCATCGCGCCGTCGCTCTTCGGCGGGCAGGGGTCGTTCGGGAGCGGCGCCGCGCAGCGCGCCGCGCCGGTCGGGGCGTTCTACGCCGGCGATCCGCCCCGGGCCGCGCTCGAGGTGGACCGCTCGTCCGTGGTCACGCACTCGCACCTCGAGGGGCGCGTGGGCGCGGTGGCCGTCGCCGTCACCGCCGCGATGCTCGCGGCCGGCGACCCGCCGCGCGGCGACGCACTGCTCAAGGCCGTCGCGGCGGGCCTGCCGCGCAGCCGCACGCGCACCGGCATCGAGCGCGCGCTCAAGTTCTCGCCCGCCGACACCGAGGGCGCCGCGCAGGCGCTCGGCACCGGGCGGCACCTGACGAGCGTGGACACGGTGCCCTTCTGCCTGTGGATCGTCGCCCGGCACGGCCGCAATTTCGAGCGCGCCCTGGCCATCGCGTGCGAGCGGCCCGGTGCGCAGGACGCCGTCGGCACGATCGTCGGGGGCCTCGCGGTGCTGCTCGACGCCCGCATCCCTCCCCGCTGGCTGCGCATGCGCGAGCCGCTGCCGAAGGCGTTCGACACGTAGGAAGCGGCGGAGGCTCCGAACGCGCGGCGGCCCGCGGGGACCCCGCCCCGCGGGCCGTGCCGTTACGCCGGGTACCGGCGTCAGCGGATGCGCACGATGCGCCGCTGCTCCGTGGCACCGTCCACGGTGGTTCTCAGCCAGTAGACTCCCGCACCGACCTCACGGCCCGCACGGTCGCGGCCGTTCCAGGAGAATCGGTGCGTCCCGGGCCCCATCGGGCTCGGCGCCGAGGACGCCAGCGAGCGGCCCTGGGCGTCGAAGACGCTCCAGCCGACGAGCGCCTGGCGATCGAGCGAGAGCCCGAACTGGAGCGCGCCGTGGAACGGGTTCCCCCGCACCGTCCACTTCGTGCCGCCCTGCGACGGCTCGACCGCGAGCGGCGCGAACGAGGCCGAGTCGCTGGTCATCACGACGGGCGCCGCGCGGCCGTTCGCGTCCCACGCGTCGTACATCGCCTGGCCCTGCGGTGTGGTGTACGTGTCGCGCAGGAACTCGACGTACTCCTTGCTCGTGCTCTGGTAGTAGAGCGTCGCCGTGAGCTTCCGCGCGTCCGGGGGCAGCGGATACGTGACGACGTCCCAGTTCTGCCCGTCGGCGTAACGCGGTTCCGGACGAGTATCGTCCACCGGCTTGCCCCCGAACGTCTCGAACACGGCGTTCGAGAAGCCGAGCGGCGGAATGCGGTCGTCGAAGTAGGTCGAGTCGTTGAGCGCGAAGTGGAGCGACGGGCCCGCCGTCGCACCCAGGGCCGCGGCCAGGCGCGTCGAGATCCCGAGATGCGTCTCGTACGTCTGCAGGTAGGCGTCGTGATCGAGCACGCCGGTCGCCGCGTCGTAGTCGCCGCTCTCGAAGACGGGTGTTCCGCCCTCGTCGTACGCCACGACGTGCAGCCACATGCGGCGGCCCTCCGGGTAGCCCGTCGGCAGCTTGTGGCCCGAGTGGTTGGTCACCGTCACCTCGGCCCGCATGCTGTCGCCTTCGGGCACGACCGCGACATCCACCGTCGCGGCCCTCGCGAGCATGGACTGAGCGCGCGCGGAGCCGTCCGCGAGCGCCGAGGCGTCCGTCTCGCCCGGGTAGAGCGTGCCGATGACGTTGATCATCCACGAGCTGCCGCCCGTCATGTCGTGCAGCGGCAGGTCGGGACGCAAGGCCGCGAGCGGGTCGTTGCAGCCCTTCCCGGACACGGCGGGCATGTGGCAGTCCTGGCAGGTGGAGACGGTGCCGTCGGGCCGGTTGCCCGCGAACTCCGGCGCGTAGACGCCCGCCGGGAAGGCGCTGTTCTTCCACTCGCTGTAGGTGCGCTCGAGCGGCATGATGTCGGACGAGAGCATGCTCGCCGGCGCCTGGTCGAGCGGCCCCGGCGAGTACTCCGCCGGTCCCGTGCGCACGAACGCGGGGTTCGAGACGTCGTGGCACGTGCCGCAGAACTCGCCGCTCAGGTGGAACGGCGAGTAGAGCACCTGGTGCGGCGCAACCGTGTCGTTGAACGGTCCCCGCCGCTGGGCCAGCGGGTCGAGCACCTGTTGTCCACTCGAGTAGTTGGTCGGCGTGTGCCCCGGCAGCAGCGTGGCGAGGACGTCCACGTCCTCGACCGGGCTCGTGCCCGCCACGTAGAGCGGGTCCACCATGCGGTGGCACTGGTCGCAGGTCACGCCGTCGAGGTCGCTCGGCAGGAGCTGGCTGCCGTCGGTCGGCTCGCTGCGGCCCGCCATCCAGCCGGTCATCGAGTGGCAGCGGATGCACATGTCGCCCGACCCGGGTGCGTCGCGGTCGGCGACCGCCACGCAGGCGTGGAAGAGCGGGTCGCGTCCCGCCTGCGCCATCATGCTGCCCTGCCAGTTGTGGCCCGGCTCGACCGCGCTGTCGTAGCCGCCATGGCAGGTGATGCAGGTGGAGGACTGCTCGGGCGAACCCACCTGGAGCGGCTGCGTGCCGGGCAGGTCGAAGTCGCGGAGCGTGGTCGGGGCGACGCCGGTGGTGATCGCGGTGATCGTGAACACCGCGGCGCTCGAGTCGCGGCCCGAGTTCGCGGCCGCGTCCCACGCGACGACCAGCACGCGCGCGTCCGCGGTCGGCATGTCGGGCACGAACCACGTCACGGAACCGCTGTTGGTGCCGTTCAGCAGGATCGGCGTCCACAGGCTCGACGCCGCGTCGCGCCAGTAGACGTCCACGCTGCTCACGGCGACGTTGTCGGTGGCCGTCCAGGTGATCGAGTGGGCGGTGCCGCCGCCCCAGGACTCGCCGCCGGCGGGCGACGTGACGTTCACGACGGGCGGCGTGCCGTCCACGCTCGTCGTGGGCACGAGGTACGGCGTGATCTCCGAGAGCACGGGCACGTTCGACGTGCTGTCCACGATCGCGGGCACGAGTCCGGGAAACGTGGGCGTGTTCGCGTAGGTCAGGTTCGTGATCTCGGTCAGGGCCGAGAATCCGTCGCCGTCCGGATCCTGATTCTCGATCGAGTGGATGGCCGTCACCCGCTCGGCGTCGGTCTTCAGGCCGGAGACCACGGACTCGACCAGGCGCCCGTAGGGATTGCGCGGTCCCCCGCCGTTGAAGTCGAAGTGGCAGACGCCGCAGTGCCCGGAATGGCTCGGCAGGTCGTCGAGCACGCTCCCGACTGCGGACGGGTAGGCGTTGAAGAACGAGGTGCGGATGAACGGCTTGGCGGGAACGGCCGTGGCGAAGACCATCGAGAGGGCGGTCACGACGACCGCGAGCGACAGGACGGTCCATGCGAGCGAGCGGCCGGGGGAAGCGAGACGCATGGTTGCCTCCGCGTTGGGGACAGGCTGAAGCGAGACTCTGAACCGGGTCGCATCGCCCGTGCCGCGCGGGCGGAGTTCAGGGCCTTGCGCTAGTCCGCTGCGCGCCAAGGGGCGCCCGTCTGTGCGTTGGAACGCACGCCGATGCCTGGACTGCCCGGTTGACAGGGCACTGACAGCTTGGCCAGCCGGAAGTTCCGCGCACCGAAACGCGTCGGCCCCGCGCGCCGGGAGGCGCGCGGGGCCGCGGTCGCGATGCGTGTCAGAACGAGAAGCCGAGCAGGCTCGGGTCCGGCATCATCTCCGGGCTCCACGGGTCGGGCATCAGCTCGACCTCGCACGGCTGCGGCACGACGCCCTCGGCCGCGGATTTCACCTCGGCCACGAGCTGCGGGGCGTACGGGCAGAACGGCGTCGTCAGCATCATGCGGATGTGCGTGCGCTGCGGCAGGAAGTGGATCTCGCGCACGAGCCCGAGGTCGATCACCGAGAGGTTGATCTCCGGATCGAGCACGGTCTCGAGCGCCGAACGCACCGCCATCTCCTGCTGGCTCGGCATGCTCGAGAACGTCGGCGGACCCGCGGGCTTCTGCGGCGGCGGCGGGTCGCCGGAGCCCGGAGCCGGCGCTGGCGCCGGGGCCGCCGGCACCTCCCACGGCTGGCGCTGCCCCGTGTGCGGGTTCATCGGTGCGGCGGCCTTCGCGGCTGGATCGAGACTCACCTGCACCTCGTCGCCCACCACCCGAACCGCGTAGGTCGGCACCGGCGTGGTCGCCGGGAAGCTCTTCGCCGCCCCCGTGCGCACGTCGAACTTCGCGCCGTGGCGCGGGCATTCGATGGTGCCGCCCTCCAGCGTGCCCTCGGCCACCGGGCCGCCGTCGTGTGTGCACACGTCCTCGATCGCCCAGAAGCCGTCGTCGAGGCGGAAGACCGCCACCGTCGTGTCGTCGAGCCGCACGATCTTCACCTCGCCCACGGCGATCTCGCCGGCGCGGGCCACCGTCACGAATCCGAGCGCGTCGCTCACGAACCCTCTTCCTCCTCTTCGCCGGGCCAGTCACCGATCCCGTAGACCCCGGCCTTGAGCGTCTTCAGCGGGAGCAGCGCGCACTTCAGGCGCACCGGCCCCAGCTCGATCCCGAGCATGTCGAGCACGTCCTGTCGCGTCAGCTTCTTCACCTCGTCGAGTGTCCGCCCCTCGACGTACTCGCAGAGCATCGAGGCCGCCGCCTGGCTGATCGAGCAGCCGTGGCCCGAGAAGCGCACCTTCTCGATGCGGCCGTCGGTGACGCGCACGTCCATCCGGATGCGATCCCCGCACAGCGGGTTCGCGTCCTCGTGCGAGACGCTCGCGTCCTCCAGCGTCCCGTGACAGCGCGGGTGCTGGTAGTGATCGAGGATGTTCTCGCGGAAAAGGTCGCTCATCGGGCCCCCCCGCGGCCGAACACGCGGCGCGTCTCGTGGAGTCCGGCGACGAGCGCGTCGACGTCCTCGCGCAGCGAATAGCAGTGGAACGACGCCCGCGCCGACGCCGGGACGCCGAGCTGCTCGTGCAGCGGCATCGCGCAGTGGTGGCCCGCGCGCACGCAGACGCCGGAGCGGTCCAGCACCGTCGCGACGTCGTGCGGGTGGATCCCGTCCATCGTGAAAGCGACCAGCCCGCCGCGGTGGTCGGCATCGGGGCCCAGCACCCGCAGGCCCGGCACCTCGGCGAGGCGGTGCAGCGCGTAGGCCACCAGGTCGCGATCGTGCGCGAACACGAACTCCATCCCGAGCGCCTCGAGGTAGCGCACCGCCGCCGCGAGGCCCACAACCTCCGCGATCGGCATCGTGCCGGCCTCGAACTTCCAGGGCAGCTCGTTCCACTTCGACGACGTCAGCGACACCTCACGGATCATCTCGCCGCCACCGAGGAAGGGCGGCATCGCTTCGAGCATCGCCCGGCGCCCCCAGAGCACGCCGACGCCGGTCGGCCCGAGCATCTTGTGCCCCGTGAAAGCCACCAGGTCGGCGCCGAGCGCGCGCACGTCGAGCGGCAGGTGCGCGGCGCTCTGAGAGGCATCCACGAGCACCGTCGCCCCGTGCTCCTTCGCGACGCGCGCGATCTCGGCGGCCGGGTTCACCGTGCCGAGCACGTTCGAGACGTGCACGAACGAGACGAGCTTCGCCCGCCCGTCCGCGAGCAGGCCCGGCAGCGCCTCGACCCCGAGCTGTCCGTCGGACGTCAGCGGCAGGAACCGCAGCTCGATCTTCCGCTCCGCCGCGAGCAGGTGCCACGGCACGAGGTTCGAGTGGTGCTCCATCGGGGTGAGGACGATCGCGTCGCCGTCCTCCAGGTTCGTGCGTCCCCACGAGTGCGCGACGAGGTTGAGCGCCTCGGTGCTGTTGCGCGTGAACACGATCTCGCGCGGGCTCGCGGCGTTCACGAACCCGGCGACCCGCCGGCGGGCGTCCTCGTAGAGGGCCGTGGCCTCCTCGGCGATCCCGTAGATGCCGCGGTGGATGTTCGAGTTGCAGGTGCGGTAGTAGCGGTCCATCGCGTCGAGGACCGCCTGCGGCTTCTGCGACGTCGCGGCGCTGTCGAGGTAGATGAGCGGCTTCTCGCGCGGGGATCCGAAGATCGGGAAGTCCGCCCGGACGCGCACCGGGTCGAAGGGGGCGACCGGCGCGGAGGATGGAGCGCCCGTCGCACGTCCCTCGCCCGTGCGTGTCGCGGTCATGGCGTCAGCCGATCTTCCGCGCGATCTCTTCGCGCAACCGGTCGCGGACGGCCTCGAGGGGGATGCGGTCGAGCACGGGCTCGAAGAACGCCTCCACGATCAGCCGCTGCGCGTCCACCGGCGGAAGGCCGCGGGCCATGAGGTAGTACAGGTGCTCCGGATCGATGTAGCCCAGGGTCGCGCCGTGCGTGCAGCGCACGTCGTTCGCGAGGATCTCGAGGCCCGGGATGCTGTCGGCGCGCGCCTGGTCCGAGAGAAGCAGGTTCCGGTTCGCCTGGTAGGCGTCCGTGCGCTGGGCGCGCTCGGCGACCTGGATGAGCCCCTGGTAGACGCTGCGGGCGCGGTCCTTGAGGCAGCCCTTGATGAGCAGGTCGCTCGTGCCGTGCGGCTGCAGGTGGCGCTGCAGCGTGTGCAGGTGAAAGTGCTGGCGCCGGTCCCCGAACATGAAGCCGTGTACGTACGCACGCGCGCCCTCGCCGTTCAGGTTGAACCAGGCGTTGGCCTTCGTGACGCGGCCACCGACCATGACCTGGATCCACTGCAGCTCGGCGTCGCGCGACAACTCGGCGCGCCCATTCGAGTAGTGGAAGACGTTGCGCCCCCAGTCCTGCAGCGAGGCGAACGTCAGCTTCGCGTTCGCGCCGACGAACACCTCGGTGCCGCCGGCGTGGAACGCGGCGCCCTCGGCGGGCTCCGAGAGCATCTCCTCGATCACCGTGACTTCGGCGCCTTCCTCGACGATCACGAGTGAGCGCGGCATCGACGCCTTGCCGGCGCCGCCGAGCCAGTGGAAGAGCCGCACCGGCAGTGCGGCCTTCACGCCCTTCGGCACGTGCACGAACGCGCCGCCCGAGTGCACGGCCGCGTTGAGGGCCGTGTACCAGTCGTAGTCGTCGTGCAGCAGCGAGCCGTAGCGGGCCCGGATGAGGCCCTCGTACTCGCGCGTGGCGCGGTCGAACGAGCACACGGTGACGCCCTGCTTCGCCAGCTCGGGGTGCGTCTGCTCGAGCACCGTGCCGCCGTCGTGCTGGACCACGAGACCGACCGCGCCGGCCTCGCCGGCGAGCCGCTCGAGCACCGGCGCGGGCAGGTCGTCCACGTTGCGCGCTGCGGGCCCGGTCGAGAACGGGTCTAGCGTCGGCAGGGCCTGCTCGAGCGAGGTGAAGTCCGTGCGCCGCCACAGCTCCGCATCGCGACGCGGGAGCTTCAGCGTCGAGAGGACGCCCGCGGCCGCGCGGCGGCGCTCCGACGCCCACGCCCCCTCGCGGGAATCGCGGGCGCGCGCGGCGGCGCGCTCCACCCACCCGGCGGCGAAGGCGGTCGGGTTCTGCGTCGTCGTCGTGGAGGGCGTCATCCGACCGAGCCCTCCATCTGCAGCTGGATCAGGCGGTTCATCTCGACCGCGTACTCCATCGGCAACTCCTTCACGATCGGCTCGATGAACCCGGCCACGATCATCGCGGCGGCCTCCTCCTCGGGAATGCCGCGGCTCGTCAGGTAGAAGATCTGCTCGTCGCCGATCTTCGAGACGGTGGCCTCGTGGCCGATCGTGACCTTGTCCTCCTCGATCTCCATGTACGGGTAGGTGTCCGAGCGCGAGGCCTCGTCGAGGATCAGCGCGTCGCAGTTCACCGTCGAGCGGCAGTTCGTCGCGCCCTTCACGACCTTCACCAGGCCGCGGTAGCCGGCACGGCCGCCGTCCTTGCTGATCGACTTCGAGATGATCTTGCTGGTCGTGTTCGGCGCGCAGTGCACCGCCTTGGCGCCGGCATCCTGGTGCTGGCCCTTGCCCGCGAAGGCGATCGACAGCACCTCGCCGTGCGCGCCGGGTTCCATCATGTAGATGGCCGGGTACTTCATGGTCAGCTTGGACCCGAGGTTGCCGTCCACCCATTCCATCGTCGCGTCCGCGTAAGCGACCGCGCGCTTGGTGACCAGGTTGTAGACGTTGTTCGACCAGTTCTGGACGGTCGTGTAGCGGCAGCGGCCGCCCTTCTTCACGATGATCTCGACCACGGCCGAGTGCAGCGAGTCGCTGGAGTAGATCGGGGCGGTGCAGCCCTCAACGTAGTGCACGTACGCGCCCTCGTCGACGATGATCAGCGTGCGCTCGAACTGCCCCATGTCCTTCGTGTTGATCCGGAAGTACGCCTGGAGCGGCACGTCCACGTGCACGCCCTTGGGCACGTAGATGAACGAACCGCCGGACCACACCGCGCTGTTGAGCGCGGCGAACTTGTTGTCCGTGGACGGAATCACGGTGCCGAAGTACTGCTTGAAGAGCGCCTCGTGGTCGCGCAGGCCGTGGTCGCACGACACGAAGATCACGCCCTGCTTCTCGAGCGACTCCTTGATCTTGTGATAGACGACCTCGGAGTCGTACTGGGCGCCGACGCCGGAGAGGAACTTCTGCTCGGCCTCGGGGATGCCGAGCTTGTCGAACGTGCGCTTCATGTCGGCGGGCACGTCCTCCCAGGACTTCACTTCCTCGGACGTGGGCTTGACGTAGTAGTAGATGTCCTGGAAGTCGATCTGGCTGACGTCGCCCCCCCAGGTCGGCAGGGGCTTCTTCTCGAAGGTCTCGAGCGCCTTGATCCGATAGTCCGTCATCCACTGTGGCTCGCCCTTCATCTTCGAGATCTCTTCGACGATGGAGCGGTTCAGGCCCTTGCGGATCTTGAAGACGAACTGGTCGCTGTCGTGGAAGCCGTACTTCTCGGCGTAGTTGTCGCGGAGACCCACTCCGGGTTCGGTCGTCATCTTGCCTCCACTTCCTCGCGCAGCCAGTCGTAGCCGCGCGACTCCAGCTCGAGCGCCAGCTCGGGCCCTCCCTGAGTGACAATGCGGCCGTCCTTCATGACGTGGACCTTGTGCGGCTTGATGTAGTTGAGGATCCGGTTGTAGTGCGTGATCACGAGCACGCCCATCTCCGGCCCGGCGAGCGCGTTCACGCCCTCGGAGACGATCCGCAGCGCGTCGATGTCGAGGCCGGAATCCGTCTCGTCCATGATCGCGATGACGGGCTTGAGGATCGCCATCTGCAGGATCTCGGCGCGCTTCTTCTCGCCGCCCGAAAAGCCGTCGTTCAGGTAGCGGTTCGCAAACTTCTCGTCGACCTTGAGCAGCGTCATCTGCTCGCGCAGCAGCTCGCGGAACTCCCTCGGGGGGATGCCCTTCTTCTTCGGCACCTGGCCGTCCTCGCCGCCCGACGGCGCGAGGCGCGCGTTGAGCGCGGCGCGCAGGAAGCTCGAGAACGTCAGCCCCGGGATCGCGACCGGGTACTGGAACGCCATGAACAGCCCCGCGCGGGCGCGCTCGTCGGTCTCCATCTCGAGGATGTTCTCGCCCCGGAACAGGATCTCGCCCGACGTCACCTCGTACTTCGGGTGCCCCATGAGCGTGTTCGCGAACGTGCTCTTGCCCGAGCCGTTCGGTCCCATCAGGGCGTGGATCTCGCCCTTCGCGATCTCGAGCGAGAGGCCCTTCAGGATCTCCTTGCCCTCCACGGAAACGTGGAGGTCCTTCACCACCAGCTCAGGCGCGTTGCTCATGTCGTTCGATTTCCCTTCGTCGGTTCGTTCGTTCGCGGTGCGCGAGCGGCCCGACACCCCGTGCGAGGGGCGGCGCGCGGCGCGTCGCCTTTCGGGATCAGGCCGAGAAGCTCTCGCCGCAGGCGCAGCTGTGCTTCACGTTCGGGTTGTTGAACTTGAATCCGGCGCCCATCAGCCCCTCGACGTAGTCGATCTCGGTGCCGCCGAGCAGGACCATGCTCTTGAGGTCGACGTAGAGCTTCACGCCGTTCGTCTCGACCACCTCGTCTCCCGGCGTCTCCGCGTCGCAGAACTCCATGAAGTACGAGTTGCCCGAGCAGCCGCCGCCGCGCACGCCGATGCGCAGGCCGATCTCGGGCGTGCCGCGCTGCGCCAGAAGCTCCTGCACCTTCCCCGCGGCGACGGGCGTGAGGGTGATCATCTCGACCGCTCCTTTCCAGTTTCAGCCCCGCGGCCGTTCTCGCGGCCCGCGGGACGGGGGTGCTGCATCATGTCCTCGACCCGCACGAACGCGGGCCGGCTGTTTCTCGGCGCGACCTGCGTCGCGCCCTGGATTCCGGCGACCAGCGGGGGCGCCGTCGCGACGCCGTGGTCCTGCGAGCAGTTCACGCACACGTGGACCGTTCCCGGCGCCTCGCAGCTCTCGCACGTCTCGAGATAGCGAAGCCCCTCCTCGAGCTCGGCGGCCAGGTTCTGGTGGCGGTGGATGGCGTCCCGCGTCTCGTCGAGCTTGCGCCGGAAGAGCACGCGCAGGTCCGCCATCGCCGTCGGACCCTGGTCGGAGGTCCACCAGTTCTGCAGGACCTCGCGCATCTCCTGGAGCGAGAACCCCAGCCCGTGCAGCGAGTCGATCCAGCGCACGCGCTCGACCGCGGAGGCGTCGAAGAGCCGGAAGCCCCCGCTGGAACGGGTGGCCGGCTCGAGCAGCCCGAGCTCCTCGTAGAGGTGAATCGCCCGGACCGTCTTGCCCGTCGCCTTCGCGATGTCGCCGACCCGGAGCAGCGGGCTCCGGTCGATTACGGATGCCTGTGGTGTCTCGCTCATACCCTTACGTATACGTTAGAGTCGGACCGCAAGGTAGGGGTTCGGTGGGACTTGGTCAATGCGCCATGGCGGCCCTGCGGCAAGACTTTGCAAGGGGCTGCACTCCGGGCGGGCACCACCGAGATGACACCCGGTCCGGAACGTCGCTAGCATCAACCCGTTCCATCGCGCCGTGCCCCCCGCTCCCGGCGGTCCCCGACTCCTTGCCAGAGGGGGTGCCGCATGAAGCTCCCGCGGACCTGCTTCGCCTCGCTCCTCGTGCTGCTCGCCGCAGCTCCCGCAGTCGCCTCGCGCCCGCCGCAGCCCCCGAACATCCCGTCTCCCGCGAGCGCAAAGAGCCTGGACGCCTCGCAGCTCATCGACATCAACAACATCGCGATGTACGTGACGAACACGGGTTCGTTCGCATGCGACAGGACCATCTACGGCCCGGGCCTCGAGTACCCGAAGGGCACCGGCAAGACGTGTGTCTTCGCGGCGGGCCTGTGGTTGGGCGGCCGGGTCGCCGGCCAGGTCCGGGTGGCGGTCTCCGAGTACTCGGACGAGTACGGCCCCGGCGCAATGATCGGGACCGCCCCCGACGACCCGGGCAAGCCCGAGTACCACGTCTACAAGCTCTATCGGGCCTGGGCCGATCCCGCCGCCCGCGACGCGGCGCTGGCGGACTACGACGCGGGCGCCGTGCCGCACGGCGCGCCGGCCGTGACGCTGCAGCCGGACGGCACGCTCGACATCCCGGGCGACGAGATGCTGTGGGCCGTCTACAACGACGCCTCGCCCTCGAATCACACGAACCAGGCGGGCGGCACGAATCCGCTCGGCATCGAAGTGCAGCAGACCACGTACGCGTTCAACCGACCGGGGGCGCTGGGCAACACCGTGTTCATCCGCTTCAGGATCGTCAACAAGGGCGGGAACACGATCGACAGCATGTACGTCTCGCTGTGGTCCGATCCCGACGTCGGCGGTGCCAGCGACGACCTGGTCGGCTGCGACCCGGCGCTGGACGTCGGGTACGGCTACAACGCGACGAACAGCGACTTCGTCTACGGCGCGCAGGTGCCCGCGGTCGGCTATGTCTTCCTCGAGGGCCCCAGGGCCAACGGCGTGCCGCTGCCGATGACGTCGTTCGACAAGTACATCAACGGAACCGACCCGAACAGCTCCACGAAGACGTACAACCTCATGAAGGGCCTCCAGCCCGACGGCGCACCGCTCGTCAACCCGACGAACGGCCAGGTGACCACGTTCATGGTGAGCGGCGATCCCGTCCTGGGCACCGGGTGGCTGGACACCAACCCGGCGGACCGGCGCCTTCAGATCTCGAGCGGCCCGTTCACGATGTCGCCGGGCGACGAGCAGGTCGTGACCACGGCCATCGTGATCGGCCGGGGCAGCGACCGGCTTGCGTCGGTCAACCTGATGCGCGGGTCAGTGGTCGAGTTGCACGACTCCGCCACGCCGACGCAGCTGGCGCTGGTGGGCACCACCGCCTCGCCCGGGCGGGTCCGCATGGAGTGGTACTCGGACGAAGGCGGACTGCAGGTGGCGGTCGAGCGGCGGACGGAGACCACCGGCTGGTCCCGAGTCGGCGACGCCGCCTCCGACGGCACGGGTCATATCGTCTACGAGGATCGTGACGTCGCGCCGGGCGGCCGCTACGGCTACCGGCTGATGATCTCGCGCGGCGGGGCGACCGAGTACGCGGGCGAAGCCTGGGTGAGCGTGCCGTTCGGGCCCGCGCTGTCCGTCGGCGGCCTGCGCGTGGCGGGAAGCCGGGTGCTGCTCGGCCTCACGCTGGGCAGTGGCGGCCCGGCACGGATCGAGATGATGGACGTCTCGGGCCGCCGGGTGCTGGACCGCGGGCTCGAGGCGCTCGGGCCGGGCGAGCACGAGATCGACCTGTGCGGAACCGAGTTGCGCGCGGGCCTCTACTTCGTGCGGCTCATGCAGGGCGCACAGCGGGTTGCCGCCAAGCGGGTGCTGGCGAGGTAGTCGCGCAGGTCCGTCGCCCCGGCAATCGCTACGGCGCGCCGACGTTGCGCGCGATAGCAGCTCGCGGGCCGGGCCGGAGGCTCCACCCCGCCCCTCATCGAGGCCGTGCTGGCCGCCGGCCGGCCCGGCCGCCGCGCAACCACACCCGGGCGCCCTCGGTGATCGCGAGCACGACCGGGTCCGTCGGCTGGCGCTCGGCGCTGACCGCGTAGAATTCCTGCCGGCAGTCGCGGGCCCGGCCGAGGCACGCGAGGCCGTGCCGCCGGCAGGCGTCGCGCTCGGCGACCGCCGGCAAAGGGATCACGCCGAGGCCGTCGGAACCGGCGATCTTCATGAGCGCGGCGTCGTCGTATTCCGCCACGAGCCGCGGCGTGACGCCCTGCGCGCGCAGCCACTGCTCGATCGAGCGCCGCAGCGCGGTGCCCGGGGTGGGCAGCAGCATCGGTGCGCCGTCGAGCGAGCGCGGGAAGCGCGTCCGAAGCTTCCCCGCGAGCACGGGCGCGGCCAGGAAGGAAACCCCGCAGTCGCCGAGCCGATGGTTGAACGCCCGCAACCCGAGCGCGCCCGGCGCGGGCTCGTCGGCGAGCACGAGGTCGATGCGGTGCGCCGCGAGCTGCACGAGCAGCTCCGCGGCCGAGGCTTCCGTCACGCTCACCTGCACCGGGTGCGGGAGGCGGAAGACGGGACGCATGAGCGAGTGGCTGACGAGCTTCGGCAGCGCGTCGGTCACGCCGAGCGCGACGCGCACGGGACGCGCGCCCTCGCGCCCCACCGCGCGGACCATCTCCTCGCCGAGCGCGAAGATCTCCTCCGCGTAGTCGCGCACCCGCTGCCCGGCCTCGGTCAGCGCGAGGCCGCGCCCCGCCCGCCGCGTGAGCTTCTCGCCGAGCTGGTTCTCGAGCGCCTTCACCTGCGCGGAGATGGTCGGCTGCGAGACGTGCAGCCGCTCGGCCGCCTTGCGCAGCGAGCCCTCGCGCGCGACGGTCCAGAAGTAGCGCAGGTAGTGGTAGTTCAGCGCCGCCATGGCCCGAGACTATTCGATGATTCCTAAGAGTTCATTAGAAAAGTCGTCATGGTCTAATGGCCTTCGAGGGCCGAACTTCCCTTCGTCGCGTGGCGGCGCCCCGGGAAAGGCCCGGGACGGGGAGCCACGGCGTCACGGCCGACCGCAGGAGGATCCCGACATGACCCTCGATTTCCGACTCCGCGGCTGGAAGAGCAGCGCCGCCCTCCGCCGACTCGTCGAGGTCCAGATCGACCGCATCCGCCATTTCGTCCCGGTCTCCGGCGCCCGCGTCGAGTTGCGGCGCGAGCGGAACGCCACGCCCGCATGGGTCGCTTCAGCCCACCTCGAGGTGCCCGGGCCCGACCTGCGGGCCGAGGCGCGCGACCACACGGTGGAGGCCGCCTGGCGCAAGGTGATGACCGACCTCTACGGTCAGCTCGGGCGGCGGGCCGATCGCCGACGCCACCGCCCCGAGGAACGACGACGCATCGCGCCGGCCGCCGCCCGGCTCGCCTGAGCCGGGCGGCGCGCCCGCGCCGCACCGAACCCTGACACCGAGGTCCTGATTGCTGAACGTCCACCCCGTCGCCTGGGCCGCCTTCACGGCCTTCATCCTCGCGATGCTCGCGCTGGACCTCGGTGTCTTCCACCGCCGCAGCCACGTCGTCTCGTGGCAGGAGGCGCTCGGCTGGACCACGGCCTGGGTTTCGCTCGCGCTGCTCTTCGGCGCGGGCCTGTGGAAATTCGCCGGGCCCGACAAGGCGCTCGAGTACTTCACCGGCTACCTGCTCGAGCTGTCGCTGTCGGCCGACAACGTCTTCGTCATCGCACTGCTCTTCGGGTACTTCGCGGTGCCCGAACGCTGGCAGCACAAGGTGCTCTTCTGGGGGGTGCTGGGCGCGGTCGCGATGCGTTTCACGATGATCGCGCTCGGCACCGCCCTCGTGCACCGCGCGGAGTGGGTGCTGTACCTCTTCGGCGTCCTGCTCCTGGTGGCCGGCGCGAAGATGCTCGTGAACCGCGAGGAGGCGGTCGAGCCCGAGCGCAACCCGTTCGTGCGCCTGTTCCGTCGCCTCGTCCCCGTCACCGAGAGCTTCCGCGAGGACCGTTTCTTCGTGCGCGAGGCCGGCCGGTTCGTCGCCACGCCGCTGCTGGTCGTGCTCGTGTGCGTCGAGGCGACCGATCTCGTCTTCGCGATCGACTCGATTCCCGCGGTCTTCTCGGTCACGCTCGATCCGTTCATCGTCTTCACCTCGAACGTGTTCGCGATCCTCGGCCTGCGCTCGCTCTACTTCCTGCTCGCGCGTGCGCTGCACGCGTTCCGCTTCCTCAAGCCGGCGCTCGGCTTCGTGCTCGGGTTCGCGGGCGTGAAGATGCTGATCGCCCACACGCCGTGGAGGATCGACAACACGGTCGCCCTCGCGGTCGTGATCGGCACGCTCGGCGCGAGCGTCGCCGCGTCGCTGCTGCTGCCCGGGCAGAACGGGGTCCGGACCTAGGAACGGTCCGGGCCCTCGAACGGGCACCGCCTCCCCCCCGAGTCTCGATTCGCGGACTCCGGCTCCACGATCCTGTAGCCGGGGTCCGAGACCGTGTCCCCACCGCAGCCCGCCCGGCTGTGGCGCTTCGCGCCCGGTCCCCCGAAAGCGCCGCGCCCGCAGCACGTTCCGACGCGCGCTCTCCGGAGCGCCGCCGGGCCCGGCGGCGGCACGCCCCATGCGGAGGCCCTCCGGAGGATGGACAACCCCCGGAAAGGAGGAACCCATGGGACCGATTCACAGAGGATTCGGTGCGCTCGCGGCCGGGGTGCTCGTGGTGCTGGTGACGGGCGCGAGCGTCACGACGGCCCGCGCGGCAAAGACGGAAGGCCTCTTCGTGTCGAAGGCCGTGGAGACCCGCCCGTTGCACCGCATCGCCATCCTCCCCGTCGTCGCGGTCCAGGACAACCCCCGCGCCGAGCGGGAGGTCGAGGCCGGCTGGCGTGCGCTCTGCAGCGAGACCACGGTGGACTGGATGACCGCCGAAGAGGTGAGCGAGAGGCTGCGGAAGATCCGGGACGGCCGCCACACCCTGGACGAGACCGTCCAGTCCGAGATCTGGCGGGACGGCGCCGTGAAGCCCGAGACGGCGGAACGGGTGGCCCGCCTGCTCGGCGTGGACGCGGTGCTGAGCATCCGGATCGAGCAATGGGAGCTCGTCGACGGCGGACGGGGCACGGTCCACATGTCGGCCACGCTGACCGGCGGGAACGGTGCGGAACTCTGGGGCCGGAGCGGTCAGGCGGCCCACGGGTCGGGCCTCCGGAGCGTCGAGACCACCTGGATCGACGATCCCCGCACGGCCTGGCCTCGCTGGCTGAGCGCCTGGCCGAGCGAGAAGCGGATCGGGATCGCGCTGTACTCCCTGCTCGCGCTCTGGTCGCCCGACATCCCGGCGCCGATGTTCGAGAAGGAGTGGCGGCAGCACTACCTCGCCGGTGAGCCCGACGCGCCTTCCGGTCGGCGTTGAGCACGGGCCCGGCGGGCCGCCGGTGGCGCGGTCGTCTCCCTCACGTGGAGACGGCCGCGTCGCGGCGCAGGGCGCGGGCGGCGGCGGGGGTCAGCCGAGCCCGTGCTCGCGCAGCTTCTTGAACAGGGTGGACTTCGCGATCTCGAGGTGTGCCGCGAGCTGCTCGCGGCTCCAGTCGGGATGCCGGCGCATCGCCTCCTGGATCAGCTCGCGCTCGTGGCGCGCCATTCGCGCCGGCAGGCCTTCTTCCGCCGCGGCCGGCGGCCCTCCTGTTTCGGCCGCCTGCGTCGCGGGCGCCGGAGCGCAGCCGAGCGCGTCGAGGTGCCGCACGAGGTCCCTCACGTCGAGCGGCCGGCCCGGCGGATCGAGCGTGGCCCGCGCCGCGACCTGCTCGAGCTGCCGCACGTTCCCGGGCCAGCCGAACTCCAGCTCCTCCAGCCAGCGCATCGCCTCGTCGGTCACGGGCACCCAGCGCCCGGCCCCGGTGCAGTCGAGGCAATGCCGGAAGACGGCCGGAATGTCCTCGCGACGCTCGCGCAGCGGCGGAACGTGGACGGGCAGGAAGTTGAGCCGTTCGAAGAGGTCGCGACGGAATCGGCCCTGGCCCACTTCGCCCGCGATGTCGCGGTTCGTGGCCGCGATCACGCGAACGTCGGCCTGCTGCTCCCGGGGGTCGCCGAGCCGCACGTAGGCCTTCTCCTGCAGCAGCCAGAGCAGCTTCGGCTGGATCTTCAGCGGCAGCTCGCCGATCTCGTCGAGGAACAGCGTGCCGCCCTCGGCAGCCTGCACCTTGCCGTCGCGGTCGGAATCGGCGCCGGTGAAGGCGCCGCGGCGGTGCCCGAACAGCTCGTCCTCGAACCGCTCTTCCGAGAGCGAGGGGCAGAACACCGTCACGAACGGGGCGTTCGAGCGCGGGCCCACCGAATGGAGGATGCGCGCGAGCACGTTCTTGCCCGTGCCCGTCTCGCCGGTGAGCAGCACCGGGTAGGCCGAGCCGGCCCCGCTGCGGATCCTCTCCTCGAGATCGCGCACCGGCGCGCTGCGCCCGACGAACTTCCCGAAGGACCAGTCGCGCGCCAGCAGCTGGCGGCTCTCCTCGGCCTCGCGCGCGAGGCGGTCCCGCTCCTGCAGGACCTCGCGACCCGCGATCAAGGTTTCGAGCACGGGGGTCGCGACGTCGAGCAGGGCGCGCAGGAGCCGGCGGTGATCGTCGCCGAAGTGGCCGGAGCGCCGGTGCTCGAGGTGGACGAGGCCCGCGATCCGGCCGCCCGCGCGGACGGGCATGCAGAGCACCGAGCCCATCCCGTACAGGGCCACCGAGGCGCGCTGGTCCTTCGGCATCTCGGAGCGCGCGTCCTGCAGCACGACGTCCTCGCCGGTCGCGAGACACCGGGCGAAGATGCTCCGGCTGTAGTGACCGGGGTCGTGCAGCAGGCCGGGCCGGTAGCTGTGCAGGACCGTGTAGTCGAAGGTCCCGCCGGGGCTCGTCTCCACGAACACGCCTCGCTGGGCGCCGGTAGTCGTCACGGCCTGCTCGAGCAGGTGCCGCAGGACGGCCTCGGGAGCCGAGACGCCCGCGAGCACGCCGCGGAGCGCATCGAGCAGCCTGGAGACGTGCGTGTCGGTCAACGTCGACATCGATCGCTCCCTCCGACCCGGGGGCAATCGGCGATGGGGTGACCCGGAGTCTAGTCCCGCCGTCGGGGTCTGTCAGGAACGAAAAGGACCGGCGGGCCCTTGCGGGGCCTACGTCCCGGCCTTGAACTGCTCGAGGTAGTCGGCGAGCGCCGCATCGCGTCCGACGTCGTGCTGCGCCCGCTCCGAGAGGAACCACTTGTGCTCGAGCACCTG
>CAZPVG010000033.1:0-44891 GCA_964589945.1 uncultured bacterium
CGACGCCTACATTTCGGCGATGCCGGAATCCCGCGTCGCGTGCGAAACGCTGGCCACCACCGACCGCGTCATCATCGCCGGCGAGGTGCGCGGGCCGGAATCGGTTCTGGCCGACATTGAAGGGCTCGTCCGCGAGGCGATCCGCGAGATCGGCTATGAGCAGACCGGTTTCCATTGGAAAAACGTCAAGATCGAGTGCCTGCTCCACGCCCAGTCGGCCGACATCGCCCAGGGCGTCGATGCGTCCGGCAACAAGGACGAGGGCGCCGGCGACCAGGGCTTGATGTTCGGCTACGCCTGCCGCGAGACGCCGGAGCTGATGCCGGCGCCGATCTACTACGCCCACCGGATCCTCAAGATCATGGCCGAGGCCCGCCACTCCGGCGACACCCACATGCTCGGCCCCGACGCCAAGAGCCAGGTCACCGTGCGCTACGACAACGGCAAGCCGGTCGGCGTCACCTCGATCGTCGTCTCCACCCAGCACCTCGATGTCGATCTCTCCTCCCACGACGTGCGCTCGATCGTCGAGCCCTATGTGCGCGAGTCGCTGCCCGACAACTGGATCGGCGACAAGACCGTCTGGCACATCAATCCGACCGGCAAGTTCGTCATCGGCGGCCCCGATGGCGATGCCGGGCTGACCGGCCGCAAGATCATCGTCGACACCTATGGCGGCGCGGCGCCCCACGGCGGCGGCGCGTTCTCGGGCAAGGACCCGAGCAAGGTGGACCGCTCGGCCTGCTACGCCGCGCGCTGGGTGGCGAAGAACCTCGTCGCCTCGGGCCTGTGCGACCGCTGCGAGGTACAGCTCGCGTACGCGATCGGCGTGGCCGAGCCCGTGAGCGTGGCCGTGGACAGCATGGGCACCGGCAAGGTGAGCGACGACAAGCTGACCTCGATCGTGCGCAAGAACTTCGACCTCTCGCCGAAGGGCATCATCGAGACCCTGAAGCTTCGCCGCCCGATCTACCGCGCCACCGCCGCGTACGGCCACTTCGGCCGCTCCGGCTTCGCGTGGGAGCAGACGAACCGGGCGCGGCTGCTGGCGCGGAGCGTGTAGGGACTTTTCTCGCATCATTCGTGAGGCGCCCCGATGGCGAACGCCGTCGGGGCGCCCGGCTTCCCGCTTCGCCCGCAAGGCGGAGCGGGACGTTCGGGACTGTCCGGGGGAGTTCGCGTCCTTGAATCCCGTCGTCGTCCTGGGGCTGGGCCTGCTGCTCGGCCTGCGCCACTCGACCGATCCCGACCACGTCGTCGCGGTGACCGCGCTGGCCGCGCGCACCGGCCGCGTTCGGCCCGCGACGGCGCTCGGCCTCGTGTGGGGGCTGGGGCATTCGCTGACGCTGTTCGCCGTGGGCGCGGGCATCATCCTCGGCAACTGGGTCGTGCCGCCCCGGCTGGGCCTCGCGATGGAGCTGTGCGTGGCGTTCGCGCTCGTCGCGGTCGGCCTGTACAACCTCCGGCGGCCGGACCACGCCCACGACGCGTCCGTGGCCGGTGCGGGCCGCCCGCCGGCCGGCCGCACGTTCGCCGTCGGGCTGGCGCACGGGCTCGCCGGCAGCGCGGCGGTCGCGCTGCTCGTGCTGGCGAGCGTGCGCGACCCGCGGCTGGCGTGCGGCTACCTCCTCGTCTTCGCGTTCGGCACGACGGCCGGCATGGCGCTCATTACGACGGGCTTCGCTCTCCCGGTGGTCTCCGCGACCCGGCGCTGGCGCGGCGCCGGCCGCTGGATCCGCCTCTCGACCGGGGCGCTCTCGCTCGCGTTCGGCCTCGTGCTCGCCTACCAGGTCGGGTGGCACGACGGGCTGTTCCGCGCCGTCGCGACCTGGTCGCCGCACTGAGCGGCGGACCGCAGGCGCCGGCAGGAGCCCCGGGGCAGCCGTCTCGCTCGCCGGACGCCCGACGGCCTGCCGGGAGACGGTTTGCCCGCCGGGGGACGGCTTCCCGTCCCGGCTGGCCACGGACCCGCCCCGGGACCTAGGTTCCGGGGCGGGCCGCGAGAAGCGTCGCGGAGGGGGGCCGTCGCCTGCGCGGGTTCGGCCGTGCTCCCCGCATCGGCCACGATCGCCACACCCGCCCGGTACCGGGCGGGCCGGACCTTCGCCGGGAGCCGCGCGGCGCGCAGCGGGCGACTCCCCGGGAGACGCCATGAGAGCGCGGAACCGCTTCCACGTCCGCCTGAGGTTTTCGTCCGTCGCGCTGGCGGCGGTGATCCTCCTTCCCGGACTCCTCGGGTGCCGGCCGTCGATCGCGCAGCTCGAGACGATCGACTACCGCCCCGTCGCCTCCGCCGACTGGCCTGTCTCGACCCCCGCGGCCGAGGGGCTCGACTCGCGCAAGGTCGCCGAGCTGTACTGGAACGCGACCCAGGCGCGGACGACGCGCTCGGTGCTCGTCGTGAAGAACGGCCGGCTGGTCGCGGAGAAGTACTTCCACGGCGCCTCGGCGTCGGACAAGGGGCGGCTCCAGTCGGTGACGAAGAGCTTCACCTCCGCGCTCACCGGCGTCGCGCTCGAGCGCGGCTGCCTCACGAGCCTGGACCAGCGGATGATGGAGTTCTTCCCCGAGCTCGCCTCCCGCGTTCGCGACCCGCGCAAGAACCAGATCACGATCCGCGAGCTTCTCCAGATGCGTGCGGGCTACCCTTGGGAGGAGAGCGGTCCGCAGCTGTTCGAACTGCTCTACCACGGCTTCCGGTCGTCCACGCTGCTCGACGTGCCGCTCGTCCGCGACCCCGGGACGGGGATGGAGTACAGCAACCTGAGCTCGCACCTGCTGGGCATCGTCGTCGCGCGGGCGTGCAGCACGAGTCTGCTCACGTTGGCGAGCGAGAGCCTGTTCCAGCCGCTCGGGATCGAGCCGGGCAAGTGGATCGCCGACTGGGAGGGCCACTTCAACGGCCACGCGGATCTGCACCTGACGCCGCGTGACATGGCGAAGTTCGGCCTGCTCTACCTGGACGGCGGCATCTACCGCGGCCGCCGGGTGCTGCCCGCCGAATGGGTGGACGAGTCCTTGCGCACGTACTCGACGAACGCCTGGCGCTACAAGATCGGTCCCAATTTCACGGATGTCGGCTACTGCTACCAGTGGTGGTCCGCGAACGCCGGCGGACAGCGGTTCAACTTCGCCTGGGGTCACGGCGGCCAGCAGATCGCGCTCGTGAAGGAGCGCAACCTCGTGATCGTGGTGACCTCCGATCCGCTCTACGGCCAGCACGGCGGCGGCCCGTGGGGACGCGAGAAGGAGAACCTCAACCTGGTCGGCAACTTCATCGCCTCGTTGTCAGACACGTGACCCGGGCCGGGCGCCGTCGGCGGATACTGCCGGGGCGGTGCGCCCGGCCGGCCGCGCACCCGGGCGGCACCCCGGCCGGCGATCCCGCATCAGACTTCCCGTTGTCCGGGCCGATCCGATCTCCATCCGTCCCCTTCGCCCAGGAGCCCCGATGAAGAAGATCCTGTTCGCCGTACTCGCCCTCGCGCTGACCGGTTCCGCGCTCGCGGCCACCGCCGAGCCCGTCCTGAAGGTCGGCGAGAAGGCACCCGGCTTCACGCTGCCGTACGCCACACGCGATTCGATCGCCCGCGTGCCGCTGTCGCTCTCCTCGCTCGAAGGTCAGCGCAACGTGGTGGTCGCGTTCTACCCGGCCGACTGGAGCGGCGGCTGCACGAAGGAAGTGTGCACGCTGCGCGACAACTTCGCCGACCTCGGCGCGCTCGACGCCGAGATCGTGGCGATCAGCGGCGACTACGTGTTCTCGCACCACGAGTGGGCCAAGTACCACAACCTGCCGTTCCGCCTGGCCTCGGACCACGACCACGCCGTGGCGAAGAAGTACGGCGTCTACAACCCCGCGACCGGCCACGACAACCGCACGATCTTCGTTGTGGGCAAGGACGGCAAGATCGCCTACGACGACTACCACTACAGCGTGGCCGACAGCGTCTCGTTCGACAAGCTCAAGACGGCGCTGGCGAAGCTGAAGTAGGGGAGAGGGCCCCCTCATCCCGCCCCGGGAGAGCGGTAGCTTCCCAAGCCGCCGCCCGTGCCGCGCCCCGCAGCGGCGCCTGTCATTCCCCTGACTTCCACACGCGCCGGGGCGTGTGACCTCGACGGCCCGTGCGGGCGCAGTCGGTTTGGGTCGCGGAGCCCCAATCACGGCTCACCGCGTCGCTGCTCCGGGCCCGCCACCGCCCCTTCGTCGCCCGTCCCGCCGCGCCCGTCGCCGTCGGGAGGGGGGAGCGTTGCCGGGGCACCTCGCGAGGCCCTATGGTCGCGCGGCTTCCGTACCTTTCCCCGTGAACCCCATGAAGTCCCCAAGGAGGACAGGCATGTCCACGCCTTTCCGCTCGCCGTGGCGCCCATGGCTCGCCGCGGCCTGCGCGTTCGCGATCGCCGTCCCGGCGCTCGCCGCCCCCGCGAAGACCGCGGCTGCGGCGCCCCGCACCGGGCTCGAGTCGATCGAGAAGCAGGTCGAGGAGTTCACGCTCCCGAACGGCCTGCGCTTCCTGGTGCTCGAGCGCCACCAGGCCCCGGTCTTCAGCTTCTTCGCCGTCGTCAACTCGGGCTCGGCCAACGACCAGATCGGCACCACGGGCCTCGCGCACATGATGGAGCACATGGCCTTCAAGGGCACGAGCCGCATCGGCACGACCGACTACGCGAAGGAGAAGGTCGCCCTCGACGCCACGGACGCCGCGTGGGCCGCCTACCTGAACGAGCGGCGCAAGGGCCGGCTCGCGGACTCGACGAAGCTCGCGACGCTCGACCAGGCGTTCAAGGACGCCCAGACGGCCTCGTCCAAGTACGTCGTCACCGACGAGTACTCGACCCTGATCGAGCAGGCCGGCGGTCAGAACGTGAACGCGTTCACGGCCGACGACATCACGGCCTACTTCTATTCGCTGCCGTCCAACCGCGTCGAACTCTGGGCGTCGCTGTTCGCGGGCATGCTGGTGGACCCGGTGTTCCGCGAGTTCTACAAGGAGCGCGACGTGGTCTACGAGGAGCGGCGCATGCGCGTCGAGTCCTCGCCGGTCGGCCGGCTCTACCAGGAGTTCATCACGACGGCGTTCCACGCCCACCCCTACGGCTTTGGCGGCATCGGCTACCCGTCGGACCTCAAGACGTTCAGCCGGCCGCAGGGCGAGGCCTACTTCAAGCGCAACTACGTCGCGAAGAACATCACGATCGCCGTGGTCGGCGACGTCACGCTGGACCAGGTCAGGAAGCTGGCGACGAAGTACTTCTCCGCCGTCTCCGACGCGCCGGCCCCGCCGCCGGTGGACACGGTCGAGCCGAAGCAGATCGGCGAGCGCCGCGTGACGATCGAGGACAAGGCCCAGCCGATCGTCCTCGTCGGCTGGCACATCCCGGCCGTCTCGGACCCGAGCTACGCGGCGTGGAAGGCGGCCGCCGACCTGCTCGGCGGTGGCCGCTGGTCGCGCCTCTACAAGACGCTCGTCAAGGAGAAGAAGATCGCCGTGCAGGTGGGCTGCAGCACGGGTGAGCCGGGCGAGAAGTACCCGAACCTGATGCTGATGTACCTCGTGCCCGCTTCGGGGCAGGACCCCGGGACGGTCGAACAGGCGGCCTACGACGTCATCGCCGAGGCGATGGGCGACAAGCCGTTCACGAACGAGGAGCTGGACGGCTACAAGGTCCGCGTGCGCGCCCAGAAGATCGGCTCGGCCGAGGACAACGGCGAGCTGGCCGGCGAGCTGGCGCAGGCGCAGGCGCTCTACGGCGGCTGGCGGCAGTTCTTCCGCGAGCAGGAGCGCGTGCAGGCGCTGACCCCCGACGATCTCACGACTGCGATGCGCGAGGGGCTCGTGAAGAGCAACCGCACCGTGGCCAGCATCGTCAACCCGCCGGCCGACGGCGAGAGCAAGAAGGGAGGGCGCTGACATGAAGCCCGCCATCCTGAACCGCCTCGTCCTCGCGGCGACGCTCTTCGCAGCCGCCACCGCGACCGCGGCGCCCGTGGACGTCTCCATCTACGATCCGCGCAACCTGACCGTCCCGCCCATCGGACGCATCCCGGCCGTGAAGCCCGAGCGATTCGTGCTGCCGAACGGCGTGGTCGTCTACCTGCTCGAGGACCACGAGCTGCCCGTCGTGAAGGGCACGGCCTATTTCCCCTCGAGTCCCTCGTTCGCTCCCGAAGACCGGGCCGGCCTGCTGGGCGTGACGGGCAACGTCATGCGTTCGGGCGGCACCGCGGCACACAGCGGTGACTGGCTGGACGACCGGCTGGGGGCCATCGGCGCGGCGATCAACTCGAACATCTCTTCGGATCTCGCGAACGCGGGGTTCCGCTGCCTCACCGAGAACACGTCCGAGGTCGTGGGCCTGTGGGCCGAGATCATCCGCAAGCCGGCGTTCCCCGACGACAAGATCGAGCTGGCCAAGGTCGGCCTGCGGCGGCAGATCGCGAGCCGCAACGACGAGATGATCCCGATGCTGATCCGGGTGGCCCGGCAGGCGGTCTACGGCAAGAACAGCCCGTGGGCGGAGGAGCCCGAGTACGCGACGGTCGAGCCGATTTCGCACGACGACTGCGTGAAGGTGCACGACGAGGTGTTCGTGCCCGAGCGGGCGATCCTCGCCCTCTACGGCGACTTCCGGTCGTCGGACATGAAGAAGCTGCTGCGCGAGAAGTTCGGCGACTGGAAGAAGAGCGGCACCCCGAAGCCGGAGCTGCCGCCGACTCCCGAGTCGGTCAAGGCCCGGATCGTGTTCGCCCCGAAGGAGGACGTGACGCAGTCCGGGATCATCGTGGCGCAGCCGGGGTCGCGCGCCGACGACCCGGACTACGCGGCCATGCAGGTGCTCGAGCAGGGCCTGGGCGGCGGCTTCTCGTCGCGCATGGTCCAGCACATCCGCACCCAGCGCGGCCTGGCGTATGCGGCCGGGGCGAACGCCGGGACGGACTACCAGAAGCCCGGCGTGTTCCTGGCCTACTCGCTCACCCGCAGCGATTCGACGATGGTCGCGCTCAATCTCGTGCGCGACGAGGTGAAGGCGGTCACCACCGCGCCGTTCACCGACGCCGAGCTGCAGGTCGCCAAGCAGGCGGTCGTGAACGGGTTCGTCTTCAACTTCGAGGACCCGAGCCAGGTCCTGTTCCGCGCCGCCTACTACGACGCGATCGGGTACCCGGCCGACTTCCTGCAGCGCTACCAGAAGGCGCTCGAACAGGTCACCAGCGCGAGCGTGCTGGCCGCGGCGAAGCGCAAGCTCACGCCCGAGAAGGAAGTGGCGGTCATCGTGGGCAAGGAGTCGGACTTCGACCGGCCGCTCACGAGCGCGGGGCTCCCGGTCGAGCGCGTGGACATCTCGATCCCGCCGCCGCCGTCGAAGCAGACGGGCGTCAACGACACGCCGGAGGCGCGCCGGCGCGGCAGCGAGTGGCTGGCCGCCGCGGCGAAGGCCGCGGGCGGGCCGGCCGCGTGGGCGAAGGTGAAGACCGTGAAGGTCACGACCGACGCGACGCTCAGCATGCAGGGCCAGTCCATCAACCTCTCGAACGAGGAGACCTGGGCGTTCCCGGACCGCAACGTGTCCGTCCAGAAGCTGCCGTTCGGCGAGGTCCGCCAGGGCTTCGACGGCCGGAGCGGCTGGATGAGCGGCATGGGCCAGTCGCGCGACAACCCCGGCGCGGCCGAGGGCGTCGCCAAGGACTACGAGCGCTCGCTGTGGCGGCTGTTCTCGGACCCCTCGAAGGTCGAGCTGATCGCGCTCGACGAGCCCGAGAAGGTCGGGGAAAGATCCTTCAAGGCCGCGGCCGTGAAGGGCGCGAAGTCGCAGGACCTCACGCTTCTCTTCGCGGACGACGGCACGCTGGCGGGCTGCGCCTACCAGGACCCGGGCAGCGGCCGGCTCGGCCCGGCGCGCGTCGTCGAGCTGTACGAGGGCTGGGGGCCCGAGAGCGGGATCCAGTACCCGCACCAGTACACCGTGCTGCGCGACGGCGAGACGTTCGTCTCCGGGAAGCTGACCGGGCTCGAGCTGAACCCGGCGGTGCCGGACTCGGCGTTCGAGAAGCCCTCGGACTAGCGAGCTCCCCGCGGGGGCGGGCGGTCCGCGGTGAACGGACTGCCCGCTTTCCCGTGCGGGGCGGGGAGGCCGCATGCGGCTGCTGGTCCTCGGGGGGACGCGTTTCTTCGGCAGGCACTTCGTCGAGGCGGCGCTCGCGCGCGGGCACCTGCTGACGCTCTTCAACCGCGGCCGCTCGGCGCCGGGGCTCTTCCCCGGGATCGAGACCCTCACCGGCGATCGCGACGGCGGCCTCGGCGCGCTGGAGGACCGCACGTGGGACGCGGTCTTCGACCCGAGCGGCTACGTGCCGCGCGTGGTCCGCGACTCCGTCTCCGCGCTCGCCGGGCGCGCCGGCCACTACACGTTCGTCTCGAGCCTCTCGGTCTACGCCTCGCCCATGGCGCCGGGCGCCGACGAGTCGGCGCCGCTGCTCACCCTCGACGACCCGGCGGTCGAGCAGGTGACGGGCGAGACCTACGGCGGGCTCAAGGCCGCCTGCGAGCGCGAGGCGAGGCAGGGCTTCGGCGACCGGGCGCTCGTCCTGCGGCCGGGCCTCATCGTCGGACCGCACGACACGACCGACCGGTTTCCCTACTGGCCGCGGCGGCTCGCGCGCGGGGGCGAGGTGCTGGCGCCTGGTTCTCCGGAGCAGCCCGTGCAGGTGATCGACGCCCGCGACCTCGCGGCGTGGATCCTCGCGATGATCGAGCGCGGCGCCGGGGGCACCTTCAACGCGACCGGCCCCGCCGAGCCCGTGACGATCGGCGACGTGCTCGAACGCACCGCGCAGGCGGTCGGGACGCCCTCGCGGCTGACGTGGGTGGCCGAGGCGTTCCTGCTCGGGCGGGGTGTCCAGCCCTGGACCGAGCTGCCCCTCTGGGTGCCGCGCGAGGAGGCGGGCCTCGACGAGGTCAGCATCGCCCGGGCGCTCGCCGAGGGCCTTGCGTTCCGCCCGCTCGACGAGACCGCCCGTGACACGCTCGCCTGGGACCGGGCGCGCCCGGACGAGGCGCGGGCCGCCTCGCCGGCCCTGAAGCCGGAGCGCGAGGCGGAGCTGCTGCGGGAGTGGCACGCGCGCTGAGCGGGCCCTCGGCATCGCGGGCGGGCGGGCGTCCGGCCCGGCGCGGCTAGAGTCCCTCGCGGGGGCTGTCGGCCCTGCCGTACGCGCGCTCCACGCGCGCGACGCGCACGCGGAAGTCGTCGTACCAGCGCTCGTGCCCGGCCCGCTGGGCGGCCAGGTGCGCGGCGACGCGCTTCCAGGCGGCGAGGTCGGCCTCGGTGCGCCAGTAGGAGAGCGTCACGCCGAGCCCCGAGGCGTCCCGGACGCTCTCGAAGCCGAGGTATCCGGGTTGCTCCGCCGCGAGCTTCTCCATGGCCTCGGCCATCCGGGCATAGCCGTCCGGGTCGGCGGCCGAGCGGCGGCTCGTGAAGACGACCACCCAGTAGGGCGGCTCGGGCGTGGGGGCGAAGCTCTCGCTCATCGGGCACTCCGGATCTCGGGTGGGAACGGGGCGGCATCGTGCCCGATTCGCGCCCGGGCCGCACCTGCCGGGAACATCAGCCGCGCGGGCGGCGGGTGAGGGTCCGGTACCGGCGCGCGGGGGGCTCGGCGGGCGTCCACAGCTCGCCGTGCACGGGGTCGCGCACGTCGAGGAAGCGGAAGCGGCGCATGCCGCGGTCGGAGGACAGCAGCTCGCGCACGCCGTGCTCGCGCAGCACGACGGCGGTTTCGAAGCCCGGCGGCCAGCCCGGCCCGCCGCCCGCGACCATCCCGAGCACCTCGGCCGCGACTTCGGCGTGGCGCTCCGTCGGACCCAGCCAGCGCAGCGAGGCGCTGCGGGCGAGCTCCTCGACGAACGTCCAGGCGTCGGCGGGCCGCAGCGCGCGCGCCACGGCGTGCGGGTGCGTGACCCGGGCGAGGAACTCGTGAACCGCGGGCCACGGCAGGGCCCAGGGCCGGTCGGCGTTGGCGATCTCCTCGAGCACCCCGGCCGCCCGCGCGTGCTCGGGCGCGTAGCGGTTCACGGCGTAGGCGAGCAGGCTCGCGTCCACGGCGCGCATCAGTCCTCCTCGATCGGCGGGCGACCCGGCAGCACGTCGCGCCGCGCGGGGTCGGCGAGGAACGGCCCGAGGTCATAGGAGGGAAGCTGCACGCGCGTGCGCCGCGACGACGCATGCGCCTCGAGCCCGAGCCGCAGCGTGCGCTCGACGACCTCGGTCAGCGTGCGGCCTTCCGCGGCGGCGCGCCGTCGCAGCTCCGCGTAGAGGGAGGGGTCGAGAACGAGAGTGGTCCGTTTCATATGCGCATACATACCAACGTCGGACGTGAACGGCAAGGGCTCAATTTCCGTTTGAGCCCGGCGCCGGAATCGGGCAACCTCTCCGCCGGTCGTAACCTCGTCCTCCCATTTCCCGTATCCACCAGGAGCGTCCCGTCCCATGGCGACTCGCAAGAAGGCCGTCACGAACGGCAGCACGACCCCCGGCCACGTGAAGGACCCGCGCCTCGCGCGCGCGGGCCGCGCCCGCATCGAGTGGGCCGACTCGAACATGCCCGTGCTGCGGGCCATCCGCGCACGTTTCGCGAAGGAGCGCCCGCTGCGCGGACTGCGCGTCGCGGCGTGCCTGCACGTGACGACCGAGACCGCGAACCTGGCCCGCACGCTCAAGGCCGGCGGCGCCGAGGTCTACCTGTGCGGCTCGAATCCGCTCAGCACCCAGGACGACGTGGCGGCCGCGCTCGTGGGCCACTACGGAATCCCGACGTTCGCGATCAAGGGTGAAGAGCACAAGACCTACTACTCGCACATCGTGTCGTGCATCGAGGCGCGCCCGCACGTCACGATGGACGACGGCTGTGACCTCGTGACCGTGCTGCACACGAAGAAGACCCAGTACCTCCGCGACGTGATCGCCGGCACGGAGGAGACCTCGACCGGCGTTACGCGCCTCCGCGCGATGGCGGCCGACCGGAAGCTCAAGTTCCCGGTCATCGCCATCAACGACGCCGACACGAAGCACTTCTTCGACAACCGCTACGGCACCGGCCAGAGCTCGATGGACGGCGTCCTGCGCGCGACGAATATGTTGGTCGCGGGGTCGACGGTCGTCGTCGCCGGCTACGGCTGGTGCGGCCGCGGCGTGGCCATGCGCGCGAAGGGCATGGGCGCCACGGTCATGGTCACCGAGGTCGATCCGGTGCGGGCGCTCGAGGCGCAGATGGACGGCTATATCAGCTGCTCGATGGCCGAGGCCGCCCCGAAGGGCGACCTGTTCATCACCGTGACGGGCAACAAGTCGGTCATCCGTCGCGAGCACTTCGCGGCCATGAAGGACGGCGCCATCGTCGCGAACAGCGGCCACTTCAACGTCGAGCTGGACATCCCCGCACTCGAACGCATGGCCGTCTCGAAGAAGGCCGCCCGGCCGTTCGTGGATCAGTACCGGCTCAAGGGCGGCAAGCGCATCAACCTGCTGGGCGAGGGCCGGCTCATCAACCTCGCCGCGGCCGAAGGCCACCCGGCGATGGTGATGGACATGTCGTTCGCGAACCAGTCGCTGAGCGTGGAGTTCCTGCGCAAGAACGCCCGCAAGATGAAGAAGGAAGTCCACATCGTGCCGAAGAAGATCGACCGCGAGGTGGCGCGCCTCAAGCTCAAGAGCATGGGCATCGACATCGACGTGATGACGCCCGAGCAGGTGAAGTACATGGCCACGTGGAGCGAGGGCACGTAGGCCGCACGCCCTTGCCGTCCCGGACGCCCCGGCGCGCTCGCGCCGGGGCGTTCCGCTTGCCCCGTCGGCCGGCCGGCCCGTAGCCTTTCCACATGCCGTCGCGCCGCGTTCCCGCCGCCCAGGAACCCAACGAGTGGACCCGCCGCCTCGCCGGCCGGCGCCGCGAGGGGCTTCCCGTGGCCGACCTGACCGCCTCGAACCCGACGCGCCTCGGCCTTTCGCCCCTCGCGGAGGCGGCCGAGATCCTCGCGGCTGCCTCCGCGGAGCCCTACGAGCCCGACCCGCTCGGCGCCCTGGCAGCGCGCGAGGCGATCGAGGGGTACTACGCCACACGCGGGCTCGCGGCCGCTCCGGCCAGCATCGTGCTCACGGCGAGCACGAGCGAGAGCTACGCGCACCTGTTCCGCGTGCTCGCGGACCCGGGCGAGCGGATCGCCGTGCCCGCCCCGAGTTATCCGCTCTTCGAGCCGCTGGCCTGGGCGGAGGGACTCGAGCCACGACCCTATCGGCTCGCGTTCGACGGCACGTGGCACCTCGATCACGATTCGTTCGCGCGGGCGGCGTTCGGGGCGAAGGCGATGGTGGTGGTCGAGCCCAATCACCCGACCGGGACGTGCCTGGCACCCGCCGACCGCGCGTTCGTCGCCGCGACGGCCCGGCGGGAGGGCGCCTCCGTGATCGCCGACGAGGTCTTCGCCGACCACGCCTGGCCCGGACGCGGCCCGCTGCCTTCCTGGCTCGACGGGGACCCGGAGGCGTCGGTGTTCGTGCTCGGGGGCCTCTCGAAGCTCTGCGGCCTTCCGCACCTCAAGCTGGGCTGGATCGCCGCCGCCGGGCCGGCCGGCCCGAGGCGCGCGGCGCTGGCCGGTCTCGAGTGGATCTCGGACCTCTTCCTCGGCGTGGCCGGGCCCGTCCAGGTGGCGCTGCCGCGCCTGCTCGGCCTGCGCGCGGGCTTCGCCGCGCGGGTGCGCGGACGCGTGGCCGGAAACCTCGCGACGCTCGACGCGCTCGTCCGCGAGCGCCCCCGGCTCTCGCGGCTGCCGGGCGACGGCGGCTGGACCGCGGTGCTGCGGGTGCCCGCGGAGCGGACGGGCGAACGCTGGGCCCTGGCGCTCCTCGAGCGCGGTGTCGCCGTCCACCCGGGCGAGTTCTACGACCTCGAGGGCGGCGAGCACCTCGTCGTGAGCCTGGTCGCCGACCCGGCCCACGTGCGGGCCGGCTGCGGGGCGCTCGCCGCCGAGCTGTCCGGCGGGGACTAGCGCCGCCGCCGGTCGCGGTGCAGGTGCCGGAGCATCAGGATCTGGCCGCAGTGCCCGGCGAAGTGCTCGAGCAGGTGGTGGAGGATCCAGCGCACGTTGAAGCGCATCCGGCGGCCGTCGCGCAACGTCACCTCGACGACCCGTCCGAGGTCGCGCGCGCCGAAGCGGCGGGCGGCGCGCTTCGCGAACGAGCGCGCCTTGCGGTGCAACGCGCGGTAGTCCGCGAGCGTCCAGCCGCGCAGCGCCTCGGGCGGGGACCCGGAGGGCCCCAGCGGCATGCCGTCGTCGTCGGGACCGATCCCGAGCAGTCGGCGCATCGCCGCCGGATCGAGGCCCTTCGCCGTGCGCTGGATCCAGACCACCTCGACGATGGCCATGTGCGCGAGCAGCATGCCCGCACTGTTCGCGCCGGGACGCGGCTGCCAGGCCAGCTCGGCCGCGGTCATGCCGGCGAGGTCCTCCCACAGGTTCGCGCTCAGCTCGTCGAACTGGGCGAGGAAGAGGCCGCACTCGGCGTTCCGGTAGCCCGGCGGCCGGACGATGAGGTGCGACTCGAGCTTCTTCGACATGCGCGTTCCCCGGCGGTCCCGACGGTGAAGGTTGAGCGATTCCACGACGCGGCCGATACTGCGGGCCGGGTTCCGAAATAAGGGTAGGCCCGCGCATGCGTCAAGCCGTGCCCGCGTGCGTACGCCGGCGGGGGACGGTTCGCCGGCGCCACCTCCCGATCGCTTCCACGGAGTCGCGCCGCTTGAGCTCGTTGCCCGCCACCCCGAGTCCGGATGCCCCGCCGCCGCCCGGCGGCCGGGCCGCAGGCGCCCCCGGGGCACCCCCCGCCTACGGCGTCCACGGCGCCAACTTCCGATTCCCGCACGGTTTCCTCTGGGGCGCCTCCACTTCGGCCCACCAGGTCGAGGGCGGCAACGAACTCAACGACTGGTGGGACTGGGAGCAGGCCGGGCGCGTCCCCGAGAAGTCCGGGGACGCCGCCGACCACTACCGCCGTTACCGGGACGACTTCGACCTCGCGCAGGCGCTCGAGCACAACGCCCACCGGTTCTCGATCGAGTGGAGCCGGATCGAGCCGGAGCCCGGGCGCTGGTCGGACGAGGCGATGGCCCACTACCGAGACGTGCTCGAGGCGCTGCACGAGCGCGGCATGGAACCCGTCGTCACGCTCTACCACTACACGATGCCGCGCTGGATGGCGGCCAGGGGCGGGTGGGAGAGCCCGGAGATGGAGGGGGCGTTCGCGCGCTATGTGGACCGCGTCCTGGGCGAGCTGGGCCCGCTCGCGCGCTGGTGGATCACGCTGAACGAGCCGGTCGTGCAGGTCTTCAAGGGCTGGGTGATCGGCCAGTGGCCGCCCGGGAAGACCGACTGGAACGCCGCGCTCAAGGTCCTGCGCAACCTCGTGCGCGCCCACGCGCGGGCCTACGCGATCATCCACCGCCACCGGCCCGACGCCCGCGTGAGCATCGCCAAGCACGTCCTCGCGCTGTCGGCCTGCGACCCGAAGAGCTGGGGCGACCGCATGTCGGTCCGCGCCCGGAGCTGGCTCTTCAATCACCTGTTCGTGAACGCGCTCCACCGCGGCGTGCTGCACCTGCCGGGCGTCTTCTGGGAACGGCTGCCGTTCGGCCGCACGCTCGACTTCCTCGGGCTGAACTACTACACGCGCGACTTCGTCCACAACACCGGGCTGGACCTGCCGGGCTGGATGGGCGGCACCTGCAGCCTCGACAACCGCCAGTACGTCGGCAAGCTCAACGACCTCGGCTGGGAGGTGTATCCCGAGGGGCTCGCGCAGTACCTGCGCGAGTTCGGCCGGATCAGGCTCCCGATCCTGATCACGGAGAACGGCGTCCCCGCCCGCGAGGACGACGACCGCTGGGTGTTCCTGTTCATGCACCTCTGGCAGGTCGCCCGCGCGATCGCCGACGGGGTGGACGTCGTGGGCTACCTGCACTGGTCGCTGCTCGACAACTACGAGTGGGCGGACGGCTACCGGGCCCGCTTCGGGCTGGTCGAGGTGGACTTCGCCACGCAACTGCGGCGCATCCGGCCGAGCGCGTGGAAGTACGCCCACATCATCCGGCGCAACGAGCTCTAGAACGCGGCGTGGAACGCGCGAAGGGGCGCCGGCCTGCGGGCCGGCGCCCCTTCGCGGTTCGGGCCAGGCCTCAGCGGACGACGACGACCCTCCGCGAGGCATGCCTCGCGCCCTGCCGCGCGTCGAGCAGGTAGACGCCCGGCGCGAGCCCCGAGGGGTCGAAGCCGATCGTCGCCGTGCCGATGGCTGGAGCGGCGAACAGCGAGCGCGCCCGGCGTCCCGACAGGTCGTAGAGATCCACGCGGGCCGGACCGTCACCCGGCCAGTCCACACGCAGCGTCGTCGCGCCCCGGACCGGGTTCGCGGTCAGTGCGATGTGTGGAACGCGCGGCGCGCCGGCGCCGTCCACGGCGAGGAGCGTCGTCGGCTCGATCGCGATGCGCGATCCGTTCGGGACGACCGGAACGGCCGGCACCGTCAGCAGGTAGAGCGAGTCCGCCTGGAGCGTCCCGCTCTGCAGCACGTCGCCGCTCACGGCGTCCGTCACCGTGTAGCGGTACGACGTGCGGTCCGAGACGAGGAAGTTCTGCAGGCGGCGCGGGGTGACGTCCACCGTGATGTTCGACGGTGGGGACAGCGTCCCGTTCAGCGTCTGCAGGGTCACCGGGCGCAGCACGCACTCCCAGTGGTCCCGCAGGTCCACGGGCACCTCGTCCCAGCTCACGAACCCGTTGATGGTCCCGACGGAATCGCCCACGGCGGTCGTGCCGTCACCCGGGTTGCTGTTCGCGCTGCAGTTCGAGAGCGCCGGGAAGCTGCGGTCGAGGCGGTAGCGGTAGAGTCGCTCCCAGTCGAGCTGCTCCGGAGCCCACGTCGTGGTGGACTGGTTGTCGGTGTGCGTCCGGCCGTCCCAGAACCACGTCTCGCCCGCGCGGTACTCGTTGAGCGCCTGGAAGAGCGGGATCTTCTCCTGCCAACCGACCTCGTGGTCGTTGCGGCCCGCGAACCCGAAGACCGGGGCGGCGCCCCGGGCTTCGAAGCGCCGCGCCAGGTCGCGTCCGTCCATCCAATTGTAGACGGGAATGCCGTCCGCCGTGGTGCGCAGGTTGACCGAGATCGGCGACCAGACGCGCTCGAAAGTCTTCGTGAGGATGGAGTCCGTGTCGCCCGTGAAGCTCGTGCACGTCTTCGGGATGTTCGCGATGGCCGCGGCGACGCGCTCGGGGTGATGCCACGCGAGGAAGAAGGCGAAGGAGCCACCCATCGAGCTTCCCATCGCGTACACGCGCTCGGGGTCGTTGCCGAGGTTCGCCTGGGACCAGTCGATCAGGTACATCACGAACCGGTCGGTGTAGTCCACGACCCAGCCGCCGCTCACCGAGCCGTTCTTGCCGAGGTTTGGGTCGTAGCTCGAGTTGTAGCCCAGGTAGAACGAAGAGCGGTCCCACGACGGCAGGTAGTCGTCCGGAGCGATGACGTTCTCGCCGGGATGACCCGAGCCGACGATCGAGTTGAGGAAGCTGCCGCCGAGGCCGTGGCCGTTCAGCACCAGCGCGCCGCCCGGCTCGCCCCGGATCAGGCCGAAGTGCCTCGCGTGACCGTCCGACTGCCAGGTCGCCGGGAAGCCGGGGATGTCGCTGCCGCTCGAGAACAGGACGTAGTCCTCGCAGGCGGGGTAGTCGATGTGGCGCTGCCAGATCGGCCGGGGCCGGCCGAGCACCTCCCAGACGGGGGACGGCGTGATGTTCTGCCCCGGGAAGAAGCTGTAGTCGATCGGGAAGTTCGCGCTCTCGGCCAGGACCAGGTACCGGCGGATGCCCGTCTCGTAGGGAGTTGCGACGAAGAGCCCCTTGAGGAGGGGGAGCGCGGGGCCGCCGCTGTCCGTGTGAAACGTGAGCGTCGTGCCGAGCAGCGACGAGATGCGACGGTCGATGGCGCTGGAGTCGCCGACCGTTCCGAGTTCCCACGCGTAGTTGAAGAAGTCGGCGGAGTTCTGGATGTCGCCGACGCAGGCGTACACGTGGTACGTCCAGCCGGTCCCCGGCAGGTTGTTCCAGGTGACGAACGTCTGGCCGCGTTCGTTGACGGCGTCGATGCCGGTGACCTGGAGGGAGTGGGCGGGCCGCGCCATCAGCGCCATGGCGCCGACGAGGACGAGCGAGAATGCACGGGAGGAGGAAAGTCTCGGCATGGGGGAGCGTCTCGCGGGGGGTTAAGGGTCCTGCGCGATTTTACCCAAGCCCGGTCAAAGGCAAAACGATTTCTCGACGACCACCGGACATTTCAAGCGCGCGCCCGAAGCGCATGTTTCATCCCGTTTCACCGCGCCGACTCTGCTCCGGAGCGCGCGGGCCGGCCGGAGGAGCCGCGGGCTGCCGGACAGCGACCGGGGATCCGGCGATCAGGGCGTCCATCCGGCGGCGGTCGCGGGCGGTTGCCGAAAGCCCCGCCAGGTCTCCCCGGCGGGGCTTTCGCGTCGCGGTTCGGCGCCCGGCTCAGCTCTGGGCGATGCGCATGGCGTAGAACGAGCGCCACACGAACACGAGTGCCACGATCATGAACGCTCCGGCCGCGACCGGCGCGATGCCCGGGTTCGAGACGCCCATCTCGACCGCGAGCAGGCCGAAGAGCGTCGTGAACTTGATGATCGGGTTGAGCGCGACCGACGAGGTGTCCTTGTACGGGTCGCCGACCGTGTCCCCGACGACCGTCGCCGCGTGCAGGTCGGTTCCCTTCGCGTTCAGCTCGACCTCGACCACCTTCTTGGCGTTGTCCCACGCGCCGCCGGCGTTGGCCATGTAGACGGCCTGGAACAGGCCGACGACGGCGATCGCGATGAGGTAGGAGATGAAGAACGTGGGGTTGAAGAACGCGTAGGCGAGCGTGATGGCGAAGATCACGAGGAAGATGTTGAACATGCCCTTCTGCGCGTAGTCGGTGCAGATGCGCACGACCGTTTTCGAGGCCTCGATGTCGGCGGCCTCGGCGGAGTCGAGGTTCATGTTCTTCTTGATGAACTCGACCGCCCGATAAGCCCCGGTCGTTACGGCCTGCATCGACGCACCCGTGAACCAGTAGACCGTCCCGCCACCCATGATCAGGCCGAGCAGGACGTAGGGGTTCAGCAGGTCGAGCGAGAACTGCTGGCCCATCGCCTCGTAGTGCTTCTGGAGCACGAGGATGATCGAGAACACCATGGTCGTGGCGCCGGCCACGGCCGTGGCGATGAGCACGGGCTTCGCGGTCGCCTTGAACGTATTGCCCGCGCCGTCGTTGTCCTCGAGGAAGTGCTTGCCCTTCGCGAAGTCGGGCTTGAAGCCGAACTGCTTCTCGATCTCCTCCGAGGTGCCCGGCGTGGTCTCGATCTGGGAGAGCTCGAAGATCGACTGGGCGTTGTCCGTCACGGGGCCGTAGGAGTCGACCGCGATCGTGACCGGGCCCATGCCGAGCAGGCCGAACGCCACCAGTCCGAAAGCGAAGACGGCCGGATAACCCATGTACTCCGAAAGGCCCTGCTGCGAGTAGTGGTAGCTGATGAACAGCAGCACCGCGATCGTCAGCGCCTTCCAGAAGACCGAGAAGTTGCCGGCGACCATGCCCGAGAGGATGTTGAGCGAGGCGCCGCCCTCCTGCGAGGCCGCGACGATCTCCTTCACGTGGCGCGAGTGCGAGCTGGTGAAGACCTTGGTGAACTCGGGGATCAGGGCCGCCGCGATGGTGCCGCACGAGATGATGATCGAAAGCGTCAGCCACAGGTTCCCGCCGAGGCCGCTGAGCATCCAGTGCGAGACGAGGAACGTGACGACGATCGAGAGCAGGGAGCAGACCCAGACGAGGCTCGTCAGGGGCGCCTCGAAGTTGAGCTTGTCCTTGCCGGCGTTCTGCGCCCGCGCGACCGCGGCGTTCACGAGGTAGGACGCGATCGAGGTGAGGATCATGACGATGCGCATCACGAAGATCCACACGAGGAACGTGGCCTTGTGCTCGGGCTGCACGGCGAGGGCGATGAACGAGATGAGCGCCACGCCCGTCACGCCGTAGGTCTCGAAGCCGTCCGCCGTCGGCCCCACGGAGTCGCCGGCGTTGTCGCCGGTGCAGTCGGCGATGACGCCGGGGTTGCGGGGATCGTCCTCCTTGACCTTGAACACGACCTTCATGAGGTCGGATCCGATGTCGGCGATCTTCGTGAAGATGCCGCCCGCGATGCGAAGCGCCGAGGCGCCGAGCGACTCGCCGATGGCGAAGCCGAGGAAGCACGCCCCCGCGTTCTCGGGAGCGACGAACAGGAGGATCCCGAGCATCATGATCAGCTCGACGCAGATCAGCATGACGCCGATGCTCATGCCGGACTGGAGCGGGATCTCGTAGACGGGCATCGGTTTGCCCTTGAGGGACGCGAACGCGGCGCGGCTGTTCGCGAACGTGTTCATCCGAATGCCGAACCAGGCGACGCCGTACGAGCCCAGGATGCCGACGATCGAGAACAGGATGATCGTCAGGACCTTCATCACGTCGAGGTGCTGGAGCACCCCGAAGTAGTAGATGATGCAGGCCCCGATGAAGACCTCGAGCACGATGAGGAGCTGACCCTGCTTGAGCAGGTAGGCCTTGCAGGTCTCGTAGATGGTGTGCGAGACGTCGAGCATGAGCCGGTGCGCGGGCATGTTCCGCACCTGGTTGAACATGATCATGCCGAAGGCCATGCCGACGACGCAGACGCCGATACCGATGAAGAGCAGCTGCCGCTCCGGGGCATTGAGCGTCGGCAGCTGAAGGTCGAGTTCGCTCGCCGACGCGAGGGCGGGGAGCAGCGAGCCTGCGAGCAATGCCAGCAGGCCGGGCACGGTGAGTTTCCGCAGGGCGGTACCCGCGGTGCGGAACAGCTTCATCGGGTGCTCCTCAATGGGGTTGGGGCAGCCGGCCGCTGAGTGCCGGAGTCGCCCGCCGGGGTCGGGCTGCCGCGAGGTGCAGTCAGGGGATGCGGCCCGCTCGACGGGTGGGATGGTGCGCCCGCAGCCCGTCTGCCCGGGATGCGGAAGGCGCGGAAGAATAATCGAAACCGCGGGAGCGAAACAAGCACGCGGCGCGTTGCCGAGCCGCGAAGCCGCCCACCGGATCACGGCGACACGCCGCACGGCCGTTCCGGACCGCGAACCGCGCTCGCGAAGCAGAGTCCCGCGGGGAGCGGCAGCGGCTCGCCCGCCGGCACGGCGATCGGGAAGCGCGGCGGCCGCGACGAACTCCCCTCGCGCCGACGCAGGCGGGCCCGGAGGACTGCAGCCACCTGTCGGGGTGCGAGGCGGACGCCGGGAGCGCGCCCGGAGGGAAGTCCATCCGGAACTGGAGCGACGTGACACCCGGCCCCTCGGGACCGGGCGCCACCACCATCGGCACGATGACCGTCGCACGCGGTGGGGCGGTCACGGTCGGGAGCGAAGTCGCGAGATCGGCCGCGGCCGGCGGCGAAGCGACCAGGGGTACGCCGGCGAGCGGCGCGAGCAGCAGGAGGGCGTGATGGCCCGCGTGCCGGGAATCACAGTCGACGAGCACGGCACCGCGCGGCCCTCGCTCGCCTCGCCGCGGGCTCCTGCAGGTCTCGAGCGGGCTGGGTCGCGGGGCCGGTTGCGCGTGCCTCACCGGGTCAGACGTGGCTCCCAGCACGCTCTCGGAACGCATGCAAACCGAAGCCCCGGGCGATCGCGCCAGCGTCAGGATGTCAGTACTTCTACGGATCTTCCTGACGGTCTGGCATGGGCCGGTTCTTCCCGTCCGCGTCCACCGCCAGAAGTGACTGCAAACACACAACGTAACGTGTTGTGTTCACTTTCGGTTATGGCCCCAGTCGGAACCGCCCTCCCTTTGTGACGCATGGCACAAGCGTTGATGCGTCTTCCAGGGTCCGGGGCGGCGAGCCGCCGCGTCCCGAACCCCCAAGACCGACACGACCGCTCCGAAAGGCCCGCATGGACGTGAGACTTCTTCCCCCGATTCGCACCGTGCTGCGCGGCGCGCGGTGCAGGGCGTTCGTGCGCGCGGTTTCGCGCACCGCGCTGGTCGCGGGAATCGCGGCGGCGATCAGCGCTCACACCGCGGGAGCGGGCGCCGCCGGAGCCTCGACGGAGCCGACCATCGATTCGTCGCTCGTCTCCTACGTCGCGAATGGCTCGCGCGCCTTCGAGCAGCCGCTCGGCGTGGCGATCGACGCGGAGCACGAAGAGATCGTCGTGGCGAACACGGGCCTGGGGAGGATCGAGTTCTTCGCTCGCGACGGACGCCCCGCCGGCTACTTCGTCCACCGCGTCACGGACGAGCGCGGCGTCGAACGCGACGGCCTGCCCCGATGCGTGGCCACGACCGCCGACGGCCGCGTGCTCGTCAGCGACACGTACGCGTCCTACGTGGACGTCTGCGATTTCCGCGGCCGGAGCCTGTCGCGGATCACGCTGCCGGCTCCGGACGACCGGTTCGAGGGCGACGCCGGGCCGGGCGCGATCGCGGTCGCCCCGGACGGCCGGATCCTCGTCGCCTCGCGCGGCCGCGAGGGACGCATTCACGTCCTTTCGCCCGGGGGCGAGCCGCTCGCGACGTGGGGCGCAACCGGGACCGAGCCGGGCCAGCTCTCGTCCATCACGTCGCTCGCCGTGGCGCCGTCGGGGCAGGTCGTCGTGACCTGCGCCTCGACCGATCTCGCCGTGCAGGTGTTCGACGCGGACGGCCGGTACGATTTCGGGTTCGGGGTGCACGACATCGGCCCGGGCAACTTCTCCCTGCCCAACGGCGTCGTGGTGACCCCGGACTCCCGCATCTGGGTGACGGACGGCATCCGTCACCTCGTCCAGGTCTTCGATTTCACCGGGAAGCTGTTGGGTGTGCTGGGAGGCGGAGCGGGTCCCGGTGCGTTGTCCTACCCGAGTGCGCTGGCCAGCGACGGCCGGGGGATGTTCGCCCTGGTCGAGACGGGCGGAAAGCGGCTGCAGCTGTGGTGGGTCCGCTGAGCCGGCTGCGAAGAGGAGGTGATGTTGACTCGAGGCTGCACCCGTTTTCTCAGCCGTACTTCCTGACAGATGTCTCGATTTCCCCCGTTTCAGACACCTGGAGTCTCCTATGAAGAAACGCCTGACCCTCGTTCTCGCCGCCGTGATGGTGGTGGGGGCCGCTTCGGTGGCGGTCGCGGGCGACTTCCACTCGGGCGCTTCGCTGGTGTGCTCCGACTGTCATGTGGCGCACTACAGCCAGTCGCACGGGTACACGACCTCGGGCTCGTTCGTGCCGCTCGGCACCGCCGGCCCCTACAACGACCTGCTTCGCAACGACGAAGTGGACCTCTGCCTCTCGTGTCACAACGACCAGTCGTGGGCGCCGGACGTCTTCGGCGCGAACGGCGGCACGGCCCACCTGCGCGAAGCCGGCGGCCTCAACATCGACCCGGCGCACGGGACCAACGATCCCGGCTACTCGCCGATATCGGGGCACACCCTCAACTCGACCGCCCTGCCTCCCGGCATTGGCACCAGCGCGTACGCGCCCGGCGCCGAAGGCCTGGTGTGCACGAATTGCCACGCCCAGCACGGCACCACGAACTACCGGAACCTGCTGAACCGCGGCATCTTCACGGGCGCCAGCGTCACGTACGCGATCGGCACGAACGACCTGACCAAGGACGTATTCGAGCGTTCGGCTGCGGCCTATGCCGAGAGCGACGTGGATTTCAACGAGCCCGACACCCGCGCCAGCGCGTACGCGAACTGGTGCAAGAGCTGCCATCAGGACTTCCATGGCCAGGGCGGTGACCCGAACATGGGCGGCCAGATGGGAGGCGTCACCTCGACGAACACGAACCCGTGGAAGCGTCACCCCACGGCGGACGTGAACATCGGCACGACGGGCGCGACGTACATCTCGAGCCTGACGCAGTACGCGAGCCACACGAACAAGGTGAAGGTGCTGGACTCGCAGGGTCTGTGGACCGGCGCGACGGGCGACGAGACGGTCACCCCGTCGTGCATGAGCTGCCACAAGGCTCACGGCAACATGAATCCCTTCGGCCTGATCTTCATGACCGGCACCGGAACCCGGACGGAAGAGGGTGACGGTGGCGTGTACAAGGATCTGTGCCGGCAGTGTCACATCGAAGGCGCCTGATCCGGGCCTTCGAGCGGTTCCCCGCCGGGCCCTTCGGGGCCCGGCGGGATCGGGACGGGCGGTGTGGGCCCCCGGGTCCGCATCGCCCCCCGCGGTTCTTGAACCGAGGAGCGGAATCGTGAACGAGCCTCGCCATCCGGGCTTCGCCGGCGCGCCCTCCCCCCGTCGCACCCGACTCGGGGCTCCCGGCCTCGCCCTCCTCGTCCTCACGGCGGCCGTGCTCGTGGCCGCGGGCCCGCTCACGTTGCGGCCGCCCCGCCCCGAAGACCAGATCGCAAGAGCGCTCGCCGCGGGCCCGCACGCCGGCGACTGCGAGCAGTGCCACACGACGCACGGCGAGGAGTCCGGCATCGTCTATCCCAACGCCCTCATCGGGCCCGACGAGAACTCGCTCTGCCTGCGCTGCCACGACGTGCCGTGGGCGGGGGGGAGCTTCGGCGGCGACGCGCTCTACCGCGGCACGAGCCACGGCTCGAGCCCCGAGATGGTCTGGCCCGGCCCGGTGCCCGGACAGCGCATCGAGCCCGACGCCGCGACCAAGTGCGTGAACTGCCACGACCCGCACGGGTGGAGCGACGCCCAGGGCCTCATCCCGCACCTGACCGTGCAGCGCGAGGAGCGGTTGTGCCTCACGTGCCACGACGGCAACCCGGCCCCCGGCGATGTCTCCGCGGACCTCGCGAAGCCGTACCGCCACCCCACGGCCACCTGGTCGGGCCGTCACAGGAGCGCGGCCGAGAACCAGCCGTCCGACTTCGGGCTGCTCCCGCTCGACAACCGCCACGCCGAGTGCGGCGACTGCCACAACCCGCACGCGAGCCGCCCCGACGGCCCGATGGGCGCGACCGGGTCCGACGCCTCCAAGACGACGCTGGGCGTCAGCCGCGTCATGGTGCTCAACGGACCCGCCGGTGCGCCGCCGCTCTACACGTTCGTTCCCGGCAGCGACACGCTCTCCGCGCCGGTCGCCGAGTACCAGCTCTGCTTCAAGTGCCACTCCTCGTGGACGACGCAGCCCTTCGCCCGGGTGCTCAACCCGGCGAACCCCTCGCACCACGCCGTCGAGGGGCCGGGCGCGAACCCGGGCATCGACCCGATGGCCTTCGTCGCGGGCTGGAGCGCGTCCTCGACCGTGCGCTGCGGCGACTGTCACGGCCCCGACTTCGGCAGCGTCCGGGGCCCGCACGGCTCGATCTACGAGCACCTGCTCGTGGCCGACTATCCGGCCAGCCCGGCTCCGCGGACCATGACCTCGAACGAACTCTGCTTCCGCTGCCACTCCTTCGACGTGTACGCGAACGACCAGTCGCCGGGCATGGTCCTGCACGCTTCGCGTTTCAACGGCTCGGGAGCCCAGCTGGGCCACGCGGGCCACGTCGCGGGCCAGAGCGTGCCCTGCTACGCCTGCCACACGACCCACGGCTCGACGACCCAGCCGTTCCTGCTGGTCACGGGACGCGCGCCGGGGCTGCTGTCCTATACCCGCACCGTGAGCGGCGGCACCTGCACGCCGACCTGCCACGGGACCGAGTCCTACCTCGTGAACTATGCGCGCTGATGGAAGGATTCTGCGTCTCGGCCTGCCGCTCCTGCTGCTCGCGGTTCCGGCGTCGCCGGCGCGAGCGCAGGTCTTCGGCAACGTCCAGCTCCAGTACCAGCACGTCGAGGACGTCCGGCAGTTCGTCCAGCCGGACGGGTCGGTGCGGATCCTCCGGAACTCGAGCGAGCTGCTGCTCAAGTCCATCGACGTGCGGCACCAGAACTACCTGAGGCAGAATCTGCTCATGGACACCGACCTGCAGTTCACCGAGCAGTCGGACCCCGGGACATCGAACCGGGTGCGGTCGCCGTCGGGCACGCTGCGGCTGATCCACCCGATGTTCCAGCTCACCGCGCAGCACCGGCCGACCACCACGCGCACGACCGGCAGCGGCGCCGCCTCGGTGTCCACCCTGGACACGGCCACGACCGTGGACACCCGAACGACCGACCAGACGATGCTCCTCGGCCACGCGAGCGTGCCGGGCGGCCTGCAGCTCAACGCGACCTGGCTGCGCCAGCGGCGCCTGGGCACGACGAGCTCCCCGAACGAGAGCAGCATCCTGCGCAACGCGCGCGCCTCCATGGACCGCCAGCGCTGGTCGCTCTACGCCTCCGCGGCCGACCAGAGGCAGAAAGGCGGGCCGGCCCAGCAGGTGCTCGGGCGCCAGGGCCAGTTCGGCTTCGGCGGCCTCGCGCGCCTCGCGCCGGCGCGCACCGTTTCCGCGACGCTGCAGTACGACTTCGGCCGCTCGCGAACGCGGCCGAGCGCGACCTACGCGACGACCTCCACGAACCAGAGCGCCCAGCTCTCGGGGGACTGGCGGCCGGCGCGTACGCTCACGGGCGCGCTCATGTACAGCTGGCGGCGCGTGGGCACCGAGTCCTCGCGGAGCACGCAACTCTCCGACCAGGAGGGGACGCTCATCGGCCGCTGGACGCCGACCCGCGGGGCGACGATCAGCTCGGGCGGCGGCATCCGCACCCAGCGCGCTCCCGACGGGCGCCCGCGCCTGCTCAAGTACGCCACCGCGATCGCGGCGGGCGAGGGCATGCTCCGGCCGAACTGGAACGTCACGGGGAACGTCTCGCACACGACCAACTGGGACCCGGACCGGGGCACGTACGGCACCGAGATGCTGTCCGGCGTCACGCGGATGGCGCTGAACCCGCGGCTCACGCTGGACGGCACGCTCTCGATTGCGGCGAACGGCGACACGGCGGCGGTCCAGCAGCGCTGGACGACCATCTGGACCACGCGCCTGCAGGCCCGGCCGTTGCGCTCGCTGCAGCTCGGTGCCGGCCTCAACTCGCAGCGCATCGGTTCCGGGCTGCTGCGACCCGCCTCGATGTCGCGGGGCGGCACGGTGGACGTCACCTGGAAACCGGTGCCGCGGGTGGACGCGATCGGCAACTACTCGATCAACCAGACCGTCTCGGCCCCCCGCCAGACGACCCGCACGTGGTCCTCGAACGTGCGGATGCAGCTCACCGACCGCTGGCAGCTCCAGGGCATCTGGACCCGGACCGCTACCCCCCGGCTCGCGGCAGGTCTCGAATCCATCGTCACGCGCGACCTCGCGACGGGGCGGCTGCTCTGGCAGCCCGTCCGCAACGCGGCGGCGAGCGTGTCCCTGACCAGCACCGACCCCGGGACCGAGCTGGAGGCCCGCCGGGTCGACGCGACCTTCACGTGGAGCTTCGGACGATGAGTGGTCTACCGATTGCGCGGCACGTGGCCCGCGGGGCGCTGGCGATCCTCGCCGTCGCGCTGGCCGGCGGTTGCGCCGCGTCGCCCCGCCTGTTCGTGAACCGCGAGGCGGACATGACGCTGTACCAGAAGATCGCGGTCCTGCCGTTCTACAACCTGTCGGGGGACGGCTTCGCGGCCGCGCGCGTCACGCGCGCCTTCACGACCGAGCTCATCATCTCGCAGCGCTTCCAGATCGTGGATCCCTCGCTGCTGAGCGGCCAGCTCGAGCGGCTGAACGCCGGGTTCGACGCCCAGGGGCAGATCCCCCTTCCCAAGCTGCGCGACGCCGCGACGGCACTCGGCGCGACCGCCGTGATCCGGGGCTCGGTGAACGAGTACGCGATGCGGCGCTCGGGCACGTCCGAGTATCCGGTCGTGAGCTTCGACGCCGAGATGGTGGACGTCGCGACCGGCATCGTGGTGTGGCGGATCTCGGTCACCGAGACCGGCCGCGGCCGCCTGCCGATCGTCGGCGGCACGGGCGAGCGCACGTTCGCCCGCGTCACGCAGGAGGCCTGCCGGCGCGCGGTGGCGGTCCTCCAGAAGAAGGCGCTGTGACGCGCCTCCTCCGGCATCCTCCCGCGCTCCTCGCGGCGCTCGCGCTGGCGGCCGCCGGCTGCGCCGCCCACGTGCCGCTGCCGGCGGTGACGCCCCCCGGCCCGCGGCCGCTCGTGGCGATGCTCCCCCTCGAAAACCTGTCCGGCCGCGCCGAGTACGGCGACCGGATGACGCACATCGTCTGGACCGAGCTCGGCTCCTCGCCGGCGTTCGAGGTGGTCGCACCCGGCGAGGTCGATGCCGCCCTCGCCGACGCGCGCGTCCGCTCGACGCTCGCGCTCACGCGCGAGCAGGTCGAGCGCATCGCGAAGAAGACCGGCGTCCGCTGGCTCGTGGCCGGGACGCTGCTCGAGTGCGGCCCGGTCCACACGCCCGACGGCGACGTGCCGTCGATCGCGCTCTCGCTGCGCCTGCTGGACGGCACCACGGGCCGCGTGCGCTGGACGGACATGCGCTCGCGCAGCGGGGAGGACCGTGAGACGGTGTTCGGTTGGGGACGCGTGACGAATCTGGACCGCCTCGCACAGGAAACGGCGCGCGAGCTGGTCGCGGCGATCCGCCTTCCGGCGGCGCCCGACAGCCTGGCGCCTGGAGGAATATCGAAATGAACCTCAGGACCGCCTGGAGCGGCGCCGTGATCGGCGCGGCGCTGGTCGTCGGAACTCCCGCGCTTTCGGCTCCGCCGACCTCGGCCGCCCCGAAGGTGAAGACCGTCACCCTCCACGTCTTCCACCGGATCTTCCGGAACTTCCAGGATCGCATCGTCACGCCGCTCGGGAAGGAGTTCCGCATCGGCGATTCGGACTACACGGGACGCGTCGTGGAGTTCGTGCCCGACTTCGCGATGGACCTGAAGACCCGCAAGGTGGTCTCGCGCAGCACGGAGCCGAAGAACCCCGCGTTCCGGATCATCGTCCGCAGGAACGGCGAGCCCCGGGACACGGTCTGGGCCTTCTTCGACCTGCCTCCGCACTTCGCGCCCAAGTCCGAGATCGGCTTCGTCGCCACCGAAATCGCGTTCACGAACCGCCCGGCGCTCGTCAACCGCGACTCGCTCGCGGTGAAGATGCGCCGGATGGAGAAGGAGGAGGCCCAGTGAGACGCCCGGCCGCCCTGCGCTGGCTCGTTCTGGGGCTCGTCGCCGCCCTGCCGCTCGTCGCGCTCTCCGCGCTCGCCGCCTCGAAGGGCCGCAGCGGCCCGGTGCGCGAGTGCTACGACTGCCACGGGAAGGCGAAGAAGGAGTTCAGGAGCAGGAAGTTCATCCACGAACCGGTGAAGAAGGGTCAGTGCGATCCGTGCCACCGCAGCCACGGCTTCGCGCAGCGCCTGGTGCTCGCGAAGCCCGCCGACCAGTTGTGCCTCGGCTGCCACGGGGACCTGCTCAAGGCCCCGGCGCAGGCCCACCAGCACCCGGCCTTCGCGAAGGGCGACTGCCTGGCCTGTCACGACCCGCACGCTTCGAACCGGCCGCACCTCCTTCGCGACGCGACGCCCGAGCAGCCGTGCCTGACGTGCCACACGGCGGTCCGCGAGCAGGCGAAGCTCGCCGTGGGCCACGCGCCGTTCACGAAGGGCGATTGCAGCGCCTGCCACGTGGCGCACCAGGGCCCGAACGCCATGCTGCTCAAGTCCCCCGACGACGGCCTGTGCACCGGCTGCCACTCGCTCGCGTCCGTGGACCCGAAGCACGCGAAGACGCCCCGGGCCGGCCTGAAGTGCCTCGATTGCCACGCGCCGCACGCGAGCGCCAAGCCGGGCCTGCTGCGGATGGACTCGCACGAGCCGGTCGCAAGCGGCGAGTGCGACGCCTGCCACACCGGCGGGGCGAAGGACGCCTCGAAGTCCAACCTGACCGAACCGGTGCCCCAGCTGTGCTTCGAGTGCCACGACGATCTTTCGAAGGTCGCCGATCGCGCGGACCCGCACCCGCCGGCGGCCGAGGGCGAGTGCCTCGACTGTCACGATCCGCACCGCGGCGGTTCGGCGGGTCACCTGCTCAAGGCGCGCCCGGCGGAGCTGTGCGCGGGCTGCCACGACGACCTGCCGTCCGAGCTGAAGAAGAAGACGGTCCACCCGGCCTTCGCCGAGGGCCGGTGCGTCGAGTGCCACGACCCGCACGGTTCCGCGAACCCCGGCCTGGCGCGCACGCCCGACGGCACGATGTGCCTGAAGTGCCACGACGGCGTGCAGGGCGAGATCACCGATGCGAAGTCCGCCCACCCGCCGGCCGTGAAGAAGGACTGCCTGCGCTGCCACCAGCCCCATTCGGGGGACGAGGTGGCCCTGCTGCGCAAGCCGCCGGCCCAGCTGTGTGCCTCGTGCCACGGCGACGCCGCGCGGAAGCTCCAGGGCAAGACGAAGCACCCGCCCTTCGTCAACGGGGCGTGCATCGAGTGCCACGCGCCGCACGGCTCGAAGCTCCCGAACCTGCTGCGCGCCCAGAACGCCGAGCTGTGCCTGGGTTGCCACGGTGACCTGAAGGCCGAGCTCGCCCTGCCGGTCGTCCACCCCCCCGCGAAGGACGGCGAGTGCCAGACCTGTCACGGCGCCCACGGCGGAGAGGGCAAGGGCATGCTGCTGCGCCCGGAGGTCGAGGTCTGCGGCGACTGTCACCAGGCGATCCTCCGCAAGGTCCAGGGGGCGGGCGCCCACACGATCGCCGGCCGCGGCGACTGCGCGGCCTGCCACGAACCGCACGCCGGCAAGCTGCAGCACCTGCTCAAAGCGCCCGTCAAGGAGCTCTGCGCGAAATGCCACGCCGACATTGCCCACGGCGACAACGTGCACCCGCCGGTGGCCGACGGCGACTGCCTGGCCTGTCACGACCCGCACGGCGGCAAGGTGGCCCCGGCCCTCGTGCAGCCGGCCCCGGCACTGTGCCTGGACTGCCACGACGCGGACACCAAGGACATGCGCACCGCGCACAAGGGCGCGAACGTCTCGACGGCGGATTGCGTGAGCTGCCACACACCGCACGCGTCGAAGACCGTCACGCTCATGGCCGCGCACACCCATCCGGGCTTCGCCGAGGGTGACTGCGCGCGCTGCCACGGCCCGGGCGTGCCCGGAGCCGCCAACCTCAAGGCGCCGCCGGCGAAGCTCTGCGTGCGGTGCCACGACGTGGCGAAGAAGCGGTCCGCCGGCGAGAAGGTCCACGCGCCCGTCGCCCAGGGCGAGTGCCTGACCTGCCACAGTCCGCACGGTTCGGACCAGGCCGGCCTGCTCGTGGATTCCCCGGAGCGCCTTTGCACGCGCTGCCACGCCGACGTCACGAAGGACGCGAACCTCTCGCACGGGCACCCGCCGGCGCGCGGGGGCGAGTGCACGAAGTGCCACGAGCCGCACCGTGCGACCGGGGTCGGCATGCTGAGGAAGAAGCCCGTCGAGTTGTGCGCGGAGTGCCACCAGGACGTGGTCAAGCGCATCGCCGCCGGCGACGCGCACGCCCCGGCCGGGCGCGGACAGTGCCTGACCTGCCACGCCAGTCACGGTTCCGACGAGCCGGGGATGGCGCGGCGCAAGGGGTCGGCGCTCTGCCTCTCGTGCCACGACGCGAAGAAGCCCTCCCTCGTGGCGAAGCACCCGGGCATGGACTTCGCGACCGTGCACTGCACGTCGTGCCACGACCCGCACGTCCAGCCGAAGGGGGCGAGAGGGCTGTTGCTGCCCGCGAAGCACATTCCGTTCTCGCGGGGGGACTGCACCTCGTGCCACACGGCCCGGGGCAGCTCGCAGCTCAAGAAGACCGGGGCCGAGCTGTGCATGACCTGCCACCCGAAGGGCGGGTGGACGGGGCGCAAGCACACGCACGCGCCGGTCACGGGCGCGAAGCAGTGCCTCTCGTGCCACGGTCCCCATGGCGGCGTCGCCGTGCCGAGCCTCAAGATGGCCGGGGACCGGCTGTGCTTCTCCTGCCACGACGCCCGGCAGTTCCAGGGCAGCGTCCGGCATGCGGCGCTGGAGGACGGCTGCACGACCTGCCACGACCCGCACGGTTCGGACGCCCCGATGCTCATGAAGGCGGCTTCGATCGCCGATCAATGCCGCGAGTGCCACGCCGACCTGAGCAAGCACCTGCACCCGGTCACGAGCGACAAGCTCACGCCGGACGGGAGCCCGCTGACCTGCACGAGCTGTCACAATCCACACGCGTCCAATCACGAGGGACTGCTTCGCTTCGACGGAAAGCGGGACCTGTGCGTACAGTGCCACGAGACGGGGATGACGAAGTAGGGGTCGCCGGACCGGCACCGGTCCGCCCGACGCACGATCCGGGGGAGTGGGGAGGATGACGAAAGGGATGCCGTCCGCGATCTCAGGGCCGACGCGCATGATCGCTGTCGTGGCCGGGCTGCTCCTGGGGGGCGTGCTGGTCGCCGGGGCCGCATCCGCCGCGCCCACGAACGACGAGTGCCTGACCTGCCACAAGGTGAAATCGCTCGCGCGCGACGTGGGGCGCTCGGGGTCGCTTACCGTGGACGCGTCGGTGCTCGCGCACTCGGCCCACGGGAAGCTGCGGTGCGTGACCTGCCACAAGGACGCGACCTCCGTGGAACACGCCTCGCACCTCGAGCGCGTGCGCTGCACGAGCTGCCACGGGAGCGAGCGCGAACACCTGTCGGCGAGCATCCACCTGCGCGTGGGCGACGGGGACCCGGAGAAGGCGTGCGTGGAGTGCCACGGCGGGGCCCACGCCGTCCAGGCCCCGACCGCCCCCGCCATGTGCGCGCGGTGCCACCCGAAGGAGACGCGCGACTACGAGTCGAGCGTCCACGGCGTCGGGCGGGCCCACGGCGACACGGACGCCTCGACCTGCAAGGACTGTCACGGCAGCGCCCACGACGTCGTGCGCACGAGCGACCCGCGGTCGAAGGTGAACCGCGACAGCATCACGACCACGTGTGCCCGGTGCCACGCGGACCGGGAGCTGATGATCAAGCGCAAGATCGCGATTCCCGACGCGGTGCAGCTGTTCCGCAACAGCGTCCACGGGCGCTCGAAGAACCCGCGGGCCGCGCGCTGCAACGACTGCCACAACTCCCACCGCATGCGGCGAGCGGACGATCCCACGTCCTCGATCTACCGCAAGAACATCATCACGACCTGCGGGAAGTGTCACGCGAAGGAGGAGAAGGCCTACTCGATCGGCATCCACGGGACCGCCGTCGCGCGGGGCGTCACGAGCGCCCCGGTCTGCACGGACTGCCACGGCGAGCACCGGATCAGCGGGCCGCACGACCCGGATTCACCGGTGGCGTCGAGCCACGTCACGCAGACCTGCTCGCACTGCCACGAGGCCGCGGGCATCCGCGAGACCTTCGGCCTTCCCGCCGGCCGGCTCTCGACCTACGAGGACAGCTTCCATGGCCTCGCCTCGCGCGGTGGCTCTCCCGTCGTGGCCCAGTGCGCGAGCTGCCACGGCTACCACGAGATCCTGCCGTCGTCGGACCCGCGCTCCAGCGTCTCGCCGCAGCGCCTGGCCGAGACGTGCGGCAAGTGCCATCCGGGCAGCGCGTCGCGGTTCAAGATCGGCCCGGTCCACGTGGCGATGGCGACGCCCGAACAGCCACCGCTCTACTGGGCGCGCCTCATCTACCTGGCTCTGATCGCGGGCACGATCGGGTTCATGGCGTTCCACAACGGGCTCGACTTCATGCGCAAGATCGGCGCCCACCTGCGCGCCCACCTCGGGCGCGCCGCCGTGCATCCGCACGTCGCCGAGCGCTGGTTCGAGCGCATGACGCTCGCCGAGCGCTGGCAGCACTTCCTGCTCGCGACGAGCTTCTTCACGCTCGTGTACACGGGCTTCGCGCTGAAGTTCCCCGACACCTGGCTCTTCTCGTGGCTGGCGCGCCTCGAGCACGGCTACGCCTGGCGGGCGAACGTCCACCGCGGGGCCGCGATCGTGATGGTGGCCGTTTCCCTGTACCACGTCGGCTACCTCGCGACCGGGCGCGGCCGGCGCCTCGTCGCCGACCTGCTTCCGCGCTTCCAGGACGCGCGCGACCTCGTCTTCAACCTGCTCTACCTCGTGGGTCTGCGGAAGGAGCCTGCGCGGTTCGACCGCTTCGGTTATATCGAGAAAGCCGAGTACTGGGCGCTCATCTGGGGCACCGTCGTGATGACGGTGACCGGCGTCGTGCTGTGGTTCGAGAACGAGGCCCTGAGCCTGATGCCGAAGTGGGTGCTCGATCTGGCCACGCTGATCCACTACTACGAGGCGTGGCTGGCGTTTCTGGCGATCGTCGTCTGGCACCTCTACACGAATATCGCGAATCCGGACGTCTACCCGATGAACTGGACCTGGCTCACCGGGCGCATCTCCGAGGTCCAGCTGCGTCATGAGCACTACCTGCAGTGGCAGCGGATCGTGGAGGAGGAGGAGCGGGAGCGGCTCGAGCAGGAGCGGGTTGGGTCGACGGGCCCGAAGTCCGACGACTAGCTTCCGCCCGGGAACGGCGCGTGGCCGCGGGGAGTTCTCCGACAGGATCCGGGCCGTGTCGGAACGCGCGGGCCGCTGACGCGAGGGGCGCCCCGGAGGGGGCGCCCCTTCGTGCCGGCGGGTGCGCCCGCCGGCTCAGTCGTGGCACTCGGAGCAGTGCGAGCGCGCCGGCCGCGGGTCCCCGGTCTCGATCTTGTGGCAGGAGGCGCAGTCCTCGCCGATCTCGAGGTGCTGCTGGTGCGAGAACTCCCCGCGGAACGTCGCGTACGTCCGCTTCGTGACGTCGCCGTGGCAGCTCGCGCACTGCTGGAAGCCGGCCGCCTTGAGGTTCTTGTGGTGGCAGCTCGAGCAGCCCTCGGAGCCGAAGCGGACGACCTCGAACTTCGGCCGCTCCTCGTGCTTGCGGTGGCACGTCAGGCACGGCAGGTGGGCTTTCTCGACGTGCGGCCCGTGCGGGTAGATGCGACCCTCGAAGTTGCCGGACTGTCGCTCGATCCCGAGATGGCAGGACAGGCAGGCGCCCCCGGAGATGACCGCCCACGGTCGCGCCAGCGGGGCCAGTCCCTTCTGGTGGCGGGCGTCGTTCATCTGCTCGAAGGCCTTGTCGAGCACCGTATAGGCGTAATTGATGTTGTGGATGCCGCGGCCCTCGGACACGAGGTCGAGGTTCCAGCGGGCGTCCTGCCAGACGGCCGGCGCGTGGCTGGCCATCGCGGGCGCGGTGGCCTCGATCTGGTTCCGCAGTGAGCGCGTGCGCTCCTCGACCCCCGCGGTCCATGCCCGGTAGATGGCCTGATACGAGGGCCCGTGGCAGGCCATGCACGCGACGACCCCGGCCGGCACCTTGTAGGGGTTCTGCGGCCCGAAGGAGGCGGTGCGGACGGTGAACTCGGGGTTGTGGCAGCCCTGGCAGGTGACCCCCACGGCGGCCATGGGGCCGGGCATGGGGGGGACGCCGCGGGCGCCCACGCCCGCGTACAGCATCTGCTGCGGGGAATGCCCCTCCCCGTGACAGCTCTGGCAGCTCGTGCTGCCGCTGCCCGTGTGCGCCGCCTCCAGCGTCGCGGTGCTCGGGATCCCGTGCTCGATCTCGTCGTGGCACTCCTGGCAGTCCACCTTGTGCTCGGTGACGTGCTTGCGGTGCAGGTAGTTCGTCTCGCCGTATTTCGCGAGGCGGTCGAGCTGGTTGTGGCAGCTCTGGCAGCGCCGCTTGGGCACGCGGCCGTCCCCGCGCACGACGCCGCCGTGGCACGACGAGCAGCTGATCGCCATCGTCGCCACCTGGGTGTGGTCGAACGGATTGCCGGCGGGCGTGCGCACGCGCTCGGGCACCTCGTGGCAGCGGCGGCACGCCCCGAGGCCTCGGTTCGGTGCCTGGTCCTTGAAGTGGCAGAGCGCGCAGGTCGAGACCGTCACGGTCAGGTGCGTTCCCTGCACGATCTGCGAGTGGCAGGACGTACAGCGCAAGCGAAGTCCACGGCGGCTCTCGGTCATGTGGGGGCGGTGGTCGAAATTCACGCCCTCGAAGTCCACCTTCCCCTCGAGCAGCCGCCGCTCGTGGCAACGAAGGCAGGCGGCATCGTCCACCTCCGCCCAGGGCTTCGTGCCGTACGTGCCGGTGAAGTACTTCGCGACCATCGAGAGCGCCTCGAACTTCTTGCGCACTTCCGCCGTGATACCGGGCGAGATGTGGCACTCGACGCAGGCGATCTTGTTGTGCCCGGAGTGCTTCCACGAGGCGTAGTAGGGCTTCATGATGTGGCACGAGCCGCAGAACGTGGGCGTGGAGGACACCTGGACGAAGCCCACCAGCGCGACGAGCGCAAAGCCGAGGAGCAGGGCGGCGAACGTCTGGAACGGTCCGAGCCGCCCGAGCGCGGCAAAGACCCGACCGAGGAAGGAGTCGGGCCGGGGCTTCGGCAGCGGGACTCGGGGGAAGCGGGGCACGGCTACCGGCCCTGCGGGCGGGCGTTGCGGAACCGGCGCAGGATCCCGACCGTCACGAGCACGTAGAACCAGAACACGATCAGGGCGAGCTTGTTCGTCCGGATGTTCCCCAGTTCCTTCTGGATCTCCTCGGTGACCTCGGCTCCCGTCGAGCGGGCCCGCACGGTGAAGCTGCCCATGATGTCGGGCCGCACCGAATGCGCCGCGGTCATCGCCTCGCGCAGGTAGGTCCGGGCTTCCTGGACGCGGGCGCGGAAGTCGTCCGTCTCGATCGGTACGGCGTCCGCGCGGTCCACCCACTTCGACGCCTGCTCGATCTCCTCGCTGGCGCCGCGGTAGTCGGCGAGCAGCCGGTCACCGAGCTTCGCCTCCGCGCTGTTCTTGTCGTGGCACTCCACGCAGTCGGCGGCGAGATTGCCCGTCACGCTGGCCTGGATCGCGTGATCACCGTGGCAGGAACTGCACTCGGCCAGGCCGCCGCGCGACATGCCCGAGGCGTGGGGGCCGGCGAGGAAGTAGCGCCGCTCCGCGGTGTGGCAGCGGCCGCACACCTTGTTCACGTCGCCGCCCTCGGGGGGCGTGGCGCCGTGGACGCCGTGGCAGCTCACGCAGGTCGGCGCGCTGAGGTTGCCCGCGTCGAACAGCTGCTTCGCGTGCACGCTTGTGAGGTAGGCGTGGTACGTGTCGCGGATGCCCTCGGCCTTCACGAGCGCACTGTCCCCGTGGCAGCGCCCGCACGTGCGCGGGATGTTCGTCACGTAGACGCTGCTCGCCGGGTCGTTGGGGGCCAGGATCTCGTGCGGGCCGTGGCAGTCCGAGCAGACGGCCACGCGCGTGTCGCCCTTCGCCAGCCGCTGGCCGTGGACCGATGTCTGGTAGAGCGCGTACTGGTCCACCGGCAGGTCGTAGGGCTGCATCAGCTTCGGGTTCGAATGGCAGGAGCCGCAGAGCTTCGGGATCTCCGGCTTCGTGAGACGGCCGCGCCACGAGGCGCCCGAGTGGGCGGTGGAGGCCTTGTCGGTCTGGTCGTTGCCGCCGTGGCAGGACGTGCAGTGCAGGCCCTCGGTGGCGTGCGGGCTCTTCTCAAACGCGACCCGGTCGCGGGGGTGGCAGACGCCGCAGCGGCCGGAGGCCGCCGTGAGCATCTCCTCGCCGGGCGCGTCCGCCGGCGCCGGTGCGGAGCGCACGGCGGCGGCGGCCAGCGCGAGCCCGAGGGCCAGCGCGCCGAGGACGGCCGCGCGGCGGGCGAACGGCGTCGGGCGCCCGCTCATGACCGCTCCACGATGACGCCGATGACGCTGAGGACGACCCAGACGGCGAAGACGGCGACGCCGGCGATGCGCACCCGCCGTTCGTCGAAACGCCCCCCCGTGCGCTTCAGGATGGCGGGGAGGAAGGGGATCGCGAGGCAGACGATCAGCGCCAGCAAGCCCGGGATCCAGCCGGGCACGGGCACCTGGTCGACGGCGTACAGGGCCAGCATGTACCACGGCGGTTGCACGCCCTTCGGCGTCGCGTACGGGTCGGCGGCCCCGTGGAAGTGGAACGGAAACAGCGTCGCGAGCGTGACGAGCCCCGCGAACAGCAGGAGCATGATGATCGCGAGGTCGGCGAGGTGCTTGCGGAACGTCGTGGTGGCCGGCGGGGCCTCGTCCGTGCGGCTCAGGCCGACCCGGCGCATCGAGGCGAACGTGACCCACACCATCGCGAGGTAGAGGCCCGGCAGCACGAGGCTGTGCAGCACGTAGAAGCGCGGCAGGGAATCCTGGCTCAGCGTCTTACCGCCCACGACGAAGGCCAGGACCGGCCCGACGACCGGGACGGTCGAGATCACCTCGAGGCCGCGGATCGCAGCCCAGTACGAATGGATGTCCCAGGGCAGCAGGCGACCCGTGAAGTCGATCTGGATGACGAGGTAGCCGAGCATCACGCCGGAGAACCAGAGCACTTCCCTCGGCGCGCGGTAGAGGCCGTCCCAGAAGAGCCGCACGATGCGGACGAACACGACCGCCATGAGCAGGCTCGAGCCCCACGCGTGCACCTGGTGGACGAGCCAGCCGAGCGGCACGTCGCGCACGATCGTGCGGGTGCTCTCGTAGGCCATCGTCGCGGTGGGGTGGTAGTAGAACGCGAGCAGGGTGCCGCTGATCGCCTGCAGCGCGAACAGGATGGCGGTGAGAAGGCCCAGGATGTGCGGCCAGCGGGCGTACGAGACGACGGGCTTCGAGCCGATCTCGCGGAGAACCTCGCGCAGCGGGCGCTGGGTGTCGATCGGCGTGTAGATCACGCCGAAATGCGTCAGGAACGAGAACAGCTCCGTGACGTTCATGCGCTGCTCGAGCCAGGCGAGGGCCCGCCAGAGGCGCTCCGAGAGCGGGACGGCCGGCTTCGAGCCGGGTTTCGGGGAGGCGCTCATACGCGGACGAAGACCTCCCCGGCGCGCACGGAGACCTCGTAGGTCGGGAGGGCGCGCCGCGGGGGGCCGGAGAGCGGGTTGCCGTTCAGGTCAAAGCGCCCGTCGTGGCACGGACAGACGAGACCCTTGCGCTCGCGGTCGTAGTTCAGGATGCAGCGCATGTGCGTGCAGACCGCCGACATGGCCACGACGTTCGTGGCGTCGGTGCGCAGCACGAAGAAGGGCTTGACGCCGTGCCGGATCAGCTGCGCGACGCCGACGTGAAGGTCGGCGAGCCGGCCCACGCGCACGACGTTGTCGGAGGACTCCGCCTCCTTCGGCGGGCTCAGGTACGCCGCCAGCGCGCCTGCGCCGCCCACGGCCCAGAGGCCGAGGAAGCCGGCGGACAACCACTTCAGGAAATCTCGCCGGTCCCCGTGCGAACCGGCGGGTGGACCACCCGCCGGGGTCGTTTCAGTCTCAGCCATCCGAACTCCTCGTGCATCGAGTGCATCTCGAGCGGGACTGCCCGTGAGGACTGCAGGGAAAGCACGCCGCAAGATAGAGCCCGGCCCGCCCGCAGGCAAACCAGACGCAAACGGCCGCCCGGGTTGCCCCCGGGCGGCCGTGGCGCTCGCGCGTGCGTCAGCGCAGGACGCCGACCTTGCGGGTGAGCGTCCGGCCCGGGGACGACAGCTTGAGGAAGTAGAGGCCCGGTCCGACGGCGCGGCCCGACTCGTCGCGGCCGTCCCACCACGCCTCCTGCGGGCCGGCGGGCCGTGGGCCGTCCACGAGCGTCCGCACCCGGGCGCCGTCGAGGCCGTAGACCGCCAGTGTGACCCGCGAGCTGCCCGGGGGGATCGAGAACGGAATGCGCGAGCCGGCGCGGAACGGGTTCGGCGACGGCGCCCCGAGCGCGAAGACCGCACGGGCGTCCCCGACTCCGGACGTCGTGCTCACCTGGATGAGGCCGTTCACGACCTGCGGCGAGGGGGCGCCCTCGTTGCAGACGTAGCTCGTCACCGCGACCGGGATGCTCGTCCCGGGCACCGCCGAAGGCGAGAGGTCGAACTCGAACGCCGCCAGATCCGGCCCCGCGTCCACGAGCGCCGCGGAACCGGCGGCGGCGGCGGTGATCGAGTTGGAGGTCGTGCTCCACGCGACGCCCCCGAATCCCCACTGGGTCCACATCGCCGACGACACGGGGCGGACGGCCGTGATCGCGGTTCCCGTCCAGGCGAGCTTCACCTGCTCCGAGTACACGCCCAGGGCTCCGACGGGCCGGTCGGAGACGAGCGGCAGCCGCACGGTTTCGCCGGGCGCCCCCGCGACCGTCCCGAGCGTGGCCTTGAGGTCGTAGACCCGGACGAGCGTGTTCAGGTCCGTCGACCCCAGCGCGTCCTCGGCGCGGACCTGCGTCACCCCGCCATGGACGGCGGTGAGCAGCCCCGCCGGCGTGATCGTGGCGACGGTCGTGTCGAGCACCGACCAGGCGACCGGCGGCGTCGGCGAGCCGGTGACGGTCATCTGCTGTGTGGCCCCGGCGAGCAGCGTGAGCTGGTCCGGGTTCACGTAGATGGGCGGAAGCGTCGTGACCTGGATCGAGCCGTTCGTCGTCTTCGCCGGCAGCGTCTCGTTGAAGACCGCGTTCGAGACCGTCAGCCCGCTGTAGCCGGTCGCGCTCGGGCTGCCCTGGAACGTGACGTAGCACAGCACGCCGGAGCCGGCGAGATCCGTCGTCCCGGCGAAGTCCACCGTGCAGTTGTTCGCGTTCACGCCCAGGATCGGCGTGGCCCAGCCGTTGAGCACCGTGCCGGGCGGCGCGCTGACGCCCACGACGCTGACGAACGATCCCGTCCAGGACAGCTTGAACTGCCCGGAGCGGATGGCGAGCCCGTCGAGCGCGGTCACGGTGACCGGTACGTCCACGGTCAGGTTCTGGGGTGTCGCCCCGGAGCCCGCCGTGAGTCCCATGCCCCGCACGAGGATGTCGCCGGTGGTCTGGTCGGAATGGAGCGCCGCGTCCGTCACGGTGACCCGCACGGCGCCCGGGGCGACGCCCGTGAGCAGCCCGGTCGAGTCGATCGTGGCGATGAGGTCGTCGGTCGTGGTCCAGCCGACCGGGTTCACGACGCCGCCGGACACGCTGAACTGCAGTGTCTGCCCGCGGACGATCTCGCCGACGTCGGGCGACACGTTGATCTGCGGCGTGACGCCCACCGAGATCGAACCGTTCGACATCGTCGCCGGCGGCGTGCCCTCGTTGAACAGCACGCTCGAAAGCGTGAGGTTCGTGCTGCTGCCGTTGATCAGCGCGGGGTTGATCGTGAAGCGCACCCGCACGAGCGCCCCGGAGCCGGTGAGCGCGGTCGTTCCGGCGGCGCCGACGGCGAGGGTGCCCGTGCTGGAAACGTTGGTGACGTTGAACGCGGGTGCGCCCCACCCGGCGGCCTCGAGAAGCGTGCCCGTGGTGATCACGTCCACCGCGGTGACGACGGTGTTGTTGTAGGCGAGGCGGAACTGCAGCGAGACGACGCCGAGGCCCGTGAGGTCGGTCGTGCTGACGTCCACGTCCACGGTCTGTCCGGCGAGGCCGCTGCCCGTTCCCGCGGAGACGAGCACCGCGCGCGCGGGCGCGGCGCCGGCGGCGAGCGCCGCCAGCGCCAGCGCCGCCGCCGCGGTCAGGTTGCGAAGTCGGAGCATGGGATGGCCCTCCTCGTTCGCGGGGGTCAGCGGACCACGATGAGACGCTGCGTGTTGACGCCTCCCCGGAGGTTCGCGCGGACGAAGTAGAGGCCGGCCGGCACGGGGCGTCCCGCGTCGGTGGTCAGGTCCCAGGTGAGCACGTGTTCGCCGGCGGTGAGCGGCGCGCGGCTCAGCGTGCGCACCGCGCGGCCGGCGACGTCCACGACGCGGACGCGCGCGGGCCCGCCGGCGTCGGCGGCGGACACCGAGAACCGCAGCGTCGCGACGTCGCGCACGGGATTCGGCGCCGGCCGGCCGAGGAAGCTCAGGGCCGGGGCCTGCGGCGGGGCGCTCCCCGTGGCGACGGACTCGTTGACGCGCGCGAACGCGAGCGTCGGGGCGCGGAACTCCCCGTCGCCCGCCGGGAAGCGGAGCGTCGCCACCTCGCCGGGCGTGAGCGGGTCGAGCGCCGCGAACGCCGCCGAGCCGGTGTTCCCGGCGGTCGCGGTGGCGCGGAGGACGCGGTCGCCGTCGGCAGGCGTGGCGCCGGCGAGCGTCGTCGCGTCGCCCCCCTCCACCCGCAGCTCCAGCGACCAGATCGGCGCGTCGCCGGTCGCGGTCACCGGCACGAGCCACGCGTCGCCCTCGCGACGCGGTGTCCCGAGCGAGACCTCGAAGGTCCCGGTGGCGCGCCGCACGAGCTCCCGGGCCGCGGCGACGTCCGCCGCGCGCCGGGCCCCGGTCGAGGCGGCCGGGAACGCCTTGATGACCCCCGCGACGTACTGGAGGATCAGCGAGCCGTCATAAGCCGTCACGCCCATGGCGCCGCTGACGTCGCCGACGAGCAGCTGCAGCGGGCTCAGGCTGATCGCCGAGACGCTGTACTGCAGGGCGAGCGAGGCGTCGTACGCGAGCACCTGGCCGTTCAGCGAGATGTCGCCGAGCAGCGGGTTCTGGATGCCGCTCGTCGCGAACGGCAGGTAGTTGACGTTGTCGGTGACGATGTCGCCCGTGCCGGCGTTCGCGCCGAGAGCGCACAGGTCCGCGGCCGCCGAGGCGTCGTTCGGACCCGAGGCCGAGCCCCACCAGTTGCCCGAGGCGTCCACGCAGAACGCGGCGCCGCTGTTCCGGATGCCGTAGTAGGTGTTGCCGTAGATCGAGCAGCCGTGGACGACCGGGTTGCTCGAGCCCTCCGCGGAGAGCCCGACGGCGTTGTAGGCGAACAGGGTCGAGTCCACCGTCGGGGACGAGTTCACGCAGCGGATCGCCCCGTAGCTGCTGCCCGATCCGCCGTAGCGCAGCACGCAGTTGCCGAAGACGACCTGCGGGTCGATCGCGGTGCCGTCGATCTGGATGTAGCCCCAGTCCCCGGCGCTCGGTGAGGTCGCGGCGCCGTCGTTGTTCGAATCGCCCCCGTAGAAGTCGTCCTTGTAGGACGTGAAGACGATCAGGCTGTCGGGCTGGGTCCGGCCCACCGAGGTGATGGCCCGCTGCACGAGGAGGATCGCCCCGTTGCCCTTGACCTGGACGCCGGGCTGAATCGTGAGCGTGGCGCCGAGGCCGATGGTCAGCGTGCCCGTGAGGTAGTAGGGCATGTTCTGGCGGCCCGCGACCGAGCGGATCTTCCACAGCACGTCCTGGGCGACGCTCTCGTTGATGATGCCGAGCGCCGTGTACCAGTTGCCGAGGAACTGGCAGTTCGTGAACGAGGGATCGCTGACGAGCGACATGAACACCGGCACGCCGGAGCCCACGGCCGTCGTCGAGTCGAAATTGCAGTTCACGAAGTGCGGCGTGGAGGCGCCCACGACGTACACGGGCGCGTTGTTGTTCTTCGTGAACGTGCAGTTCGAGATCGTCGGGCCCGCGCTCGTGAAGTTGAGCACGCCGGCGCCGTTGCTTCCGTAGCGGAACAGGCAGTACTGGAACGAGTTCGTGACGTCGTTGCTCACGGCCTCGAGCTGGATGCCGGACCACTGGCCGGGTGCCGGCTGGGTCGCGGCGCCGTCGTTCATGACGTCCTGCCCGAACGCGTCGTCGGCGAGCGACGTGAAGACGATCAGGCTGTCGGGTTTGCCGACCGCCGAGATCGCACCCGAGACGTCCACGTAGCTGCCGGTGGGGTCGTAGTAGATCCGCCCGAACTTGATCACGACGCCGGGGTCGATCGTCCACGTCGCGCCGAACGCGATCGTGATCGTGCCCGTCGGAACGTAGTTCAGGTTCGAGTAGGGCCCGATCCTGCCGACTCCCGTGCGGACGTCCTGGGCGATCGTCTCGCCGAGGATGCCGAGCGCGAGGTAGGCGCTGTTGGCGAAGGTGATGTCGTTCCCGTACACGGGGCTGCTGATCAGCGAGGAGACGATCGGCAGCTGCGTGCAGTTGAGGATGTTCAGCGAGTCCAGCGAGGGCTGCGAGTTCCCCGTGAACGTGAACGCCGTGCGGTTCTGGAAGAACTCGAGCCGGGCGAACCGGGGGGCCGCGCTGTTCGCCGTCAGGACGCCGTTCGTCTGGCCCTGGCTGCCGAACTGGAACTTCACGTTGCGCACGATGCAGGACGCGTCCACCGCCGTGTCCTCGAAGACGATGTTGCCCCAGTCGCCGGTCTGCGGCGTCGAGGCGTCCGTCGGGGTCGTGTCGCCCGCGATGGCGTCGTCCCGCCGCGAGGTGAAGAAGATGCGGCCCGCTCCGTTGTCCGATCCCACGAGGTTCAGGGCGCCCTGGACGTCGAAGACTGTGAAGCTCCCGCTGGGCTTGAAGACGACCTGCGGGTCCACCGTCAGCGTGACGCCGCTCGCGACGGTGATCTGACCGGTGGGGAGGTAGGCGAACGTCGGGCTGGTCGGGTTGCCGACGTTCGGCCGGTACTTGATCCGGGCGTTCGCCGACAGCGTCTCGGAGATCAGCGCGAGCGCGTTGTACCCGTTCGTCGTGTAGGTGTTGTTCGTGCTGATCTGCGGGTCGGAGAGCACGCTCATCACGATCGGGGCGTAGTCGAGGTTGTCGAAGGTGTCCCCGTCGATGATCGGGGCCCCGTCGCCGTCCACCCGGATTCCGTAATGGCACTTGAAAATCGAGCAGTTCGTGATCGCCGGGTTCGCGCTGGTCGCCCACACGCCCGGGGACCAGGAGTCGCCGCTGTACCAGGAGCCGTACGCGATCCGGCAGTTGTCGAGGAGGCACGTCGCGTCGTTCGACGTGCCCGTGAAGCGGATGTACTGCCAGTTGCCCGTGGACGGTGTCGTCGTGGCGCCGTCGCCGTTCGTGTCGGCGGGGTTGCCGTAGAGATCGTCGTAGAGCGAGGTGAAGACGATCGGCGCCCCGGGCGTGCCGTCGGCCACCAGCGCGCCGTCGCAGACGATGCCGCCGCTGCTCGGCTGGTTCTTGATCACGACGCCGGGATCGATCGTCAGCGTCGTCCCCGCGAGCACGTGCAGCGCGCCGTTCATCAGGTAGTAGGTGATGTTCGCGTAGCCGCCCGTGTTGCGCTGCGAGATCGTCGAGTTGACCGCGACGTCCTCGCCCTCGAGCCCGATGGCCGTGATCGCGTTCGCGAGGAAGCTGACGTTGGTGAACGTCGGGTTCGCCGCGACCGACATCAGGATCGGCGTGGAGGAGCAGTTGTTGATCGCGACGTCGCTGATCACCGGGTTCGAGGTGCCGTACAGCGTCAGGCCGTGGCCGGCCTCCGAGAGCACGGCGTTCGAGACGCCGATCGAGTTGTTCGTCATCTGCACCAGGCCGAGCGTGCCCGAGTTCGTCCCGAACTTGAGTCGGCAGTACTGGATCGAGCCGGTCGCGCCCTGGGCAAACGCAACCTGGCCCCAGTCGCCGCGCGCCGGCGCCGTGATCGAGCCGTTGTTGTTCGTGTCGTTCGGCGAGCCGTAGTTGTCGTCGTTGATGGACGTGATCGTGATCGTGTCGCCGGGGGCCGACGTGCCGTTCATCGTCAGGTTGCCGCCGCTGTTCACGTAGAACGAGTAGCCGCCGATCGGCTTGATGACGACGCCGGCGTCGATCGTCAGGTCGCCGCCGGCGTTGATGTTGAGCGTGCTCAGCAGGACGTAGGTGACGTTCGCGATCGGGTTGACGCCCACCGTCGCGCCACGCTTCGGGATCGAGGCCGTCGTGGTGAGGTTGCCCCCGCGCAGCCCGATCGCGTCGTAGCCGTTGTTCGCGCTCGAGAACGCGAGGCTCGAGAACGACGGATTCGAGGTGAAGTCGATGACGACGGGCGTGTACGTGGAGGCCTCGATGCTCGTGTTCGTGAGCGTGGGCGAGGCCGTGCCCACGCAGTCCACGCCGTAGGAGGACTTTCGGATCACGCAGTCGGTGAC
>CAZPVG010000034.1:0-43173 GCA_964589945.1 uncultured bacterium
GCCTGGATGCGGATCTGCTGCTCCTTGCCGGTGCCCTTGTCCTTGGCCGAGACGTGCACGATGCCGTTGGCGTCGATGTCGAACGTGACCTCGATCTGCGGCACGCCGCGCGGCGCCGGCGGGATGCCGTCGAGGTGGAACTTGCCCAGGCTCTTGTTGCCCGCCGCCATCGGGCGCTCGCCCTGCAACACGTGGATCTCCACCGAGGGCTGGCTGTCCGAGGCGGTCGAGAACGTCTCGCTCTTCTTGGTCGGGATCGTCGTGTTGCGCGGGATGAGCGTGGTCATGACCGCGCCCAGCGTCTCGATGCCGAGCGAGAGGGGGGTCACGTCGAGCAGCACGACGTCCCGCACGTCGCCCGAGAGCACCGCACCCTGGATGGCCGCGCCGATCGCGACGACCTCGTCCGGGTTGACGCCCTTGTGCGGCTCCTTGCCGAAGATCTCCTTGACGAGCTCCTGGACCTTGGGCATGCGCGTCGAGCCGCCGACGAGCACGACCTCATCGATCTGCGAGGGCTGCAGGCCGGCGTCCTTGAGCGCCTGCATCACGGGGCCGCGGCAGCGCTCGACGAGATCGGCGACGATCTGCTCGAGCTTCGCGCGCGAGAGCGTGATGTTCAGGTGCTTCGGGCCGTTCTGGTCGGCGGTGATGAACGGCAGGTTCACGTCGGTCTGCAGTGTTCCCGACAGCTCGCACTTCGCCTTCTCCGCCGCCTCCTTGAGGCGCTGGAGCGCCATCGGGTCCTTGCGCAGGTCGATGCCCTCCTGCTTGCGGAACTCCTCGGCCAGCCAGTCGATGATCTTCTGGTCGAAGTCGTCGCCGCCCAGGTGGGTGTCGCCGTTCGTCGAGCGCACCTCGAAGACGCCGTCGCCGATCTCGAGGATCGAGATGTCGAACGTGCCGCCGCCGAGGTCGAAGACCGCGACCTTCTCGTCCTTCTTCTTGTCGAGGCCGTAGGCGAGCGCGGCCGCCGTGGGCTCGTTGACGATCCGCTTGACGTCGAGCCCGGCGATGCGCCCGGCGTCCTTCGTGGCCTGGCGCTGCGAGTCGTTGAAGTACGCGGGCACGGTGACGACGGCCTCGCTCACCTTCTCGCCGAGGTACTCCTCCGCGGTCTGCTTCATCTTCTGCAGGATCATCGCGGAGATCTCGGGAGGCGAGAACTCCTCGCCGCCCGCCTTCACGCGCGCGTCGCCGTTCGGGCCCGAGACGACCTCGTAGGGCACGAGCTTGATCTCGCTGCCCACTTCGCCGTGCCGCCGGCCCATGAAGCGCTTGATGGAATAGACCGTGTTCGTGGGGTTGGTCACCGCCTGGCGCCGCGCCACGAGCCCGACGAGGCGCTCGCCGGACTTCGAGAACGCCACGACCGACGGCGTCGTGCGAAACCCCTCGGCATTGGCGATGACCTTGGGCTCGCCGCCTTCCATCACGGCGACGCACGAATTCGTGGTGCCCAGATCGATGCCGATGACCTTACCCATTGTGTCCCCCTGTTCTTTCTGGCCGATGGCCACGCGGCGCCGATCGGCGCCCGCGTGGCCGGAGTCTTCGTTCCGTTGGTCGTTCGAGGCGCGGCAGCTTAGCTGACCTGAATCTCGATTTCACGCACCTTGGCCTCCTCGGCCTTGGGCACGCTGATCTCGAGCACGCCGTTGCGGTAGCTCGCCTTCACCTTGTCCGAGCGCACCGGCGCCGGCAGCGTGAACGTGCGCTCGAAGGTCCCGTAGATCCTCTCGGCACGGTGCACGTTGCCGTTCTGGGTCTCGGTCTCGCGCCGGCGCTCGCCGCGCAGCGTGAGCGTGTCGCCGACGAGGCTCACCTTCACGTCCTTCTCGGTCATGCCCGGAAGGTCCGCACGAATGAGGTAGCCCTCGGCGTTCTCCTCGATGTCGACGGGAGGCGTGATCACGTCCGCCGTCTCGGCGCCCGAGTAGAACGGACGGTGGGTGAAGAAGCTGTCGAACAGCTGGTCCATCTCGCTGCGGAGGCTGGTCAGGTCACGATTGCGGCCCGGGAGGAAGCGGACGAGGGTCATGGTTCATCACTCCTTGTTCTGCGGTTTCGGTTGCCTTGCGCGGACCCGGGGCCCTGAGCGTCCCCGCGGTGCCGCGCCTCATGGTCGCCGATGAGTAGAGCAGCCGGCGTGCCACGCCGCGGCAACTCCACGCAGCATGGCCTGGAGCCGCGAAAACCGCGGGGATTTCGAGCTTCATTCGTCGGACCGCCGTGGCCGCGCCCGGGGCCGTGTTTCGGAGCGTGACGTGGCGTGTTTCGGAGGGAAACGCGCGGCGTTCCGGAGCGGAACGACGCGGGACGCCGCCGGGTCCGCGTTGGAGCACCCCGCGGCGACCTGCTAGCGTGCCGGTCGCATGCGCATCGCGACCTTCCTGCCGCACGTCGGCGTCTTCGGGGGCGTCCGCCGTTTCCTCGAACTCGGGAACGAGTGGGTCTCGTCCCGTCACGAGGTCACGCTCTACCACCCCGAGGGCACGCCGCCCGCCTGGCTCGAATACCGCGGCGCCATCGCGCCACTCGCCGCCGCGGCGGACTCGCGCTCCGACCTCGCGGTGTGCGCCGACCCGCACACGTACGAGGCGTTTCGTTCGATGCCGGCCGCGACCCACCTCTACTACTGCGTCCTCGAGGGCGACGCCGGACTGGCGCGCGCGATCGCCGACCCGGCGGTGCGGCTGGCCGCGAACTCGGGGGCGCTGCGCCGCTCGCTCGAGCGGCGCGCGCGCCGCCCTGTGCTCGACGGGATCGGCGGCATCCGTACGACGCAGTTCCGGCCCGATCCGCACCGGCGTGCCGAGGTGCCGCTGCGCGTGCTCGTGAACGGCCGCCGCTCGCGCGCGAAGAAGGGCACTGACCTGGTCCTGGCGGCGCTGCGGGGCCTGGGCGGCGTGCCGGAGTTCGAGACGATCCTCTTCGACTCGATCGAGCCCAACAATCGCCAGGATCCCCGGGACGGCGCCCCCCTGCCGCCGAACTCGCGGTTCGTGATCAACCCGACGCAGGACGAGCTGGTCGCGCTCTACCAGTCCGCCCACGTCTTCGTGGCCGCCGAGCGCAAGGCGGGCTGGTGCAACACCGCGCTCGAGGCGCTCGCGTGCGGCTGCGCGCTGGTCTGCACCTCGAGCGGCACCCGCGACTTCGCCCGCGACGGCGAGAACGCGCTCGTCACCTGGCGCCACCCGTTCTTCCTGCGCCGGGCGATCCGCCGCGTGCTGACCGACGTCGCGCTGCGGGAACGCCTCGCCGCCGCCGGGCCCGCCAGCGCCGAGCCGTGGGCGTGGCCGGTCCTCGCGGCGAAGCTGCTCGCCCAGGTCGAAACCGGCGCGCGGGCCTGAGTCCCGGAAACGCGGACGCCCCGGGCCGGCGGTCCGGGGCGTCGCGAACGGGCGGGGCCGGCGTCAGCGCTCCGGCAGGTAGCCGCTCTTCTCCATCGGCACGACGAGCTCGTCCTTCGTGTAGATGAACGCGTCGCGCTTGTAGTCCGCCAGCTCGTAGTCCTTCTCGAGCCAGATGGCGTCCTCGGGGCAGGCCTCCTCGCACATGCCGCAGAAGATGCAGCGCAGCATGTTGATCTCGTAGCGCTCGGCGTAGCGCTCGCCGTGCGAGACGGGATGCGCCGGGTCGTTCTCGGCGGCCTTCACGAAGATGGCGTCGGCCGGACAGGCGACCGCGCACAGCTCACACCCCACGCAGCGCTCGAGGCCGTCCTCGTGGCGCGCCAGGATGTGCAGGCCGCGGAAGCGAGGGAACATCTCGAGCTTCTCGTCTGGGTATTGAACCGTGTAGGGCTTCTTGCCGAGGTACCCGAGGGTGATCCCGAGACCGGTGGCGAGCTCCTTGATCATCCGAAGACTCCATCGTTGGGCCGTTGGGAAGACAGCACTTCGCGCAGCCTAGCCGCCGCTTCCGGAGGGCGCAAGCTGCGGGCGGGAGTGCGCTACCAGCGGAAGCCGAGCGCCAGCTCTCCCCCGCGCGAGAAGATCCGCGAGTCCTTCGACTTCGTCTGGTCGTTCAGGCCCTCGTACCACCTCGCCCGCACGGCCGCCGTCTTCCCGAGGAGCCCGAAGTCCCAGCCCAGGCCCGCGCCCACGAGCACGCTCCAGCGCTGGTACATGTCGGTGACGTCCCCGTCGGGGTTCGACGCGGTGTCGAAGATCACGAAGGACGGGGCCGCCCGGCCGCGCGCATACGCGGTCGCGCCGGACAGCAGGTTCGTCACCGTCACGTCGTCGTTCTCCAGCGCCCGGACGAGATACTGCGGCTCGAGACCGGCCTCCACGGACAGCCCCTTGCCCATGGGCAGCCCGGCACGGAGCCGGATCGGGAGCCCGATGCGATGGAACCGCGTCGTGACCTTGCCCTGGATCCGGGTCGTGCTGCCGCCGCCGTTGTCGAGCAGCACGTCCACGTCCCGCCCGTCGGCGTCGCCGAAGTAGCGCAGGCCCGATTCGAGCGCGAAACCGTGCGGCAGGGCGAGGTCGAGCGTGAAGCCGCCCGCGAGCCCGTAGGCCATCCGCTGGTCGCTGCTGCCGGTCACGAGGTCCTTGTTCAACCAGGGCCGGGAGCCCAGGACGCCGATCTCGACGCCGGTACGCAACCCGGGGAAGGCGCCGGCGGTCGACGCCACGAGGGAGAAGACGAACAGCGCGAAGAGCGCGACGAGAGTCGATCGTTTCGACATCGGGACACCTCTTGATGAAACGGCCGGGCCGGCGGCCACGGCCGGAGGGATTGCGCATGGAGCCCGGAGGCTCCGGGAAATCGCCTGCCGTCAGACGCGCGGCAGGGTGATGCCCTTCTGCTTCTGGTACTTGCCCGCCCGGTCGGCGTACGAGACCTCGCAGGGCTCGTCGGACTCGAAGAACAGCACCTGGGCGAGCCCTTCGTTGGCGTAGATCTTCGCGGGCAGCGGGGTCGTGTTGCTGATCTCGAGCGTCACGTGCCCCTCCCACTCCGGCTCGAACGGCGTCACGTTCGTGATGATGCCGCAGCGGGCGTAACTCGACTTGCCGACGCACACGCAGAGCACGTTCCGCGGAACGCGAAAATACTCGACCGTCCGCGCGAGCGCGAACGAGTTGGGGGGCACGATGCAGACGTCGCCCTGGAAGTCCACCATGTTGCGCGTGTCCATCTGCTTCGGGTCCACGATGGTCGAGTTCACGTTCGTGAAGATCTTGAACTCGTCGGCGACGCGCACGTCGTAGCCGTAGGACGACAGGCCGTACGAGATCACGCCGGCCCGCACGAGCTTCTCCTCGAATGGCTCGATCATGCCGTGCTCCCGGCACATCCGGCGGATCCAGTGGTCGGGCTTGATGGACATGCTCAGGCTCCGGGTTGGAAGCGGCCCAGCAGGCGCAGCGCGTGCGGCAGCTCGGGCAGGAGGAGTCGTTCGAGGGCCAGCTCGACGGCCGGCGTCGAGCCCGGGAGCAGGACCAGCAGGCGGCCCTTCGCCACGCCCGCCATCGCGCGGGAGAACCACGCCGCGGCGCCCACCTGCTCGGCCGAGCGGGCGCGGAACAGCTCGCCGAAGCCGGGCAGCTCGCGTTGCACGAGCGGCGCGAGCGCCTCGGGGGTGATGTCGCGCGAGGCCATGCCGGTGCCGCCCGTCACGATCACGCAGTCCACGGCGCGCAGCCGGAGGATCGCCTCCACCGTCCGGCGGATGGGGCCGCGCTCGTCGCGGACCCAGGCCCGCCGCACGACGTCGTGCCCCGCGCGCTCGACGAGCTCCGTCGCCCGCATGCCGCTGCGGTCGTCGAGGCCCCGGCGCGTGTCGCTCACGGTGACGATCGCGACCCCCGCGGGCCGCGGCGGCCGTCGTACCGCGGCGTGCGCCGGCGAGCGCACGATCGAGAGCGGCGGCCGCTTCTTCGCCCGGGGGGCGCTTCCGCGCTCGCGTCGCGCGGGGCGGGCCCGGGCGGCCGGCCGGGAGCCGCCGCGCCGGGCGCTCATGCCGCCACCTCCCGCACCGCATTGGCGACGGGCTCGGGCATGAGACCGAAGTGCGACGCCCACGGGCCCGCCTCCGCGAGCCGGTGCTCGGCCATCTCCTCGAGCGGCGGCTCCCAGGCGCCCCGTGCCGGGCCGGGCCCCGCGGCGGCCGCCAGATCGCGCAGCTCCGCGAGGGTCCAGGGCTCGTCGCCGGCCACCTCGTACCAGCCCGTCCACGCGGCGCGCCCGTCGAGCGCGCGGCGCAACGTCTCGAGCGCGTCGCGCTCGGAAGCCGGGTTCACGAGCTGCCGACCGCCCCGCGGCAGCGCCGGCCTCGTCCGCAGCCGCTCCCAGAGCGGCGTGGCCGGGCCCAGCAGCGGCGCGAAACGGAGCGTGAGCACGGGCGCCCCGCTGCCGCGGACGTGCTCCTCGAGTCGCCACAGGCGGCGCAGGGCGGGGTGCCGCGCGTCCGGATGCGCGCCGAGGCGCGAGAGCGCGAGCACGCGGAAACGCCGCTCGCCGAGCGCGCGGACGACGGCCGCGAAGTCGAAGATGAACGCGCCGGTCGAGACCGCGATCGTGACGTCGGCCCGGGGCGGCAGGGCCCCCGGGTCGCGCGCGACGGGCGTGCCCTCGCGGGCGAGCGTCGCGAGCAGCCGGCCGGCGGGCGGGTCGAGAGGACCGGTCACGAGGATCACGGGTCCTCCGCCAGCGCCGCGACGATCTGGCGCCGGTGGGCCAGGTCGTGCTCGGCCCAGCTGCGGACCATCGCGGCGAGGGTGAACGGCCCGTGGCGCGAATGCACGCCCGCCAGCGCCCACTCGCGTCGGCCGAGCGGCGCGAGTCGCGAGACGAGCCGTCCGCGCGCCTGGCGCCAGCGGGCGAGCAGCGCGGCCGTCTCGGCCCCCGCGTGGGCGGCGACGCGGTCGCGCGTCGTGAGGTCCACCTCGGCGCAGGCGGGTACGTTCCCCGCGAGCACCGCCTCGAGCCGCGGCAGGTAGACGCCCTCGTCGGCGTCGGCGAGGTGGCCGGCGATCTCGTGGGCGCTCCAGCGCTCCGGCGCGGGACGCCGGCGGACCCGTTCGGCCGGGAAGCGCGCGAGGCGCTCCTCGACCCACTCCGGTCCTTCGGCGAGCGTCGTGACCAGCCGCCCCCACTCGGCCCACGACATCGGTCCCTCCGGCGCGGCCGCGGTGCCCCGCGGGTCGTCCGGCGCCGGGTGGGGCCGGGCGAAGCCTTTCGCGAGATAGGTGCGCGAGAGCGCGACATAGTGGCGGGCGCCGTCGGCGATGGCCTCGCGGTGCGCGTCGGTGACCGGCCCGCGCACGCGGGCCGGCGAGCCCAGCACGAGCGAGCCCGGGGGGATCACCTGTCCTTCGGTCACGAGCGAGGCGGCCCCGATCAGCGAGCCGGTGCCGACCCGCGCGCCCGAGAGGACCACGGCACCCATGCCGACCAGGCAGTCGTCCTCGATCGTGCAGCCGTGCACGATCGCGCGGTGGCCCACGGTGACCCGGGCGCCGACGATCGCCGGCAGGCCCTCGTCCACGTGGACGGTCGAGTTGTCCTGGACGTTGGTCTCCGCGCCGATCTCGACCGGCGCGGTGTCGCCGCGCACCACCGTGTTGAACCAGACGCTCGCGCGCGCGCCGAGCGTCACCTCGCCCACGACCACACCGCCCGGGGCGACCCAGGCCTCCGGGTGGATCCGCAGGTTCACGGGCAGGTCGTCGCGCCGGCCGCTCAAGGCAGGCCCTCCGCCCCTTCGCCGACGAACGGGTTGTGGAGCCTCTCCTGCCCGATCGTGGTCGCGGGGCCGTGGCCGGGCAGGCACGTCACGTCGTCGCCGAGCGGGAACAGCCGCTCGCGCACCGAGCGCACGAGCGTCTCGGGCGAGCCGCCGGGCAGGTCGGTGCGACCGACCGAGCCCGCGAAGATCAGGTCGCCGACCCAGCAGATCCGGTCCTGGCGGAATGCGCAGTGCCCGGGCGAGTGGCCGGGCGTGAGGATCACCTCGAGCAACTCCTGGCCGATCCGGATGCCCTCGCCGTCGGCGAGATCGTGGCCGACCTCGGGCGCTTCGGCCGGCGGGAACCCGAACATCGCGCCCAGCAGCGGGAGCGCCTCCAGCAACGGCCGTTCGAGCGGGTGGAGCGCATACGTGCCGCCGACCGCACGCTGCACCTCGAGCATGCCGGCGGCGTGGTCGTAGTGCGCGTGCGTTCCGAGCAGCCAGCGCACGTGGAGCCCCTCCCGTCGCACGAGCTCGATGACGGCCTCGGGCTCGAAGCCCACGTCCATCACCGCCGTCTCGAGCGTGGCCGGGCAGGTCAGCACGTACGTGTTGTTCTCGAGCGGGCCGAGGTTCAGGGTCCGGTTCCGGAGTGCCATGTCAGATGACGTTCGCCTCGGCCAGCGACGACTGGTCGCGGAACCGCTCGAGGCGCAGGTCCGAGAGATCGATGCTCGGGCGTCCGTTCACGATCCACTCCGCCATGAGCTGCCCGACGCCGGGCGCCATCATGAACCCGTGCCCGCTGAATCCGTTCGCGAGCACCAGCCCCTCGACGCCTTCGGGGGGTCCGAGGATGGCGTTGTGGTCGGGGGTGGTCTCGTAGAGCCCCGCCCACGCGTTGTTCACCTCGGCCGTCTCGAGCGCCGGAAGGCGCTCCATGGCGGGCTCCACGACGCTCTCGAGGAAGTCCCAGTTCACGCTCTCATCGAACGACGAAGGCTCGTCCTTGTCCGCGAGGCCGAGCAGCAGACCGCCGCTCTCGCGGTGCATGTACACGCCCGACTTCATGTCCACGATCATGGGCAGCGTGTCGCGCACGAACGTCAGCGGCGCGGTCGTGAAGCAGTGGCGGCGGTACGGGAGCACGGGCAGGTCCACGCCCGCCCACTTCGCCACCTGCGCGGCCCACGGGCCGGCGGCGTTCACGACGACGGGCGCCGACACGTCGCCCTCCGAGGTGCGCACGCCCGTGACCTTCGAGCCCGACAGGAGCAGCCCGGTGGCCTCGACGCCGAAGCGGAACTTCGCCCCGAGCGCGCGGGCCCTCGCCTCGAAGCCGTGGGTGATCATGTGCGGGTCGCCGAGGCCGTCGGTCGGGCAGAACGTCGCCCCCAGCACGCCCTCGAGGTTCAGCTCGGGCACCATCGCCTGCGCGTCGGCGACCGTCAGCGTGCGTGTCGGCACGCCGAGGCCGCGCTGCATCTCCGCCTGCGACTGGAACGCGGCCCACTGCGCCGGGTCCGAGAGCAGGAACAGGTAGCCGACAGGCCAGAACGTCTCGCCGGTGTCCATCTCCTCGGCGAAGCGCTGGAAGTACTGCACGGACAGCTGCGCCATCCGCACGTTCACCTCGGTCGAGAACTGCTGGCGGATGCCGCCCGCGCACTTGCCCGTCGAGCCCGCGCCGGACTGGATCGCGCGCTCCACCACCACCACGCCCTCCACCCCGAGCCGGCCCAGGTGGTAGGCGATCGCGGCGCCGATGCACCCCGCGCCAATCACCACCACCGGCGCCGTCTGCACGCCAGCGTTCACTTGAGCCTCCGATAGGTCTTCTTCAGCAGCAGCGCGTCGTCCTCCATGGCCGGGGACTCGCACACGACCCAGCCCGAGACGCGCAGGTCCCTGAGTGCCCGCAGCAGTTCCTTCCAGCGAAACGCGGTCTCGCGAAGCGGCTCGTGCCGGCGTTCACCCTTCGGGCCGTACTGGATGCCCGAAATGTGGACGTGGAGCCGCTCGAGCGCGCCGCGCCCGAGACGTTCCTCGATCGCGGCCAGCGTGGCCGCGAAGTCCTCGTAACGGTTGTGCTTCCCCAGCTCGCGCGCGTAGCGGTGCGAGAAATCCACGCACGGCTGCACGCCCGGCACGGCCGCGCTCCACGCGAGCACCTCGTCGAGCGACCCGGCCTGCGACGGCTTGCCGGTCAGCTCGGTGCGCACGTCGATCGCGGCGCGGCGCCTGCGCAGCTCCCGGGTGACGGCCCGAAGGCCGGCCAGGACCCGCCGGCCCGCTTCCGCGGCCCCGAGATTGCCGTAGAAACCCGCATGGAAGCAAAAGGACCGTGCTCCGCAGCGGGCACCGAGCCGCCCGGCCTCGACCAGCCGCGCTCGGCTCCGCTCGACCACGTCCGGGGCACCGCACAGGTTGACGTAATAGGGCGCGTGGGCGGTCAGGCTGATGTCGTGCTCGCGCGCGGCCCCGGCGATCGCGTCCGCCGAGGCGTCGGACATCCGCACCCCGTTCACCCACGCCATCTCGAGGTGGTCGAGCCCGAGTTCGCGGGCGCGCCGGATCCCGTGCAGGGTGCCCGGACGCGCGCTCGTGCGCGGGATGCCCGAGGTGCCGAAGCGCAGCATCAGCGCTTGTAGCCGATCTTCCGCAGGAAGTCGCGGCGGGCCTGCTTCGCCGCGGCGTCCTCGACTCCCTTCGGAGGCGAGCCGTCCACCACCCCCACGACGCCGCGGCCCTGCTCGTGGTCGGCGACCAGCATCTGCACGGGATTCGCAGTCGCGCAGAAGACCTGGCAGACCTCCTGGCACTGCTTGATCGCGGGCAGCAGGTTGATCGGGTAGGCCCCGCGCAGCAGCAGGTAGAAGGTATGGCCCGCGGCCACGCGCATCGCGTTGTCCGCGGCCGCGGCGACGAGCGCCTCGTCGTTGCCTTCGGTGCGCACGAGGCAGGGCCCCGAGGCCTCGCAGAACGCCAGCCCGAAGGCGGCGCCGGGCACGGTCGTGACCACGATCTCGGCCAGATCCTCGATGGTCTTGATGAAGTGGGACTGCCCCGCGACCACGTTGCACTCGGCCGGGATCGCGAGCGGCACGGCGGTCAGGTTCATGTCGCGTCCTCCTTCAGAAGGCCTGCCCGGAGCCGAGAGAGTAGGCGGGTCCGCGACGCCCGTCCACGCGCGGCGCCACCGGCCAGGCGACGTCGAACCGCGCGACCGCGTTGAGCGCCGAGTGCGGCAGCGAGAGGCGCAACCCGAAGCCGGCGTCGTGGTGCCAGCTCTCGCCGGCCGAACCGGGCCCGTAGGCACGCGCGGAGTCCCAGAACACCGCGCCGCCGAGCGTGACGAGCTGCAGGAGGTTGCGCCTCGCGGTCCAGCGCAGCTCGGCGTTGCCGCGCCAGATCTGCGTGCCCGCGAGATCGTTCACGCCGAAACCGCGGAGGCCCGAGAGGGCGCCGGCGCGCAGCTGGAAGTCCCGGGGCATGCGGCGCCCGGCGGCGCCCGTCACCGCGCTGACGAGCGCGGCCGACCGCAGCGGCTGCAGGATCCACCGGGCCTGCACGCGTGCGAGCGTCTCGCGCAGGCCGGATCGGACGCGCGTGCGCAGCTCGGTCGAGACGTAGCCGAATCCGAGGGCGCCTCCGCCCGCGCCGGCCTGCACGCTCCCGAGGAACCAGCCCTCGTCCGCGCTGCTCCCGAGCGCGCGTGGCGCCACACCCACGCCGACCTGGACCTGCGAACCCAGGTCGAAGTCCTCGTCGCGGTCCATGAAGTCCACACCCTGCCGCACGATGAAGCGCGGCCGCCAGAGCGTGATTTCGCCCTCGACCCGGCGCAGGCGCAGTTCCTCCACGCCGCCGCCGAAGTCGGGAGGCGCCGCGGCCGTGAGCTGGCTCGGGCCCAGCCGCCGGTCGAACTCACGAAAGGTCGCCTTGAAGCGCTGCACGGTGCCGTCGGCGGCGCGGCGGCCGATCCCCCACCAGATCTCGGTGTTCTCGACGCGCATCGGCACGAGCGCGACCTCGGCGTCGGACTGGTAGAGGTGTGCCAGCGACACGTCGCGCTTCCAGGTCGCGCCGAGCGTGAGCGGCGCGTCGTCCGCCCAGTACGGCAGCCCGAGCGAGACGAGGTTGCTCTTGCCCACGTCGCCGTTGCCGGTGAGGAACTTCCCCCGCCAGTGGGTCCCGGCGATGGTGGCGTCGTCCAGCGAGAGGAACCGCGAGATCCCGATCGGTTCCTCGCGGTAGATCGCGCTCACCGTCATGCCGAGACCGGCCAGGTTCCGCTCGGTGAACGCGTAGGTCCCGTAGCGCTTTCCGCCGCCGCTCTCGAAGTTGAACTCGGGGCTCGTGGTCCAGTTGTCGTGCGTCGTCACCCGCACGTCCACCGAGTCGTGGGTGCCCTCGACGGGTACGGCCCGCACGGAATCCGGCAGCAGGAAGTCCAGCGACCGCAGCCGCCGCTCGCTCTCCGCACCGCGGGCGGGCGACCACCGGTCGCCGGCCTTCACGACCAGCGCCGAACGCACCGTGGATTCGCGCGTGCGGACGTGGAGGCGGTTCGCGAAGTCGTAGAAGCCCCGCAGCCGGCCGTCCGGCAGCGGATCGAAGATCTCGTGGGGGTCCACGACGATGCGCCGCACGACGCGTCCGCCGAGCGTGTCCGCCGGAGGGGCGCCGGCGCGCGCCGCGCGCGGGGCGAGGACGAGGAGGGAGACGACGAGAACCCGCGCGACGAGCGGGCGTCGCGCGGGTCCGGGCCTCCAGCAGGGTTCAGCGGCGGGTGGCACCGATACGGTCGCGCGCGAGTCCGGCCTCGCTCGACGTCGGGAACCGCTTCACGAGTTCCTCGAACGTCTTGCGGGCGTCTGCGGTGCGGCCGAGTCGTTCCTGGCTCAGGGCCAGCTTGTACAGCGCGGCGGGAGCGCGGTCGCCCTGCGGCCAGCGCTCCGTCACCTTCGCGTACTCGATGGCCGCGCTGTCGAACGCGGCCTGCGCGAAGAAACACTCGCCGATGCCGTACTGCGCGTTGTCGGACAGCTCCGTGTCGGGGTATCGCGCGAGGAACTGCCGGTACCCCTGCAACGCGAGGGGATAGCGGCCCTCGGTGAGGTCCCGGGTGGCGAGGTCGAACATCTGCGACGGGCTCGGGGCTCCCGCCGCGGGGGGGGCCGCCCCCGAGGCCGGCGGCGCGGCGGTCCCGGCCGGGCCCGGCCGCGCGGACGCGGTGTCGGGCAAGACCGGTGGCGGCGGAGTCACGACGCGCGACGACGCCGAGGACCGCTCGGACGTCTTCGTGAACCGGCTCGTGATGTCCTCGAGCCGGCCGTCGAGGCGTGACATGAGGTCGGCCAGCTCGTTCTGCGTGCTCGCCTGCCGCGCCTGCGCGCTGAGGACGAGGTCGCGCTGCGACGCGACCTCCGCCCGCAGGTCCGTGAGCATGCGCGCCGCCACCTCGTCCCGGGCCGACATCGTGTCCACCTGCGCCCGCAGGCTGTCGAGCCCGGAGCGCAGCAGGACGAGCTGCGACGTGTAGCAGCCCGGCGTCATCACGGCCGAGCCGAGCAGGACGAGCGCGACCAGCGCGCCCGCCCCCCGTCCCAGGATCGCCGCGACGGCGCGCTGGATCATTTCGTGAACGCGGCGCGGCGGTTCTTCGCCCACGCCTCCTCGTTGTGCCCGTCGTCGAGCGGCATCTCCTTGCCGTACGAGACGGTCCGCAGGTTCGAAGCGTTCACGCCGGCGGCCACGAGGTAGTCACGCACCGCGTTCGCACGCTTCTCGCCCAGTGCCTGGTTGTACTCGACGGTGCCGCGCTCGTCGCAGTGGCCGCCAATGGTGACCGACCAGTCGGGGTGGTCGCGCAGGAGCTTCGCGTCGTTGTCCAGGATCGACTGCGCCTGGCCGTCGAGCGCGTAGGAGTCGAACGCGAAGTGCACCATCTGCAGGTCCGAGATCGAAGCGGCCGGAGCAGGCGGTGGCGTCGGCGCCGGGGCCGGAGGCGTGGCCGGAGGCGTCGTCTGGGGCGTGGCGGCCGGCGGGGCGGGCGGCGCCTGGACCGGGGTGGTCTTCTTCGCACAGCCGGTCGCGAACAGGGCCACCGCCAGGAGTGCGGCGGCGAAGATGCGGATCGGGGTGACACGCATGTCGGGGTTCCTCCTCCAGCGGATCATGGCCGGCCCTCTCCCGAAAGGCGAGGCGACCAGGCAGGTGACATGGACTTGCGGCCTCCGGTGTTCAGCTTGCGGGGCTGCGCCCCGTCGAGGTCCGTAACCCAGAGTGATCGGGTTCCGTCGCGGTTCGATGCGAAGACGAGGTGCCGCCCGTCCGGGGACCAGTGCGGGTTCTCGTTGCTTCCGCCCGAGACGACGCGCATCGCGCCGTTCCCGGAGGGCGGGCAGACCCAGAGGTCGAACCCGTTCCCGGACCGGGACACGAACGCGATCCGGTCCCCTTTGGGGGACCAGGCCGGAGAGTCGGTGTAGTCCACGTCATACGTCAAGCGGCGCAGGTTCCCCCCGCTGGCGTCCATGACGTAGACCTGCGGCGTGCCCGTGCGGTCCGTGGTGAACGCGATCTCCCGGCCGGTGGGCGACCAGCAGGGAGAGGTGTCGATGCCGCGCGAATCCGTGAGCCGCTGCGGCGAGCCGCCCCGGGCGTCGAGGCGGTAGATCTCGGCGTTTCCGTCCTTGCTCAGCGTGCAGACGATGTCGCGACCGTCGGGCGAGTAGGCCGCGCTCGTGTTCAGGCCCGGGCGGCCCGAGACGAGGTAGGGCTTCTTCTGCGTCGGCGAAACCACCCAGATCTCCGGCCGGCCCGAGCGATACGAAGTGAAGAGGATCAGCGACCCGTCGGGTGCCCAGTTCGGCGACTGCACGATCGAGCCGTCGCTCGTGATCGGGTGGGCGTTCCAGCCGTCCGCGTCCATGACCCACAGTTCCTTCGCCTGCCCCTGCTGCACCACGAAGGCGATCTCGGTCGAGGCGACGCCCGGCTCGCCGGTGAACTGCATGACGACGTCGTCGGAGAACTCGTGCACGAGCCGCCGCCAGTCCGAGAGCTGGCCGCGGTAGTCCTTCTTGAAGATGGCCTTCCGGCTCGTCGCGTCGTTCACCTCGCCCGAGAGCCGCACCGACGAGCCGTTGACGGTCCACTTGCCCCCCACCTCGGCCTGGGCGGGCGGCGGCGTGACGACGCCCGGGTCCCAGGCCTTCGTCACGGCGAACACGGCCGAGTTCTGCAGGTCGGCCGCGAGCACCTCGTCGGCCTGCACGCTGGTCTTGCCCGCGTCGCGGTCACCCGCGGGGGCGAGCGGCAGGCAGCGGATCGGCAGGCGCATCGAGGTGCCCTTGCCGATCTCGAGGTTCACGTCCTGCGCGAACGCGAGCGGTGCGAGCGCGACCAGCAGCAGAGCGGCGGCGGCGGGCGTCCGGCGCATCAGTCCCCCGTGTACTCGAAGCCGAAGTGGATGCCGAGGCTGGACCCCGCCCAGCCCAGCGGGAGCGGCGGCAGGTGCCCGGTCACGAGCACGGCCCGTCGCGCGGCCTGGTCGAAGAAGTCGTTGCCGCTCGAGCGCTCGACCACCGGATCCGTGATCGAGCCGTCGCGCGCGACGCGGAAGTACACCTCGACGCGCGTGCCCACGGGCAGCCCCGGCTGCGGCGTCCAGTTGCGCGCGATGAGCACGCGCACCTGCTGGAGGTAGTAGGCGAACTCGAAGTTGCTCGCGTCCACGGCCACCTGGCCGCGCATGCCGCCGCCAACGTCGGCGTATGGCAGCGCGACGCGCGGTGCCTCCGTCGGCGTGGGCGTGGGCTTCGCGACCGGCGGGGGCGGCGTCTCGCGCGGTTTCTCGACCGGCTTGCGCCTCGGCTTCGGCTTCTTCTCGATCCGGATGCCTTCTTCCTCGCGCGGCGGGGGCTCCGGCTTCGCCACCTCGGGCGGCGCGGCGGGAGCCGCCGGGGCGACCGAGAGCGAGGCGTCCACGAGCGACACCTGCACGACGTCGGGCCCCGGCACGAGCACCGTCCCCCCCGTCCGCCACAGGAAGAGAGCCGCCGTGAGCGCGACGTGAACGGCCGCCGATCCGGTCAGCGCCCCCCTCACTTCTTCTCCTTCGTCTCCCTGGCCGCCGCCTCCGTCACGAGCCCGAGCTGCGAGACGCCGGCCCGGCGCATGCGGGCGATGTACTCGACGATGGTCCCGTAGGGCACCGCCTGGTCGGCCTTGAGGAACACCGGGCGGTCCTTCGCGTGCGCACGCTCGAGCGCGTCCTCGAACCCGGAGGGACGAACGAGCTTGTCGCCCACCGCCAGCGTCAGATCGCGCCGGACGCTGACGATCAGGCCCTCGTGCACGTCGAGGCCCTTCGAGGCGACCTTGGGCAGGTCGATCTCGAGGCCGCCCGAGAGGAACGGCGCCGTGACCATGAAGATGATGAGCAGCACGAGCACCACATCCACGAGCGGCGTGACGTTGATGTCCGCCATCGGGCGGTTCGCACCGCCGTTGCCGCTGCTGATCATTGCAGCTGCGCCCCGAGGCGGCGGTCGAGGAACTCGGTCGAGAACGACGCCGCGCGCGTGCCCGCCTCGCGCAGGCGCCCGAGGCAGTGGTTGTAACCGATCACCGAGGGAATGGCGGCCGCGAGGCCCGCGATCGTGGCGATGAGCGCCTCGGCGATGCCGGGCGCGACCACGACCAGCGTCGCCGAGCCCTGGGCCCCGATGTTCACGAACGCGACCATGACGCCCCACACCGTGCCCATCAGGCCGATGAACGGCGCGACGCTCCCGGTCGTGGCGAGGAACCCGACGTGCCGCTCGAGCGCCGCCACCTCGTCGTTCGCGGCCCGGTCCATCGCATGCTGCGCGAGCTCCCAGCGCGCGGCCGGCCCGACCTTCCCCGGCCCGTACTGCTCGAGCGCCCGCTGGCCGGCGATCGCCGCCTTGGCGAGCACGCTGACCGGGTGCTGCTCGGCCACGAGGCGGCAGTCCGCGGCATCTTTGAGCTTGCGGAACGAGGTGAGGAACGCCTCGTCCTGCTGCAGGACACGTCCGTAGAGCCGCAGGCGGTCCCAGATGATCGCCCACGAATAGACGGACATCACGAGCAGCACGAGGAGGACGCCCTTGGAGAAGAGGCTCGCGTGCGCCACCAGCGACGGGATCGTGGAGCGCACCCCGCCCCCAAGTTGCAGAACGACGTATGCAAGGTCCATCGGCTTCACCTTCCTTGTGAAGTCGGACCGGCGCAGCGAACGCCGGTTGGGGTGGACAGGGGAGAGCGTCGGCACGCTAGCACAGCGCAGGGCGGCCTCCCAAACGATTCCTCGGCCGCTCCCCCGCGGCGCGGGCGTGCGACGCTCGTCCTTTCGACTCTCCCTCGGGACGGACGGTTGACGCGGGACCGCGCGGCGGTCAAGGCGCTGAAAAATCCCCTGCACTTCGGCTCGCGAGCCACCTCAAAGGGCTTAGAGTTCTTGGCGACTCGCCCCGTGCCCCTCGATCCTCCCGGCCCGCGAAAGGAGCCACCGACTTGCAGCGCGGCTCGATCCTCCGCACCCCGCTCATCGCCCTGGCGTTCGTCGCGCTGGCCCTCGCGCCCGTTTCCACCGCCTCGGCCGGCGACGTCAAGGCGCCCTCGTTCTCCGTGAAGGGCGTGGACGGGCACACGGTGAAGTCCTCGGAGTTCAAGAACCGCCCCCTGGTCGTGGATTTCTGGGCGACCTGGTGCGCCCCCTGCCGGGCGAGCATGCCTCACCTGAGCGAGCTCCAGGAGCGCTATGCGAAGGAGGGCCTGGCGATCGTCGGCATGTCCGTGGACGAGACAGGCCCCAAGCTCGTCGAGCGCTTCGCGAAGGGGCTCGGGGTCAAGTTCACCATCGCGATGGCGAACGACGAGACCCTCGACGCGTTCGGGCCCATCCGCTCGATCCCGACGACGTTCTTCATCAACCGCAAGGGCGAGATCGTGCGGCGCGTGGTCGGCTTCGTGGACAGCGAGACCATGGACGGTTACGTGCAGGAGATCCTCCCGTAGGCCCGCGCCCGGTCCGGTGATCGACGCGGCGCCCGCCGGAAGTACACCGGTGGGCGCCGATTCATTCCCGGCCTCTCGCGGCGAAGTCCGACGCCCCTCAGTCGGAAGCGAACACCGTCCGCAGCGCCCTGCTCGCGTTCGTATCCCCTTGAGCAGCGGCCCTTCTGAGCCAGGCGATCCCCTCCGAGGTATCCGCGGGAACACCCTGACCCAGGTACACCATCCCTCCCAGGATGAACTGCGATTCGGCGTTTCCCTGTTCGGCGGACTTGCGGAGCCACTTCGCCGCCCGGGTGTAGTCCCTGGGGACGCCGCGCCCATCCCAGTAGGCGATTCCCAGGCTCTGTTGCGCGTCGGCATTCCCCTGCCTGGCCGACCGGGCGAGCCATTTCACCGCCAGCACGGGGTCCATGGCCACCCCGATCCCCTCGGAGTACAAGGTTCCCAGGCTGTACTGGGCCCCGGCATGACCCTTCTCCGCCGCACGACGAAACCAATCCGCCGCCTGTTTCGGGTCCGCAGGGATGCCGAGTCCGGTCAGGTACGCACACCCGAGGTCGAACTGCGCCCGTGGGAGTCCCTGTGCTGCGGCCTTTCCGTACCAGGCCACGGCGCTCAGCGTATCCAGCGGGACTCCCAGCCCTGAGCCGTACATGTCTCCCAGCTGCACCTGTGCTTCGGCCTCGCCCTGCTCGGCCAGGTGCCGGTAGAGGCGCGCTGCGGTCGCATAGTCACCCCGCCCGAGTGCGGCATCCGCTTCCGCAGTCTTCGGCCGATGCCCGCAACCGTACAGGAGCGGGAGGAGCAGGGAGACAACCAGCACCCCCGGCGCCAACTTGCGGGCACTTCGCGGCGCGGACGAGCTCGGCGCGAGCGGAACAATGGTTCCCGCCTCCCGTTGCTCCGCTCCGGACGGAAGAGTCATCGCCGCCTCCAATCTGGGGACTCCCGCGACATCCGTCGCCCTGATGCCTGTGCGGACTCGCTCCCGCTCGCAGCCGTCCCGTACTCCTTACGCCACGCGAGCCGAATCCACAATCGCACCCGGGGGTCGCGGACATCGCGAATCCTGGCGGAGAGGTTCGGGAAGCTGCCGGCGGGGCCCTTCGGCACAGCTGAAGCCTCGCGGGGATTCCCGGACACGAAATGAGGGCGCCCGACCCGCTGAAAGACAAAGGCCACGCCGATTGCGCGTGGCCTCTGTTCCGTGGTGCCCGGGGCGAGATTTGAACTCGCACGGGTTTCCCCATACGCCCCTCAAACGTACGTGTCTACCAATTCCACCACCCGGGCACGGAAGTCCTTTTCGAGTCCGGCGTCAGGGCGTGCTGCCGCCGCCCGGGGGCGGCGTGCCGCCGCCCGGCGCGGGCAGGCCGCCGCTCGGGGCCGGAGTCGCGCCGCCCGGCGAGGACGGAACGGTCGCCGGCGCGCTCTGCTGCGTCTTGCGGGCCTGCTCCTGGATGAGGCTCCTCTGCGTGTGGCCCCCCGAGGTCGCGATCTTGGCGAGCACGAGCGACGTGAGGAAGAACGCAATTCCGAGCCAGATCGTCGCCTTGGTGATGAAGTCGGTCGCGCCGCGGCCGCCGAATACGGTCTGCGTGGCGCCGCCGAACGCACCGCCGGCGAGCCCGCCGCCCTTGCCCGACTGGACCAGGATCACGGCGACCAGCGCCAGGCAGACGATCAGGTGCAGCCCGAGTAAAGCGCCGTACATGCCTACCTCTTCGAGGGAAACGTGTCTCCGCGCCCGAGCGGCGCGGCAAACGGGCGGAGAATCTAGCAGCCCCCCGGGGGGCCGTCAAAGCACGTCCGGGCGCCCCGGACCCGCGCGGAGGGCGCCGCGCGGGCCTGCAGGACAGGTCTTCAGGCCCGGGCCGTCGCCGCCCCGATGACGGCCGAGAACCCGGCCGCCTCGAGCGAGGCGCCGCCCACGAGCGCACCGTCGAGGTCCTCCTCGGCGAACAGCGAGGCGGCGTTCTTCGCGTTCACGCTGCCGCCGTACAGAATCGCCACGGCCGATCCCGTTCCGGCTCCCACGACGCGGTCGAGCGTGGCCCGGATCACGCGGTGCGCATCGCGCGCCTGCTCGGGGGTCGCCACCTTGCCCGTGCCGATCGCCCACACGGGCTCGTAGGCGATCACGGTCGTCTTCGCTGCCTCCGGCTCGAGGCCCGCGTAGGCGGTCGTCACCTGCCGCACGATCACTTCGGTGGTGTGGCCCGCTTCGCGCTCGTCCAGCAGCTCGCCGACGCACACGATCGGGGTCAGCCCGTCTCGCAGGGCGGCGCGCAGCTTCTGCGCCACCTGCTCGTCGCTCTCCCCCATCCCGTGGCGCCGCTCGCTGTGGCCGAGCACCACGAACCGGCAGCCGAGCGCGGTCAGCATCGGCCCCGCGATCTCACCGGTGAACGCGCCGCTCGTCTCGGCATGCATGTTCTGCGCGCCGAGGTGCAGTCCCGAGCCGCGCAGCGCCTCGGCGACCGCGGGCAGCGCCGTGAACGGCGGGCAGATCGCCACCTCGCACGCCTTCGCCGCCGCCGGGTCGGCGGCCCGCAGGGCCGCCAGCTCGCGCACGAGGGCCGCGCCCTCGGCCGGCAGCTTGTTCATCTTCCAGTTCCCCGCCACGAGGCGGGGACGCCGCGGCCAGGCCTTCGCCATCACACCCCCTCGTTCTCGAGCGCGGCGACGCCCGGCAGCACCTTGCCCTCGAGGAACTCGAGCGACGCCCCGCCGCCGGTCGAGAGGTGCGAGAACTTCTCGGCGAGACCGCTCTCCTGCACAGCCGCCACCGAATCACCGCCGCCGACGACGGTGACTGCGCCCCGCTCCTTGAGCGCCGCGAGCTCCTTCGCCACACCCATCGTGCCGGCGGCAAAGGCGGGCACCTCGAAGATTCCCATCGGGCCGTTCCAGACGACTGTCTTCGCGTCGCGCAGCTTCGAGGCGAAGAGCGCCACGGTCTCGGGGCCGATGTCCACGCCCATCTCGTCGTCTCCGAGGGCGTCGGCCTTCTTCGCCGTCCCGGGCGCGCTGCCGTCGGGCGCCGTCGAGGCGACGCAGTCCACGGGCAGCACGAGGTCCACGCCCCTGGCGCGCGCCTGCTCGAGGACCTGCTTCGCCATCTCGACCCGGTCGTCCTCGACGAGCGAGCGCCCGACCGGCAGGCCCTGGGCCTTGCGGAACGTGAACATCATCGCGCCGCCGACGAGCAGCCGGTCCACCTTGCCGAGCAGGGCGATGATCACGTCGATCTTGCCCGAGATCTTCGCGCCGCCGAGCACGGCGACGAACGGTCGCGCCGGCTGGTCGAGCGCCTTCCCGAGGTAGTCGAGCTCCTTCTGCATCAGGAACCCGCCGACGGCGGGCTTGAGGAACTTCGTCACGCCCTCAGTCGAGGCATGCGCCCGGTGGGCCGTGCCGAACGCGTCGTTCACGTAGCACTCGCCCAGCTTCGCCAGCTGCTGCGCGAACGCCGCGTCGTTCTTCTCCTCCTCGGGGTGGAAGCGCAGGTTCTCGAGCAGCAGCACCTGGCCGTCCTTCAGCGCGGCCGCGGCCGCTTCGGCCGCGGGGCCCACGCAGTCGTCCGCCCAGGCGACGTCCTGCCGGAGCAGGCGCTCGAGCCGGGCCCTCACCGGCTTCATCGAGTACTTCGGGTCGGGCCCGCCCTTGGGACGCCCGAGGTGCGAGACGAGCACGACGCGGGCACCCTTCTGGAGCAGGTAGCGGATCGTGGGGAGCGCGGCGACGATGCGCGTGTCGTCGGTGACCTCGTCGCCCTTCGTCGGGACGTTGAAGTCCACACGCACCAGAACGCGCTTCCCGGCGCAGTCGAGGTGCTGCACCGTCTTCTTCGCGAATCCCGTGTTCGTGACGCTCATGGCCGCCTCCTCACGCCATCTTGAGCAGGGCGTCCACCACCCGCTGCGAGAAGCCCCACTCGTTGTCGTACCACGACATCACCTTGACGAGGTCTCCGTTCATGACCTTCGTCGAGAGCGAGTCGAAGATGCTGCTGGCCGGGTTGCCGATCACGTCGTTCGAGACGATCGGGTCCTCGCAGTACTCGAGGAAGCCCTTCAGCGCTCCCTGGGACGCCGCCTTCATCGCCGCGTTCACCTCGTCCACCGAGGTGGACTTCTTCACCTTCACGACGAGGTCCACCAGCGAGCCGTCCTGCACCGGGACGCGCACCGCGAGCCCGTCGAGGCGGCCCTTGAGGTCCGGGATCACCTCGCTGATCGCCTTCGCGGCGCCGGTCGAGGTCGGGATCATGCTCAGCGCCGCCGCGCGCGCGCGACGCAGGTCCTTGTGCGGCAGGTCGAGGATGTTCTGGTCGTTCGTGTACGCGTGGATCGTGGTCATGAAGCCGTGCTCGATCCCGAACGTGTCGTGCAGCACCTTGGCCACGGGCGCGAGGCAGTTCGTCGTGCACGAGCCGATGCTGAAGACCTTGTGCTTCGAGCGGTCGAACAGGCCGTCGTTCACGCCCATGACGAACGTGAGGTCGGCCCCCTTGCTCGGGGCCGAGACGAGCACGGCCTTCGCGCCGGCCTGCAGGTGCACCGAGGCCTTCTCCTTGTCCGTGTACTTGCCGGTGGACTCGAGCACCACGTCCACGCCCAGCGACGACCATGGCAGCTTCGACGCGTCCTTCTCGGCGGTCACGGGGATGCTGGCGCCCCCGGGCAGGTGGAGCTTCCCGTCCGGCGACTTGCTCGGCAGCTCGTGCCAGACGCGGTGCACCGTGTCGTACTTGAAGAGGTGCTGCAGCGTGTTCGCGTCCGTGAGGTCGTTCACATGGACGAACTGGATGGGCGCCTTGCGCCCGACGGCCGCGCGGACGACGAGACGGCCGATACGGCCGAAACCGTTGATGGCAACCTTGAGGGCCATGGAGTTCTCCTTGGGATCTGGGTACGGTCGGCGGTCCCTGTCGCCGCGAGATTGGTCATCCGGAAGAGACCCGGGCGGTTTCGAGCAAGTCGGCGTCCGCGGGCGCTGCCCCTCGCGGACGGGGGCGAACGCTGCGGACAGGATGATTGCGGGCGGTCAGTTGGCGCGACGCGAGCCGCACGGGCGAGGCCCGCACGAACGCGAGCGAAATATGCCGAACGCGCGAGTCAAGGGTCAAGGTGCGCCCCGGCCGGGAGAACGGCGACGGACGCGGCGCGGCCCGCGACGGGCGCGCTACTCGGTCGAGTAGCGCAACCGGTAGAGCCCCGTCCCCTGTTCGTCCACGAACAGGAACAGCAGGCGTCGCTTCGCGCGCCCGCGGCTCTCCGCGCGCGGGTCGGCGTCGGGCGGCAGCGGAATGTCGCCCTCGTACACCCACACCTCGTACGGGCGCATGTCGCCGCCGAGCCCCTTCTGCTGGACGTCGGTCGGCTGCCGGTCCTCGGTCATCATGATCTGCTGCAGCTCCTGCTCGAGCGTGGACTCGCCCGCCGGGATGACCTGCTTGAGGATCTCGGACGGCTCGCCGTAGCGGATGTAAACGCGGCCCATGTCCGTGAACATCCCGCGCTCGAGGCCCGAGCGCGTGAACACGGCGTTGGCGTGCCGGACGCGTGCGCGGAACGTCTCGAGGGCCTCGTTGTAGGCCGTGTCGGGCGTGGGGTCGCGCATGCGCCAGAACTCGTCGAGCAGGGCCTCCTGCTCGCCCGGCTGCATGCGGACGAAGTCGTCCTCGGTGCTCGCCTGGAAGAGGAAGTGCGCCTCGTCGTTCGCCCGGGCCGCGCTGTGCAGCCAGGTGTCCACCTGCCACCCGACGCTGAAGCGCTCGCGCCGCGTCATCGCGGTGGAGTCCCCCTCCTGCCAGAGCTTGATCTCGAGGTCGTAGCCGCCCGCCGGCTCGCTCGAGAAATCGAACGAGGTCTCGGCGAAGAACGGCTTCCCGCCGGCCATCGTGCTGTCCTGCTGCGCGACTCCCCCGCCCTTGGCGTCGTAGACGCGCGCCACCCAGTGCCAGGGGCGCCCGTCGCCGGGCCGCCCGCGCGCCGAGAAGCCGGCGACCATCCGATCGGCGAAGAGCCCGTAGAGGCGGTCCGGGTTGGGCAGGACGGTCCGGCCACGACGCTCGAACACCGCCCCGGCGGTCGTGTCCGGGAAGGGCCACAGGAACTGGATCTGCGACATCGTCCGCCCGTCCTGCGGCTTCGGGATCTCGAAGTCGCCCGCGAGCTCGGCCTTCTCGTGGGCGTCCCGCCCGCCGAAGAGCGTCGGGCGGCGCGAGAGCAGGTCCGTCAGGCGGACGGTCACGCGACAGGGCCCCGGGGCCGCCGGGAAGCGCATCTCGATCACGCGGCCGAGCCCGCGCGAGCTGTCCCGCGGCTCGAGCAGGAACTCGTGCGAGGCCGCCTGCTTCTTCGCGCCGTAGCGCCCCCGGACCTGCACGTCGGCCTGCACGCGGGCCTGGCCGTCGTCGTCCCTCGCGAGGCGTGCGAGCGTCGCCGGCGGGATGCGGATGGACACCTCGAGCACGAGGCCGGCCGAGTCCGGCCGGGCGGCCGCGTCCACGGTGAACCCGATGAGGCCGCCCGTCCGCCACGGTGGCGGCCCTTCGAGGCGCTCGACCCCCGCGCGCGCGGGGGCGGCGAGGAACGCGACGAGCAGCGCGCAGGCCCCCAGGAGCCCCGGGAGACCCCCATGCGCCGACCGGCGCGCTCCCCACGGGGAGGGCGCCGGCCGGCTCTCGGGCGATGTGCAGGAAGAACGACGGTGCTTCGTAGCGACTCCTAGAACAGGAACTTCAGCGAGAAGCGGTGCGCCGCGCCGAGGTCCTGCATGTCCGTGTAGGCGTAGTCGAGGTCGGCCATGCCGGCCACGGACACCGGGAAGTGGAACCCGACGCCCGCGGCGAGCGCCTCGGTGTCGTGGTTGATGTTGTACCCGCCGCGCAGGAACAGGTACTTGCGGAAGGCGTACTCGCCGCCCACGTTCATGCGCTCGGAGTTGTCCGGCGGGTGCGAGAACTCGAACGAGCCGATGAGCCTCTGGTCCGCGGACTGGAACAGCGTCGCCGACGTTCCGACCCGGAAGATGCCCGGGATGCGCGCCTCGCGGTCGATGAACTTGATCTGCGAGCCGATGTTCTGGATCGCCATGCCGATCTTCATCCCCGCAGTTCCGACGTCGTACAGCGTCCCGAGGTCGAACGCGGTCGTGGACTGGCTCAGGTCCGCCAGGCCCTCGTGGATGTAGTTCGCCGTGACGCCGGCGCTGAACTTGTCCGTGAACGACCGCGCGTACGTGAAGCCGAAAGCCATCATGCCGGCGTCGAACGTGCGGCCCGTTCCGTAGGGCTGGTACGCGGTCGTCTCCTCCATCGGCTGCATGGAAAGCGAGCGGACATGCAGGCCGAACGCGCCGGGGATCTTCTTCATGTGGAACACGTACCCGACCTGGTCGAAGCTCAGGTCCGCCGGCCAGTTCGCGTGGTTGAGCGACAGCTCCGATCGGTCGGGATCGATGCGGGCGATGCCGGCGCAATTGTAGTAGAGCGCCGTGGCGTCGTCCGCGACGGCGACGAACGCGCCGCCCATCGCGGCGCCGCGGGCGCCCACGCCGATCTTGAGGAATTGCCCGTCGAACGTCCCGACCTTCTCGAAGATGTTGGCGGACAGCGCCAGCCCGGGCACCAGCAGACCCGCGAGGGCAACCGCCGCAATCAGTCTCTTCACGATTCTTCCTCCTTGCACTCGCCGCTAGCGGATGATGACGAACTTGTCGCGGTACTCCACCTTGCCGCCAATCTCGACGGTGAACAGGTAGATGCCGCTGACGACGTCCTGTCCGTTCCTCGAAATCAGGTTCCAGCTGGCCTGTCCGTCCCAGGGCGTGTCCTGCTGCCGGTTGTAGCCGGGGTGCCTGACGCCCTGCGAGTCCGTGGCCTCGCCGCGCAGCGACTCGTTCACCGCGTCCGTGGAGTTGATCACGGCCACGAGGTCGCCCGAGACGGTGAAGATCTTGATCTTCCAGTTCCCGGCCGGCAGGCCCAGGAAGTCGATGTGCGTGCCGGTCGGGTCGGCCGCGTTCGGCGTAAGGTCCCACGTCGACGGCCGGTCCCCGATGAAGCGCGAGCCGCGGTACGGGTTCGGCACCACCCACACCTTCTTGCCCGCCATCTTCGGCGCGCTGATGCTCGACTGCGGGGTGACCCCTTCGGCCTCGACCGCCGACCGGCGGCTCTCGAGCTCGCTGATGTGGTCACCCGATCCCGTGGAGTCGAACGCGGTCACCGAGTAGAAGTAGAGGAACCCGTTCTTGACTTCCTTGTCCACGTAGCGGTACCGGCCGATCGGGTACTTGATGCGCGACGTCTTCGGGCCCGCGGATTGCCCGTTCAGCCAGCCCTCCGCCGTGTCGCAGTCCGGCCAGTTCTGGCACAGCACCGCCGGGTCGGGATGGATGATGTCGCCGCTCTGCCGGTCGAACAGGTCGCCGTTGTGCAGGCAGATGCGCTCGTACGAGTTCGACTGCGGGACGAACACGAGCGGGCACAGCGTGTCGCCGGCCGCACAGACGCCCGCGGTCACGCTCTCGGGCGGGCACGGGATGCCGTTCGTCGGCGCGTAGTCGAACAGCCGGTACGTGGCGAGGAGCGTCCAGTCGTCCTCGGCGGGACCGGCCGAGCCGACCGGCCGCTGCCAGTTCGACACCTTCCAGATCTTGTAGCCGCGGAAGTCGAACTGCCCCGACTTCGGGTCCGGCGAAGTCTCGGAGAGGTTGTCCCACGCCACGGTGACCTGGCCGTCGCCGGCGGGCGGGAACTTGCGATCCGGGTTGTCGGTGTAGTTGTAGAGCACCGACATGTTCGAGTTCGGGCTCGGCGGCGGCGCCTCGGCCAGCCATGTGCGGTGGAACAGGCCGCGCTTCTTCGAGAAGTCGTAGGCGCCCGTGCAATAGTCGCAGTCCATGTCGAAGCACGAGTAGTCGCGGTCGTTGACGACCCGGGGCGCGAGGTCGGGGCAGCCCTGCATCGTGATGATCTGCCCGGGCGGGGCCTTGATGCAGTACTCGCGACCGTGGTAGTCGGGCACCGGGATCCAGGCCGTGTTGTCGTACTTGCCCTCGTACGCGACCTGGGCCGCGTAGCAGTTCGCCAGGCTCGGGAACTTGTCGAGCAGGCCCTGGACGGCCGTCGAGAGCACGGCCCCGTACTTCGAATCCTTGGGGGCCGCCTCGTAGGCCTGCGGGTAGCGCTGCAGGCCGCTCGTCTTGTAGTCGCCCAGCGCGACGCCGATGCCGATGGTCAGGCGGATCTTGCCGTTGTTCGGCCAGTGCCGCCACGGGCCGATCGACCAGAAGTCGCTGTAGTCGCCCTTCTGGTCGCCGGGAGGCAGCGTGATCCAGCCGGTCTCGGGATCGATGTTCTCCTCGCTGGACATGAACTCGAAGCGCTGCTGGTCGATGGTCGGCAGGCCGCCCTGCTGGTACGGCGTTCCGCTCGTCCACGAGCGGAAGGCGCGCATGCCGACCTTCATCGGCCCGCTCACGCCCGTCGGGTCGGTGCTGTGGTCGACGAGGAAGACCGTCGGCATGCCCGGGGTCTTGTTCTCGTCGTTGTCGTCGTCGATCGTCGAGTAACCCTGGATGCGAATCCGGTACTCGGGACAGAGCGGCTTGTCCTCGTAATCGCTGATCGACGGGTCGTGCATCGAGGCGCTCTGGAGCCGGCCGTCGTCGAGCTTGGTGGGCACCCAGAACTCGCCGTACGGATACTGCGGCAGGTTGAAGTCGTCGGTCCAGTAGTCGCCCTTGTCGATCGGGCCGCAGTCCATGTCGGAGCGGACACCGACGAAGACCGAGTCGAGCTCGTGGCCCGAGCGGTTGTAGATGTCCCACTGGATGATGTTGAAGTCCGTGTAGCCGGGGATCGAATAGGCCCAAGCCGACTGCTGCACCTCGAGGCCCAGCGGGACGTGGCGCTCGGACGCGGCGGCCGCGATGGCTTCCTTGGTGTCGTCGCGGATGAGGCAGGACCACATCATCTGGCCGATGGCCCCGTAGTCCTCGTCGATCTTCCCGTCGCCGTCGTTGTCGCGCCCGTCGAGGAAGTCCTCGTCGATCAGCGGGTCGCCGGTGAGCGGGTCGTTGTCACCGTCGTCGTTGACGAAGCGCGACCCGTTGATGATGCCGTCGTAGGACCGGTACATCCGGTCCTCCTTGTCCAGCGTGGGCGGACGGAACTCCTGCAGGTAGCTGACGCGCCGCACGGCGGTCGGGTCCGTGGCGAGCGGATTGACCGCGCCCACCGCGAGTCCGACGTAGTTCATGTACTCGATGCCCGAGGCGCCCGGCCACTGGCACGAGGGGTCGTTCGAGACGTTCGTGAAGGGATTGCCGATGAGGCCCCAGTTCGTGACCTTCATGAACACGTTGCCGACCGTCAGTACCGCCCCCGGCCCGAACACGTCCGGGATCGCCGCGGGCTGGGCCCCCGGCTTGCTGCCCGCCGGAGTCGCGAGCGGCCCCGCCCCGTACTGTGCCTCGAGCTCCATGAGGTCCTTGTACTCGGGCGGATCGGTGTCTCGCATGTTGGCCCGGGCCTGGGAGGCCGGCAGCGCGATTGCCACGGCTACCAGCGCCGCAAGACCGGACCTCGTGAGGAATCGGTTCATATTCCGTGACGCTCCTTCGCGGACCCGGTTCTAGAAAGTCACGCTGATGCCCATGCGGACCGCGCGGCCTTCCTCGAAGACGCGCGGGTCACGCACCGGCACCCAGTCGAGAATGTTGTCGCCGTTGACGTCCTGCAGGTAGGCCCCGCCGGCACGGCCGGTTTCGGTGTAGTAGATCGTGTAGTCGTCGCCGGCCGCGTTGACGTAGGGGTTCGGGTACGAGCCCTGCGTGATGCTCGCGATGTTCTTCGCGTTGAGCACGTTCCGCGCGTCGACGAACAGCGTCACGTTCTGTCCCCACACCCGGTAGAACTTGTCGCCGTCGATCGTCAGCCGCGACTCCGAGGGCAGTCGCCGCGAGTTGTTGAGCACGGGGTCGGGCCGCCGGTCGTTGCGGAACGCCGGCGTGAACGGGAAGCCCGACCCGTACGACCACAGCAGGCGGAAGCCCCACTTGCCCGGGTCGCGCACGGTGGCGTTGATGTTGACGGTGTGGCGCTGGTCCCAGTCGAGCGGTTGCTCGGAGATCGGCAGGTAGAGCCGGCCGCCGTTGAAGAACTGGAGCGCCGAGTTCGGGTCCGACGCCACGCCCGTCGCGATCGAGTAGGTGTAGCTGATGTCGGTCGAGAACTTGTGGCTGAACGCCTTGGAGAGGCTCGCCTCGAAGCCTCGCGCCGACGCGTAGTCGCCGTTGAAGTAGACGTTCACCAGGTTGCCGTTGTCGTCGCGCTCCTGGCGCACGGTGATCAGCCCGTAGATGTCCTTGAAGAACACCGAGAACGTCCCCGAGATGTCGCGCGAGAACAGGTGCTGGACGCCGGCCTGGTACGCGATGTTCGTCTCGGGCTCGAGGTCCGGGTTGCCCTTCACGTTCACGGTCGAGCTGATGCCGCGGTTCTCGAAGATGTAGGTGCGCGTCGGCGTCTGGTACGTCCAGCCGTAATGGAAGCTCAGCACGTCGCGGTCCGAGACCGGGTAGGCGATGCCGAGGCGGGGGCTGAACTGCGCCTTGTACCGCTTGCCGCTGCGCAGGTAGATGCTCTCGATCTGGTCCCCGGGAGTGAACAGGTCGTAGCGGACGCCGGCGTTCAGCACCAGGCCCTCGAACTCCCAGCGGTCCTGGAGGTACGCGGCGCCCTCGGGGTTGTAGTTCACGTAGTCCGAGCGCGTGCCGCCCGGCAGCCCGTTCGACTCCGAGTTCGGGGCGAAGAGCGACAGGTTCTGGACGCGGTTGTACTTGGCCTCGATGCCGGTCTTCCACGTGTGCTGCTTCCAGCGCCGCGTCGAGAAGTCCGTCTTGAGGTTGTACACGGTGGTCTGGCGGTTGATGTAGCGCGGGTAGTCACCGTGCGTCGCGAAGTACGGGTTGTTCTCGCTGCCGAACACCGTGTTGCCGCTCCAGTAGAACGGGCTCTGGGTGTCGTACTCCCAGGGCGCCTTGCGGCCGACCGACTGGAGGGTCGTGAAGCTCAGCTGCGAGAGGCGCGTCGTCCACACGCTCTTGTCGGAGACCTGGTTCGTCCATACCGCCGTGAGCTGCTGGAAGCGGTCGTCCGTGGTGGGCACGTGGTCCGGCATGTTCTGGTACTGGTAGGTCGAGTCGAGCTTCGACGGCGACCACGAGCCGTAGCGCGGCGTGAGCTTGTCGGGCTGGCCGATCGCGCGCGTCGTGTCGTAGAGCACCTGCACGTATCCCTGCCGGCTCCACATGTGGTTGTACGGCGTGCTGATCGTCCGGTTGTTGATCGTCTCGAACGTGATCTTGTTCCGGGGGTTCGCGCGGTACGCCAGCTTGAAGTTCGTGTTGATGACGTTGTTCTGCCGGTTACCGAGCGTGATGAAGTCGAGCAGCGTCCGGTTCGGCTTGGTCAGGGTCGAGCGCAGGTACGTGTCCTGAAACGTGCCTTCGTACGTGGCGAAGTAGGTCAGGTTCTTGACGGGGGTCGGGCCGCCGAAACCGAACGTGAAGCGGTCGTAGTTGTCGTAGGTCTTGGTCGGATCGCCGTAGCGGTCGGTGTCCCAGCGCACCTCGCCACCGAAGCGGTCGCTGCCCTCCTTGGTGCTCACGCTCACGACGCCGGAGAGGGCGTTGCCGTACTCGGCATCGAACCCGCCCGAAAGCACGTCCGTGCCGGCGACGGCCAGGCTCGCGATGCCGGCGTTGCCGCCGAAGGCGGGGTCGGTCGCCTCGACGCCGTCGAACTGGAACTTCACCTCGCCGCCACGACCACCGCGGAAGTGCAGCTCGCCGCCCTGTGCGACGATGCCGGCCTTGGTCGCGATGGCCTGGCTGAGGTTGTCCACGGGAATCTCACGCAGTTTCTCGGCCGAGATGGTCGCCTTGGTCGACGAGGACTTCGTGTCGATGCGCTTCTCGGCGCGGACCTCGACTTCCTCGAGCTGCTTGACGACCTTCTGTGCACCGACGGTGAAGTCCACGGTGCTCGTCGCGCCCGCGTTGACCTGCACCTGCTGCACGATGGGGTCGTAGCCGGTGGCGAGCAGCTTCACCTGGTACGTGCCGACCGGCACGCCGCGGATCACGTACTTGCCGTTCTCGTCGGTCATCGCGCCCTGGCGCGTTCCCAGCACGATGACGTTGGCGTAACCCAGCGGTCCGTGCTTCTCGGAGACCGTCCCGGCGATCTGCCCCGCTCCCCCCGCGGCAGGCGCGGCCGTCGTGGCCGGCGTCGCGGGCTTCGCAGGTGTGGCCGGTGGGTTGGTCTGGGCGAGCGCGGGGAGCGCAAGCGCCAGGACGAAGGCCGCAGCGAGGGAAGCCGCGATGAAACGTCTGGCGTGAATCGACATGAGACTCGACCCTCTTCCTGATGGCGAAGTTGTTTCCTTGGGGAAAATCCGCCACAAGGTGCCAACTTCGCAACGATGTGTCAACGCCTTTCAGGGGCTCAACTCGTTCCCGAGCCGGGAGTTCCGTGCGCGACGGAAGCGTGACGACACTGGGCTCGGCGAGATTGACGACGGCGCGGCGAGAGAGGGTCGTGGCGACGTTCTGCCAACGTTCAAGGCACACGAGGAACCCGAACGCGAAGCGTTCGAGGCGGTGCCCACCGCCCGGTCAGCCGTAACTATCAGGAAGCCCCGGCGAAACGTCAACGCTTTTTTCGCCGGGGCTTCCCGCCTCCGGGCCTCCGAGGGAACCCGGGGGAGCCGGTTCAGAACTCCCAGTGCACCTGGGTGGCCAGGAACTGCCGGGTGCCGTGCTCGCCCAGGGGGTTGCCGAAGTCCGGCTGGTTCCAGCCGAACGTCCAGCCGCTCTCGAACCGCCACGAGGTGCCGGGGGGGCGGACTCCCATCCCGAGGCTGACCGAGTGGCCCTTGAACTCGTTCAGGTGCGTGAAGTCGTCCTGGTCCCACCAGCGGTAGCCGTACCCCAGCCGGCCGGAGATGGTCGGGGTGCACCGGTACTCGAGACCCGAGCGGATGTCCCAGGTGATCGCCTTCGGCCCCGCGAGCAGGTCCGGGCCGGTCGCGTCGAGCTGGCGCAGCACGACGTCGCGCGACCAGTGGTACTCGACCCCGACGATGCCGCGCCGGAACTTCATCGACGCTCCGCCGCCGAAGCCCACGGCGTAATCGCGCGTCTCACTGGCCACGACGCTGTCGGGCTTCGCGAGCGTGTCGGCCCCCTGCCGCAGGTAGACGACGTTCAGGAAGCGGTTGAACGAGGTGAGGTCCGTGGCGTCCGGCGGCAGGACCTCGACTTTCGTCGCGCGCGTCCATGCCCGGGCGCCCAGCTCGAAGTTGCCCGAGTGGAATCGCGCCCGGGTGTTGAGCGACGAACCGCGCTCCTTGCGCTCGAGCAGCTTGCCCCGGCCCGTCAGCGGTACCGCGCCGACGCCGGCCGAGATCGTGAAATACCAGCTCCGCTCCGAGCGCGACAGCCAGCCGTGCCCGTCCACGCCGAACTCGATCGCGTCGCCGAGCCGGCCGACCAGGGAGGCCTGCCCGACGGTGTAGGGGCGCCTCTCACGCTGTTCGGCCGAGTACCGGTCGCCGTTGTTCGATCCCTTGATCCGCTGCTCGTACGTGTCGAGGCCGAGCGCGAGCGTCGAGCGCGAGCCCACCGGGTAGGAGAGCCCGCCGCCGATGCCGCTCGTGTTCACGCGATACTCGTCGGGGTCGAAGAAGGCGGGCGCATTGAGCGTGATGCCGTCGAGCGAGATGTACTCCCCGTTCGCGTTCGTGACGTACGTCCGGTACTGGTCCACGAGGTGCTCGCCGCCAAACCGCATGCGCAGCGCGTAGCGGATCTTCCCGTGGCCCAGGTGGGGCAGGATCCCGTTGAGGATCGGCATGACCTCGGGCAGCCCGACCGAGCGGCGCAGCTCGATGTCGTCACCGTAGGGCGTGTCCCGGCGCACGCTGTTCAGGACTCCCGCGGCCCCGTAGGCAGTCCCGTGGTCGTCGCGATAGAACGACTCGAACTGCATGCTCGACATGCGGCCGGCGAGGTCCTGGCGCTCGCCCGGGGCGCCCTCGATCAGGTGGGCGCCCGACACGGACCCGGTCTCGGGCCGCAGGTCCACCGTGCCGACGGTGTCCTCGGCGAAGACGCCGAGGGGGCTGCGGGCGAAATCCCAGAGTGTGATGCGGTTGTCACGATCCGGGATCACCAGCGAGAGACCGCCCATGCCGACGAGGCGCGGGCTGCGCCAGACGTCCGACGTGAGATCGATCGACTGGACGACCGGATCGTAGAACTGCGCGCGGGCCACGGGCACACCGCAGGTCGCGGCCGCGAACAGGAGGACGAGCACGTTCGACAGAACCCTGCGGTTAGGGCTCATGACATTCCTTTCAACCAGTGGCGTATGGACAGGCGTCGCCGTGCGGAGGGCAGGCGTGCCCGCCGTCCGGGTGGTCGCGCACGGTCAACGAAAGGTGCGGAGCACGGGAGCGGGATACTAGGGACGCGTCCGCGAAGGTGTCAACGTGGAAGTCCCCCGCCGGCGGGCGCTTGCGCCGGCGCTCGCGCGCGGGCCGGAGACGCAGGGATGCCCGCCCAGCCAGAACCGCCACGGACGTTCCGTCCCGACGCGGATCCCGATGCGGGGACCCGCGAGAACGCGCCGGCCGTCGCGGCGCGCGGGCTCGTCGAGCACGCGCAGGGGACCCGCGACGAGGTCGAGGCCGTCGTGCGCCCGCGTCAGGCCCAGCGCCCGCGCGACGCAGCCGGGTCCGCGCATCAGCCGGTGCGCCTCGTGGACGCCCCGCCTCGCCCGCGCGACCTCGAGGCCTTCGAGCGGCTCGAGCGCGCGCACGAGCACGGCCGCGGGGGTCCCCTTCCGCTCGCAGACGACGTTCAGGCAATGGTGCATCCCGTACGTGAAGTAGACGTACGCGTGCCCGGGCGGCCCGAACATGACCCGGTTGCGCGGCGTCTCGCCGCGAAAGGCGTGGCTCGCGGGATCGAGCGGACCGCGATACGCCTCGACCTCGACGATGCGCCCGGCCACGCGGCCGGGCGGCAGGTCGCAGGCGATCACGCGGCCGAGCAGCGCGCGGGCCACCACGATCGCGCCGCGGGCGTAGAACGCGCGCGGCAGCGCGCGCGGCGCGCCTTCCCGCCTCAGTGGCCGGTCGCCTCGCCGACGCCGAGCCGGCGCAGCGGCTCCATCATCGTCGCCTGGATCTCGGCGAGGCGCTCGGGACTCCGGGCCTCGAAACGCACGACCACCACGGGCTGCGTGTTCGAGGCGCGCACGAGCCCCCAGCCGTCGCCGAACTCGACCCGGGCGCCGTCGATGTCGATGACGCGGTACTTCGAGGCGAACTCCTTCTTCATCGCCTCGGGGATCGCGAACTTCCTCTCCTCCGGGCAGGCCAGGCGGGTCTCGGGGGTCGCGTGGTACTGCGGCAGGCTCGCGACGAGCTCGTCGAGCGATTGGCCGGTCGAGGCCACCCAGCGAAGCAGGCGACCCGCGGCGAAGAGCGCATCGTCGAAGCCGAAGTAGCCCTCGCTGAAGAACATGTGCCCGCTCATCTCGCCGGCGATCGGGGCACCCGTCTCCTGCAGCTTCTTCTTGATGAGCGAATGGCCCGTCTTCCACATCGTCGGCTTCCCGCCGTGGGCGGCGATGTCCTCGGCGAGCGCCTGCGAGCACTTGACGTCGAAGATGATCTCGGCGCCCGGCACGCGCGTGAGCACGTCGCGCGCGAGCAGCGCGAGCAGCTGGTCGCCCCACACGATCCGGCCCGAGGCCGTCACGGCCCCGATGCGGTCGGCGTCGCCGTCGAAGCCGATCCCGAGATCGGCGCCGGTCTCGGCCACCTTCTTCTGGAGGTCCACGAGCAGCGCGGGCACGGTCGGGTCCGGCAGGTGGTTCGGAAAGCTGCCGTCGAGCTCGGCGAACAGCGGGTGGACCGTGTGCCCCATGCGCTCGAAGACCTGGGGCACGACCGTGCCCGCGCAGCCGTTGCCGCAGTCCATGACGACGCGCAGGCCCTTCGGGCTGCGGCAGCGCTCGATCAGCATCGCGCGGTAGTCGTCGAGGATGGGATGGTCCGACCAGACGCCCGCGCCCTTCTCGAGATCGCCCTTCCCGATGAGGGTCTTCATGGCCTGGATCTCGGCGCCGTAGAGCGGCAGCTTCTTCTTCGTCATCTTGAAGCCGTTGAACTCGGGCGGGTTGTGGCTGCCGGTGATCTGCATGCCGCCGTCGAGTCCACGCGAGGCCACGGCGTAGTAGAGCGCCGGCGTGGGGACCGTGCCGACGCGCTCGACCTTGAGCCCCGCCGCGATCATGCCGCGCTCGGCGGCCGCGGCGAGACGCTCGCTGCTCGGGCGGACGTCGCGGCCCAGCGCGGCGCGCGTTCCGCCCTCGCGACGAAGGATCGTGGCAAAGGCCCCGCCGACGGCTTCCGCCGTCTCGTCGGTCAGCTCGGTCGCGTGCAGTCCGCGGATGTCGTACTCGCGGAAGATGTGCCCGGGGATCATGCGTTCTCCTTGAGGGGCTGCTGGGACTTCAGCCACGCGTCGATGAACGGGTCGATGCCGCCGTCGAGCACGCCGTGCACGTCGCCGATCTTGGTCTCGGTGCGGTGGTCGTTCGCCATCGTGTACGGCTGCAGGACGTACGATCGGATCTGGCTGCCGAAGTCGATGTCCTTCTTGGGGCCGGCGAGCGCCTCCGACTTGGCGCGCGCCTCCTGCTCCTTGAGCACGAACAGCCGCGACAGGAGGATCTTCATCGCGGCGTCCTTGTTGCGGTGCTGGCTGCGCTCGGCCTGGGATTGCACGACGATGCCGCTCGGCAGGTGGGTGATGCGCACGGCGGAGTCGGTCTTGTTGACGTGCTGCCCGCCCGCTCCCCCGGCGCGCATGGTGTCGATGCGCAGGTCACCGGGCGCGATCTCGACCTTGATGTTCTCGTCGATGATGGGCATGACCGAGACGCTCGAGAACGAGGTGTGCCTTCGCGCGTTCGCGTCGTACGGCGAGATGCGCACCAGCCGGTGCACGCCCGACTCGGCCTTCAGGTAGCCGTACGCGAACTCGCCGTCGATCTCGAGCGTGGCGTCCTTGATGCCGGCCTCCTCGCCCGCCTGGTAGTCGAGTAAGGCGACCCGGTAGCCCTTGCGCTCGGCCCAGCGCTGGTACATGCGCATGAGCATCTCGGCCCAGTCCTGCGACTCGGTGCCCCCGGCGCCCGGGTGGATGTTCACGATCGCGCCGAGCTGGTCGTGGGGGCCCGAGAGCAGGCTGCGGGTCTCGAGGTCGCGAACGGCGGCCTCGAGGGCGCCGAGCTCCGTCTCGATCTCCGCGAGCATCGACTGGTCGCCCTCGGCCTCGGCGAGGTCGAGCAGCTCGGCGAGGTTCCGCTGCGAGCTTTCGCGCGATCCGTAGTCGTCGAGGCGGCGCCGGGCGGACTTCAGTCGCACGACGGTCTTCTGCGCCTCCTCGGGACGGTCCCAGAATCCGGGCTCGGCCATGCGCGACTCGAGCTCGGTCACCTCGCGCGTGCAGCCCTCGATGTCAAAGATACCTCCGCAGGCCCGCGAGGCTGTCGCGGGTCTGGTCGAGGCGCTTGCGCAGTTCGGCGGAGGTCAGCATGGGTCGTGTCGGGGTCCCGGGGTGGATCGAGGATGCGGTGGACGAAGCACCTTAAGGGAGAAGCGCGCAGCGCGAAAGTGCGGCGCCGCGACTCAGCCGGCGTCGTCCTCCCCTCCCCCGTCCATCGCGCGCAGCCCGCGCTCGGCCGCCGCGGCGCACTCGCGGCCCAGCGGCGTGGCGCTCGAGCGGCCCAGCGCGCCCGCGAGGTCGTAGAGCCCGCGCCGGCGCGCGGCGTCCTCCTCGTCGCAGAGCGCGGCGAGGTTCAGCGCGGCGTTGGCCGCGGCGGCGCGGCCGGCGCCGAGGCCGCTCGTGCGGCCGCGCGCCATCGCGCGTTCGTAGTAGCCGCCGGCCTCGAAGTGGCGCTCGAGCCCGAGCAGGCAATGACCGGCGTTGACCAGCGCCATCGCCGCCATCGAATCCGCCTCGGGCCCCCGCCGGTCGCGGAGCCGGGTGGCGGCGGCGTGGAACCGCTGGAGCGCGCTCGCCGCGCGGCCGGCACGGCGGTCGAGATGCCCGGCGAGCAGCAGGGCGTCGAGCCCGATGCGTTCCCCGACCTCCGTCCGGCTCGCGAACGCGCCTTCCGCCACCGCGTCGAGCTCGTCGCGTGCGCCCGCGTCGTCGCCCCCATGCAGGCGGCCGAACGCGCGCGCGTAGGCGGCGGCGGCAGCGAGCGCGCGACCCGTCGGCGTGTCGATCGCAGCCGAGAACGCCTCGGCTTCGTCCGCGAGGCGCGCGGCCTCCTCGCGCCGCTCGAGCCCGATCAGCACGCGGTGCAGCGAACACGCGGCCTGCGCCGCGAGCTCGCGCACCCAGGGTTCCTCGTGCCCCCGGCCGTGGTCCCAGGCGCTCTCGAGCATTGTCGCGGCCATCTCGCGGTCGCCGGTCTCGCCCACGGCCTGGCCGATCCGCAGCTCGGCGAGCACGACGAAGCGCTCGACGGCTCGCGACTCGCAAAGACCGGTCATCTCCAGCGCGTCGCGGTAGTGCGGCACGCTCTCGGCGTTCTGTCCCGCCCCCATCGCCTGCTCACCGAGGCCGATCGCGGCCTGCACCGCCGCCAGGGCGCCCTCGGGCAGCCGGCTGGCCCGGCCGAGCTCCACGGCGCGCCGGTACTGGCGCGCGGCCTCGGGCTCGCCGGGCAGCCCCTCGCGATCGGCCATCGCCGCGAGCGCGAGCGCGGCCTTCGCCGAGGCCATCAGCCCGAGCGGCGTGCCGCCGGGCTCGGCGATGCGGCCGACGTCCTCGAGCAGCTCCCGCGCGCGCGCGGCGTCCCCGCGCCGCGCCCACAGGTGCCCGAGGTTGAAGGCAGCGACGGCCGCGGGATCCCAGCCGCTGGGGTGCGCGGCGCGCGATCCCATCTCGATGGCCCGCTCCCAGTGGCGCACCGCCGCGTCATCCTCGCCCCGTTCGCTCTCGAGCAGTCCGAGATTGAAGGCGGCCTGCGTCAGCATGCCGAGGAGCAGCGGGCCGTCGGCGTCGTGGCCGAGCACGAGCGCCTCCTCGTAACGCTGTCGCGCACGCGCGGCGTTCCCGGATTCCTGGTCGAGGATGCCGAGCCGCGAGAGCACACCCGCGCGGCGCTGGCGCCCGACCGGATCCGGCACACGGAACGAGCGCTCGACCGCGCGGCCGAAGTGCTCGACCGCCTTCTCCGTGTCGCCCAGCGCGCGCAGGCGTTCGCCGAGATGCAGGGACGCTTCCATCACCATGATGTCGCCCGCCTCGCCGGTGAGTCTCTCGCAGAGTGCGAGCGCCCCGCGGAGCTTCTCGAGCCGGGACGCCGACTCGTTCTCGGCGAGGGCCAGCGCCAGCGCCTCGGCGGCCGCCTGCGCCGCCTCGGTGCCCGTCGGCGGCGTTTCCGGCGCGCTCCAGCGCAGTCGCCCGCGCAGGGCGGTCAGTAATCGCTGAAGGTACGCGGCGAACTGGGAGCCGCCGCGCCGTTCGCGTCCGGGGTTCGCTGGGGCGCCTCGCATGGAGCGAATCATCTCACCGGGGGGACGCCGGGCGAAACGGTCACCGGCGCGGCGGGAGGCCCGACCAGCGACGCCCACTGCACGAACACTTGACACGACAATTCCGTAGCGGGGGTGTCCGTTGGTGCAGGCAGCGGAGGGAAGAAACTCCCCCTACCAGAACAACCCTCTGTGCACCGCGCCGATTGGACAGGCGCGATCCGGTCAGCCGCCGAGCGAGGACGTGTTCCAGGGATCTCGCGAGCGGGCGGGCCGGCAACCAGGGCTCAGCCTGGAACAAGGGGGACGGTCGTCATGAACAAGACGCAGACGATCGGGTCGCTCGCGTTGGTGGCGCTCACCGCCATCTCGCCCAGTGCACGCGAGGCGGGTGCTCAGAACGAAAAGGCCCTGAGCTACCTCATGATCGCCCATCAGTGCGAGATGGGCGCGCGGTGCAAGTACCTCCTGTACGCGGAGATTGCCAGGCAGGAAGGTCATCCGGACATCGCCACTTGCTTCCTCGCCATCGCGCGCGCCGAGCAGATCCACCAGTGGAGGCTCGAGCGCATGATCGGCGAGCGCGGTGGCACTCCCGGACACCACGTTCCACCCTTCGAAGTGGGCTCGACCGAGGACAACCTCCGGAGCAGCAGCGTCAACGAGATGGAGGAGTACAAGTCGATCTACCCGCACATCCGGGACGGCCTGCACCGGGCCGGCGACTACCCCGGCTGCCAGGAGCTCTCGTACGCGGAGTCAGCCGAACACTCGCACGACGTGGTGTTCCGGAACGCGCTCGCAAGCCTGACGCACCCGAATCCCGGGCCGCACGCACTGCCGATCTACGTTTGCGGGGAGTGCGGATGCGCTCACCTCTTCGAGCGGCCGGAGAAGTGCGCGGGCTGCGGTTGCACGAGCGGGAACTTCCTCGCCTACAACTGACCGACTTCGTCCGCGTCGCGTCGCGCCGCCGCCAGGCTCCCCCACCGGCGGCGCTCGCGCGTCAGGCGCGGCCCGCGGTCGCGCGGGTGACCAGCCGCTCGAGCGCGGCGCCGGTCGCGGCCGAGAGCGCCGCTTCGTCGCCGGCGTTGTCGATCACCTCGTCGGCGGCGGCCACGAAAGCCTCGTTCGTGCGCTGGGCGTCGAGGCGTCGCTTCGCCTCCGCGGGCGCCCACCCGCGCGAGCGGACGAGCCGCTCCACCTGGGCCGACTCGGGGGCGATCACGGCGAGCACCGCGTCGCACTCGCGCTCGAAGGCCCAGTCGAGCATGAGCGCCGCGTCCACGACCACCACGCCCCGGAACCCCTCGGCCGCCAGCGTGGAAAGCCGCTCGCGGATGCGGCGCAGGATGCGCGGGTGCACGAGCGTGTTCAGCTGCTCCAGCGCTTCGGGGTCCGCGAAGACCCGGGCGGCGACGAGCCGTCGGTTGAGGCTGCCGTCGTCGAGATAGACGGCCGGACCGTACTCGCGCAGCATCGCCTCGCGCACGACCGGGTCCGAATCGGTGATCTCGTGCCCGAGCCGGTCGGCGTCCACGACGCGCGCCCCGCGCGCGGCGAGCAGGTCCGCCACCGTGCTCTTGCCGCTGCCCGCGCGCCCGACGAGCCCGACGATGGTCAGTCCGTCGTTCGAAGGTTCGCGGCGGGGCCGCGCGGGATCGGGAATCGGTCGGGTCTCGGTCATGGCAGGGTCCCGGCGCCGGGCGCCGGGACCCGGGAACCTAGCAGGCAGCGGGGCCGCGGGTGAAGCGTGCTCAGTGCACGTCGAACCAGGTCGCGCCCGCGCCCGCGGAGACGGTGAGCGGCACGGAGAGCTCGAAGCAGGTCTCCATCTCGCGCTTCACGATGCCGGCGACGCGGGCCGCAGAGGCGGCGGGGCTCTCGACGAGCAGCTCGTCGTGCACCTGCAGGAGCAGGCGCGCCCCGGTGCCGCTGCGGCGCAGCGCCTCGTGGACGCGCAGCATCGCCAGCTTCACGAGGTCGGCGGCCGAGCCCTGAATGGGCGTGTTGATCGCGGCGCGCTCGGCCATCGAGCGCTCCATGCCGCCGCCGCGCAGCTGCGGCAGCCAGCGGCGGCGGCCGAGCAGCGTCTGCACGTAGCCGCGCTCGCGGGCCTCCTCGAGGGTTCGGTCGAGGTAGCGGCGCACGCCGGCGTAGACGGTGAAGTAGCCGTCGATGAACTCCTTCGCCTCCTTGAGCTCGATGCCCATCTGCTGCGCGAGGCTGCGCGAGCCCATGCCGTACATGACCCCGAAGTTGACCACCTTGGCCCGCGAGCGCAGCTCGGGCGGCACGTCGCCCGCGACCTTGAAGATCCGGCGGGCCGTTTCCGCGTGCACGTCCGCGCCGCTCCTGAACGCCTCGACGAGGCTGGCGTCTCCCGACAGGTGCGCCATGACGCGCAGCTCGATCTGCGAGTAGTCGGCGCCGACGAGCACGCAGTTGGGCGCGGCGACGAAGGCGCGCCGGATGGCGCGGCCCTGGGGCGTGCGCACGGGGATGTTCTGCAGGTTCGGGTTGAGCGACGCGAGGCGGCCCGTGGCGGCGCCGGTCTGCTCGAACGTGGTGTGGACGCGCCCGTCGGCCGGATCCACCGCGAGCGGCAGCGCGTCGAGGTAGGTGGACCGGAGCTTCGCGAGCGCCCGCCACTCGAGCAGCAGCCGCGGGAACTCGTGCTGCGCCGCCAGGCCCTCGAGCACTTCCGAGTCGGTGGACCAGCCGGTCTTGGTCCGCCGGCCGGTCGGGAGCTTGAACTTCTCGAAGAGCAGCCTGCCGAGCTGCGGGCCGCTCGCGAGGTTGATCGGCTCGTCGGCCAGCTCGTGGAGCTGCTTCTCGAGGGCGGCGATCTCCTCCCCCGCCCCGGCGGACTGCTTCGCGAGCACCGTGGCGTCCAGCGCGATGCCGGTGCGCTCCATGTCGGCGAGAACCTCGATCAGCGGATGTTCGAGCTTCTCGTACAGCGACCATTGTTCGCGCGCCTCGAGCTGCGCGCGCAGGGCCTCCGCCAGCGGGAAGCACGCCGCGGCGCGACGTTCGGCCGCGGCCGCCGCCGTCGCGACGGACGTCTCGCCCGGGCCGCCGCGCGCCCGGCCGCGCGCCGCAGGGGGCTCGAGCGGCGGCAGCTCGACGGCGAGCACGTCCCGGGCGAGCGACTCGAGCGAGTGGCTGCGCGCGGGATCGCACAGGAAAGAACCCAGGTGCAGGTCGAACGCGCCCCCGGCGAGCGGCAGCTGGTGCGCGCCGAGCACGTGCAGGTCCCGCTTGAGATCGTGGGCGACCTTCGGCGCGCCGGTGTCGGCGAGCAGCGGTCCGAGCCACGCGCGGACCTGCTCGATCGGGAAGTTCGGACCGCCCTCGTGCGCGAGCGGCAGGTACGCCGTGCGCCCGTCGCGGCTCGCGAGCGCGAGGCCGACCAGCGCGGCGTTGCGCGGGTCGTCGCCGGAAGCCACGGGTACGACCGCGACGCCGTGCAATCCCCGCGCGCGGACTTCGTGGACCTTCGCCGCGAGCTGTTCGAGCGAGACCCCTTCGCCCCCGTCCCCGGCGGCCGCCGCGAACAGGTCGCCCTGCGCCCCGCCGGCGAGCACGGCCGGCAGCGGGGCCTCCGGCGCGGCGATGGCGGGTCGCCCGAAGTCGCCTTCGACCGGCGTGTGCGCGGTGCGCCGCGCGGACTCGAGCGCACTGCCGCCGCCGGGCGTGTCGTGGCGGGCGGTGCGCGCCAGCGGCTCGCCTCCGGCAGGCGCGGGCGCGTCGCCCTCGCGCTGCTCGGCCGCGGAGCCGCGGCGTTCCGCGGGCCGGGACGCGACGGGCGCGCCCGCCTCCTCGCCCCCCACTCCCAGCTCCTTCGCGACGTTCTCGAGCCGTCGCACCTCCCAGGCTTTCGCGAACGCGAGCAGATCGTCGCGACGGATGGGCGCGCACCCGAGGTCGTCCAGCCCGAGCCCGAGGTCGAGGTCGGTCCGCACGGTCGCGAGGTCGCGCGAGAGGAATGCGAGGTCGCGATTCTCCTCGAGCTTCTTCCGGAGCGCGGGCTTCTTCACCTCGCCGAGCCGCTCGTACAGCGCGTCGAGCGAGCCGAACTGCTTCATGAGCTCGACGGCGGTCTTCTCGCCCACGCCTTTCACGCCGGGGATGTTGTCCGACGAGTCGCCCATGAGCGCGAGGATGTCGCGGATGTGCTCGGGCCCGACGCCCCACTTCTCGCGCACGGCGTCGGGCGTCATGGCCTTCATGTCGTCGCCCTTGCCCTGCGGCGCGAGCACGAGCACGCGTTCGCTCACGACTTGCAGCATGTCCTTGTCGCCTGTGACGAGCACGACGTCGTAGCCGGCCTCGGCGCCGCGGCGCGCGAGCGTGGCCATGACGTCGTCGGCCTCCATGCCGGGCTTCTCGATGACGGGAAGCCCGATCGCCTGCGCGAGGTCCTCGATGGGCGTGAGCTGCGAACGCAGGTCGTCCGGCATCGGCGGCCGGTGCGCCTTGTACTCGGGGTAGCGCTCGTGCCGGAACGTGGGGCCGGGGCCGTCCCACGCGAGCGCCCAGCGGTCGGGCTCGAGCTCGCGGCGGATCTTGAGCGCGGTGTTCGAGAACCCGAAGATCGCCGAGGTGTTCTCGCCGCGGCTGTTGCGCAGCGGCCGGCCGATGAACGCGTAGTACGCGCGGTACACGAGGCCGAGCGCGTCGAGGACGATCAGGCGGGGCATGGGGCGGGACTGTGGCCGCGGGGGTGCGGGGGCGTCAACCGGGGGCGGCGGAGGCGCTTGGTGCGGGCGCCGCGCGGGTGTC
>CAZPVG010000035.1:0-41845 GCA_964589945.1 uncultured bacterium
GCGGATCGTGCGCGCCTGGTCGGCGATCGCGCGCGTGATCGCCTGGCGGATCCACCACGTCGCGTACGTCGAGAACTTGTAGCCCTTCGTGTAGTCGAACTTGTCCACCGCGCGCATCAGACCCGAGTTGCCCTCCTGGATGAGGTCCAGGAACTCGAGGCCGCGGTTCGTGTAGCGCTTGGCGATCGAGATCACGAGGCGCACGTTCGCCTCGATCATCTCCTTCTTCGCCTGCGCGGTGGCGCGCTCGCCGTCGCGGATCTGGCGGTGGATGTCGAGCAGGTGTTCGCGCGACATGAGCGCCTCGTCCTCGAGCGCCTTGACGGTCTTGCGCACGAGCTTGAGCTCGTTCTGGAACTCGGCGATCTGCGCGGGCTGCAGGTTCGAGTCCCGGCGCACGGCCCGCAGCTCCTTGGGCCCCTTCTTGAGCCGGCGGGCGAATGCGTTCATCTCCTCGAGCGCGTGGCCGTAGCGCTTCTCGAGCTCCTCGATGCGCTCGTCGAACTGCAGGGCGCGCGCGCTCAGCGCCTTCACCGGCGCCGCCAGGCCCTCGACCATGCGCGAGTTCATCGACAGCTTGTGGATCTCCTGCTGCAGTTCGGCCTCGACCTTGGCGAACGTCGCGCGGAAGTTCGCGCGCTGCCGGTCGGTCATGCGCGTGTCCTGCTTCGCCAGGTTGTCGTTGTAGCGCTTCTGCAGCGTGAAGACGCGCTCGAGGATCTTCACGGCCCGGCCGCGCTCGCGGTTCAGGGCCTGCTCGGTGGCGGCGGCCTCGTCCACCTTGATGAAGTCCTCAATCTTGAGCTGGCCCTCCTTGAGCTTCTTCGCCAGCTTCCGCATCTCGGTCATGCTCGGCTCGGCGCGGAACAGCGCCGAGACGACCTGTCGCTCGCCCGCCTCGATGCGCCGCGCGATCTCCACCTCGCCCTCGCGGGTGAGCAGGGGCACGCGGCCCATCTCGCGCAGGTACATGCGCACGGGGTCGTCGTAGCGGACCGGCTGCGGCGGGACCGCCTTGGTCGCCGGAGCGGGCTTCTTGTCCTCGAGCTTGCGCAGCTTCTTCGCGCGCTCGTGCGCCTCCTCCTCGCTCGCGAAGACCTCGATGTGCATCTGGTTGAGCATGGAGTGGATCTCCTCCATCTGCTCGACCTGCTTCTCGGGGTCGAGGTCGTCGTCGAGGAGCCACACGATCTGGTCCTCGGTGACGTAACCCTGCCGCAGCGCGAGCGACTTGATCTCGTCCATGCGCTTGCGGTGCGCGGCCTTCTCCTTCTCCCGGATCAACTTCTTCGTGGCGGTGGCAGCCGACATGGATTCAGGCTCCTATCGCTTGAGCTCGACGATCTGCTTGGAAATGCTTTCGATCTCCGCCATCAGGCGGTCGGCCTCCGGCCCGCGGGCGTTCGCGAGCCCGGCGCGGCGCTCCCGGCGCCCGCGTTCGAGCGCCCGCACCTTCACCGCCCGCACGGCGCCTTCGGCCTCGGCGCCCCAGTCGAAACCCTCCGGCGCCCCGGCGAGAAGCTCCCGCGCGAGGGAACCGGCCTCCCCCTCCAGGGTGCCCGGGTCCTCGCCGCGCCACAGCGCGCCCGCGAGCTCGCGGGAAACGGGGTCCGCGAACTCCTCCGGAGACACGAGGCCTCGCGCCCATTCGCGCTGCGACTCGGCGTGGAGCAGCGCCTGCAACGCCTTCCTTTCGATGTCGTGTTCGGTCTTCTTCTGCACGCGCACGGCCGCGGCGATCGGCGACCCGCTCGATTGCCCGCCCCGCGCGAGCCGCGCGGCGCGGTCGAGGACGCCTTCGGGAAGACCGAAGACCTGGCTCGCGCGCTCCACCAGCAGACGGTGTCGAATGGTGTCCTGCACGCCCACGAGCAGGCGCACGAAAACCTGCAGCGCGCGTTCGCGGGGATCTCCCCCGCCGCCGCGCTTCAGGACGTGGCGCTGCACGAACTCGACGGCATCGTAGGCGGAATCGCGCACTCTACACCAACCTGCCTCTCCTTCTCTACGTACCAGCGTGTCCGGGTCGTCCCCGGACGGCAGGTCCACGACCGCGACGTCCAACCCCTCCGCCAGCAGCACCCCCAGCGAGCGGAGCATCGCGTCCTGGCCGGCGGCGTCGCCGTCGTACGTCAGCGCCACCCCGCGGGCCAGCCGGCGGAGCTGCCGGGCGTGGTCGACCGTCAGGGCGGTGCCCGACGTGGCGACGGTGTTTCGGATGCCGCCCTGGTGCAGGGCGATCGCGTCGAAATAGCCCTCGACGACCACCATCTCGCCCTCGGGCTTCACGTTCTTTCGGGCCTGGTCAAGTCCGAAGAGGAATTGGCTCTTGTGGTACACGCTCGATTCCGGCGAGTTCAGGTATTTCGGCTGCTCGTCCCCCATCGTCCGGGCCCCGAAGCCCAGCACCAAGCCTCCCGGAGCAAGAAGCGGGACCATGAGCCGGTTCCGGAACCAGTCGTAGAGGCTCCGGGCCCCCTCGCGCCGGCCGGCGAGCCGCGCCTCGAGCAGCACATCGTCGGGAAACCGCCCGCGCAGGCGCGGCACGAGGTTCTCCCAGCCGGGCGGGGCGAACCCGAGCCGGAACTCGCGCTGCGTCTCGCGCGTGATCCCGCGGCGCTCGAGATAGGCGCGGGCCGTGGCGCCCGTCGAGGGATCGCCGAGCCAGGCCTCGTAGGCCGACGCCGCCGCGTCGAGCGCCTCGAGCAGCGGCGCCCGCCGGCCGCGGTCCGCCGAGCGTCGTTCCGGCACCGCGATGCCGGCCCGGCGACTCAGCATCTCGACGGCCTCGAGGAAGCCGACCTTCTCGGTCTCCTGCACGAACTTGAAGACGTCGCCACCCGCCTTGCAGCTGAAGCAATGGTAGAACTGCCGTTCGGCGTTCACCGAGAAGGACGGCGTCTTCTCCTGGTGGAACGGGCAGAGGCCCATCCAGTTCCGCCCGACCCGCCGGAGCGGCACCGTCTGGCCCACGATCTCGACGATGTCGCTCGCCGCGCGGACCCGCTCGACCCAGTCGTCGCCCATGCGCGCGCCCCCACTCACCGCAGCCTCGCCACCGTGACGCCGCGCCCGCCCTCGCGGCCCTCGCCCATGCGCTGCGACTCGACCTGCGGATGGGAGCGCAGGTGCCTCTCGACCGCCGACTTGAGCACCCCCTTGCCGATGCCGTGGATGATCCGCAACTCGCCGAAGTTGGCGAGCAGCGCGCGGTCGAGCGCGAGGTCCACCTCGCGCAGGGCCTCCTCGGGCTCCATCCCGCGCAGGTCCACCTCGAGCCGCGGTGCCTCCGGCGCGGGCTCGTACGTGGCCGGGATCGGCCGCTCCGTGGGGCCCTCGGAAGGACCCGCCTCGCGGAGCTTCGAGACGTGCGACTGGATGCTCCAGCTGCCGCGCTTCAGCGTCAGCCGGCCCTCGGCGTCGGGCAGGCTGCCGATCTCCGCGTCGATGCCGAGGTCGGCGACCCGCACCCGCCGGCCCACCGCGATCTCGGCCGGGGGCGCGCCGGGGTCCGGGCCGGCCTCGGGCGCGACACGCCGCGCGAGGTCCGCGGTCTCGCGTTCGAGCGCCCGCTCGCGCTCGCCCAGGGCCTGCGCCGCCTCGCGCGACTTCTCCGCCCGGCGCGCCTCGCGCTGCAGGTCCTGCCACAGCTCGCGCGCCCGCGCGAGCAGCGCCTCGCTCTCGCCCGTCAGCCGACGGCGCATGCCGGCCAGCTCGCGGCGCGCGCCCTCGGCCGCCTCGCGGTGCCGGGCCGACTGCTCCTCGGCCTCGCGGCGGGCCGCGGCCAGCGCGACCCGTTCCTCGCCCGCCGCGCTGAGGGCCTCGCCCAGCTCCGCGAGCAGCCGTTCGAGCGCCCGCGATTCCTCCGACGTGAGTGCGCCCGCCCGCTCGAGCACCTCGGGAGGGAACCCGAGCCTCGCGGCTACCGAGAGCGCGTGGCTCGCGCCGGGCACGCCCGCACGGAAGCGGTAGCACGGCGTCAGGGTCTCGAGGTCGAACTCGAGGGAGCCGTTGACGACCCCCTCGACCTCGCCGGCGACGCGCTTGAGGCTGCCGAGGTGCGTGGTCAGCACCCCCCAGGCCCCGCGCGCGGCGAAGCGCTCGACGAGCGCGCGTCCCAGCGCCGCGCCCTCCTCGGGATCCGTCCCGGCGCCGAGCTCGTCGGCGAGCAGCAGGCTGCGCGGGCCCGCGACGCCGTCCATCTCGCGGAGCCGCGACAGGTGCGCCGCGAAGGTCGAGAGCCCCTGGTCCACCGACTGCTCGTCGCCGAGGTCCACGACGACATGGTCCACGGGCGGCACGCGGCTGCCCTCGGCCGCCGGCACGGGCAGCGCGGCGTGCGCCATCGCGACGGCGAGGCCGACGGTCTTGAGGAGCACGGTCTTGCCGCCCATGTTCGGGCCGCTGACGAGCAGCAGCCGCCCCGGCGGCTCGAGCGAGAGGTCGAGCGGCACGACCCTCTCCCGCCGCGCCCCCGAGGCGAGCAGCGGGTGCCGCGCCCGCACGAGTCGGAGCGCGCCGTCGGCGATCGGCATCACGATCGCGTCGAGGTCGGCCGCCCATCGTGCACGCGCGCGCAGCGAGTCGAGCGCCGCGAGCACCGCCTCCGTCTCGAGCAGCGCGTCCGCTGCCGCACCGATCTCCTCGCCGAGTTCGCGCAGGATGCGGCGCTCCTCCTCGAACGCGGCGCCGCGCAACTCCATCAGGTGGTTGTTGCCCTCGCAGGCCTCGAGCGGCTCGACGAACAGCGACTGCCCGCTGTTCGAGGTGTCGTGGACGATGCCGCGCCTGCGCGCGAACCCGGCCGCGGGCACGCAGGCGACGAAACGGTCGCCGAAGCGCGTCACGTAGCTGCCCTCGCCGAACGGCGCCGACCATCGCTCGAGCTGCGCGTGCAGCCGCCGCTCACCCTCGAGCACCCCCGAGCGGGCCCGCCGGAGCGCCGGCGAGGCGTCGTCGCGAACCGTCCCCTCGGGGGTGAGCGAGCGCTCCAGCCGCTCGCGCAACGGCTCGAGGTCGGGCAGCGCGTCGGCCATCCCGGCGAGTTCCGGGAAGCGCTCCCGCAGGTCCGCGTCGGTCCACGCCTCGCGCGTTTCGCGCGCGGCACCGAGCCAGGAGCCGACGCGCACCATGGCCGCGCCGTCGAGATCCTCCGTGGCCTCCGGCCCGAGCCAGGCCGACAGCGTGCCCGAGGCGACCGCGCACCAGGTTCCCGGCTCGGCCTGCCGGCGCAGCGCCTCGGCCAGCCGCGCGGACTCCCGCGCGAGGCGCCGGCGGTCGGCGATCGGCGCGAGCGCCCCGAGCGCGGCGCGCGCGCGCGGGCACTCCGCGCGTTCCGCGACGGCCGCGCAGATACGGTCGAACTCGAGCCTCTTCAGCGATTGCGGGTCCACGTGCGTCCTGCCGATGCGCCGCGGCCGGTCGGAGGTGCGCGGCGGGTGCTTCCCGGGCGCGGGCGGGCCCCGCGCCGACTCAATGCCCGATCGCGACCCGGGCCGGGTCCGCGCGGCCCTCGAGCCGGCGCGTCGCCTGCAGGAACTGCCGGTGCAGCCACGAGCCCAGCGGAACGCGGCCGCGGAGGAGTTGCGTGACGGCCGCGCCGCCCCGCACGAGCGCGCCGGCCGCGACGCTGCGCGAGCCGACGCCCCCCGTCGCCGCGTAGACCGGGCCCTGCAGCACGAGCAGGGCCAGGAGCGCGGCCAGCACGATCCCGGTCGCCGCCCCGAGCGCGCCGCCGACGGCGCGATCGATCCAGCCGAACGGACCGTCGTGGGCGGCCTTCGCCAGCAGGTTGCCCCACCAGTCGAAGACGGCCGCGAGCGCGAGGCCGGCGAGGATCGCGACGATCCACCGCAGTGTGACGAACACCACGGCCGGGTCCGCGCCCGCCCAGTGGTGGCCGACCCACGCGGCGACCAGCGCCAGGGCCCAGGCGCCGGCGGCCAGCCCCAGGAAAGCGAAAACCTGCGCGATGGTGCCGCGCAGGATTCCGCGAACCGTGAAAACCGCCAGCAGGATCAGCAACGACCAATCCAGCCAGGTCATTCCGTTGAGTTGGTTCAGTGCGCCTAGTTCTCCTGAGCCCTGCGCGCCAGATTCTTCCGCTTGGCGGCGTTCAGCTTGCGCTTGCGGCGCTCGCTGGGCTTCTCGAAGTGCTGGTGCCGACGCAGGTCGGCCATGATCCCGGCTTTCTCACACTTCTTCTTGAACCGACGCAGGGCGCTCTCGAAGGACTCGCCTTCCTTCACCCTGATTCCAGGCAATAACTTCCCCCCTCTCGCGACTCACGATCTTCCTTGGCGGAGAGAACGAAGGAAAATGGTCGTAAAAACGGAGTTTTCCGAAACGGGCCCGATAGGCCTGGCACGGAATGCGGACGGCAGTCTAGGACCGCACTTCCTTTCCCGTCAAGACCCCGGGGTCCGGCCGGCTCACCCGGTCCCCTTCCGTGTCAGCTTTCGGAGCCGAGGAACAGGACCGCCATGGCCACGGCTGCCGTCTCGGTCCGAAGTCGGGCCCCGACGATACGCGTCGGCAGGAAGCCCTTTTCCCGCAGCCGGTTGAGCTCCGCCTCAGAGAAGCCGCCCGAAGGTCCGACCGCCGCGACGGCCTCACCGGCCGGGCCCCCCGCCCGGGGCTCGAACGGACCCCCCGCCGGGTCGGCGAGCCACGCCGGCCCGGGAAGCGCGGCCGCCTCGAGGGCCGAGCGCAGCTCCACCGGCGGCAGGATCCGGAGCCGGTGCGCCGAGCGCGACTGGCGCAGCGCCGCCACGGCCAGCCGGTCCCAGCGACCGGCGCGCCGCGCGGGCCGCTCCCACCGGCCGCGCTCGCAGTCGAGCGGCCGCAGCGTGGCGACGCCCAGTTCGCCGAGCTTCTCGACCAGCCAGTCCGCGCGGTCCCCCTCGGGCGCCCCGCACCAGAGCTCCAGTGTCGCCCGGCGCGCGACCGTGCGCCGCCCGCGCACCTCGGCGCGCACCTCGGCGGCGCACTCCAGGATCACGAGCTCGGCGAGCGTGCCCTCGCCGTCCGAGGCCGTGACCGACTCGCCCGGCCGCACGCGCACGACGCGCCGCAGGTAGTGCGCCTCCTCGCCGCCAATCGCGATCTCGCCCGGCGCTCCCGCCAGGCCCGGCACGTGGACGAAGGACGGCGCGCCGTCAGCCGCCGAACGCATCGCGCACCCGCTCGAACAGCGAGCGCGCGGCCTTCGGGGGGCGAAGCCCCTCGCCGCGGCGCAGCTCCTCGAGGAGCTTCTTCTCGGCGCCCGTGAGCTTCGTCGGCACCCAGACCCGCAGGCGCACCAGGAGGTCGCCACGGCCGCCGCGCAGGCCCGGCAGTCCCTTGCCGCGGATGCGCGCGACGTGGCCGCTCGCGGTGCCCGAGCTCACGTCGATCGTGTGGACGGCTCCCCCGAGCAGCGGCACCTCGATCTTCCCCCCGAGCGCGAGCGTGGGGAAGCCGACGGGCATCTCGAGCAGGAGGTCGTCGCTGTGCCGCTCGAAGACGTCGTGGGACTTCTCCTCGATCAGCACGATGAGGTCGCCCGCGGGGCCGCCACGCAGCCCCGCGTCCCCGAGGCCCCGGAGCGGGATGTAATTCCCGCTCGCGACGCCCGCCGGCACCTTCACGGAGACCGTCTCGGTCTCGCTCACCCGGCCGTCGCCGCCGCACGTGCGGCACGTCTCGCTCACGATGCTGCCCTCGCCGTGGCAGCGCGGGCACGTCGTGACGTTCACGAACTGGCCGAACATCGTCTGCTGGACGCGCCGTACCTGGCCGCGCCCATGGCACTGCGTGCAGGTGCGCTCGCCCTTGCCGCCGCGCCCGTCGCAGGTCGCGCAGCGCTTGAGGTGCTTGACCCGGATCTTCTTTTCGACGCCCTCGGCGATCTCCTCGAGCGTGAGCGGCAGCCGTACCTGCAGGTCGTCCCCGCGGCCCGAGCCCCGGGCACCGCCGCGCACCCCGCCGCCGCCGAAGAGGTCCTCGAAGCCGCCTTCCCCGCCGCCGAAGTCGCGCATGAAGGCGCGCAGCGCGTCGGCGAGGTCGAAGCCGCTGAAGTCCCCCATGCCGCCCGGGCCGCCCGCGGCGCCGCCGACGCCCGCGTGGCCGAACTGGTCGTAGCGCGCGCGCTTCTGCGCGTCGCGCAGGACCTCGTACGCCTCGGTCGCCTCCTTGAACTTCGCCTCCGCCTCCTTGTCGCCCGGGTTGCGGTCCGGGTGGTACTGCATGGCGACCTTGCGGTAGGCCTTCTTGATCTCGTCTTCGGAGGCGCCGCGCGCGACCCCGAGCACTTCGTAGTAGTCGCGCTTCGCCACGGTCATCCTTCCGCGCGCGCCACGACCACGCGCGCCGGCCGCAGCGTCCGCTCCCCGCGCCGGTAGCCCTTGAGGATCTCCTGGGCGACGTGGCCCGGCGCGATGTCTTCGGGCGCCGGGATCTCGAGCACGGCCTCGTGCACGTTCGGGTCGAACGGACGGCCGACGGTCTCCACCGGCGCGACGTTCCAGCGCGCGAGCGTGTCGCGCATGCGCTGCGCGGTGAGCGCGACCCCCTGCGTCCACGCCCGGGCCGCCGGCTCGTCGCCGACCGCGGCCAGCGCGCGCTCGAGGTCGTCGAGCAGCTCCACGAGGTCGAGCAGGAAGCGCGACTCGGCGGCCGCGACGGCCTCGTCGCGATCGCGCGCGGCGCGGCGGCGCACGTTCTGGATGTCGGCCTCGGCGCGCAGCCAGCGGTCCTTGTACTCGGCGGCCTCGGCCGCGAGCGCGGCCGCGTCCGGCGCGCCGGGAGCGGGTGCCTCGGCCGGGGTCTCGGGCGCGCCGGGCGCACCCCCTTCGGGGGTCGGTTCGGGGGCGGCCGCGTCCGCGGCGTCGCCCGCCAACGTGTCGCGGACGTCGTCGGTCATCGGTGCAGCGTTCCTTTCGTCGGGTGCCGGCCGGTCAGGCCGAGAGCAGGTCGGCGACGCGTGAGCCCACGCTGTCCACGACCGCGAGGGTGAGTCCGTAGTCCATGCGCAGCGGACCGAGCACGCCCACCGCTCCGGGAACGGCGCCGGTCAGGGGAAAGCTCACGAGGCTGCAGCCGGAGAGTCCGGCGGGTCCTTCGAGTCCCACGCGAACGGCGACCTGGCCCTGGGCCCCGCTCACCATGAGCCGGCCCAGCGGCTCGCCCGTCTCGACGGCGAGCAGCACCGGGCCGAGGTCGTCGGGGCTGGCGAACTCGGGCTGCTCCGCGATGTGGATGGCGCCCGAGCTGAGCAGGTGCGTCTCGACGGGGCGCGTCCAGCCGGCGGCGACGGCGCGCGCGACGATCTTCGCCGCCGAGTGGCGTGCGAGCGCGGGGTCGCGCGCGAAACGGTCGCGCGCCTCGCCCAGCGTTCCGCCGAGCAGCCGCTCGCGCAGCACGGCCTCGACCTCGGCGAGATCGGACGGCGCGAGCGGCGAGTCGAGGTCGAGGACGAGCGAGCGCGAACGCCCGCCGAGCCCGAGGACGAGGAGCGCGCGGCGCTCGCCGAGCGGCTCCAGGTCGAGGGCCGTGAGCCGCTCGTGCTCGAACGAGAGGGCCAGCGCGAGCCCCATCTGGCGCGTCAGCGTCGCCAGCACGCGCGACGCCTCGTGCAGCATGCGCTCGATGTCGTGCTCCGAATCGCGGAGCTGCCGGTCGATGAGCGCGAGCACTTCCGCCGGCAGCCGCGCCGGGGACAACAGCGCGCGCACGTAGAACTCGAATCCCCGGGCCGACGGCACGCGCGCGGCCCCCGCGCGCGTGCGCTCGACGAGACCGAGGTCCTCGAGCTCGGCGAGCGTGGCGCGGATGCGCGCGGGGGACATCGCGAGGCGTCCCCAGCGCGCGATGCGCTCGGAGCCCACGGGGCCCGCGGCACGCCCGTGCAGTTCCAGCAGGGCCGTGAAGACGGCGCGCTGGCGGTCGTCGAGGTCCGGGTCGCCGGGACTCAGGCGCCCGGGAAAAGCGGCGTTGAACATGGCGAAGACTCTAGGGAGCGGTCCGAAACACTGTCAACCGCGCGGGCCCGCGCGGCGAGCCAGGCGATCACGTCGTCGGCAACGAACCGGTGCCGGGGCGCGACCCGCCAGCCCGAGGGCGTCCGCTCGAGCCGCCCCTGCCCGGCGGCGGCCTCGAGCGCCGCGCCGTAGCGGCGCTCGACGAGTTGCCAATCCCTTGACGCGTAGGCCTCGCGTTCGAGCCCCCGGCCGAGGCGCAACCCGAGCATCACGATCTCGTCGGCGACCGACCCGGCGGTGCACGGCTCGCGGGTCTCCGCGGGGTCGCCCCCGGCCAGCGTCGCGTCCGCCCACGCGGAGGTGGCGAACCGGTTGCCCCAGCGCTCGCCGCGCCAGAGGCCGTGCGCCGAGGGGCCGAGCGCGAGGTAGTCGCGCCGCAGCCAGTAGACGAGGTTGTGCCGTGCCTCGCCGCCGGGGCGGCAGACGTTCGAGGTCTCGTAAGGACGCATGCCCGCCCCGGCGGTCCGCGCGAGGAAGGTCTCGTAGAGCGCCGCCTGCCGGTCGTCCTCGAGCGGCGCGGCGCGGCCGGCGAGCACGTCGTCGCCCATCGGGTTCCCGGCCTCGACGATGAAGGCGTACGCGGAGAGGTGTTCCGGCTCGAGCGCGAGCGCGCGTTCCAGGGTGCGGTCCCAGGCCGCCTCGGAGTGCCCGGGAAAGCCGAACATGAGATCGAGCGAGATCCGCTCGAAGCCGTGCGCGCGCGCCAGGGCCACCGCCTCCGCGGGGCGCTCGTGGTCGTGGATGCGGCCGAGCCGGCGCAGCTCGGCGGGCTCGAAGCTCTGGACGCCGAGCGAGAGCCGGTTCACGCCGGCCTCCCGCCAGGCCCGGAGCCGGACCGCGTTCACGCTCTCGGGATTCGCCTCGAGCGTCACCTCGGCGCCCGCCGCGAGAGCGAAGCGGTCCCCCAGGAGCTGCGCGAGGCGCGCGAACTGCGCCGCCGGGAGCGCCGAGGGGGTACCGCCGCCGAAGAAGAGCGACGTGAACGCGTGCCCCTCCGCGAGCGGGGCGCGTCGGTCGGCCTCGCGCTCGAGCGCGTCGAACCAGCGGGCCACCTTCGCGGCCGAGAAGGACTCCGTCGAGAAGTGGCAGTACGGGCAGCGGACCGCGCAGAACGGCACGTGCACGTAGAGACCCGTGTGCGCGGCGTCGCGCGCCGCGGCCGCGGGCCCGTCGCCGCCTAGCGGATCGGGCGGAACATCCGGTTGAACCGGGTGTCGAGCAGGTAGTTCCACCACGAGTTCCCGCCGGTCGAGTAGTAGATGAACATCGCCTTGCCCTTCACGAGGTCCAGTGCGACCGGCCCCCAGAACCGGCTGTCGTAGGAGTTGTCGCGGTTGTCGCCCATCATGAAGAGGTCGCCCCGCGGCACGGTGTAGGGCGCCATGTTGTCCCGCGGGTCGTAGGCCGCGGGGCGGATGTTCGGGTCGATGTGGAGCGCGTAGGGCTCGACCAGCTTCTTGCCGTTGACGTAGACGATCTTGTCGCGGACCTCGATCGTCTGGCCGCCGGTCGCGATGCAGCGCTTGATGTAGTCCTTGCTCGGGTCGGGCGGGTACTGGAAGACGATCACGTCGCCCCGGCGCGGGGCGCGCAGGCCCGGCAGGCGGATGTGCGTGAACGGGATCTTGGGCCCGTACTCGAACTTGTTCACGAACAGGAAGTCGCCGACGAGCAGGGTGTTCATCATGGACTCGCTCGGAATCCGGAACGCCTGGATGACGAACGCGCGCAGCACGAACGTCAGCGCCACGGCCCACAGGATCGCCTCGACGTACTCCTGGAACTGGGACTTCACCTTCTTCGACCTGGCCATCGTTCTCCCTTCGGGCTCGAGCCGCCCGCTAGCCGCGGTCCACCCGCAGCACGGCGAGGAATGCCTCCTGCGGCACCTCGACGGTTCCGATCTGCTTCATGCGGCGCTTGCCCTCCTTCTGCTTCTCGAGGAGCTTCCGCTTTCGCGTGATGTCTCCCCCGTAGCACTTCGCGAGGACGTTCTTGCGCGAGGCCCCGAGGGTCTCGCGCGCGATGATCTTCCCTCCGATCGCGGCCTGGATCGCGACCTGGAACATCTGGCGGGGAATGAGCTCCTTGAGCCGCTCGCACAGCGAGCTGCCGTACGAGTACGCCTTGTCCCGGTGGACGATCGCCGACAACGCGTCCACCGGGTCGCCGTTCAGGAGGATGTCGAGCTTCACGACATCGGCCTCCTGGTGCCCGTCGAACTCGTAGTCGAGCGACGCGTACCCCCGCGAGATCGACTTCAGCCGGTCGTAGAAGTCGAGCACGATCTCCCCGAGCGGAAGCCTGTAGGCGATACGAACGCGCTTCTCTTCCAGATGCACCATGTCCACGAACGCACCGCGCCTCTCCTGGCACAACTTCATGACGTTTCCCAGATAGTCGGTCGGGGTCACGACGTGCGCGAGCACGACCGGCTCCTCGATCGCCTCGATGTCCTGCACCGGGGGCATGTTCGCGGGGTTGTCGATCTTCAGGAACTCGCCGCTCGTGAGCAGGATGTGGTACTCGACGCTCGGGGTCGTCGCGATGAGGTCGATCTGGAACTCGCGCCGCAGGCGCTCCTGGATGATTTCGAGGTGGAGCAGCCCGAGGAACCCGACCCGGAAGCCGAAGCCCAGCGCCACGGACGTCTCGGGCTCGTAGAGCAGCGAGGCGTCGTTCAGGCGGAGCTTCGAGAGCGCCTCCTTGAGCGGCTCGTACTCCTCGGCGTCGATCGGGTAGAGCCCCGAGAACACCATGGACTTCGTCTCGCGGAACCCCGCCAGCGCCCGCGTCTCCGGATGGCCGGCGTGGCCGATCGTGTCGCCGACGCGGGCGTCGGCCACGGTCTTGACGCCGGCGACCACGTAACCGACCTGGCCCGCGTGCAGCTCGCCGGCCGGTTCGAGCTTCAGGCGCAGCCGCCCGACCTCGCTGACCTCGTGGGTCTTGTCGGTCGAGAGGAAGCGGATCGGGTCGCCCGCCCGCAAGGTGCCGTCCACGATCCGGACGAGGCACACGACACCGCGGTACTGGTCGAACTTCGAGTCGAAGATGAGCGCGCGCAGCGGCGCGTCCGGGTCGCCCGCGGGCGCGGGGACGTCGGAGACCACGCGCTCGAGCAGCTCCGGCACACCGAGCCCCGTCTTCGCGCTGATCCGGCAGACGTGCTCCGCCGGGACGCCGGCCACGCTTTCGATCTCCAGCGCGATCTCGTCCGGTCGCGCCGCGGGCAGGTCGATCTTGTTGATCGCCCCCACGATCGCGAGTTTCTGCTCCCGCGCGAGGAAGTAATTCGAGAGCGTCTGCGCCTCGATCCCCTGCGACGCGTCCACGACGAGGACCGCGCCCTCGCAGGCCGCGAGGCTGCGCGAGACCTCGTAGGTGAAGTCCACGTGCCCGGGCGTGTCGATCAGGTTCAGCTCGTAGCTCTGCCCGTCGCGTCCCGTGTACTCCATCGCGATGGCGTGCGACTTGATCGTGATCCCCTTCTCGCGCTCGAGGTCCATGTCGTCCAGCACCTGGGCCTTCATCTGCTGCGGCGTCAGGGTGTGCGTGATCTCGAGCAGCCGGTCGGCCAGCGTGCTCTTGCCGTGGTCGATGTGGGCCACGATGCAGAAGTTGCGGATGTTGCGCGTGCGGGGGTCGCTCAAAAGTGCCATCTCAGGGCGAGGCGTGTCGTGCCGCTCCGGACTGCCGAGGTCGTGGCGCCGGGGTCGGCGGAGGCCCCCTCGGGCAGGGCCGGATCGTGCCGGAATTCGAGGTCGAAGTTTCGGAAGTGGGCGTCGACGTAGGCGTCGACGAGCGCGTAGGCGAGCACTCCGGCCAGCATCCACTGCCGGCCGACGTACTTCTCGACCCGGGCATTGTAGCGTTGGATCGGGTCCGTACGGAACGAGGCGAGCGAGTCCGGGATCGAGTTGATCTCGTCCTGAAGGTCGTTCAGGACCCGGTCGTCGTTCACGAGCGCCGAGATCAGGTAGCTCTCCGCTGCCGCCACGCCGACCGCCTTGAGCCAGGCGTGGTTGTGGGCCTGGCCCCAGCCGGGCACGAGGGCCGAGCGCATCATCACGAAGCGCGGCTGCTCGCTCCAGCCCGCGTGGGGCTTCGCCGCCCGGCCGGCCGTGTCGGGCAGGACGGGCACGACTCGCCCCGGGGGCGCGAGCGTGTCGGGCGGTGCGGCCGCCGCGACGCGCGGGGCGCCCGCGACGAGCAGCGCGAGCAGCGCGCCCACGAGCGCCGCGGAACGAAGTGGCGGGAACGCGTGGGAATCGAACCCACCTCGGACGCAAGCGCCCGACCGCAGGATTTGAAGTCCTCGGGGACCACCAGATCCCATTCGTTCCCGCATCAGGCCGGCGCCCGGCCGTCGGCGACGAGCCGCACCGAGACCGTCTCGCGCGCCACGGCTTCGCCGGCCGCCACGTGCCACACCCGCCGCCGCCGGAGAGCGGCCTCGAACGCCACCGCCCGCCGCGGCGGGATCGCGACGAGCAGCCCGCCCGAGGTCTGCGGGTCGTACAGGGCCATGAGCAGGTCCTCGGGCAGTCCGCCCTCGTCGATGCGGTCGCGGTAGAAGCCCCGATTGCGCACGAGACCGCCGGGGTGAACGGACTCGGCGATCAGTTCGCGCACGCGCGGCAGCAGCCAGTCGCCCGAGGGCCGCAACAGCATCGTCACGCCGCTCGCGTCCGCCATCTGCGAGGCGTGGCCGAGCACGCTGAAGCCGGTCACGTCGGTCGCCGCGACCGCGCCGAAGGCCACCGCGGTCTCGGCCGCCGCGCGGTTCAGCGTCGTCATCTGCCGCGTGACGCGGCGCAGCAGCGCGGGCTCGAGCCGGCGCTGCTTGAGCGCCGTCGTCAGCACGCCGGTGCCGAGCGGCTTCGTGAGGTAGAGCCGGTCGCCCTTGCGCGCCCCGCTGTTCAGGAGGAGGCGCCGGCGCTTCGCGACCCCGGTCACCGCGTAGCCGAACTTCAGCTCGGGGTCGCGGATGCTGTGGCCGCCCACGACGCTCGCGCCGGCCTCGTGCACCTTGTCGAGCCCGCCCTGGAGGATCGCCGCGATCACCTCCGGCGCGACCCCGGTGTCGGGCGCGCAGAGCAGCGCCAGCGCCGTCAGCGGCTCGCCGCCCATCGCGAAGACGTCCGAGAGGGCGTTGGCCGCGGCCACCTGCCCGAAGTCGTACGGGTCGTCCACGATCGGCGTGAAGAAGTCCACCGTCTGGACGAGCACCTCGCCGCGCCCGTGCGCGAAGATGCCCGCATCGTCGAGGGTCGAGGAGTCCACGAGCACGCGCCGGTCCCGGCGCGGCGGGCGCAGCTTCGAGAGCGCGAGGCGCAGGTCGCCGGGCCCCAACTTCGCGGCGCAGCCGGCGGCCGCCACCGTCTCGGTGAGCCGAACGTCCGGAACTCTCGGTCGAGCCAATGTCCCCCTCCGGCGGTCGCGCCGTGGCCGCGTTACAGGTCCCGCCCGACCGCCACCGCTTCGATTTCGACGCGGGCGCCCTTCGGCAGTCCCGAGGCGGCGATCGTCGTGCGCGCCGGCGGAGCCTCCCCGAAGGCCCCTCCGTAGACCTCGTTCATCGCGGCGAAATCCTGCATGTCGGCCAGGTAGACCGTCGTCTTCACGACGTCCGACATCGAGAGGCCGGCGCCCGCGAGCACTGCGGCGAGGTTCGCGAGCACGCGCGAGGTCTGCTCGGCGACCCCCCCGGGCACGAGCTCGCCGGTCGCGGGGTCGAGCCCGATCTGGCCGGAGGTGAAGACGAGGCGGTTGCCCCCGTGCAGCCGCACGACCTGCGCCTGGCTGTAGGGACCGATGGCCTTCGGGGCGCCGGGAACGTTCAGGGCGGATTTCACGCGATCTCCTCGGGCGTCACTCGACCGTGACGCTCTTCGCCAGGTTGCGGGGCTGGTCCACGTCGCAGCCGCGGGCCACGGCGACGTGGTACGCGAGCAGCTGGAGCGGGACGACCGACAGGATGGGCTGCAGCATCGGGATGCTCGCGGGAACGTACAGGACGTGGTCGGCGCGCGAGGCGACCTCGGTGTCGCCCTCGGTCGCGATCGCGACGATGCGCCCCCTGCGCGCGCGCACCTCCATCATGTTGCTCACGACCTTCTCGTAGGCGCTGTCGCGCGTGCAGATGAAGACGACGGGCATGTTCTCGTCGATGAGCGCGATGGGGCCGTGCTTCATCTCCGCGGCCGGGTAGCCTTCCGCGTGGATGTACGAGATCTCCTTGAGCTTCAGGGCCCCCTCGAGCGCGACCGGGAAGTTGAAGCCGCGGCCGAGGTAGATGAAGTTGTTGTGCTTCACGACCTGTTCCGCGATGCGGCGCACCGCGTCGTCGGTGGCGAGCACGCGCTCGATCTTGCCCGGCAGCCCGGCGAGCTCGCGGGCCATCTCGAGGCCGTAGTCGCGCGAGAGGCCGCGGTGCCGTCCGAGCGCGAGCGTCAGCAGCGCGAGCACCGTGACCTGGCTCGTGAACGCCTTCGTCGAGGCGACGCCGATCTCGGGGCCCGCGTGGATGTAGACGCCGCCGTCGGACTCGCGCGCGATGGTCGAGCCGACGACGTTCACGATGCCGAGCGCCCGGGCGCCCTTGCGCCGCGCCTCGCGCATGGCGGCCAGCGTGTCGATCGTCTCGCCCGACTGCGAGATCACGAGCACGAGCGTGCCCTCGTCCACGATCGGGTTGCGGTAGCGGAACTCGGACGCGTACTCGACCTCCACCGGGATGCGGGCGAAGTCCTCGAGCATGTACTCGCCGATGAGCCCGGCGTGCCACGACGTGCCGCAGCCGAGGATGATGATCCGACGGATGTCGCGAAGGGCCTCGGGCGACATGTTGAGGCCGCCCAGCCGCGCGAGGCCCTCCTCCACGTTGAGCCTGCCGCGCATCGCGTTCCGCACCGCGTCGGGCTGCTCCATGATCTCCTTCAGCATGAAGTGATCGAAGCCGCCCTTCTCGATCTGGCTGAGGTCCCAGTCCACGTCGTGGACCTCCTTCTCGACGGGCTCGTGGGCGATCGTCGCCGTGTGGAAGCCGTCGGGACTCAGCACGGCCATCTCGCCATCGTCGAGGTAGATCACCTGCCGCGTGTGCTCGACGATCGCGGCCACGTCCGAGGCCAGGTAGTACTCGCCGTCGGCGATGCCGAGGACCATGGGGCTGCCGTGCCGCGCGCCGATGAGCGTGCCGGGCTCGCTCGAGCACATGACCGCGATGCCGAAGGTCCCCTCGACGTCGCGCAGCGCCGCGCCGACCGCCCGCTCGAGCTTGAGACCCCGGCGCACGTGCTTCTCGATCAGGTGCGCGAGCACCTCGGTGTCCGTCTCGGTCCGGAAGTGATGGCCCTCGGCCTCGAGGGCCGCCTTGAGCGTCGCGTAGTTCTCGATGATGCCGTTGTGCACGAGCGCCACGGTGCCCTGCTCGTCCGTGTGAGGGTGCGCGTTGACGTCGTTCGGCTCGCCGTGCGTGGCCCAGCGCGTGTGGGCGATGCCGAACGTGCCCTTCGGCGCGCCGTTCCTGAGCCGGGCCTCGAGCGCCCGGATCTTGCCCGCCGACTTCACGACCTGCAGTCCGTCGGCGGTCTGCACCGCCACGCCCGCGGAGTCGTAGCCGCGGTACTCGAGCCGCTTGATGCCTTCGATCAGGATCGGGAGGCAGTCCCGGCCGCCGACGTATCCGACGATTCCGCACATGGGTCCGATCCTCCGAGGGTCAGCCCGCGAGCGCGTGCCGGGCGCGCTCCACGAGCGCGCGCGTCTCCGCCTCGTCCGGGGTTTCCGCGATCACCCGCACCACCGGCTCGGTTCCGGACGGGCGCACGTGCACCCACGCGTCCCCGCCCGCGAACCGCAGCCCGTCCGACGCGTCCACGGCGAGACCGGCGAACGCCGCGCGCAGTCGCGCGTCGGCGCGGTCCCAGGGCTCGTCGGGCCGGGCCAGCTTGTCCTTCACCATCACGAATCTCGGCAGCGCGTCCGCGAGCTCGCGCAACGTCGCCCCGCCGCTCATCGCCTGCGCGACGAGAGCGACGGCCACGAGCCCGTCGCGCCCGAAGTGCGCGGCCGGCAGGATCATGCCACCATTGCCCTCACCGCCCGCGACGGCCCCCTTCGCGCGCATGCCGGCGACCACGTGGGCCTCGCCCACCGGGGTCCGGTGGAGCTCCACGCCGGCCTCCGTGCAGACGGCGTCGAGCATACGGGAGGTGGAAAGGTTTGTCACAACGGGACCCCTGCGGCGCGCGAGCACGACGCGCGTGCCGAGGGCGACCGTGTACTCCTCGCCGAGCGGCACGCCGGCTCCGTCCACGAACGCGGCCCGGTCGGCGTCCGGGTCGAGCGCCACGCCGAGGTCGGCGCGGCCCTCGCGGACGGCCCGGCCGAGCGCGCCGAGGTGGGCCGGCAGCGGTTCGAGCTCGCGCGTGAACGCGCCGTTGGGCTCGCAGTCCACGGGCACGACGGAGGCCCCGAGCGAATCGAGCAGCGCGGGAACGGCGACCCCGCCGACGCTCGCGCAGCCGTCCACCGCCACGCGCAGGGCGCGCCGGCGGATCGCGGCGCGGTCGAGGAACTCGAGCCCGAGCACGCGCTCGAGGTGCCAGGCGAGCGCCCCGGGCTCCTCGCGCACGGCGCCGAGCCGGTCCCACGGCACCCACAGGTCGCGGTCCTGCTCCCAGCGCTCGCGCACCGCCTGCCCCTCGTCGGGCCCGAGGAACTCCCCGCGGGAGGAGAGGAACTTGAGCGCGTTCCACGGCGCCGGATTGTGGCTCGCGGTGAGGATCACGCCGCCCGCCGCGCCCAGGTGCTCGACCGCGAGCTGCGTGGCCGGCGTCGTCGCGAGGCCGATGTCCACGACGTCGTGACCGGCCGCGGTGAGCCCGGCCGTGACCGCGCGCAGCACCATGGGCCCGCTCGTGCGCGCGTCGCGGCCGACGACGATGGGCCCGTCGCCGAGCGATCGGGCGAACGCCGCCGCGAAGCTCGCCGCGACCGCGGGCGTCAGCGACTCGCCCACGACCCCCCGGACTCCCGCGACGCTGATCATGAGCGAAGACGACATGCGGCCTCCGGCTGGGCGGTCCGGTCGCCCGACGCGAACGGGCCGGCGTCCGGCGCGTGCTCGCGCCCGGCACCGGCCCGGTGGGCCCGCCCCGGACCGGCGGCGGTCCGTGGGGGCGTGCTGCCGTGCGACGGGATGACGAAGATGGAGCTGGTGACCGGAATCGAACCGGTGACCCCGTCATTACGAGTGACGTGCTCTACCAGCTGAGCTACACCAGCTCCGGAATGGACCGGCCGGAACGCGCGGCGGCATGCGGGCCGGGACATGGTGCCACCCCCCAGAATCGAACTGGGGACACCGTGATTTTCAGTCACGTGCTCTACCAACTGAGCTAGGGTGGCGAACGGTTTCCGAGGCCACCACCGTGGCTTCGGGGGCGAGGACTTCTAGCACGGGCCTCGCGAGGGCGTCAATCCCCGGACCACGGTCACGCCGGCCCTCAGGCAGGCCCCGTCGGGGGCCCGTCGCCGCGCCGCCGGCGGTCCCCCCGCACCGAACGCCGCTCGGGGCTGCGCCGCCGGTCCTCGTTGCCGGAGACCGGCAGCGTGAACGAGAAGATCGTGCTCCATTCGCTCTCGCCCCTCACGCGCACCTCCCCGCCGTGCTCGCGCACGATCTGCTGCGCCAGCCCGAGGCCGACCGCGGCCCCCGCGGCCGGGCCGGTCGCGAACGGCACGAAGAGCTGCTCGAGCAGGTCGCCGCCCTTCCTCTGGCCGTCGAACGCGACCTCGACGAGCACGAAGCCGGCCGCGCGACGGGTCTCGACCTGGATGCGGCCGCCGGCCGAGACGCACTCGAGCGCGTAGGCGACGACGTTCTCGACCACGCGCCGGATCCGCGGCGCGTCGAGCAGCAGCGACGGCAGGTCGGGCGCGAGCTTCTTGAGGAGCCGCACGCGCCGGCGCACGAGCGTCTCGCTGCTCCGCTGCAGCGCCTCCTGCACGACCGCGTTCAGCGCCTGCACGCGCAGCCGGGGCCGCTCGAGCTGCGCGTACTGCTGCTGCTCGGCGAGCATGGCCTCGAGCCGCTCCGCCTCGCGCACGACGATTTCCAGGTACTCGCCCTGCGGGTCGCCGTCCTCGATCGCCCGCTGCGCCCGCCGCGCGAACGCCGTGATGGAGGCGAGCGGGTTGCGCGCCTCCTGCGCCACGCGGGCCGCCAGCTCGCCGACGCCCGCGAGGCGGTCCAGCTCCCTCAGGCGCGAGCCCTGCTCCCTCTGGCGCTGCGTCGCCCGGCGCAGGTCGCCCAGCGCGCCCGCGTGCGCGACCAGGAGCGCCGCCGTGCCGGCCAGGGTCGCGAGGAATTCGAGGGCGTGCGGCTCGAACCCCGGCAGGGGCTCGTGCCGCTCGGCGCCGTCGTAGACCGCGACCGCACCGAGGCGGCGCTCGTACGCGACGATCGGCTGCACGGCCCACGCGCTCGTCTCCCCGGCCACGTCGGCGGGCACGTGCGGAGCATCCTCCGGCCGCGCCCCCGCGAGCGCACGGCCCGACTCGATCACCTCGCCGGCCACGGCAAGGAAGCCCTGCGCGAGCCGGTCGCGCAGTCCGGCGGGCCCGTGCGCGACCTCGACCCGCGGAGCGCCCTCGTCACCGGCGAGGTAGACGGCCGCGCCGCGCGCGCCGGTGCCGGAAGCCGCGAGCCGCGCGAGGCGGTGGAACGCCTCGGAGAGGTTCATCGACCCCACCGCCCCCGCCGCGAACTCCGTGAGCGCCGTCGCCTGCCGGGCCCGGGCCCGCGCCTCCGCCGCGCGCGACTGCGCGGCGAGTGCGGCCTCGGCTGCCGCGCGGAGCGACTCGGCGCGCCCGACCGACGTCTCGTCGGTCTCGCCGGCCGGCGGCTCGAGGACGATCAGGCCGAACGGCCGCGTGCCGCGCAGCAGCCGCGTCGCCACCACGCGCAGCGCGTCGGCCCACGGCGCTCCGGGCTGGTCGCCGCCCGCACCCGGCAGGCTGCCCGCGCCGCGCCACGCGGCCGACAGCGCGCCCTCGAGATGCCCGGGGGATTCGGCCCACGAGCGCAGCCTCCGATCCTCCTCGCTCGCGGCGGGGGCGGCGCGGCGGGCGCGACCGAGCGCCTGCTCGAGCGCCTCGCCTTCGCCCGCCGCCGTGGCCCGGCACCAGCCCTCGATCAGGCCGCGCCGTTCGTCCCAGCGCAGGAGCCAGGCCCGCGTGGCCCCCGCGCCCTCCGGGCGCACCGCGAGCGCGAGCAGGACCCGCTCGAGCGCCTCGAGGTCGCCGTCGACGTCCAGCAGCGGCGCGAGAGCCGGCAGGGAAACGGCGCGGCCGGCACCGGCGGAATCTCGCGGCGAGACGTCCTTGCGGTCCATGGGCTCCTGGCGGGTCGGGGCGGGGAGGTCCGTGCGCGCCCCCGCGGGGCGCCGCCTTGGTCATCGGCAATCCGCGGCCGCTCCTTGACCCCGCCGGGACCCCTCCCTACCGTCCGCGGGTCCTGCACGAACCGGCACCTTCCGGAGGGTCCCCGTGGACGCACCCCAGCAGCAGCCCATCGAGATCGGCCTCGGCGAGCACGAAGCCGAGGGCATCTACGCCAACCTCGTCTTCATCACGCACTCGCAGGCGGAGGTCATCCTCGACTTCGCGCGGTCGCTGCCCGGGCTTCCCAAGGCCCGCGTCTTCGCGCGCATCATCATGACGCCGCAGCACGCGAAGGGCCTGCTCGGGGCGCTCGAGCAGAACCTGAAGACCTACGAGTCGCACTTCGGCGCGATCAAGCTCCCGGGGGACCCGGCCAAGGGCAAGGAACTCGGGTTCACGAGCGAGCCCCGCTAGGTTCTGTCCGGGAACTCCGCGCGGCCGCGTCGGCGGCGCCGGCGCCCTCACGCGCCGAGCTGTGCGCGCAGCCCGTCGTCCACGACCGGCGCGAGGCCGAGCAGGTCGCGCAGCATCGCGGGCGGCCGCACGAGCCTCGCGTCCCGCGTCGTGAAGCAGTGCTCGGTCAGCCCGACCGCGCACGTCTCGCCGTCCTCGCCCAGGATCCGGTAGCCGAATCGCATCGTCGCGCGGCCGTGGTCGAGCAGCCCGGTGGCGATCGTCACCCGCTCGTCGTAGCGCGCGCCGTGGAAGTAGCGGCAGCGCGCTTCGAGGACCGGCATGAGCACGCCGAGGTCGTCCTCGACCTCGCGGTACGTGCGGCCGAGCGAGCGCAGCATCTCGGCGCGTCCGATCTCGAACCAGCGGAGGTAGTTTCCGTAGTAGACCCAGCCCATCTGGTCGACGTCGCCGTAGCGAACGCGGATCTCGAATCGGTGCATGTCAGCTCCCGGTGTTCGGAGGCGGCGCCGTCTTCCAGCGCCGGTGCAGCCAGAACCAGTGCTCGGGGGCCCGGCGGATCTCCTGCTCGAGCCGTGCGGTGTGCCAGGCGGTGAGCGCCACGACGTTCGCCTCCGTGGGCCCGCCCGTCGGCAGGTAGGCCGGTTCGAAATCCACGTCGTGCCGGCCGTCGGCGCGACGGCGGATGAAGCCCGACAGGATCGGCACCCCCGCCTGCAGGGCGAGGCGCGCGGGACCTTCCGGCGTGCTGGCGAGCCGGCCGAAGAAAGGCACGAAGACGCCGTGCCGCCGCGCGTCCTGGTCGGCGAGCATCGCCACCCAGTGCCCGTCGCGCAGCGCGCGGAAGATGCGCTTGAGCCCGCCGCCGAGCGGAATGATCCCGACACCGGCACGCCGCCGCAAATCGGACACGAGCGTCTCGACGCGCGGGTTCGAGAGCGGCTTGACCACGAAGTCGATCGGGTTCAGGCGGGTGAAGTACGAGCCGAAGAGCTCGAAGTTGCCGTAGTGGCCCGTCATCACGATCGCGCCGCGCCCCCGCTGGGCCTCGAAATGCTCGAGCCCGTGCACTTCGGCCACGACCCGGCCGTCGGGCGCCTTCGCCAGTTCCGGCAGCCGCGCGTACTCCGCGGCGATCCGCCCGACCTCGCGGTAGTGCGCGGCCAGGATCGCGGCCCGCTCGCCCGGCGCCCGCTCGGGGAACGCGAGCGCGAGATTCGACTCCGCGACTCGCCGGCGCAGGCCGATCGCACCGGCGAGCGCGCCGAGCGCCGCGCCCGCCCCGAGCCCGCCGGGCCACGGCAGCGCCCGCGTACCGGCGAACAGCGCCCGCGCCGCCAGAGCCTCGAGCGCGTGCGCCTTCATGCGCGCGCCGTCCAGCGCTGCCCGGGCCGTCGCACGGCGACCCCGGCCCACTCGAGCCGCAGCAGCTCCGCGAGCGTCGCGGACGCCTCGAGGCGGCTCCGCGCGGCGAGGTCGTCGAGCGTGCGCGGCGTCGCGTCGAGCGCCGCCGCGAGCCGGGCCGCCGGGTCCGCCGGCACCTCCCCCGGCCCGGCGTCGCGCAGCGCCGCGAGCACGTCCCCGGCGCCCGCGCACGGGCGCGCCCCGCCGCGCAGCAGCGCGAGGCAGCCCTGCACCGTCGGCCGGTCCACGTCCCCCGGGACCGCGAGCACGGGCCGGCCCAGCTCGCGCGCCCGCGCGGCGGTGGCCAGCGCGCCGCTCCGCTCGGCGGCTTCGACGACCACGGTCACGGCCGCGAGCGCCGCGATCAGCCGGTTCCGCTTCACGAACGCGCCGCGACCGAACGGGCCGCCTTCCCCGATCTCGCTCAGCAGCGTGCCCCCGCGGGCGACGATGTCGTCCGCGAGCGCGGCGTGGTGCGCCGGCGTCACGCGGTCGAGCGCCGACGGCACGACCGCGACCGTCACGCCGCCCGCCGCGAGCGTCCCCCGGTGGGCGGCCGCGTCGACACCGCGTGCGAGCCCGCTCACGACCGCGAACCCGAGCCCGGAGAGGTCGGCCGCCAGACGGCGCGCCTGTTCGGCGCCATAGCGCGAGGCGGCGCGCGAGCCGACCACGGCCACGCATCGTGCGAGTGCCGGCACATCGGCCCCGCGCAGCCACACGCGGGCCGGCGCGTCGCGCAGGTCGGCCAGCGCGGGGGGCCAGCCGGGTCCGCCCCGGACGGCGGCGCGCGCGACGGCCGCCGGACGCGGCCGCTCGGCGACCCGCGTCGCGGTCAGGACGCCGGCGTCGACGGCCCCGCGCCCGGCCCGCCCGGCCGGGACCTCGGGGGCGGCGGCCCGGTGAGGACCTCCCATTCGACTCCCTCTTCGCTCGCGCGAACGAGCGCTCCGTCGTCGCGCAGTTGGCCGGGGTCCTCGGTGCCCATCAGGTCGTCGTGCTTCATCAGCCGCCCGAGCCGCTCGTGCAGGGCGCGGTCGAGCTTCGCGAAGCGCTCGAGCGCCGCGTGGCGCCGTTCGGGCGGCAGGCGGTGCAGCTCCCAGGCGATCCGCGCCGAGGCGCCGCGGTGCGCCAACTCGCGCAGCGCCGAGCCCGCCGACTGCGCGACGGTGCCGTTCGCGTCGTCGAGCAGCCGCAGGAGCCCGGCGGCCGCCGGCGCGTAGCCGAGCCGGCCCAGGACGCGCGCCGAGCTCGAGCGCGAGAACCACAGCCCCTGCTCGAGCAGCGGCAGCAGCGTCTGGCCCGCCTGGTCGCCGAGCCGCAGCAGAGCGGCCTCGGCGAGCTCGCGCAGGTACCACGACTCGTCGCACAGGCACTCGACGAGGAGCGACATCGCCTCCTCGTCGCGTCGCTGCTCGAGCGAGCGCACGTAGTCGCGCTTGCCGGCGAGCCCGCGCGCGTTCATCGCGTCGAGCGCCTGGCCGGTTCCGTACTTCTCATCCGCCATCGGGTTCCTCTCCCGCCTCGTCCGCCGTCGCGACCGCGATCGCCGTCCAGAAGGCCTCGAGCAGCTCGCGCAGCCCGTCGCCGCTGTGCGCGCTCACCAGCCGCGCCTGGGGCAGCCCCAGCCGCGCCGGGGTGCCGGCGCGCTCCTCCGGGGCAAGGGTATCCGACTTCGTCAGTACGACGAGACGGGGTTTTTCCGCCAGCGCCGGACTGTAGCCCCGGATCTCCCGCTCCAGAAGGCCGAGCGCCCCGGGAGGGTCCTCGCCCCCCGCGTCGATCAGGAACGCGAGCACCCGGGTGCGCTCGACGTGGCGCAGGAACTGGTGCCCGAGGCCCCGGCCCTCGCTGGCGCCCTCGATGAGGCCCGGCAGGTCCGCGACCACGAACGTCCGCTCCGGGTCGAGCGCGGCGATGCCGAGGTTCGGCTCGAGCGTGGTGAACGGGTACTCGGCGATTTTCGGGCGCGCGCGGGAGACGCGCGACAGCAGGGTGGACTTGCCCGCGTTGGGAAGCCCGACCAGTCCGACGTCGGCGATGAGCTTGAGCTCGAGCTCGAGCTTCCGCTCCCCGCCCGGCTCTCCCGGGTCGGCGCGGCGGGGCGCCTGGTGGGTCGGGGTGGCGAAGCGGGCGTTGCCGCGGCCGCCGCGGCCGCCCTTCGCGACCACGTAGCGCTGGCCGGAGCGGGTCAGGTCGGCCAGCACCTCGCCGCTGTCGGCGTCCTTCACGACCGTTCCCGCCGGCACCCGGATCACCAGGTCGTCGCCGTCGCGGCCCGTCCGGTTGCTGCCCGAGCCCGCGCGACCGGGCTGGGCACGGTATCGGGGGGCGTCACGGCAGTCCAGAAGCGTGCGCACGTGCGGGTCCACCTCGAGCACGACGCTGCCGCCGCGCCCGCCGTCGCCGCCGTCAGGTCCTCCCTTCGGCACGTACTTCTCGCGCCGGAAGCTGATGCAGCCGGCGCCCCCCTTGCCCGCCGACGCGTGGATGCGCGCGTAGTCCACGAGCACGGTCAGGCCTCCTTCGCCGGCGGGGCCAGCCCGAGCAGCCCGCCGGCGCGCACGAGCGCGCGGCCGTCGTCGTCGAGGTCGTGCATCGCGGCGAACGACACGCCGCGACCGAGGTGGCGCACGGCGACGCGCGGCCCCGCCGCGAGCCGCTCGGCGAGGTGCGGCAGCTCGAGCTCGTCGCCCGCCGCGAGGTTCGCCGCGTCGTCGTCCCGCGCGAGGCGCAGCGGAACGACGCCGCAGAGCAGAAGCGCCCGCGCGTGGGCGGGCGCGAAGGCCGGCGCCAGCACGGCCCGCACCCCGAGCGCCGCCGTGGCCCGCGCGGCGTCCTCGGCCGGCTCGCCGGCGCCGTACTCGCCGCCCGCGACCACGAAGCCGCCCCCGCGCGCGAGCCCGCGCGAAGCGGCCTGCGGATCCAGCCCGCGGCCCCACAGCTCGGCGAGCGCCGCGGCGTCGCCGCGACGCGCGCGGACGCGCGGCCCCCACGGCAGCAGCTCCGCGCAGCGGACGCGGCCCTCGACGCACAACAGCACCTCGCCGCGGACGCCACCCTCGAGCGGGGGCAGCGGCGCCGGCCGCCGGTGGGCCGTCGTCCGCTCGATGGGCCGGGCTTCGCCGCCCGGCGCGAGCAGCTCCGCCGGGTCGAGCGCCGCCGAACCGGGCGCCGCCACCGTGCGCGCGGTGCGTTCCGCCTCCGGCGCGCAGCGCGCCGCGAGCGACGCCATCGAGACCGGCACCGCGCCCGCGTCGAGCGCCTCCTCGTCGCCGCACGCGAGCATCCCTTCGGGCAGCGCCGCTCCCGCCACGGTGTCGCCCGAGTCGAGCAGCGTCACCCCCGCGCGCTCGAGCCGCTCGAGCGTGCCGTCGGCTTCGAGCGCCGCCCGCGCGGCGCGTCCGCCGGTCACCACCTGCAGCCCGGCGCGGTCCGCGGCTTCGGGCGCGGCGAGCGCGTCGGCGAGCCGGCGCAGCTCGTCGTCCTCGGCGAGCGGGCCGACCCGGGCGAGGAGCGGGCCCGCACCGCGCGGAGGAGCGACGGCGCCGAGGTCGAGGTCCACGACGCGCTCGAAGGTGTCCGCGCCCGTGAACCGCCGCCAGTCCTCCTCGCGCCCGCGCGCGGCGAGGTACTCCCGCGTCGCGTCGTCGGCCGGGAAGACCGAGGCGACGGCGCCGAGGCGCCGCGGCGCGAGCGACGCCATCGCGATCCGGTCCGGCATGGGCAGTCCCGCGAGCCCTTCACCGAAGTACTCGAGCACCGCGCCCGCGGCCCCTCGCCCGAGCGCGGCGACCAGCACCTCGAGCGCCTCGACGCCGCCCGCACCGGCCGGCAGAGCGCCCGAGAGCCGCACGCCGACCACCGCGGGCCGAGGCCGCACGAGGGGATGGCCCGCCATCGCCGCCGCGCATTCGAGCGGCATCGCCGCCAGCGCCAGCATGCCCAGCGCGCCGGCGCCGGCCGCGCCCGGGACGGGCGAAGCGAGCAATCCCCCGGGCGCCGCGAAACGCCGCCGGTGGAGCGCCGCGGCCGGGGCGGCACCGGGGCGCGCGAACCACAGGCCGAACGCAGCCGCCGCGGTGCGCAGGTAGCGCTGGTCGTCGAGCGCGTCCGGACCGGAGGCCTCGCGGCCCGGTCCGACGAGCGCGACGGCGGAGCGCGCGCACTCGACACCGAGCGCCTCGAGCGCGAGCAGCGAGACCAGGCCGGAGTCCTCGTCGAGCACGACGTGCCCGGGGTGAAGGCTCGCGGGCCGGTCCGCGCCGGGCCAGCCCGCGCCGTGCGCCTCGAAGAGAAACGCGGTCAGGTGGTCGGCCACGTCCGGGCCTCAGTCGCCCCTGGGCGGCGGAGCGCCGCCCTCTCCGCCGGACGGCTTCGGCTCCGGCTTCTTCGCCTCGCCCGATTCCGCCTTGCGGCCCTCGCGGTAGGAGGGGCTGCGGTAGTCGGTCGCGTAGAACCCCGAGCCGCGGAACAGCAGGCCCGCCCCGCCGGCGGGAACCCGGCGTGCGGCGGCGCCGCACTCCGGGCAGGTGCGCGGCGTGTCGTCCTTGATGCCGTGGAAGACCTCGAACACGTGGTCGTTCTCGCAGCGGTACTCGTAGGTGGGCATGCGCTCGGGTCCTCCTCCTCGGTCCGTCCCCGCGGTCAGTCCAGTCCCGCGCTCATCACGCACGCCACGGTGGCCGTGTCCACGACCTCCTGGCTCGAGCATCCGCGGGAGAGATCGTTCGCCTGGCGGCGCAGGCCCTGCAGCATCGGGCCGATGGCGGCGGCGCCGCCGAGCCGCTGCGCGAGCTTGTAGCCGATGTTGCCCGCGTCGAGATCCGGGAACACGAGGACATTCGCGTGCCCGGCCACGACGGAGTCGGGCGCCTTGCGCTCGCCGACCGACGGCACGATCGCGGCGTCGAGCTGGAGCTCGCCGTCCACGTGCAGGTCCGGGCGGCGCGCGCGCGCGAGGCGCGTCGCCTCGCGCACCTTGTCCACGCGCGGGTGCTGCGCGCTGCCCCGGGTCGAGAAGCTCAGCATCGCGACGTGCGGGACCTCCTGGACGAGTCGGTGATGGTTGTCGGCCGCGAGGATCGCGATCTCGGCGAGCTGTTCGGGCGTCGGGTCGGGCAGCACGGCGCAGTCCGCAAACGTGAGAACCCGGTCTGTCGCCGTCGGGCCCCCTCCGGAGGGCGGGAACACCATCAGGAAGAACGACGAGACGCTCTTCATGCCCTCCTGCAGGCCGACGAGCCACAGCGCGGCCCGCAGCACGTCGGCGGTCGTGCGCGACGCGCCGGCGACATAGCAGTCCGAGAGGCCTTCGCGGACGCGCATCGCGGCCTGGAACACCGGGTCGACGCCGTAGCGGTCGCGGTCGGCCGGGTTCAGCCGCTGGCCCCGGGCCACCGTGATCGCCTCGCGGGTGCGCCCCACGATCTCGTCCGACCGGGAGTCCACGAGCTCGACATTCGTCAGGTTCACGTCCGCCTTGCGCGCGGTGGCGCGCGCCTCGTCGGGGGGACCGATCAGGCAGACCTCCGCCAGGCCGTCGCGCGCGAGCTTCGCCGCCGCGCTCACGATGCGCTCGTCGCCGGTCTCGGCGAGTGCGAGGCGCCGTGGGTTCGACTTCGCGAGCCGCCGGATCCTCTCCAGACTGCCGCTCATGCTCCCTATTCCTTTCCGCGCCTCGGCAGGCGGCGTCCGAACCGCTCGAGCAGCTGGCGCTCGACGGCGGCCGGAACGAGGCCGCGGATGCGTCCGCCGTGCCGGGCGACCTCCTTCACGAGGGTCGAGTTCAGGTAGGTGTATTCCTGGTCGGGCATCAGGAAGACGATCTCGAGCCCCGGCTGGAGACGCCGGTTCATCAGCGCCATCTGGAACTCGAATTCGAAGTCGCTCACGGCCCGAAGGCCCCGGATCAGCGTGCTCGCGCCCACCTGTCGCGCGCAGTCCACGACGAGTCCGGCGAAGTGCATCACCGAGATGTTCTTCAACCGCTTCACCGAGTCGCGGATCATGTCCACCCGTTCCTCGGGCGTGAAGAGCGAGGTCTTGGCCGGGTTGTGCGCGACCGCCACGACGACGCGGTCGAAGAGCTGCGCGCCGCGCTTCGTGAGGTCGAGATGGCCGTTCGTGAACGGGTCGAAGCTCCCGGGAAACAGCGCGACGCTCGGCGGCTTCATGGGCGGTCGGCCTCCGGCGGGGCTTCACTCCCCGCCTCGTAGAGATTCACCGTGGTCTCTCCGTAACGGCGCTCGCGTACGAGCGAGAGCACGCCGGTCCGCAAGGGTACGCCATCCTTCTGGTGGCGTTCGAGCACGACGCGCGTTCCCGGGGCGAGCACGCCGGGCTTCCCCAGCGCCTCGAGGACGGCTCTCGCCTCGGCGCCTCCGTACGGCGGGTCCGCGAGCACCACGTCGGCCGCCGCGAGCGGGGCGGCCATCCGCGGGATCGCCTGCGGCAGCCGGAGGTGCCACACCCGCGATCGCGCACCGAGGCCGAGCGCGGCGAGGTTGCGCTCGAGCACCCCGCGGGGTCCGCGCGCGACCTCGACGAAGTCGGCGAACGTGGCGCCGCGCGAGAGCGCCTCGATACCCAGCGCCCCGCTGCCGGCGTACAGGTCCACGACGCGAAGCCCCTCGAGCGGACCGAGCGACATGAACAGGGCCTCCCGCACGCGGTCCGACGTCGGGCGCGTTGCCAGCCCGCGCGGCGCCTCGAGGCGCCGGCCGCCGAAGTCCCCCGCGATGACACGCATGGTCGGCCGCGGAGGATGGGGCCGCGCCCGCGGGGTGTCAAGGACGCCGCGCCGCTTTCCCGCTCCCCGGCAACGACTTGCGGGCGGCCACGCAGGCGGCGCGTGAGGCCTAGCGCAGCTCCACGGTCTCGAAGCCGGGCGGGGCGGTGAGCCGGAAGCCCCGCGTTCCCTTCGGCCGCGTGAAGCGCCAGCCGCCCAGCCGGTAGGTGACCGCGTCCTCGCCCGAGCCGACCTCGAGCCGGGCGGGCAGCCCGTGCGAATCGAGCCACACGGTGGCCGTGTCGGCGACGCCCGCGCCCTGCCGCATGGCCAGCCCGAACGCCGAGTCGCCGAGCCGCCGCTCGCGAACGAGCGACGAGTCGCCCAGCAGCGCGCGCCACCAGCGCAGCGCCGGGGCCACCTGGCGCGGCCCGAAGCGGAGCAGCTGCTTCGTGGCGGGCTGCAGCCACTCGCCGCCGTCGCCGCGCGCGACCAGCCGCTCGCCGGTGGCGGGCACGTCCAGCCGCACGAGGTCCGGCGGCTCGAGCGCGAGCCGGCCCTCGACGACCCGCGGCTTCGCGCCCGGCATCGCCGGCAACGCGTAGCGCAGCGTCGCCTCGGCGCGGCCCGTGCGGGCGAGCGCCTTCGTGAAGCCTCTCGCCGCCTCGAGTCCCCCGCCGTGGGCGCCCGTCGCGAGCGCCACGCCGATCGCCAGCGCGAGTCCCGCACGCCTCATCGCGCTTCCTTTCGCCGACCCAGCCATTCCCGCAGTCCCTCCCAGTCGAGCCGCCGCGCGTCGTCGGGCACGCGCAGCGTGAACCAGTCGTCGCCGGGCCGGTCGGCGATCCGCAGCTGCTCGACGGCGATCCGCACGCGCGCCCAGCCCGTCGCGTCCTCGATCTCGAAACGCTCCGGCCATTCGGTCCCGGCCTCGCGCGTCCAGCCGGTGTAGCGCACGCTCACCGTCCCGGCGGTGCCCGACAGGGTCACCTCGGCGGGCCGGCCGTCCCGGTCCACGATCATCGCGAGCGAGTCGCCGCGCGCGCGCCATCCGAGCCGCAGGCCGGCGCTGTCCGCCGTCGCCACCCGCCACGCCGCCGGCGGCGGATCCCAGGTCGCGCCGAGTGAGCGCGCGAGCAGCTCGGCCGGGGGCGCGACGCCGAGCGTCTCGCCCGCCCCGGCCAGCGACACGGCGAGTCGCTGCGAGGGCACCCAGGCCCACACCGAGTCGCCGCGCGCGCACACGTCGGCCGCGGTCCCGAAGAACGCGAGCACGCGCAGGCGCGCCCGGTCGGGCGCCGCGAGCGCCAGCGTCGCGGGCAGGCCGGGCAGGCGGCCGGTGGCGCGACCGTCCACGCGCACCAGGATGTCGGCGGTCAGCGCGCGCAGCCGCTCCTCGCGGAGGTCCCGCGCAGCCCGGTAGCGCGCCTCGAGCACGTCCACGGCCGGCGCCGGGCGAGGCGGCGGCGCGCACGCGGCGAACAGGACGCCGGCGGCGAGGGCCGCGGCCGCGGCGGACGCCCGGAGGCGCGGGCTGCGCATCAGTCGGCGTCCGCGAGCGCGCCCAGGACCGCGTCGGCCACCTGCGGCGGATCGAGCCCGTCGGTGGGCACGCGCACGTGCGCGACCTCCGCGTACATCGGCTCGCGCACGACGAGCAGCTCGGCCAGGCGCGCCTGCGGCTCCCCGCCCGCGAGAAGCGGCCGTACCCGCCCGGGGTCGGGCCCGGGGGCCGAGACGCGGCGCGCGGCCTCGGCCGGGGAGACCTGCAGCCAGACGACGGTGCAGCGCGCGCGCAGCTCTCGCCGGCGGGCCTCGTCGGTCACGAGGCCGCCCCCGCACGCGATGACGCGCACGCCGAGCCGCAGGACCTGGTCGAACAGCTCGCCTTCGCGGCGGCGGAACCAGGCCTCCCCCGAGCGCTCGAACATCTCGGCGATCGTCCGGCCTTCGACCGCCTCGATCATCGCGTCGAGGTCGGCGACGGAAGCCCCGAGGCGCTCGCCGAGCAGGCGGGCGACCTCGCTCTTGCCGGCCCCCATGAGGCCGACGAGGGCAATCGGGCGCGCGGGAGGGGTGTTCATGGCCGGCGAAGCTAGCCCGACGCCATCGGGCGCCGCAAGCGGCCCACCGGCCCAGGCTCCGGAAAGGCGGACGCCGCCGCCCCCGGAGGGGGTCGGCGGCGTCGCCCGTTGCAGGGGATGTCGCGTCAGTTCGAGGCCAGGGTGTTCACGAGCCGCGGGGTCACGAAGATGATCAGCTCGCGGTTCTGGCGGGTCGTGCTGTTCGAGCCGAACAGCATTCCGACGAGCGGGATGTCCATGAGCAGCGGCACGCCGCGCCGCACCGTCGACTCGTTCGTGCGGATGAGGCCGCCGATCACGGCCGTCTGGCCGTCGTCCACCATCACGCGGGTGTCGGCCTCGCTGGTGTTGATGATGATGCCGCCCTGGACCGTCGACTGGGTCGAGAGGTCGCTGACCTCGGGATGCAGGTCGAGCATGATCTTCTTGTCGGTGGTCAGGTGCGGAGTCACCTTGAGCTGGATGCCGATCGTCTGCAGCTGCGACACCGGGTTGCCGGCGACGTCCTGCACGATGAGCGGGATCTTCTGGCCGACGACGATCTTGGCCTCACGGTTGTCCACCGTCGTGATGCGCGGGTTCGAGATGATGTTCGCCTTGCGCTTCTCCTCGAGGGTCTGCAACTGCGCCTCGATGAAGCCCCAGTTCTTCGCGATGCCGTAGGTCACCGTGTTCACCGGGCTGGAGATGCCGGAGTTCTGCGACGAGCCGAGGGCCTGGTTGCCGTCGTGGTTCGGGTGCAGGAACTCGGGGCTCTGCGGCGTGGTCGAGAAGAACTCCGCGTTCGCGCCGTCCGTCGGACCGATGTTCCACTCGATGCCGATGTCCTGGGCCGCCGAGGCGTCCACGTCCACCAGCTTCGCGGTGATCTCGATCTGCGGCGTCGCCGAGTCCAGATCCTGCGCCATCTGCACGATCTGGTCGACGTTGGACGAGAGGTCGGTCACGATGAGCGAGTTCGTGCGCTTCTCGACCTGGATGTTGCCACGCTTCGACAGCGCCGGCTGCAGCGGCGCCGTCATCTCGCTGGCGTTCGCGTAGTTGAGCTTCACGATGCGCGTCTCGAGCGGCACGAGCTCGAGCGTCCGGGCGTTCGCGGTCTCGCGCTCCACCTTCTCGGCGTTGAGCTTGCCCGTCTCGTCGACGCGGATGACCGCGCCGTCCTGGACGTAGTCGAGCCCGTTCGAGCGCAGCACCGCCTTCAGCGCGTCCTGCCACGCGACGTTGCGGAGCGTGATGGTCACGATGGCCTTGACGTTCTGCGACACGACGATGTTGCGGCCGCTGAATTCGGAGATTGCACGCAGCACGGTGCGCAGGTCGGCGCCCGTGACGTCGAGGTTGAAGCTCCCGGTGCCGGTACGCGTCAGTCCGACCTTCGCGGAGGCGGAGGACTGCGCCCCGGCGGGAACCGCACTCCCGGCGACCAGCAGGCCGGCCGCCAGGAAGAGGCCGATCACGACCTTGTTAGCGTGCATTCTGATCTCCCTTCCGCTCCAGTGGGATCTCCACCGACTGGGACTGATTGTCCGACGTGATGGTCACGACGATGGCGTCACGCTTCAGCGCCTCGACGTAGCCGTTTTGAACCTTGTCTCCCTTCCGGAGGACGTAGCTGTTGCCGCGGACGTCCTCGACGAGGGCGAACTGATCGGTGGCTCCCCAGACGATTCCGACGACCTTGATGCCGCCCGGATCGGGAGGCGCGTCGCCGCCGACGTCGGCGCCGACGAACGCACCGTCCACGAGCGACTGGAACGGGTCGCGCCGTCCCAGGGCGTTGTACTGGTAGGTCAGGTGCTCATCCACGTGCGCGAGGCCCGAGCCCGGCGCCTGCGACGGCTGCGGCACCGCCGTGACGACCGGGGCGCCGGCGCCGTCCGTCGACGCGGCGTGGACGGGCGTGCCGGGACGCGGGCCGGCCGGTCCGTCCGCCTTCGCCTGGGCGGCGGGAGCCGACGGCTTCGCGTTCTTCGAATCCCCGGCGCCGGCGTTCTTCGCGTCCTTCGCCACAGGCGCGCCCTTCGACGCCTCGGCGCCCTTCGGCGCTTCCGCGGCGGGAGCGGCCGTCGCCTTCGCGGGCGCGGGGGCCGGGCGCGACTGCACCGCGGCGGCCACCGGCTCGTCGTTCGACGACGGGATCAGCCCGTTGAACATGCCGTTCATGTAGGCCCAGCCCGCACCCGCACCGACGACCACCAGGGCGAGCAGGCCCCAGACGACCTTGCGCGCGAAGACGCGCTTCACGTTCTCGCCGATCTGCGCGAGAAAGTTAGGACTTCCGGCCATTGGTCTCCCCCTTCTTGGCGCTGGTGGCGGCCGGCGCCGACGACGAACCCGTGTTGAGGCTGTACGCGGAGGCCGTGAAGTCCGCCAGGGTCGTTCCATCGCCCTGCTTGTTGACGCTCGTGAGCTTCAGGTTCGAGACGGTCACGATGCGGCGCATGTTCGCGAGCTCGGCCAGGAAGGCGCCGATGTCGTGATAGTTGCCCTGCACCGAGATCTGCACCGGCATCTCCGTGTGGTACTCGGAGGGCCGCAGGCCGTTCGGGCGGAACAGCACGAAGTTCACGCCGGTCTGCTGTCCGGCGAGCGTGATCTTGCGGAGCAGCGTCGACAGCTGCCGGTCGGTCGGCAGCAGCTCGGACGCCAGCTCCCAGCGCTGGTGGAGCTGCCCGTACTCGGCCTCGAAGCGCGGCAGGTCGGCGACCGACGCGCGGGCGCGCGCCAGCTCCGACGACTTGCGCTCGTAGTCCGCGCGAAGCGACGCGAGCTTCTCGTTCGAGTTCGGGAACCCGAACGGGACGAGGTGGGTGAAGTAGAAGATGCCCAGTGCGCCGCCCGCGAGAAGGATCGCGAGGAGGAGCTTCTGCAGGGCGGGGCTCTTCAGGTCCATGCTGGCCATGTCCGCATCCTCCCTAGTTGGCGCTTTCGTCCGGCGTCACCTGGCAGGTGAGGCGGAACTTGACCACGTCCTTGCCGGACACCGCTCCGTGCTCGGCGACCCCCAGCTCGACGTTTGCGAACATCGGGGACCGCTCGAGGCGCGACATGAAGTCCGACACCACGAGATTCGAATAGGTGACCCCCTCCAGGCTGAGGGAGTTCGCCGCATCCTGCGTGCTTCCCGTCAGCCAGAGGTGGTCGGGGACGCACTTGGCGAGCTCGTCCATGAGTCGAACGTCCTGGGTGCGGCCCTTTTCGAGGCGGTTGATGATGCCCATCCGGAGGTCCAGCTCGGCGCGCTCCTTGGCGAGCTGGTTCACGCGGGCGATCTGCGGCGCGAGCGCGCGGGACTCGGCGTCCACCTGGTCGATGGACTGCTCGAGCGCCTTGACGCGCGTCGCCTGTGACATCGAGGTGCCGGCGATGACCAGGGCCGCGAGCCCCAGGACCACGCCCGGCAGCACCATGTCGCCGAGCTTGAGGTCGAACGAGATGGCCCGGCTCTGGGCCTTCTCCTCGCGCGGCAGGAGATTGACGCGAATCATTTCTTGTCCCCCTGTCGGCGCAGCGCGAGCCCGATACCGACCGTGAGAAGCGGCGCCACCTTCATCACGTCCTGTCCCGCGAACAGCGCCGGGTCGTACGACACGCGCTGGAGCGGGTTCACGATGTCCGTCGAAACGCCGAACCGGCGGCTGAGGAACTCGGGCACGCCCGGCGTGAGCGCGCTGCCGCCGCAAAGGAGGATGCGACTGATGTTGCCGGCCTCGCCGGCGGTCCGCAGGTACGCCTGCGCGCGCTCGAGCGCGGTCGCGACGCCCTCGCAGGCCTGCTCGACGACCGGCGCGACCTCGAGGCCCGAGCCGGATTCGCCCCGCACCGCCGCGGCGGCTTCGGCCTGGCTGAGGTTGAACTTGCGCTGCACGGCCTCGACGAAGGTGTTGCCGCCCACCTGGAGGTCCTTGGTGAAGTACGGCACACCGGCCTGCACGATGTTGATGTTGGTCATCTCCGACCCGACGTTCAGGATCGCGGTGACCTCCTCGGGCGCGAAGTCGTAGTTGGCCTCGATCGCGTTCTGCGCCGCGAAGGAGTCCACGTCCACGATGTTCGGCGTGAGGCCGGCCTCGCGGATCAGGTCGCTGAAGGACATCACCATGTCCTTCTTCGCCGCGACGAGCAGGACCTGCATCTGCTTCGGGTCCGCCGGCGCGTCTCCGAGGATCTCGAAGTCGAGCGACACGTCGTTGATGTCGTACGGGACGTGCTGCTCGGCCTCCCAGTAGATCGCCTGCTGCGCGTCGTCGGCGGACAGCTTGTTCATGACGATCTTCTTCACGATCACGGCGCGGCCGCTCACGGCGGCGACGACGTTCCGCGACTTGATGCCGCGCGATTCGAGAAGATTCGAGATCGCGTCGGTGACGAGCTGCCGGTCCATGATCTCGCCGTCGACGATCGCCTCGGCCAGGGGCTGCGACACGCCCCAGTTCACGAGCCGGTACGTCTTGTTCGACTGGGACTCGAGCTCGACCACCTTGATGCTGTGGCTGCCGATGTCCAGTCCGACGAGCGACTGCTTCTTGCCGAAGAGCATGGGTCTCACTCCCTGAATGCGGTGCGGGTCCTGGCCGGCATGCCCGACGGTTCGATCACCGACGCATCCGTCCTCGACCTGGAGAGCGTGGGATGGAGATCCACCCCGCTCCACCTGCCTCCCCTTCTTTCGACCTCGGCCCTGCTTTTCTGAAGTGCGTTCTTCACGGTGTATTGCGTTCCGAAGCCCGGTGTGACCGACTCAGGGCACCGGTTTCACGATGACGACGGGCGTGGTCACCCTCACCCGGGCCAAGTCCTTGCGGCCCGTGCGGATGGCCTCCGAGATCCGGGCCAGCTCCCGCTCGGCGATCTCGCGCAGGTAGGCGTTCGACGAGTGTTCCCGGACCTGCTGCCAGAGCGCCGCGGCCACGACCAGGCTTCCGGAGCCCTGGCGGCAGAAGGCGGCGAAGCGGCGCGCCGCGTCGGGGTGCCCGGGAAGGTTCGCGGCGAGCTCGAAGTACTCCGCGGCGCGCTCCAGGTCCCGGCCGTTCGGCTTCACGTAGTAGAGAAAGCCCGTTTCGAAGGCGAGGCGCCCGCTTCCCGGGTTGTTCTCGCAGCCCTTCAGCATCAGGGCCTCGGCCTGCGGAAACCTCCGCCCCTCCTGCGCCAGTGCGAAGGCGCCGAACACGTAGGCGCTCTCGAAGCGCGGCGCGAGCGTCGTCAGGATGTCAAACACGTGGTAGAGGTGGTCGAAGCGGTTGTCCGTCACGCGGTGCTGCCCGTAGTACTGGATCGCCCGCAGCCAGGCCAGGTCGGCGGCGGTTTCGGCGTGGCCGAGCGTCGCGGGCCGGACGTGCTGCCCCGACGGGTAGTAGGAGAGCTCCTCGAGCGGCGAGACGCGCGGCACGGCCTGCCAGGCCCAGTCCGCCGTCGCGAACACGGCCGCGGCGAGCCCGAGGGCCACGCCGGTGGCCACCAGCTGGCGCAGCCGCAGCGGGCGCACCCGGAGCGCGATCGCGCTCACTTGAAGTCCCTCGACTCGAACGCCGCCGCCCCGATCGCCAGCACGCACGCGCAGTAGAGCAGCGCGTAGACGACCGCCACGCCGAGCTGCAGCACGGGGGCGGTGTCACCGGAGGCGGCGAGTGAACGCATGTTGAAGAGCGACAGGTTCGGCACCAGGTTCGCGATGACGTCGAGCATCGGGCGCATCGCGCCCGGGGCGCGCTCGGCGAAGCGTCGCAGGTCATCGGACCACTGCCCGGCGGCGAACAGCCCGAGCGTGTAGAGCGACGAGAGCACCGGGGTCGAGATCGCCGAGAACATCACCGCGATCGCGGTGATCACGCTGAGCTCGAGTCCCGCCAGGAAGACGGCCTCGGCGATGGCGAGGCCGAGCCCGGGCTGCCCCAGCACGGCGACGACGGCCCAGAGCGCGACGCCGAGCGCCATCGCGACGGCCCACAGCGCCCCCGCGAACCCCGCCCACTTGCCGACGAGGTAGACGGGGCGCGGAATCGGACGGGACAGCAGGTTGAAGATCGTGCGGCGCTCGATCTCCTTGGCCACGAGGTTCGTCCCCACCATGAGTACGACCAGCAGGCCGAGGAACGAGATGGCGGAGAGCCCGAGGTCGACGGTGATGCGCGTCCCCTCGCCCATGGCGAGTGGCCGGGCGATCACCGTGAGGAGCAGCAGCGCCGCGCCGGCGCCGACGACGCCCGCCAGCACGCGGTCCCGGATGGCTTCGCGGAACGTGTTCCGTGCGATGAGAACGGCCGTCATGCGGACCTCCGCCGCCCCGACGCGCGGAATGCAGACTCCTCGGCTGCGGCCATGAAGAGTTCCTCGAGCGAACCGCGGACGGGCGTGACGGCCCCGATCACGGCGCCCGACTGGACCAGGCGTGCCAGCACGTCCTGGAGCAGCGACGGGTCCGAGACGGTGAAGACGGATTCACCCGAGCGCTCCACGCGGGCCACGCGCCCCTGCCACGCCGCGGGCAGCTCGACGACCGGCGCGCCCTCGACGCGAACCTCGACCGAGCGGCTGCCGCCATGCACGAGATCGCTCACGGTCGCGACGCGCTCGAGCCGCCCCTTCAGCACGATCGCGACGCGGTCGCACAGCATCTCGACGTCCGGCAGGATGTGGGACGACAGCATCACGGTCGTGCCCAGCTCGCGCTGCTCGAGGATGAGGTCGCGAACGTCCCGTCGCCCGAAGGGGTCGAGCCCGCTCATGGGCTCGTCGAGGATGACGAGCCGGGGCGAGTGGACCAGCGCGGCCCCGAGGCCGAGGCGCTGGAGCATGCCCTTCGAGTACTTCCGCAGCACCAGGCGGTCCCGCCCGCCCAGCCCGATCCGCCCGAACCAGTGCCGGGCGGCACGCGCCGCTTCCCGGCCGGGCAGGCCCGAGAGGCTCGCGGCGAACTCCAGGTACTCGACCCCGGTGAGGTGGTCGTAGAAGTAGGGTTGCTCGGGCAGGAAGCCGAGCGAACGGCGGCTCTGGATCGAGTCGATGGGTTCGCCCATGAGCCAGGCGCGACCGCTGCTGGGCTTGAGCAGGCCCGTGAGGATCTTGAGCGTCGTCGTCTTGCCCGCGCCGTTGGGGCCCAGGTAGCCGAAGACCTCGCCCCGGCGGACCTCGAGGTCGAGACGGTCCAGCCCGACCGCGGTCTTCAGGGACCAGTTGCCCCGGTAGACCTTGGTCAGCCCCTCGGTCCGGATCGCCGGGGCACCGTCCGCCGCGCCGGGAACGACCGGCTGGCTACCGTCTGGCCAGGTTGCAGGGCCGGCGGCCGAACTCTGTACGGCTGGGGCGGGGGGCTGCTGCGGGTTCATGGCTCGATTCCCTTGTGCCATTGGGCGTTGCGTCCCCGGAAGGGGCCTGGGCGCGAAATCGCGCAAGGCCAAACGCAATGGACGTGCCGCGGGTGGAATCGAGGGGCCGGCCTGCGGGCACTCGGCCCGGGCGGACCCGGAGGGCGGCGCGGGGAGCGCCGCGGGCGAGGCTACTCGCCGTTGGAGAGCAGGATGTACGTGAAGTCGGCGTTCTTGCCGTGGCCGACGATCTGGTACCGGATGCTCGCCGAGTCGCCGTAGGCGACGATGCCGGGCTTTCCGCTGGTGGCCAGGGGGATCGTCCAGCTGCTCTGGTACTCGAAGGCGTTGCCGTCGCCCACGGTGTGGTCGAACGGATTCTTGAACAGCGTGGCGTTGACCGGCAGGCGCGCCGCGATGTCGGAGACGTTGTTCGGGTAGACCCCGTCGTTCAGCACACCGTAGTCCTCGGCGGCGAGCTGGAACGTGTGCATGTTGCTCTTCGTCGCGCCTTCCTTCGCCCGGGTCTGCAGCGAGATGAAGTTCGGGATCGCGATCGCGGCGAGAATCCCGATGATCACGACCACGATCATCAGCTCGATCAGTGTGAATCCGCGTTCGGTCGCCTTCATCTCGTCCTCACCTCGGCGTTGGGGGCCGGCCGGACTCCGTGCTGCCGGGGGAGCCGGTCTTGCTGGGTCTTCGCTCTCCGTGTCCTCGTGGGTGTCGTGGAACCGGTGCGGGGGCGACGGGCGCCCCCGCACCGTCCGCGTCTACTGACCGCTGCTCAGCACGAGCGAGAGGTCGGCCGCCTTGCCGCGACCCGCGATCTGGTAGTTGATCTGCGCGGTGTCGCCGTAGGCCACGATGCCGGCCGTGGTCGAGCCCGTCGTCAGCGGCGTCGCCCACGTGCCCTGGTCCAGCCACGCGTTCGTCGACAGGTGCGTGAACGGGTTCTTGAAGTTGGCGCCGGCGCTCGGCAGCAGCGTCGCCACGTCGCTGGCGTTGGCCGCGTACGTGCCGTCGTTCTGCACGCCGTAGTCCTCGGCCGACAGCTGGAACGTGTGCATGTTCGCCTTCGTCGAGCCTTCCTTCGCGCGGTTCTGCATGGCGATGAAGTTCGGAATCGCGATGGCGGCGAGGATGCCGATGATGACGACGACGATCATCAGCTCGATCAGCGTGAAGCCCTTCTGCGTGCGCACCATGGTTCGTGCTCCTCTCGTGTTGAGATCCCCGGCGCTCGATGCGCCGCTCCCGACATGTCGTCACTGCAGCCCGCGTGCCACAGGGGCGTCTGGCTCGGCAGGAACGGCGCGAGCGGCTGGGACACAGGGAGTTATCGGTGCGGGCCCTCCCCGCCCTCACTTCTTTCCCTCTCCTGCGGCGCCTTGCGTTCCGCCCGGAACGCCCCCCGCGCGACGCGGATTGCCCGCCCCGGGTCCCGGACGCGGCAAGCTGCAAGGGGGGACCGGCGACCCGGTGGGGAACGCCCCAGCAAGGCGAAGCGGGGCGCGACTCGCGTCGCGCCCCGCTCGGGACTGCCTGGGAACCGGACTACTGACCGCTGCTCAGCACGAGCGAGAGGTCGGCCGCCTTGCCGCGACCCGCGATCTGGTAGTTGATCTGCGCGGTGTCGCCGTAGGCCACGATGCCGGCCGTGGTCGAGCCCGTCGTCAGCGGCGTCGCCCACGTGCCCTGGTCCAGCCACGCGTTCGTCGACAGGTGCGTGAACGGGTTCTTGAAGTTGGCGCCGGCGCTCGGCAGCAGCGTCGCCACGTCGCTGGCGTTGGCCGCGTACGTGCCGTCGTTCTGCACGCCGTAGTCCTCGGCCGACAGCTGGAACGTGTGCATGTTCGCCTTCGTCGAGCCTTCCTTCGCGCGGTTCTGCATGGCGATGAAGTTCGGAATCGCGATGGCGGCGAGGATGCCGATGATGACGACGACGATCATCAGCTCGATCAGCGTGAAGCCCTTCTGCGACTTGAACATCTCGGATTCCTCCCGTGTGGGGTGTTTCCGGCGCTGATCGCGCCGATGATGAAGTGCTGCCCGGCTAACGCCAACGCAACCGATGTGCCATTCGTTACGGGACGCGCGGGACCGCTCCGATCCCCGTTCGCTCCTTCGACTTGTCCGGCGTGCGCCCTGCGCGACGCGCCCCGCGACGTCGCGGCGCACCGTGCATATTTCAATCGCCCCAACGTGCGGATCGGGCAACTCGCACGCAGGGGGCCATATCACGCAGCCTGCTCGCCCGCCTCGGGCGCCTGGTCCTCCGGCGCGGCGTCCCGGGACGCGCCCGGCTTCTCGATTCCGTACGAGATCAGCTTGCGGTAGAGCGTCGAGGCGTTGATCCCGAGCAGCTCGCTCGAGCGCTTCTTCTGCCAGCGCGTGTAGTTGAGGACCTTGAGGATGTACTCCTTCTCGAGC